>CAZVYG010000011.1:0-93646 GCA_964631605.1 uncultured Verrucomicrobiota bacterium
GCCTCGCGCGAGACGGTTTCGTCCTGGGCAAAAGTCAGCAGCAACTCGAGCGCCCCGGGATCGGAAATCTCATCGGCCACCGAGATGGCCAGGCGCTTTTCTTCCGGCCTCTCAATCAAGGGCAGGATGTCGCGGAGTTTGGCAACTTTCTCGCCCGGCGCCAGCTTGCGATCGCCCTGCACGTACTGCAGATAACCGCGCAGGGCCAGGACCTGATGGGATTTGCGGGCGCCGGCCCTGGCCAGGCCCAGGAGGGGCTCCGCCACGGCGGCGTCTTCGGGCCAGGTGTTGGGCCAGGTGGCGAGGGTGCGGACGGCTTCGTCCTGGATTTCCGTCTCCGGGTCTTTCAACGCGGCGATCACCGCCTTCAAGGCTTCGGGGCCGCCGGCCGCTGCCAGCGCGCGGAGCCCGAGGCCGCGCGCGGAGCTGTCGCTGCTGTGAATCAAGACTCCGAGGTGGGGAACAGCCGCCGCGCCGGACCGTCCACAGGTGGCAAGCAGCGCGTTTTCCACTTCGGCCCGTTCGCGGGGCTCCTGCCTCTGATCACGCAACTCAATCAGGCGCGGAATCTGGTCAGCCCCTGCCAAGGCGCCAAGGGCCTGGAAGGCGGCGCTGCGAACGCCAGCGTCCGGGTTGTCGGCCGAGGCCAGGATGAGCGGGAAAGCGCCCGGGGTGCGTCGCTGGCCGGTGACGCGGACCAGGACTTCCCGTTGTTTGCCGGCGGACTGGCGAAGCCTGGCCAGCAGGTCGCCGTCCACGTCCTCGCCCGGCAATCGGACCAGGGCCGCCACGGCAGCGGGCTCGAGTTGGGCATCGCCGCTGACAGCGGTTTCGATCAGCACGGGGACGGTCGAGCGGTCCCCGGACTTCTCAATCACATTCACGGCCGTGAGGCGCAGGCGGGGCGAGCCGGTCCTTGCGGCTTCGAGGATGGCGGGCATGGCGCCCGGGTCGTTGCGGTCGGCCAAGGCGAGGAGCAACATCGGCTGCCGCTCGGCCGGCGCCTGGCGCAACTGGGTGATAACGGCTTCGGTGGCCTTCTTCCCGGGCAGTTCCCGGGCGGTCCGCAGGCCGATGGCGAAGCGGGCCTTGTCGGGGGAGGTCAACTGCTCGGCGAGCAACGGAATGCCTTTGTCCCCGCGGGCCAATATCAGGCCGCGCGTGGCTTCCAGCATTTTCTGTTTGGGCACGCTTCCCTTGCGCACGGCTTCATAAACCTTGACCGCAGCCGAATTTTTTCCCGCCAGGCGCAAATCCTCCGCGCAACGAATGCAACCCTCAGCGACAGCCGGCCGCACGGTTTCCGGCGCGCGGGAAAGGGCCTTCACCAGGGCGCTGGAGGCTTTGGAGCCGCCGATCCGGCCCAGGGCAACGGCGGCGGCCGACGCCACCTCCGGGTCGGAATCGTCCAGCTTTTGGATCAGGACCCCAACGGCTTGGGGGTCGCGCCGGACGCCGATGGAATTGACAACACCGACCAGAAGTCTGCCACGCAGGTGGGCGGCGGCCTCGCGCAAGGCGCGATCGGCGGCCGGGCCGGGGATCACCTCAAGGGCGATGCGCGCCCACGAGGCAAGTTGTTCGTCAGACAGCAAGGCGGCGAGTGCCGGCACGGCTTTGTCACTGCCGTAAATCGCCAGAAGTTTGCAGGCGACGGCGCGTTCGCCGGCCGGCGCATTCGACTGGACCAGCCGAATCAGTTCGGGCTCCTGGTTGGTGGTGGCCGTTTGGGCGGGCGAGGACGTGGCGAAGACGGAAAAAAGGACGGCCGCCGCCAGTAGCAGCAGCCCGCAAAGGCTTTGGAATCGGAACGTCATAGAGGAAGGGATGAGCATGGGATGAGCGGTTGCGGGTTAGATTCGCCAGGGTTCGCGGAAGGCTTCGGAACGAAGGCGGTTGGCCTGTTCGTCGCCAATGAACTGATGTTTCAGCGGGTCGTAATAAACCTTGCGGCCCAGGAACAGGGCGATGTTGGCCGCGTGACAGGCGATGTGCGCGTAGCAGGCGGCGTCGGCGTCAGCACGGGTTTTCCCCCGGCTCTTCACGCAGTCGAGAAAATCGCGCACGTGGAAATTGGCGGGGTAACCGGAAACTTTGGCGCCGCGGCCGGCGAGCAAATCGGGCGAGCTGGCGGCAATGTCGCCGTCATCGCCGGTTTCGACCCAGCCCTTGTCCCCTTCGAAGCGAACGGGGCAGGAGCCCAGGCCCATCCAGCCGTCGTTGCGAACGACCAGACGAACGCCGTTGGCGTAACGCGCGTGAAGTTCCTTGCCCACCGGTTCGTATTCAACGGGAGCGGTGTGATCGGCGTCGTTGGCCCACTGGCACAGGTCCACACAGTGGGAGCCCCATTCCAGGCAGCCGCCGCCGACGAGGCCGCCGCCTTTTTCGAAATTGAATCCGTCGAGGAATTTCTTGTTGAAGGGGCGCCAGGCCGCCGGCCCGAGGTACAAATCCCAATCCACCTGCTCGCGGGGCGGCTCGGGTTGCGGTTCGGCCCAGCCACTGGTGGCGGTGCCCAGGCCGCCGGGGTGCGCGTGCAGCATTTGCAGCGTTCCCAGCTTGCCCCGGCGCGCCAGGTCCACCACGAAGGCAAAATTCGGCAGGCTCCGCCGCTGGGTGCCGGCCTGAAAGACCCGGCCGGTTCGGCGGAAGGTTTCCGCCAGCGCCAGACTTTGCGCGATGTTCTTGGTGCAGGGCTTTTCGCAATACACATCCTTGCCCGCATGGGCTGCGAGAATCGCGGCCAGGGCGTGCCAGTTCGGGCCGGTGGCGATGAGCACCGCGTCCAGATCGTCGCGAGCAAGCAAGTCGCGCAAATCGCGATAGATCGCGCAATCCTGGTTGCCATATTTGGCATTCGCGCGGGCGCGAACCGCTTCGCGCCGTTCGGCTTTGACATCGCAAACGGCCACGAATTGCACATCCGGCTCCTCAAGAAAACACCCCAGCACATAGTTGCCGCGCCCGCCGATGCCAATGGCGCCGAGAATAATCCGCTCGCTGGGCGCCACTCCGCCATCGCGGCCCAGGACCGCGCCGGGAACGATCAACGGGACCGCCAGAGCCGCGCCGGTTTGCACGGCGCGAGACAGGAACTGGCGGCGGTTAAAACGAGGGGGTTCGATAAGAGCGGGTCTGATTGCAGACCGGCGCGGGCGATTGGCAGGCTGATGGCTCATAAATTTTCCACGCGGACAGAACAAGAGACCGTTAACGCCGGGCTCAATGGACTCCACCCGGCGGCGCGCCAAAAAAACAAGCATCCGCCCGGGCTACAATCCAACATGACCTTAGACGAAGACGGTCCTGTTCGTCATTCACGAAATTTTTCTCAAGCTGATTTTCATGGCGACCGGCGGGGCTTGCCGAATAGTATTGGGCGCATGAGAGTGCGTCCGTTGAGGTGTGGTTTCGGGGCGGTGGCCGTCGCGCTGGTTGCCTGCGGCAAATCCAGCCCCCCGCAGCCGCACGCGGCGCGGGCTGCCGCGCAGCAGGCGGTCACGGTTGCCAGCGCCAGCGTCCGCCCCATGAGCCGAACGATTTCCGTGACCGGCACGCTTGCGGCGCAGGAGCGGTCCATGCTCAGCGCCAAAGTGCCCGGGCGGCTGGAGGTGCTGCGTGTGGACGTGGGCAGCGCCATCCGCCAGGGCGATTTGCTGGCCCAGATCGAACGGCGCGATTACGAACTGCGGTTGCAGCAGGCCGCGGCGGCGCTGGGGCAGGCGCGGGCCGCCCTGGGCCTGCCGGCGGAAGGGGAGGATGACCGGGTCGAGCTGAGCAACGTGGCGTCTATCAAGCAGGCACAGGCCGTGCTGGAAGAGGCTGCGAAGAACCGGGAACGCGTCTTGAATCTTTCCCGCCAGGGAATTGCCTCAGCGTCCGAGGTGGACACCGTCGAGGCAACCTACCGCGTGGCGCTGGCCAGGCACGAAACCGCGCTGGAGGAAGCGCGCACCCGGATTGCCGCGCTGGCCGAGCGGCGGGCGGAATATGACCTGGCCCGGAAGCAACTGGCCGACACGGCGGTCCTGGCGCCGTTTGAGGGGGCGGTGCAGAGCCGCCGGGCGAGTTTGGGGGAATACCTCTCGGCCGGCACGCCCATTTTGCAGGTGGTGAAAACCACTCCCTTGCGGCTGCGCCTGCAAGTGCCGGAGCGCGAGTCGGCGCGGGTGCGCGCGGGCCAGGAGGTTCGCTTGACGATTGACGGGGACACCAACCGCTATGCGGGCGAGATTGCCCGGCTGAGTCCCGCCCTGGACGAGCAGACGCGAATGCTGCTGGTCGAGGCGGATGTCCCCGCGCAGGGCACGCTCCGCCCCGGCCTGTTTGTCCGGGCGGAAATTGTTGTGAACCCCGATGATCCCGGCCTGAGCATTCCGTCCCAAGCCCTGCTGGTCTTTGCGGGGGTCGAGAAAGTCGTCACCGTCGAATCCGGCAAAGCGGTGGAGAAGCCGGTCACCACTGGCCGGCGCGGGCCCGGGTGGATTGAGATTCTGTCGGGGCTCAGCCCGGGAGAAACCGTGGTATTGAATCCCACGGGCCTGCGGACGGGCCAGCCGCTCACGGTTAAAACCGCCGGCCAAAGTTCCGGCAGCGCCGCCGCCACACCCGCGTCCTGAATTCGATATGAGCTTTCCGTTCCAGTCATACAATCACCCCTTCAAGGCGGATTGAGTTCCCGTGCAAAAGCTCGCTGAGATTTGTATTCGCCGGCCGGTGTTCGCCTCAATGATCATTCTGACCCTGGTGGTCGTGGGGATGGCGGGCTATTTGACCCTTGATGTGGACCGTTTCCCGTCGGTGGATTTGCCGACGGTGCGGGTCAGCACGCGGCTGCCGGGGGCGTCCCCGGCGGAAATGGAGTCGCAGGTGGCGCAGCCCATCGAGGAAGTTCTCAACACCATCGAGGGCATCACCGAATTGCGCTCCATCAGCGGTTCCGGTTCGGCGTTTTCGATCGTAACGTTCGACCTGAAGCGGGACATTGACGCCGCGGCGCAGGACGTGCGGGACCGCGTGGCCACGGTGGTGCGGGATTTGCCGCGCGACACCGATCCGCCGACCATTGCCAAGTTTGACGTGGACCAAACCCCGATTCTGTCCATCGCCCTGTCCGCCAACCGCTCGCAACGCGAGTTGAGCGAGATCGCCGACAAGATCGTCAAAACCCACATCGAGCGGGCCGGCGGCGTGGGGCAGGTGGATATCATCGGCGACCTTCAGCGCGCGATCAATGTTTGGGTGGACGCGGACCGGCTGGCGGCCTACCAGATACCGATCACGGCGGTGCGCGAGGCGGTCGCCCGGCAGAACGCGAACATTCCCGGCGGTTATGTCACCGGCACGCTGCAGGAACAGACGCTGCGCACGATGGGCCGGCTGACCGATCCCCGCGCCTTCAACGACCTGGTGATTGCCACCCGCGGCGGCTCGCCCATCCGGGTGCGGGACATTGGCTGGGCGGAGGACGGCACCAAGGAGCGGCGTTCCTTTTCGCGGCTGGACGGCTCCCCCACGGTCGTGCTGGATGTGATTCGCCAGTCCGGCGCCAACACGGTGAGCGTGATCGAAGGGGTGAAGGCCAAGCTGCGCGAATTGGAGCCGCAACTGCCCGAAGACGTGAAACTCGTCGTGACTCGCGACCAGTCGCGGTACATTTACGAGGCGCTGCACGAGATCAAGCGCCACCTGATCCTGGGCAGCTCGCTGGCCTGCCTGGTGGTCCTGCTCTTCATGCGCAACTGGCGCGCGATGATCATTGCGGCGGTCGCCATCCCCACCTCGGTTATTTCAGCATTCGGCATGATGAAGGCGCTGGATTTCACGCTCAACAGCGTGACCATGCTGGCGCTGGTGCTCATGGTCGGGATCGTGATTGACGACGCGATCGTGGTGCTCGAAAACATTTTCCGCTTCGTCGAGGAAAAGAAAATGAAGCCGTTCGAGGCGGCGCGGGCGGCCACGGCGGAAATTGGGCTTGCGGTGATGGCCACCACCTTCAGCCTGGTGGTCATCTTCGTGCCGGTTTCCTTCATGTCCAGCATTTCAGGCCGGTTCCTTTACCAGTTCGGCTTCACCGCCGCGGTGGCGGTGCTGGTGAGCCTGCTGGTCTCGTTCACCCTCACGCCGATGATGAGCGCCCGTCTGTTGCGGACCAACGGCGGGGGCGGGACCGGTTTTCTGCGCAGGCGCGGACACGCCGAACCCGCGTCTTCGGGAACGCCGTCGGAGGCCGGAGAAACCCACGCTGCACAACCGCGGTCGCGGACGGGTTTCTACGCTTCGATAGATCGGTTCTATACGGCGGTTTTGCGTTGGGCGGTCCGGCGGCGCCTGGTGGTGGCCGGCCTGGCGTTGCTGGTGATCGCCTCGTCGGTGCCGCTCTACAAAATCGTGCGTCAGGAGTATCTGCCCAGCAACGTGGATGAGGGCGAGTTCGACGTGCGCGTGACCGCGCCCGAAGGGACAAGCCTGGAGGCCATGAACCAGGTGGCCACCCGCATCGAGGAGGAATTGCGCGGCACACCCGGCGTCCGCCTCGTGCTGGCCACCGTGGGCAGCGGGTTCTTCGGCGGAGTCAATGGCGCCAATTTCTTCATCCGGCTCGCGCCGCACGAGGAGCGCACCTTCCGCTGGCGGCGAGTGCTGCAATGGCCGCCCTGGAAGGCATTCGAGGACAATTTCACCCAAGCGGAGGTGCAGCAGGAGATTCGGCGCCGCTTGCGTCAATTCAGCGATGTGCGGATCGCCATCCGCAATCCCCAGACCTTTGTCGGCGGCGGCCCGAATTTCGACATAGACTTTTCGATCCTGGGACCCGACCTGGATGTTTTGTACGCCTATGCCGACCGGCTTCGCACCAATGCCGCGCGGCTCGGTTTGCTCGACGCGGACATCACCCTCAAGCTGGACAAGCCGGAACTGCGTGTCGAGATTGACCGGGACCGGGCGGCGGACCTGGGGGTGAGCACCACCGACATTGCGGATGCGTTGCGCATCATGGTGGGCGGGGACCAGCGTGTCACACGCTTTCGCGATGACAGCATGAACGAGGATTACGACGTCGAGGTGCGCCTGCGCGAAGAAGACCGGAACCGGCCGGAAATCATCGGCCGCCTGTTTGTTCCCCGCCAGGATGGCGGCCTCGGCGAGATGGAAAGCGTGGTCAACTTCGTGCCCACGCGCACCGCCTCGCGTATTGACCGGCTCGACCGCCAGCGCCAGGTCAGCCTCCGCGCCGCCGTCGCCCCGGGCTTTGCACAGGCGGACCGCATTGCGGCGCTGCGGGAGGAAGTCGCCCGGATGGGCCTCCCCACGGGCTACTCGACCACCGTCACCGGCCGGGCGCGGGAACTGGAAACCACCTTTCGGGAGTTCATCTTCGCCTTCGCGCTCTCCGTTGTGCTCATGTACATCATCCTCGCGTCGCAGTTCGAAAGTCTCCTGCATCCCTTCACCATCCTCTTGTCGCTGCCGCTCTCCGTCCCGTTTGCCTTCGTTTCACTGCTGCTGGCGGGGCAAAACCTCAACTTGTACAGCGCCCTGGGGTTGCTGGTCTTGTTTGGTGTGGTGAAGAAGAACGCCATTCTGCAAATTGACCACATGAACAAACTTCGCGAGGCGGGCCTCGACCGTTTCAGCGCCATCCTCCAGGGCAACCGCGAGCGGCTGCGCCCCATCCTCATGACGACCTGCACGCTGATCGCCGGCATGCTGCCGCTGGCCCTCGGCACCGGCCCGGGAGCTGAGGAACGGCGCGCCGTGGCCGTGGTGGTCATTGGGGGCCAAACGCTCTGCCTGCTGCTGACCCTGCTGGTCACCCCCGTGGCTTACTCGCTGCTGGACGACCTGCGGCCGCGCCGCCGCGCCTCTTCGCCAGACCCCGACCGCCGGCTCGAGCCCGCGCGGGCCGGAGTGTAAAGCGGGTACTGCTTTTCCGTAATGATGGATTCATTGACGACATCCCAAACCGGGATGGCGTCGCGGTAGCGGCTGGCGATATCCCGAAAACGCTGCCGGTACAGCTTGCGCAACTCGTCCGGGTTTCGCGGCAGCCAGTCCGGATTGTGCGCAAACCACACCAGCGGGTGGCCCTTGAGGGTGAGGCCGTGCTGCCGCGCGAAAGCCACGAAACGGTCCGGCGGCGGTCGGCGCCAGATGTTCGTCACTCCTTCTGCGTATCGCAACTGCCCCCGGGACCGGCTCCAGCAGGGGAGGCAGACTGAGTTTGTGATTGCGCGGCGGGGGGCCTTGGCCTAGTTGTAGAAGCCGAACTCCGCGGATACGACGAGTCCAGAAATGAAAGCATTGCGATGGTTTGTGTTGGGGTTATTGGCGGCGGTTGGCGCCTATCTTTACCTGTTGAACCAGCAACTGGCCCGGGAGGCCGCCGGCTTGCGCGCGGAGAACCAGCAATTGCAGGAGGCCAAAGCCGCCGCCGAAGAGGCGGTGGAGGCCGCCTCGCGGACTCAAAGCGAGGAGCTGGCCCGGTTGCGGCAGGACAACCAGGAGCTTTTGAAACTGCGCAACGAGGTGAGGCAATTGCGGGAAGATAAGCAAACGCTCAGCCGCCAGGTGCAGACGGTGCAGTCGCAAGCCCAGGATGCCCAGGCGCAGGTCCAAAATGCCCAGGCTCAACTGCAGGCCCTGCAGGCCACGGCCGCCGGAACCGCCACGGCTCCCGGACCGGTGCGCGGCCTCTTCACCCAGGCGCAGTTGACCGCGCTGCAGCAGCGAGGCGTGACGATGGACGCGAACGCGGCATTCCTGGCGTGCCTGAACAATCTGCGTTCCCTTGACGGCGCGCTGCAGCAGTGGGCGCTGGAGAATCGGAAGCCGGCGGGGTCGGCCGTGACCTTGAACGACTTGGCGCCCTACCTGCGAAACCAGACGCCGGCGTGTCCCGCAGGAGGCACTTATAACTTGAGTACCGTGGGCGCCAGGCCGACCTGCACGGTGCCGGGCCATGTCCTGCCCTGATGCACCCGTGGCCAATCCGCCTCCGCGATGCCGGGGCAGCCCCGCCGGCGGAGGCAAAACCAACTGAGTGAATATGAAAAATGTTTTGATCATTATTTTGGCGGTGGGCCTGGCGGCCCTGGGGGCGCTCTATTACAACCATTCGCGGCAGAATGCTCAAAAGGAGGCGCAACTGGCGGCAATCCAGGCCGAGGCGGAGGCCAAGGCCCAGCAACTGGCGGAGGCCGAGGCGGCCAGGGCGCGAGCCGACCACCAGCAGGAGCAGTTGCTGCGGCTGACCGAGCAAATGGGCGCCGAGCTCAAGGCCCAACAGGCGGCTCGCACCAACACGATGGGAGGGGCCGAGGCGGAAGCCGCCTCGCGCGCCGACACGGCGACGGGAGCGGACAAGAAAGGCGGGTTCGGGCAGATGCTGGCCAGCATGATGAATGATCCCGACGTCAAGAAGATGATCCAGGAACAACAACGGGCGATGATCGAGCCCCTTTACGGCCCGCTGATCAAGAAAATGAACCTGAGCCCGGAAGAGGCCGACGCCTTCAAAAAGCTGCTGTCGGACCACATGATGAAAAGCGCCGAGCAGGCCACCTCGCTCTTCGCGGGAGGTTCCAGCACCAACCGCCAGGAGCTGGTCGCCGGGCTGACGGCGCAACAAAAGGCGTTTGACGAGGAAGTCAAAGCCATGCTCGGCGAGACGCGCTATGAGCAGTACAAGGACTACCAGCAAACCATGGGCGAGCGGGCCCAGCTCAATGTGTTCCGCCAACAGAATGCCATGAGCGGAACACCGCTGACCGATGGCCAAACCGAACAACTGCTGGCCCTGATGAACGAGGAAAAAAAACGCGCGGCGGCCGAAGGGGCGCCGCAATTGGACAGCTCGGGCCAGGGCGCGGCCAACCTCGAAGCAATGCTCTCGGAGGATAAGACGCGGGAACTGCTGGAGTCCCAGGAACGGGTCAACCAGCGCGTGTATCAGCGGGCGTCCGAGGTGCTGGGGCCGGACCAACTCGAGGCCTTTGGGCGGTTTCAGACCAACCAACTGCAGATGATGAAGATGGGCATGAGCATGGCGCGCAAGCTCATGGCTCCTGATCAAACCTCACCGGCGGACCAGGCGCGGTAGGACGGCGGGGTTGAATCATGACTGATCCCGCAGTCAGGAGTGCGCCCTCCCAGCGGCTGATGTCGCTGGACGTGTTTCGCGGAGCCACCATCGCGGCGATGATGCTCGTGAACAACCCCGGGAATTGGGGTGCGGTTTACCCGCCGCTGCTCCATGCGCCCTGGCACGGCTGGACGTTTACCGATCTGGTGTTTCCGTTCTTCCTGTGGATCGTCGGCGTGGCCATTCCGCTTTCGGTGGCGCGCCGGCTGGAAGAAGGGCAGAGCCGGCGCGAGTTGTTTGGCCACGCCGCGCGGCGTTCGCTGATCCTCTTCAGCCTGGGCCTGTTTCTCAACAGTTTTTCGTACTTCCTCGATGGGGCGCTCTGGCGCGATTTTCCCGCCTGGCTCCATGACTACGCGACCTCCGTTCGAATCCCCGGCGTGCTCCAGCGCATAGCGGTCTGTTACCTGGCCGCGACGGCCGTTTTCCTGGTGACGGGCCTGCGCGGCCAAATCCTTGCCACGGCGTCGCTGCTGATGGTTTATTGGGCATTGATGATGCTGGTGCCCGTGCCCGGTTACGGAGCGGGTGTTCTTGAAAAGCAAGGGAACCTGTCGCAATACCTGGACCACCTCATCCTGAACGGTCCGGTGATCGGCACGCATGTTTGGAAGTCGGCCGGGACCTGGGACCCGGAAGGCATCTTCAGCACCCTGCCCGCAATTGCCACCTGCCTGTTTGGGGTGCTCACCGGACACCTGCTGCGGTCGAAACTGATCCCGGAAGCCAAGACCTCGTGGATGTTTGTCGCCGGATGCGGGCTGCTGCTGGCCGGGGAGGTCATGGATATCTGGCTGCCGATCAACAAGAACCTCTGGACCAGCTCCTACAGCGTCTTCATGGCCGGAATGGCGCTGTTGTGCTTTGGCGTTTGCTACTGGCTGGTGGATGTCCAGGGCTGGCGCCGCTGGGCCCAGCCCTTCGCCATCTACGGCATGAATGCCATCACCGTCTTTGTCCTCGCCGGCGTGCTGGGCCGGCTGTCGCTGGAAATCAAAGTCGGCGGGGTGGGCGACCAGCCGCTGGCGCTCAAGACCTGGTTGTTCAACACCCTTTTCGGCTGGGTGCCCGACCCCCGCATCGCGTCGCTGCTTTGGGCGGTCATGTACGTGCTGCTGCTCTACGCGATTGCCTATGGCATGTACCGCCGCAAATGGTTTGTGAAGTTCTAAGCCATCTCAGGCCGCTCCCGCCAGCTCGGCCTTGGTGATCCAGTCGTAGCCTTTTTCCTCCAGCTCGAGCGCGAGCTGCTTGTCGCCGGTGCGCACGATGCGGCCATCGAACAGGACGTGCACAAAATCCGGCACGATGTAGTTGAGCAGGCGCTGGTAGTGGGTGATGACCAGTTGCGCATTGTCGGCCCGGCGCAGCTTGTTGACGCCCTGGGAGACGATTTTGAGAGCGTCAATATCAAGACCCGAATCCGTCTCGTCCAGGATGGCAAGGGTGGGCTCGAGCACAGCCATCTGGAAGATCTCGTTGCGCTTTTTCTCGCCGCCCGAGAAGCCTTCATTGACGGAGCGGCGCAGCAGGTCCTCGTTCAACTCCAGCAGCTTTATCTTGTCCTTGACGAGGGTCAGGAACTCCATCGCGTCAAGCTCGGACTGACCTTTGTGTTTGCGAATTTCATTGAGAGCGGACTTGAGGAAATAGGTGCTGTTCACGCCCGGAATTTCGACCGGGTATTGGAACGCAAGAAACACTCCCTCGCGGGCGCGTTCCTCGGGGTCCATCTCCAGCAGGTCCTTGCCTTGGTAGAGCACCTGCCCGCCGAGCACCTCGTAGCCGTCGCGCCCGGCCAGCACGGCGGCCAGCGTGCTCTTGCCGCTGCCGTTGGGGCCCATGACGGCATGGGTTTCTCCGGGCCGGATCACCAGGTTGATGCCTTTGAGAATCTGCTTCCCTTCCACCCCGGCGTTGAGGTCTCGGATTTCAAGAATGGGTTGGTTTGTCATAAAATGTTCGAGCGGGCCGGCGGGAGGCGCGGGGCGCCATTCCCGTCCGGGTTGGGTTCAACCGACGCTGCCCTCCAGGCTGACGCCCAGCAGTTTCTGCGCTTCCACGGCGAATTCCATGGGCAGCTCGCGGAAAACTTCCTTGCAGAAGCCGTTGACGATCATATTGACGGCGTCCTGGGTGGAGAGACCGCGCTGGTTGCAGTAAAAAATCTGGTCCTCACCGATTTTCGAGGTCGAGGCTTCGTGTTCAATGCGGGAGGTGGTGTTTTTCACTTCGATGTACGGAAAGGTGTGCGCGCCGCACTTGTTGCCCAGCAGCAGCGAATCGCATTGGGAAAAATTGCGGGCGTGGGCGGCGCTTTTCTGGATTTTCACCAGCCCGCGGTAGCTGTTCTGGCCGCGGCCGGCGGAGATGCCTTTGGAGACGATGGTGCTGCGGGTGTGTTTGCCGATATGGACCATTTTGGTGCCCGTGTCCGCCTGCTGGAAATTATTGACCACCGCCACCGAGTAGAACTCGCCGATCGAGTGGTCTCCGAGCAGGATGCAGCTCGGGTATTTCCACGTGATGGCCGAACCGGTCTCGACCTGGGTCCAGGAAATCTTGGAATGCCTGCCTTTGCACAGGCCGCGCTTGGTGACGAAGTTATAAATGCCCCCTTTGCCTTCGGCGTCGCCCGGATACCAATTCTGCACCGTCGAGTATTTGATCTGCGCGTGGTCCAGGGCGACCAGCTCGACCACGGCGGCGTGGAGCTGGTGTTCGTCGCGCATCGGGGCGGTGCAGCCCTCCAGATAACTCACCGAGGCGCCTTCCTCGGCCACAATCAAGGTGCGCTCGAATTGGCCGGTATTGGCGGCGTTGATTCGGAAATAGGTCGAAAGTTCCATCGGGCAGCGCACCCCTTTGGGGATGAAACAGAAGGAGCCGTCGCTGAACACCGCCGAATTCAGCGCGGCAAAAAAGTTGTCCGTGTAGGGCACAACCGTTCCGAGATACTTCTTCACCAGGTCCGGGTGATTCTGCACGGCCTCGGTAAATGAGCAGAAAATAATCCCCTTCTCGGCCAGTTTTTCCTTGAAGGTGGTGCCGACCGAGACGCTGTCAAACACGGCATCCACCGCCACCCCCGCCAGGCGCTCCCGTTCCTTGAGAGGGATGCCCAGTTTCTCGTAGGTCTCCAGCAGCTTGGGGTCCACTTCGTCCAGGCTCTTGGGGCCGTCGCCTTTCTGCTTCGGGGCGGAATAGTAGCAGGATTTTTGGTAGTCAATGGGCGGATACTTCACATGGGGCCAGGTGGGCTCCTTCATGGTGAGCCAATGCCGGTAGGCTTTCAGCCGCCACTCCAGCATGAAAGGCGGCTCGTTTTTCTTCGCGGAGATCAGCCGAATGATGTCCTCGTTCAGACCTGGTGGAGCCGAATCGGTCTCCACGTCCGTGTAGAAGCCGTACTTGTATTCCTGTCGGACCAGGCCTTCAATTGTCTCGGTCGCTGTGCTCATCCGTTTGTGCCAATACTTTCGCTCGATGCTGCTGGTTGATCGCTGTCTTCAGTCCGAGTCCGTTGCGCCCGGGTCTCTTTCTCGCAGGCCGGGCAGCGGCCATGAATCGTGACGTCCAGGCGTTCCGCCTTGAAGCCCCGGGGCAACGCCCAGCCGGCCTCCGGCGGCAGCGCGATATCAAACACGCTCTGGCAGTTGTCACAATAAAAATGACAATGCTCGGTCATGTTCGGGCAAAACCGGGCCGCGCCGCGCTCCAGCGTCACCTGCCGCGCCAGCCCGCTCTTGACCAGCGCGTCCAGGCAATTGTACACCGTTGCCATCGAAATGTCCGGCATGGTGCGCTTCGCCCGGATGAACACTTCCTCCGCGGTCGGGTGGTCGCGCTTCTGCAAGAGCACAGCATAAACGTGCTCCCGCTGGGGCGTAAAACGAAAACCACTCGTCGCCAGGCGTTCGTTCAGCCGGACATTCATCTGTTTTTTGCCTGCCGGACTCATGACCCGCGGCAACTTAATGCAGCTTTGGCGTCTGTCAATAGCTGGAATTATTCTAAGTATAACCCTGGACGCTGCCTGCCTCCGCGGGCAAACCGCCGCGTCGGATCCCGGCTGCGGCGGGGGTGAAAAGCGGGGGCCGAGGCGCCCGGGGGGAGAAGGCGCCGCTCAGCCCGCCGGGCCCTTGTTGCGCTTGGCGAGGGTCCAGCGGCCAAGCCGGAACCAGGACCGCCGGCGGCTCACCGGCCGGACCGGGGTGGTGAAGATTTTCTCAAAAAAAGCAATCACGCGCCGGAGGTCGAAATACTGATTGGGCCGGTCCGGGTTCAGATACGGCTGGCGCATGACCTCGAGGTAGCGCGCGTCGTCCCGGTCCAACTCGAGGATGCGTTCGATCAGCGCGTCCTCGCTGGGGAAATCGAAGTAGTTGAGAAAGCTGCGCGGGTTGAATTCCTCATGGACGCGGGGGTTGCCCCAGTAGATGGGGAGGGTGCGGGCCTGCATGGCCTCATAAAGTTTTTCGGTGGTGTAGCCCGGGATGGAGGCGTTTTCGAAGGCGATGTTGAACTTGCAGGAGCGAAGGAATTCCAGTTTCCCGGCCGGGCCGCCGGGAATCGGTCCGCCGATGTTGTTGAAGGCGCGGCCGCCGCTGTCCACCCGTTTGTAGCGGGAGAGGCGGTGAAAAAACTCGATGCGCTTTTGCGCGAGGCGGTTGCCGGCGTTGCTGACCACGAAGCCGCAGAAGCGGGTTTTGTTGGCGAGGAGTTTCTCGAGGTCCTCGCCCTCCTTGCGCAGGGCATCCGGCCCGCCATAGAGCACATAGTAAGGGAGGCGCAGATGGCGGGGATCGTCAAGGTAATGGCAGGTGAGGGCGTAATCACACTCGCGCCAGTCCGGCAGGTGGGATTCGATGCCGAAATAGATTTTGACGCAGTTGTGGAGGCGGTGCAGGTGACTGCCGGGATCCGAGTAGATCAGGAAATCCGGCTGGTCGGTCAGTTGTACCTCGAAACGGAGCTTCAGCAGGTTGATGAAGAAATTGTCGTCCTTCCGGTAACCGGGCCAGAAATCGCAAAAGTCGAGGCGGACAACAGGTCGGGCGCCACTCATAACCGGCTGGAGGATAAAGGATGGCGGGAGCGCAGCAACTCCTCGTAACACTGCTTGACCCGCGCGGCGCTGGCGGCGAGGGAGAAGTCGCGATCCACTTTCTTCCAGAGGTGCATTCGCTGCGCGAGGGGCAGGGGCGGCACGCCGGCCCAATGCCGGAGCGCGGCGGCGAGCGCCTCGGTGTCGCCCGGGGGAACCAGGGTTCCGTAGTTGGCGACGGCAAACGCCTCGGGGATGCCGTCAAGGGCGGAGGCGATGGCGGGTTTGCCGCAAGCGAACGCTTCAAGCAGCACCATGCCCAGCGCCTCGGTGCCGACCTGCGGATGGACCAGACAATCCAAGGCGTTCATGGCGGCGGGCATGTCGTGGCAATAGGGGGTCAACCAGGCCTTGTCCTGCAACCCCAGTGTCTGAATATCCGCGCGCAACCGGTCTCCCAACCCGCCCCGCCCGATGATGAGGAAGCGGGCGTGGGGGATTTGGGCATGGATTCGGGCCGCAGCAAGCAGGAACTCGCGCTGGCCTTTGCCGCGCGGCGGCTCGTAACCGCCCACAACCCCGAAAGCATAATCGTCGGGCTGGAGTGCCCACTGCTGGCGCTGGGATGCGGCCTCGAAGGGGCGAAAGCGCCCGGTGTCAATGCCGCCATGCAGCACCCGAATCCGCGACCGGTCGCCAATCAGCGGCGGACGCGCCCGCCGCTCGGGATCCCGGGATTCAGGTTCATAGACTCCCTCGCGCAAAACCCTGGCGGTGAAATGCGAAACGGCAATCAACACGTCGCACTGGCCCAGCAGAAAGCGCCGGCTGAACCACGAACTCGGGCTTTTGGCCAGGTGCCGAGTCAGCACCACGCGCGGGCGGACGCGGGACAGACGAGCGGCGAGGATGGTGGGCCAGAGGTCGCGCCCGTGGTGGCCGTGGACGATCGGGAAGCGCTCTCGGCGCAGAAGCCCGGCGGCTTCCAGGATGAACCGCAGCTTCAACGGACCCTCCGGGGGCGTCGGGTGGAAAGGCAGTTGAAGATCACGCGCGACTCGGGAGTATTCCCGGCCATCGGGACCGGCCAGGTGCGCTTCGACCCCAAGACGTTCCAGGCCTTGCACCAGTTTGACACACTGGTCGTCAGTCCCGCCGCCCGTCAGCAGCGAGTTGAGATGCAGCACGCGCAAAGTGGAGTGCGCTGCGGAGGATTCGACAGCGCTCATGGGGCGGCGGCTGGCAGGTATTGGTCCAAGCCCCGGACGCAACGGGTGGCCCGTTGGCGAACGGTGCGGTCGAGCAACTGGTCATTGGCTGGCAGCCGTTCGCGGGGAGCTGGGGGATGCCACAGGTGGTAACAGAGCGCCCAGCCCCGGGCATCCATCCGCTTGATGCCGCAGTTCATCAGGCGCGCTGCCAACTCGGAATCCTCTCTACCCCAACCCTCGAAGTCCTCGTTGTAGCCGTTCACCCGCAACAAGTCCTCGCGCCAAATCCCGAGGTTGCAACCGCGAATGCCCTCGAGGTCGTCGCGCTGCCGCAGCAGTGGACGCGGCCAGCGAAAGGCGTGTTTGACGCCCCGAATCTGCCCGCGCCAGACGGCCTGTCGCCGGTCGCGCTCGAATTCGCCCCGGCCGAAATCCGCGGCGGCTCGTTCCTGCACCAGGGCACGATGGCCCTGGATAAAGGCGCCCGGCCGGGCCAGGGCCCGGTGATCGCTCACAAAGTCCGGATGCGGCACCGTGTCCCCGTCCAGAAACACCAAGTACGGCTGGGTGGCGGCGGCGATGGCCTGGTTGAGAATCCGCGCCCGGCGAAACCCTGCGTGCGGCTGCCAGACATGCCGCGTGGTGAACGCTTCACGCCCGGTCCAGTCCTGAACCACGGCGCGCGTTTCCTCGCCCGATCCGTCGTCCGCGACCAGCACCTCCTCGGGCCGGGAACGCTGACCGGCCACCGCACGCAATACCCGCGCCAGATATTCCGGCTGATTGAAGGTATTGATGATGAGGCTGAGTCCGGGTCCTGCGCTCATGGGCATTGAGGGGGTTTCTCCTCCGCCTCGCGCACCAGCGCATAGCGCGTCAGCGTCGAAAACGAGCTCAGCGCGGCGATGTAAAACCCCTGCCAGCCGTCCAGAAAACCCAGGCGAAAAAAGTAAGCCCGGAGAAAGCGCCAGCCGGGCCGGACGGCCAGCTCGAAAAAGCCGGCGGAGCGCCCCGCCGCCAGCCGCTGCTTTACATGCTCGGTGTGGTAGGGAACGATCTTGGAGATTTGCCGGGCAATGCTTTCGTTGCTCTCATGAAGCAGGTCGGAGGCGAGGCGCCCGATGGTTCCGTTGACGTGGAGCCGCGCGTGCGGGTCTTCGCCGGTCCACGAAGCCGCCCCGCGCCGCCACAGGCGGCAGACCCGGTCCGGATACCAGTCCCCATGCCGAATCCAGCGGCCGCAGTAGAAGGTGCACCGCGGAAATTCGTAGGCGGCATGCGGCGGGTTGGGACCATTGACCACCGCGGCGATTTCCGCGGCCAGGGTGGGGGGCACAACCTCGTCCGCGTCCAGGTTCAAAACCCATGGCAGCGTTGCTTTGTCGGCCGCGGAATTCTTTTGGGCAATGAACCCGCGCCAGGGTTCGCGAAACACGCGAGCGCCATGCTTCACACAGATTTCCTCGGTCCCATCCCAGGCGTCCTGGTTGAGCACCACGATCATCTCCCCGGCCCAGGCCGCCACGCTCTCCAAGGCGCGGCCAATGCGGTGGGCTTCGGGACCCGAAATCATGCAAACCGAGACTGGCAGGCGCTTGGGCATCATCCACCGCGCGGATTTCGGTTATCGGCTTTCCTGGTGCATCTCATCTGGACAGGCTACTTTTACCGCAAAACGCGAGCGGGCCGCAAAATAATTGTGGCCCCTGCCGCCGGACGGGGATTGGGGTCTGGAACGGCGGCGGTGGACGGGTCGCGGTTCAGCGCCGCGGCAACTATGCCTCGATGCGGCGCGCAACGATGGAGATGCAGGGCTCCCGGCCCTCCCGGTTCTTGACCAGGCAGCGGGGATGGGACGCGCAGGTGTATTGCACTTCAAACCCGAGAATGCGCAACATTTGTTTCAGGCAACCATCGGACAGCGCCCACCAAACCATGGTTTCCTGGTTCTCGACGCTGGGCATGAGCAACGCCTCCGCCCGTTCGGCGTGATAGCTCTGGTTGGTGATGATCAGATGCGAACGGCAAAGCCGGGCGACATTGAACAGGGCGTGGAACGGATCGCGAAGGTGGCCGATGATCATCCCCATCATCGCCACATCAAAAGGCCCCAGGGCTTCGGGCAGATGATAGATATTGCTATAGAACACCTTCGCTTTGGAACCCAGCCGCTGGTGGGCCAGCCAGTAGCCGTTCTTGAGTTTGCGATGGCCGGCGGTCAGCCGCGCGGCCGCGCGCGCCGCATCCTGCCGAACCGCCCGTTGCGGCACCAAATCCCATTGCTCCCCTTCGGCCATGTCGAAGGAAACCACTTCGGCCCCGCGCTTTTCCATTTCAAAAGTCAGATAGCCCGACGCCGTCCCCACGTCCAGGACCCGCTTTCCGTTGAAATCAAACCGGCCCAGGTAATCATTGATGACGTCGCGCAAATCCCACTCTCCCCCCACCACTCCCAATCCAGGAAGCTCCATGCGATGGTAAAAAGCGCACTGCGAGGGGTCTTCCACCCTCAGGGGTTCCGCATACTGAATCGTTTGGGTCATGCTCCGGACAGTTGGGAGTTGTTGCGCCCGGATGTCAAGCCCATGCCATCACCGGCGCCATCGGCGATGCCAGGCGCTTTTGCATCGTCAATCGCGCCGGCTTGCGGTATCTGGTTTGCAGGTGCATGTCATCTGAACCGGCTACCTTTTACGACCGAACGCGCGCCGCGCGAAAAATCATTGTGGTGGACCTCGGGTTCCTCGGGGACTCGGTTCACCTGGTGCCCGCCTTGTGGGAACTGCGCCGCCACTATCCCGCGGCGGCGCTGCACACCCTTTCGGCGCCGGTGGGCCGCGAGGTGCTGGCGCTGGCTCCGTGCGTGGATTGCGCGCGCGCCTTTCCGTTGCCGCCCAACAGCCCCCCCTGGTGGCGGCAAGGGGAGCTGGTCGGGGAATTGCGGCGGGAACGTTACGATCTGGCCGTCAATTTCAACGGGGCCGACCGGACGATTTTCCTTACCGCGTTCACAGGAGCGCGCTGGCGTCTGGCGCATGCGGGGGGGCGAAAACACTTTTGGAATCGTTGGCTCATCCGGGATTGGGTGTCGCGCCGGAGCAGGGACCTGCCCGTCTTTGAACAAAAGCGGCAGGTGCTGGCCGCCGCCGGTTTCGAGCTGGCGCCGCCTCGGTGGGACTTGCGGATTCCCGAGTCGGCTGCGCGGCGGTTCGAACCCTCGGTTGGCGGCAGGACAATTCACTTTTCACTTTGCGCCAGCGACCCGTTGCGGGAGTGGCCGCTGCGACATTGGATCGAACTGGGAAGCCGATTGCTGCACCGCTTCCCTGATCTGCGAATTGTCGTCAGCGCCAGCAGCGCCGCGCGGGAACAGGAACGGCTGCGGGGCCTGGCCGACGGGCTGGCGCACGAGCGCCTGGTCGCACTGCCCCCCGGCCTGGCCATCGCCGAACTGGCTGCGGTCCTGAGCCGTTGCCGCCTGCACGTGGGGCCGGACTCGGGCGTCCTGCACCTGGCCATGGCTTTGGGCACTCCCACCCTGGCGCTCTTTCGCGACCACCCCGAGAAAGGCGAGTGGCTGCCGCGCGGTCCGCGGCACCGGCACGTGGCGTCGCCCTGTCCGTGTGTGGGGCAGGCGCATCCCCCCTGCCGCGCGACCGGGGTTCCGCGATGCCTGGAGGCCATCCCGCCCGAGGCTGTGGCCCAACTGGCCGAGACGGCAGTCGTGCCTTGAAGATTGGGGCCTTGCGACGCCGGGGGACGCCGGGAGGATGCCGGGAGAATTTGACTTGGTTCGCCTGCCCGCTAAGTTAGGAGCATTAGCGAGCTTTGAGAATCGTTCTGGCATTAATCGTTGGCATGTTGATCGGCGCGGCCGCGCTGTGGTGGTACACGTCCGGCGAAGGACGGCAGTCGGTGCGCCAGACGGCCAGCCGGCTGGATTCGGCCACGCGACCGGCCCGCGAGGACCTGCGACAGCGAATGGAAGGACTGAAGCTTCAACCTGAGGATATCAAGGAGGAGCTGGCGCGGAGCGGACAAGTGGTGCGGCGCAAGGCGCAGGAGGCCGGGCGGGCGATCGCGGACGCGACGTCCGACGCACGGATCACCGCGGCCATCAAGGGCAAGTTGCTCGCGCACCCGGAGCTGTCGGCGTTAAGCATTTCGGTCAACACCACGGATGGGGTGGTTACCTTGGCCGGGGCGGTGTCGTCGCGCGAACAGATCAGCCAGGCCATGCTCCTGGCGATGGAGACCGACGGCGTCCGCGAAGTGATTTCGACCCTGCAGGTTCGAGAACCGCGCGAGGGAAAGGGCTGAGCTGGCGCGACCCTGGCTTTGGGGCCTGGGTTGCGGCAATGGAACCGGGTGGCTGAAGACCGCATCATGTCATAGAAAACCGAGAGCACGCATGGCTGGCACGAACCATTCTCCAACCGATCCCGGCGCAGCCAACCTGGCGTTCATTGAGGCGCTCTACGAGGATTACCTTCGCGATCCCGCCTCCGTGGCACCGGATTGGCAGCAGTACTTCGCCCGGATCGCCGAAGGCGAGTTTCGATTCCCCAAACCCCGCTTTGGCCCCTCTTTCCAGCCGCGCAGCCTCTTTAATCCGGCTTCGCCCGCCGCGCGCCGGACCGCCTCGGCGCTGACGGACCCTGAAATCGCGGCCATGCAGGACCGCGTCTATCTGCTGACGCGCCTGTATCGGGTGCGCGGTCATCGCATTGCCCAAGTGGACCCCCTGGGGCTTCCGCGGCCCGTGCCGCCCGAGCTCACCCCCGAGTTCTTCGGCTTCACCGAGGCGGACATGGACCTGCCGGTCTATAGCGAGACGTTCCAGTATGATGGCCCGTTGACGCTGGGCCGGCTGCTGGAACGGCTGCGCAACACCTATTGCCGGTCCATCGGCGTGCAGTACATGCACATTGACGACCTGAGCGTGCGCCGCTGGCTGCAACGCCGAATGGAGGCGACCGAGAACCACCTGCAACTCAGCCGCGAGGAACAGTTGCGCATTCTCACGCGCCTGACCGACGCGGTGACGTTCGAGGAGTTCATCCGGAAGAAATTTGTCGGCGCCAAAACCTTTTCGCTGGATGGGTCCGAGAGCTTGATTCCGCTGCTGGACCTGGCCATCGAGAAGGCTGGGGAACAGGGCATCCGGGAAATTGTTTTCGGCATGGCGCACCGGGGCCGGCTGAATGTGCTGGCCAATATCATGGGCAAAAACCCGCGCCAGATTTTCCGCGAGTATGCCGACACCGACTGGCGCTACTATTCCGGGCGCGGCGACGTGAAATATCACCTGGGACACAGCACCGACTGGGTCACCGCCCGAGGCCAGACCATTCACCTGTCGCTTTGCTTCAACCCGAGCCATCTGGAGTTCGTGAACCCGGTGGCGCTCGGGCGCACCCGCTCGAAGCAGGACCGCGCGGGCGACACCCGCGGCGAGCTGGGGATGACGTTGCTGATTCACGGGGACGCGGCCTTTGCGGGGGAGGGCGTGGTTCAGGAAACGCTGAACCTGAGCCAGCTTCGCGGCTACCGCGTTGGCGGCACGCTGCATGTGGTGGTCAACAACCAGCTCGGTTTCACCACCAGCCCGGAGGACGCGCGCTCTTCGCCCTACGCAACCGACATTGCGAAGATGCTTCAGATTCCGATTTTCCACGTCAACGGCGAGGACCCGGAAGCCGTGGCGCAGGTGGTCCGCCTGGCGATGGAGTTTCGTTTCGAGTTCAAGCGCGACGTCGTGATCAACATGTACGGCTATCGGCGGCTGGGGCACAATGAGGGAGACGAACCGACCTTCACCCAACCGGTTCTTTATCGGACCATCGCGAAGCGCAAATCCGTACGCGAGGGTTATCTGGAGCATCTCCTCAAGCTGGGCGAGATTACCCGTGATGAGGCGGATTTGATCGCCGCGCGCCGCCGTGAAGTGCTCGAAAAGGAGCTTTCCGAATCCCAATCCGGCAAACCGCCTCCGCCTGCCGATCAATTGCGCGGGGTGTGGGCCCGATACCGCGGCGGGCTGGAGCCGGTCGAGGAGAATCCGGAGACGGGTGTCCCTCGCGAAAAGCTGGCGGGTTATCTCGAGGCGCAGGCGCGGGTGCCGGCCGATTTCAACCCGCATCCGAAGATTCGAAAGCTGCTCGAGACGCGCCAGCAGATGGCCGCGGGGCGGCAGCCGCTGGACTGGGCGGCGGCCGAGTCGCTGGCCTTTGCCAGCCTGGCGTGCGAAGGATTCCGGGTTCGCCTGAGCGGCCAGGACAGCGAGCGCGGCACCTTCAGTCACCGGCACGCGGTGCTGCATGATTACCAGGACGGGCATACCTGGATGCCCCTGCAGCACGTGGATCCGAAACAGGCGCCGGTCGAGATTTACAACAGTCCGCTTTCCGAGGTGGGCGTGCTGGGCTTCGAATACGGGTACAGCCTGGAAGCGCCAGACGGACTGGTCTTGTGGGAAGCCCAGTTCGGCGACTTCTGGAATGTGGCCCAGCCCATTGTGGACCAGTTCATCGCCAGCGCGGAGGACAAATGGCAGCGTTTGAGTGGGTTGGTGCTCCTGCTGCCGCACGGGTTTGAAGGCCAGGGCCCCGAACATTCCAGCGCGCGACTCGAACGTTTCCTGGCGCTGGCCGCCGAAGATAACCTGCAGGTGGTTTATCCCACGACCCCCGCCCAGTACTTTCATTGTCTGCGGCGCCAGATGTTGCGGGCGTGGCGCAAACCGTTGGTGATTATGACGCCCAAGAGCCTGCTGCGGCATCCGGCGGTGGTTTCGACCCTCGAGGAGTGCGCCGGTGGCACGTTTCAGCGCGTTCTGGCTGATCCGTCCGGTCCTCCGCCCGGGCAGGTCAAACGAATCCTTCTTTGCTCTGGCAAAGTCTTTTACGACCTGGTCGAGCACCGCCAACAGAAGGGCCATTCCAAAACGGCGATTATCCGCCTGGAACAGCTCTATCCCCTGCGGCGCGAACTGCTCGAGGCCGCCCTCAAACCTTATCCGGACGCGACCCCGGTTTATTGGGTGCAGGAAGAGCCTGCCAACATGGGCGCCTGGAACTATCTGCGCATTCAGTTTGGCGAACGGTTGTTTGGGCGATTCCCCTTCCAAGGCATCTCCCGCCCCGTCTCGGCCACGCCGGCAACCGGCTCACACCGCCGTCATAAACACGAACAGGCTGAACTTCTCGCCCAGGCTTTGCCCGATTAACATCCCCCGGCCTTAATCCTGCCCCTAATATGACCATCGAACTCAAGGTGCCCGAAGTTGGAGAGTCCATTACCGAAGTGGAAATCGGCGGCTGGCTGAAAGCCGCGGGTGACACCGTGCAGAAGGACGAGCCGGTTGTCGCTCTTGAAAGCGAGAAAGCCACTGTCGAATTGCCTGCTCCCGAGTCGGGCGTGCTGGCCCGTATCCTGAAACAAAAAGGTGAAGTGGCCCAAGTGGGAGAGGTCATTGGCCATTTGACACCTCAAAACCAGGGAGCGGGACGTCCCTCCGAACCCAAGCCCGCCCCCAAGCCGGCCGAGCGCAAGCCTGGCGGCAAGCCTGAGGCTCGCAACCCCGCGCCGCGGGTGATGCCGGCGGCGCAGGCGTTGCTGGACGAGCATGGCCTGCACCCCTCGCAGGTCCAGGCCACCGGTCCCGGGGGCCGCGTGCTTAAAGAGGACGTGTTGCGGCACCTGGAATCCGCCGCCCCGGATGCCCCCGAGCCAGCAACGGCACCCCAGTCTGGCCCGGCCTCCAGCCCGGACCGGGAGGAGGAAATCGTGCCCATGAGCCGGTTGCGGCGGACGGTGGCCGAGCGGCTGGTCGAAGCACAGCGAACGGCGGCGTTGCTGACGACGTTCAACGAAATTGACATGAGCGAAGTGATCGGGTTGCGGAAGCAATACGGGGAGGCGTTTCAGCAGCGTTACGGCGTCAAGCTGGGTTTCATGTCGTTTTTTGTGAAGGCTTGTGTGGAGGCGCTGAAACAGTTTCCGGCCTTGAACGCCCAAATTCGCGGAACCAACATTGTTTATCACAACTACTTCGACCTTGGGATTGCGGTGGGCAGCGGCAAGGGCCTGGTCGTGCCCGTGTTGCGCAACGCCGAGCGGCTGAGTTTTGCCGAGGTCGAGAAGGGAATTGCCGATTTCGCGCAGCGCGCGAAAGAAAACAAGTTGAAGGTTGAGGAACTCCAGGGCGGCACCTTTACGATCAGCAACGGGGGGGTCTATGGTTCGCTGCTCTCGACGCCGATTGTGAATCCGCCGCAGAGCGGGGTGCTGGGGATGCATGCCATTCAGGACCGGCCCGTGGCCATTCAGGGCGCGGTGGTCATTCGTCCGATGATGTACGTGGCGCTCACCTACGATCACCGGCTGGTGGATGGCCGGGAGGCGGTCAGCTTCCTGCGCCGCATCAAAGAGGCCATCGAAACCCCCGCCCGCATCCTCCTGGAGGTCTGAAAGCCCTCAGACTGGTTTGACAACCTTCCGCGGCTCCCCCACTCTGGACCCATGCCAAAGCCAGCGTTAGGCCGCGGGCTGGGGGCGTTGCTGGGCGGAAGCTCGGTCGCCAAGACACCGGTCCCGGCCACCGTTTCAACCCTGATCGCCGAGGCTGCTTCGCTCGAGGGCAACCGCGAGCGAGTGCAGTTCGTTCGGTTGGAACGTATTCGTCCCTGCCCGTTCCAGCCGCGCAAGGACTTTCCGATTGAAACGTTGCAGGAGCTGGCGGATTCGATTCGTGCGCAGGGCATTGTGCAGCCGTTGATTGTGCGCGAGCGGGATGGGCACCTCGAGCTGATCGCCGGCGAACGGCGCTGGCGGGCCGCGCAACTGCTGCACCTGACGGAAGTACCCGTCATTATCCGCGAGGCGGACGACCGCGCGGTGCTGGAGCTGGCTTTGATTGAGAATCTTCAGCGCGAGAATCTCAATCCGATGGAAGAGGCCCAGGGTTACGCCCAACTGGTGGAACAGTTTCAGCTCACCCAGGAGGAAGTGGCGGCCAAGGTGGGTAAAAGCCGCGCGTTGGTGGCCAACGCCCTGAGGTTGCTCAAGCTGCCGCCCGAATTGCAGGTTTGCGTGCGCGATGGCCGGCTCTCGGTTGGCCATGCCAAAGCCCTCCTGGGTCTCACCGGCGAAAAGCGCCAAAAGCAGGCGGCTGACCGGGTGATCAAGGGGGGGCTGAACGTCCGCCAAACCGAGGCGCTGGTCAGCCAGTGGCAGCAGCGCGAAGCGCGCGCGGGCGGAACTGCCGCGACGCCGGCGGCGGCGAGCCGGGACCCGCACGTCGCCCGGCTCGAGGACCAGTTGCGCGAGCGGTTGGGGACCCGCGTGCACCTGCGCTATGCGCAGGGCAAAGGCGCCCTCGAAATCAATTTCTTCAGCGATGCCGAACTCGAGCGGATTCTGCAAATCCTCGGAGTCAATCCGGCCTGAGGCGCGCATGCTGAACCGACGGACCCTCCAAAACAAAGAACCAAGCGAATGAGCACTCCTGAACACCGTGAACGAACTGCCTCCCAATTGTCCGCCGGCGCTGCGCGCGTCGGCCAAATGACCGCCTTTGTCGGCTTGGACGGCTTCGTGGACGACATCCTCCACGTGGTGGACAAGCGTGAGAGCGCCGAGAAATACTCCCGCCTGCCGACGATTGCGCAATTGGCGCAGCGTCTGGCTGGGGCGGCGGGCAAAAGCACCAATATCGAACTGGTCAGCCAACTCACCAAGCTTGGCGGCAACGGACCGATCATGGCCAACGCCCTCGCCAGCTTTGGCCTGAAGGTCACTTACCTTGGCATCCTGGGCTATCCCAATCTCCACCCCGTCTTCGCCGAGTTCGCCAAACGCGCCGAGGTCCATTCGATCGCCGAACCCGGTTACACCGACGCGCTCGAATTTGAAGATGGCAAGATCATGTTGGGCAAGCACCAGTCGCTCAAACAAATGAACTGGGAGAATATCCTCGCCCGCTACGGCAGGGAAAAGTTCGCCCACAAGTTTGGAAGCGCGGACCTGGTGGGGTTTGTCAACTGGACGATGCTGGCATATATGAGCGATATCTGGTCCAGTGTCCTCAAGGAGGTGTGCCCCGGGATGCGCGGGCCGCGCCGCAAACTGTTCATTGATCTGGCCGATCCCGAGAAACGCACCCGCGAGGACATTCGGCGCGCACTTGAGCTCATCACCGAGTTCCAGAAGTATTTTGACGTCATCCTGGGCCTCAATGAGAAGGAAGGGTACGAGATTGGCGGCAATCTGGACCTGCCCACCGGCGACCGCACGCCCGAGGGCCTCAAGAAACTCTGCCAGGCGATTCACCAGCGGGTGCCGGTGGACACCGTCATCATCCATCCCACCGCCTACGCGCTGGCCTCCGGCCCCGACGGTCTGGCCTTGGTGCAAGGCCCCTTCACGCCCAGACCCAAAATCACCACCGGCGCCGGCGACCACTTCAACTCGGGATTTTGTCTGGGCAAACTGCTGGGCTTCCCGACGATGGACTGTCTGCTGACCGGCGTTGCCACCAGCGGTTTTTATGTGCGCACCGGCCAAAGCCCCGCGGTGTCCGACCTGGCCAACCTGCTGCGCAACTGGCCCGCCTGAGTTTCCGGTGGCATTGTTCCCTATGGTTTTGCCTGTGGTCAAATACGGCACGCCGGTTCTGAGACAGAAAGGCGCGCGCATCGAGGCGGTTACCCCCGCCGTGAAGCAGCTCATCGCGGACATGTTCGAAACCATGTACGCCTACAAGGGGGTGGGCCTGGCGGCGCAACAGGTTGGCGAAGCCCTCCAGCTTACCGTCCTGGATGTGCGCGGCATCACCGACCGTCCCTCGTCCCTGGAACTGGACGGACAGCCGGCGGACGTGGACGCCTTCATGCCCCTAGTGCTGATCAACCCAAAAATCAAGCCCCTCGGCGAGGCGGTGACTGGTCCCGAGGGTTGCCTGAGTTTCCCCGAAATCTACGGGGACATCACCCGGCCGGCCGAGGTGGAGGTCGAAGCGCTGGACGAGGCCGGCGAGCCGATCCTGTTTCGGTGCGGCGGCCTGCTCTCGCGCGCCGTGCAGCATGAATACGACCATCTGCACGGCATTCTGTTCATTGACCGGATGGACAAAAAGACCAAGGAGCAAATCCGGCCCGAGCTGGAGGTGCTGCTGGCCGAAACCAAGGCCGCGCTGAAGCGTTAGCCCGGCGGTCCAGGCAATTGCCAAGCGCGGCGCGCCTCGGTTATGATGCAATTATGAAACGGTTTGTCTTCCTTCTCGGCCTGGTGGCCGGCTTGTGGTCGGCCATGGCGCAGACTCCGGATGACCAATACGTCTATATTTACAATGCAATACAGGAAGCCGGCGCGCTCGAGCAGCAGGGACAAATAGACAGCGCCCTGTTGAAATACCGCGAGATACACGCCTCCCTTTCCGCCTTTCAGAAGGGCTATCCGGACTGGAACCCGGCCATCGTGAAATTCCGGCTGAATTTTCTGGCGGCCAAAATCGCGGCCCTGGCGCCGCGAGCGACCAGTCCGACGAAACCGGGTCAACCATCGCGGGGCGGGCCCGAGGCGGCCATGCCGGCCCAACCGGCGGATGCCGCCGCTGCGCGGCAGCAACTCGAGGCGTTGCAGGAACAGGTGCGGCAGTTGCAGGCGGACAAGACCGTACTCGAAGCCAAACTGCGCGAGGCGCTGGCGGTTCAGCCGGCGGCGGTGGACCCCCGCGAATTGAGCCGCGCCCAGCAGCGAATCCGCCTGCTCGAGAAACAGACCGACCTTTTGCAGGCGGGCCTCGAGCAAGCCAAAGCCCAGGCCCGGCTGGACCCCCGCGCCCTGACTCAGGCCCAAAGCGCCCTGGCTGAGGCCAACCGCAAGCTCGCCGAGGAAACCCAGCGCGCCAACTCCCTGGCGGAGGAGAAAAAGCAGCTTCAGAGCAAACTCGACAGCCTCATCCCCAGTGGTTGGAACCTGGCCAACATCGAAAAAACCAAACAGGCGCTCGAGGACGCCAACCGCCAGCTTGCCGAACAACAGGAGATTGCCCGCAAGCTTCGGGCCGAGAAGGAGGCCCTCGAACTGCGGGCGGGCACGCCGCCGGCCGACGCGAGCGCCGCCAGCGCCTTGCGCGCCGAGAACGAGCTGCTCAAGAAACAGCTTGCCAACCTCAAGGCCTCCTCCTCCGGAAGCGCCCGGACGCGTGATTTGCGCGCCCAGTTGGCCCAGGCCCAGGCCCTGGTGGCGACGCTGCAATCCGAAAAGGAAATCCTTCGCCTGGAGAAAGTGGCTCTTCAGGACCGGGTCAAGGCGCTGGGCGCCTCGTCCACACCCGCCGTTGCCGCCGTGCCCGCCCCCTTTGCCGCAAACGAAAACCAGCGCGTTCGAGACCTTGAACGGGAGCGCGATGACCTGCGAAAGAAACTCGAGGCCGTCAGCAAGGCCCCGCGGGGCCAGCAGGGCAATGCGCTGGCCGCCCGCGTTCAGGAACTCGAAAAGGAGCTGGCGACCCTCCGCCTGCGCGTTGAGGTTTTCGAAGCCCAGAAGGTCCCCTACGCTCCCGAGGAGCTCGCCTTGTTCAAGCAGACCGACACGACGGTGACGCTCCTGTCCGCCAACCGGGCCGATGCCCCGTCGCGTCCGCTGTCGGCCAGCGAAACCGCGCTGGCGCGCGAGGCCCAGCGCCAGGTCGCCGCCGGGCAGCTCGACAAAGCCGAGGAATCCTACCGCCAGATTCTGCGTCAGAATCCCAACCAGGTGGGTGTTCTTGCCAACCTGGCCGTGGTCCAGGTCGAACGCGGGCAGTTGGCTGAGGCCGACAAGACGCTGCGCCAGGCCTTGACTCTCGCCCCGGACGATGCGCGCGTGCTCTCGACCCTGGGCTTGTTGCGCTTCCGGCAGCGCCAGTATGATGAGGCGCTCGACGCGCTCAGCCGGGCGGCCAAGCTCGAGCCGCAGAACGCGCAAATCCAGATGCGCCTTGGCCTGGTGCTCAGCGAAAAAGGGCTGCGCGGTCCCGCGGAAGCCGCCTTGCGAAAAGCCATCCAACTCGAACCCGGCTATGGCGAGGCGCATAACAACCTCGCGGTGGTCTATCTTACCCAGGACCCGCCGCTGGTCGAGCTGGCGCGATGGCATTACCGCCGGGCGCTGTCCACCGGCTCGCCCAGAAACCTGGAACTGGAGAAATTGATCGAATCCAGGGAGAAGAAGCCCGCCAGCCCATGAGCCGAAGCCTTATCCCTCGGGCGGCCGTTTGGTTCCCAGCCAGGGGGCGCCGCCGCGAAACGGGGCGTCCGCCGCGGTTGTGAAGACCATGAAGCATCTCGCACGCCTGCCGGGTCTGCTCGTGCTCGTCGCGGGACTGGGGATTTTTCCCGCGGCCGCCTCTGCGGCGGCGGAGGCGCCCGAGCCCGGCTTGTTCGGGTTCACCGGGCCGGAGATTCTCCGTCTGGACAACCAGATCAGCCAGCTTCGCGTTGCGGATTTGGACGGGGATGGACGGAACGACGTGGTGGTGGTGAACAATTTGCGGTCGCGCATAAATTTACTTTACAACCAAACCGGCAACCCCAATCGCGCCGCCGCGGCGGGGCCGAAGCTCAAGCGCGACCTCAACGAACTGCCGTCGGATGCCCGGTTCCGGGTGGAATCCCTTGCCTCGGAAAAGCGCATCGCGGCCTTGGTCGTTGCCGATCTGAATGGCGATGACCGCCCGGACATCGCCTATTATGGCGAACCCAAGGAACTGGTTGTTTTGTTTAATGAAGGGGCCGGTCAGTGGAGTCCGCCCGCCCGCTGGCCAATCGAGGATGGCCAGATTTCCCCCAACAGTTTGACCACGGGCGATGTCAACGGCGACGGCCGAACCGATCTGATGTTGTTGGCCGACGCCTGCATCTATTGTCTCGAGCAAACCTCCGCCAAAGCCTTGGGCGACCCCCGAAAGATTCCTTTCTCCGGCGCCCTCAAGGCGGTCCAGGCGGTGGACGCCGACGGCGACGGGCGCAGCGACCTGCTGCTGGTCAACTGGGAGGACCGAAATCCGTTTCGCGTCCGGTTCCAGCAAGCCAATGGCTCGCTCGGCCCCGAGATTTATTTCCCCTTCATCCCGATCCGTTCGTACTGGGCGGACCGGCTGGCGGGCGCCCAGACACAGGTCATCACCATCGCCCAAAACTCCGGCCGCGCCCAGGTTTCCGCTTTTGTTCGCCGTCCGGCCGAACTTCTGCACGGCGCCTTCCTCGAGGGACAATTCCAGGTCCTCCCACTGCAACGGAGCGATAAAGCCAGGCGCGGCTCCCTCTGGGCCGAGGTGAACGGAGACGGCCGGATGGACCTCTTGGTTGCGGAACCCGAAAGCGGCCAGCTTTCACTCTTTCTGCAGCAGACCGACGGCACCCTGGATGCCCCGAAGAGCTTCCCCACCTTGGCGGGGGTAAGCGACCTCGCCGTGGCTGACTGGGACCAGGACGGTCGTCCGGAGGTTTTCCTGCTCAGCGCCGATGAACGGCAGGTGGGGGTCACCCGGCTGGAGAGCGGGATGCGGTTGCCTTTTCCAACCCTGATCCCCCTGGAGGGCCGCCCCCTGGTGCTGGCCGTTGGCCGGCTCGAACGGGGCGGCAAACCGGTCCTTGCCCTCATTGAGGACCGGGAAGGAAAACGCTTCCTGGTTCTGCATGGCGCGGATGGAAAGACCAGGAGCCAGGCGCTCAGCGAGAAGTTCAAATCCAACCCCGTCTCCCTCACCCTTCAAGACGCCGACCAGGACGGCGCGACGGACCTTGTGATCCTAACGCCCTACGAAAAAGTCAAAATCCTGCGCCAGCGCGAGAGCGGCTCCTTTGACGAATTGGACATCGCTCCGCCGGGGGGAGTGCTCGAGCAGCCGTGGCTCGGCGCGGCGGACCTTGATGGCGATGAAAAACCCGAGCTGCTGCTGACGCAGAAGAACTTTGTGCGCGCCGTCGTGCTGCAGCGTGCCGCGCCTGGCGGGGATGCGGATGACGAAGCGCTGCGCAACGGCTGGACTTTCCGCGTCAAGGAGCAGATCAACGGCGCCACCAGCAGCTCGCGCCTGGCCGGAGCTGCCGCCTTCCCCAACGGGACCAACGGGGTTTCCACCCTGTTCCTGCTGGACGCCGAGCGGAAGGCCTTGACCCTCTGCGAGCGCGGCCCGGGCGGGGTGTGGCAGGTCGTCCGCAACCTGAGTCTTCCAGTGGCGGAATTCACCAGTCTCGAGCCTTTGGCGCTCGGCGCCGCCCAGCCCAATACCCTGGCCTTTCTCGGACTGAACCAGATTGCCTGGCTCCCGCTCCAGGGCGAGGTCTGGCAGTTGAAGGAGCTGGACGGCTACGAGACCCCCATCAAGGAGGGTCATTTGCTGGACGTAATCTCCGGCGACCTGGACAACGACGGACGCAAGGACCTGGTCTTTCTCGAAACGGCCAGGAATTACCTCGACCTGGTGGTTTTTGACGCCAACCAGAAATTGGTTCCGGCCAATCGCTGGCAGGTGTTCGAGGAACGCACCTTCCGCGGGCGCCGCGGTGACCTGCCCGAGCCGCGGGAGGCGGTCGTGGCCGACCTCACGGGTGATGGCAGGAACGACCTCGCCATCCTCGTTCACGACTGTATTCTGCTCTACCCCCAGGAGTGACCCGGTCCGTTTTTCGATGAGTTCTCCCCCTGTCAACCGCCCCCTGCGTGTCGGGCTGATTTCCCTCGGCTGCGCCAAGAACCTCGTGGATGCCGAATTGATGCTGGGGAACCTGCTTCAGAACGGCGTGGAGATCACCAATGACCCGGCGGCGGCCGACGCGGTGATTGTCAACACCTGCTCGTTCATTGACGCCGCGCAGGAGGAAAGCGTGGATACCATCCTCGAATCGGCGGAAGTGCGCGCGGCCCAAAACCGGGGGCAGGGGCTGATTGTGGCGGGGTGCCTCTCCCAGCGGTTTCGCGACGAGCTTCCCAAACTGCTGCCGGAAGTGGACGCCTTCATGGGAATTGACCAGGTGACGCAGGTCACCGACATCGTTCGTCGGGCGCTGGCCCGGCGCGCCGAGCGTTTGCGGGAACGGGAGGCGGGCGCCAGGTCTGAGCCGGCGCGGCGCAAGAGCGCGATTGCCGGCCGGCTGGCCGAGCTGGACCGGCCTCGCGATGTGGAGGGAGACGACTCCTCTCCGCGGTTGCGCGGCACCGAGAGGTTTGGCAAAACCCGCACGGTGGTCGGAGGCGGGGGCGGCCCGGCGCCGGGCGCTCCGGTGGTCGCCGTCACTTCCCGCCCCGGCTTTATTCCGGACTATGCCACCCCGCGGTTTCGGCTTACGCCCCGGCATTTTGCCTACGTTAAAATCGCCGAGGGCTGCAACCACCCCTGCAGCTTCTGCATTATCCCGCGGATGCGCGGCCCGCATCGCAGCCGGCCGCAGCCGGACATCTTGGCGGAAGCGCGCGCGTTGCTGGCTGACGGGGTCAGGGAGCTGAACCTCATTTCCCAGGACTCCACCTACTACGGGCTGGATTTCCGCCCGCATCGCGGCGGGACCATCGCCGCGCCGCAACGTTTCTCCGAGGCGGTGCGGGCCTTGCCTGCGGGTCAGAGCACCATTTGCACCCTGTTGCGGGAGTTGAACGCGCTGCCCGGCGACTTTTGGATTCGCCTGCTCTACACCCACCCGGCGCACTGGACCGACGAGTTGATCCAGACCATCGCCGAATGTCCGAAGGTGGCGCGGTATGTGGACATCCCCTTGCAGCACATCCACGAAACCATGCTCGAACGCATGCGGCGGGAGACGTCTCAGCAACATATCGTGGACCTCCTGCGGCGCATTCGCGCCGGCATCCCGGGCATCGCGTTGCGCACCACCTTCATTGTCGGGTTCCCCGGTGAAACCGACGCGGCCTTTCAGGCCCTGCTGGACTTCATCCGTGCCACCCGCTTCGAGCGCCTGGGCGTGTTCACCTATTCCCGCGAGGAAGGCACGCGCGCCGGACAAATGGCCGGCCAGGTGCCGGAGCAGGTGAAACAAAAGCGGCGGAACCAGGCGATGACCCTGCAACGAAGAATCTCAGCCGAATTATGCCAGGGCCTGGTCGGTCGAACCTTGAAGGTGCTGGCGGAAAAACCGGCTGGCGGCGGCGAACTCGAGCAGGCGCGCGTGAATTCCTGGGAGCACGGCCTGGTTCGCGGCAAGGACCTTCACGCCCAGCTCCTGCGCGGCCCCGTCACCCTCGCCCGCGGCGAGGCCGATGCGCCCGACATTGACGGCCGGGTGTACGTCCGCGGCAACCTCCCGCCCGGCGAGTTCGCCACCGTCCGCATCCTCGGCCATACGGACTACGACCTCATTGCCGAGCCGGTGTTCTGACCGCAAGGGCGGGGACGCAGCCGCCAGGCGCGGCTCACATCACCATGCCGCCATCCACCACCAGCACCTGGCCGGTGATGTAGCGACCACCCGGCCCGGCCAGAAACAGCGCCGCGGCGGCAATGTCCTCGGCCTGCCCGAAGGCGCCCAGCGGGATTTGCCTGAGAACGTCCGCGCGCACCTGTTGATTGAGGCTGGCCGTCATGTCGGTTTCGATGAAGCCGGGCGCGAGCGCGTTGACCGTCACGCCCCGGGACGCGAACTCGCGCGCCATGGATTTGGTCAGGCCGATCAGGCCGGCCTTGCTGGCGGTGTAATTGGCCTGGCCGGCGTTGCCAATGAGTCCAATCACCGAGGCGACGTTCAGAATTCGTCCCGCCCGCTGCTTGAGAAACGCGCGCGAAAAGGCTTTGCTGAACAGAAACGCGCCCTTGAGGTTGGTATCCAGGACGGTGTCCCAATCCGCCTCGCTCATGCGCATCAGCAACCCATCGCGCGTGACGCCCGCGTTGTTGACCAGGATGTCCACCCGCCCGGCCTCGGCCAGAATCTGGTTCGCCGCCGCGGCGACCGCCGCCGCGTCGGCCACATCCACCGCGTGCGCCCAGGCCTTCCGGCCCAGCGCCCGCACCTCCTGGGCCACCTTCTCCGCGTTCTCCGCCGTCCGCGACACGCAGACCACGTCCGCGCCTTCACTGGCGAATTTAAGGGCGATGGCCCGTCCGATGCCGCGCCCCGCTCCCGTCACCACCGCGATTTGATTGGCTAACTGGCTCATGCGGCCAACGTGATACGGAATCAAACGCCCTGGGGCAAGCTTTGTTGACTCGGCCGATACGTGAAAAAATGCGTCTTGGAACGTGTCCCCCGGCGCTCTCAACGCATTCATCCCCCGGAGGGGAGTCAACCGCGCCGCGCTCAAGATTCAGGTCGTTGAGTTGCCAGGCGACCTGTGCGTATGCTGGTTTCAACAAATTTCCAACAAATAAACCATTGACTTACCTGTAAAATGTTGTAGGATGCTCCAATGACAGTATCACCGAAAGCAGAGTCAGTTTACTTCTCGGTCAAGGGCCAGGTGGTCATTCCGCGACGCTTGCGCCGGGAGTTCGAGATCGAGGAGGGCACGCGCGCCTACGTGGAAGCCACGCCGGAAGGCATCCTCCTCAAACCGGTCACGAGCAAATTCATCCGCGGGCTGCGCGGCTCGCTCAAGGGCAGGGGGGTGATGAAGGCCCTGATGGCGGACCGCAAAGCCGAACGGGAGTTGTGAGCAGCCGCCGCGAAGGAGCGCAAAGCGCTACGGTATTTAACTCGAGAGTGAGCTGAACCATGGCAACCAAGGTGTTGGATAGCTGGGCGCTCATCGCGTTCTTTGAGGACGAACCGGCGGCGGAACAGGTGGAAAAGCTGCTGGCGGAGGCGGCGGCCGAGAAACACAAACTTTTGTTGAGTGTGGTGAACTGGGGCGAGATTTATTACAACACCATGCGCGAGGTCTCCCAGGGGGCCGCCGAGCAGGTGGCCCGCCAGATCGCCACACTGCCGATTGATATCGTGGGCGTGAGCGACGACCTGGCCCTTGCCAAACAAGCCGCCATCTATAAAGCTACTCACAAAATCGCCTATGCCGACTGCTTCGCGGCGGCGCTGGCGAAACTGAAGAACGCCGAACTGCTGACGGGCGATCCGGAGCTCAAGGCGCTTGAGAAGGAAATCAAAATTAATTGGTTGAAATAGGATGAAACCCCAATGGCACTTTAATCAGCGCCGCGCATGCGACCGCATGCGCGACTCGGCAAACGACGCCTTTTTCACCGCCGAGAGTTTGGAAAATCTTAGCGAAGCGCTGGTGCGGGAGGGGATCCAGAATTCCCTCGACGCTGCTCAACGCTCCAACGGCCAGCCGCGCGGCAACTCAGGCCTTCCGAAACACTCTTCTACGATGCTCCGCAAGAAATGCCGGCTCAGGCAACGCGGCGTCGTTAGGCAGTAGCATCGGTTCCCCCGCATACGCCCCAAAGTTCTCCGCCACCGCGCGCTGGGTCAGCTCCGCCCTGAGTTCTGGCGATAGCAGAAGCCTGAGACTTTCATCGAACGAGATCAGCCCGCGATCAAACGCTGCGTCGTGCAGGCGGGAGAGGCAAAGGCCATTGCGGACGTTGAGCCTCTCGGCGGGATGGGTGCCCCAGGGCAGGATGTGCGACGCTACCAGCAGGTCACGAATAGCCAAGCCCGTCACGCCGCAGCGACCCGCGAAGTTGTTGAGCACTGCCTCCCGAAAATACTCCTGCCCGCGTCGCTGCTTCACCGTCCCCGCCGTCTCCGTTGGTCCGCTGGGTGGGCGCATCCGAAGCCGCACGCCTTCGCGCGGCAGAACCTCTAGCTCGATCCTCTCATCGGCACCGAACAGTTTGCGCAGGGCCTCCTCGCTGACCGGCACCGCCTCGTTGAGGTTGGCGTGAAACTCATTCCAGACTTCGCGGTCGAGAGAGCTGGCGCCTTCCAGTCCTTTAATGCCGCGCAGTTTCAGGGCGGGATCAAGTGAGGCGAAATTGCAAAGCTTCATTGCCACGCTGCTCGGTGTGCGACTAAGCTTGCCGGCGAGCGCGACAATCGCGGGCTGTCGGGCGTGAAGCTGTCCGAAGGTCAGTTTGTGGTAGAGGTTCAGCGCGACGAGCAACTGGTCGCGGGTCCAACGTTTTCCGGCCGCCATGTCCAATGAGTGGCACGAGTAATCCGCCAAGCCAAGCGCAAAAGTGCCTGCCACAATCAGGGTTTGTCGCCGCGTGTTCTTGCCGAGAATTCATCAGGACCTGCCTGATTCGGTTGGATGAAAACCAGCCCGCCCAAATCCTTGAAGGCATGGGGCGGCCTATCCGAATCACACAAGCCGGGTGCGGTTTGGGAGGAACCCTGTGTGTCCGGGAACTCGGGAGGGAGGATGGCGGGAGCGGCGGGGCAACCGCAACGATACCCACAGACTCCAAGGGCTTTAAGCACCTTGCGACGACCCTTTGGTGTCACGGGGCCGACCTTTGTTTTCGACGGTGGCACGAGCAGCCGCATCAATCTGGAGGCGATGGACCGGGCCGGGTTGGGGCAGGGGACCCGGCTCTCCGCCGCCACCCTGCGGCAGCTCAAGGCGCGCCAGTGTTTCACTGGCCGCGTCAAGGCCGACGGCCAACTGCATCGGGAGCCCAAGACCGATTTGATCGAGTAGGAAGCGCAGCAGTACCGTTGGTCCCTATTTCATACCAATCCATCAGTAGAGGCTTGTGCGGCCGAGCCGGTGCCGAGCCCTGCAAAGGCTTGCTTGACGTCGAGGAAGCCTTCTGTGAAAAGGAAAAAAATGCGCCTGGGGCGGTTATCGAACCCTGCCACGAGTTCGCACGTCAGCAGGAGCCCGACAGCGGCACCCGGACCCTGATGCGCGTTCCCTGGCCGGGAGCGGAGAGGATTTCGCATGTTCCGGCGAGGGAGGCGGTGCGTTCGCGCAGGTTGAGGAGGCCGATGCCGCGGCGGTTGGGTTTTGCGCCGGTGGCGGGATTGAAGCCGCGGCCGTCGTCCGCAATGCGCAGGGTGAGAGCCGCCTGGCCAAGACAGATGCTGACCCTTACCGACCTGGCTCTGGCGTGCTGCTCGACATTGGTGAGCGCCTCCTGAACGATGCGAAAGAGGTTCAACTCGGCTGCGGGATTGAGGGGCGGACGTTCACGGGGCAGGGAGCATTTGACCACGAGGCCGGTGCGGGATTGGAACTGGCGGCATAAATCGCGGCAGGCTTCCAGAAAACCGAGATGGTCGAGTTCAGCCGGCCGGAGGTTGTGGGCGATGCGGCGGTTTTCCTCGAGGGCCTGGCGCAGGAGTTTGCCGCACCGGGAAAGGATTTCGCGGGAGGCCGGGCTGGTGCTGGCGATGATTTCCTCGACTCGCTGGAGCCGCATTCGGGCCGCCGCGAGCAACTGATTGACGCCATCGTGCAGTTCGCGGGCGACGCGGTGCCGCTCGGCTTCCTGGGCTTCGATGATCCGCTGGGAGAGTTGGCGCCGCTCCGATTCGGCGCGTTTTCGCTCGGTGATATCGCGGATGAAGGCGAAAATGTAGTGTTTGCGGAGTTTAACCGAGGTGGCGCTGACTTCGACGTCAATCGCGCGGCCGTCCTGGTGGCGGTGCTGCGTTTCGAACCGGTCCCCGCCCGTTTTGATGATGTGCCGGATGTGGCTGGCGACCAGGTCCGGCGTCGGCTCATGAATCTCCAACTCGCAGATGCTCATGGACCGCAACTGCTCGCGCGTATAGCCCATCATGCGGCTGTAAGCCTCGTTGGCTTCGATTATCCTTCCCCGCCGGTCCACCATCCAGAACCCGTCAATGGCCGTGCGAATGATATGCTCGCTGACCTGTTCGCGCTCGCGGAGCGATTTGAGCGCCTGCTTGTGCTGCGTGAGGTCCGTGTTGATCTCGACCACCGAGGGGGCCTGGTCCGCCCCCTGCATAACCAATGTCCAGCGGCTGTGGACGGGGACCAGCCGGCCATTCCGCGCGCGGAGGCGGAGTTCGCCCTGCCATTTGCCGGTCTTCAACACTTGCTGCTGGGCGGTTTGGTGGGCGGAGGCGTTTTCGGCGAACAACTCGAGGCTGTTCCGGCCCCTGACCACATTGGCCGCCCAGCCGAACAGTCGCTCGGCGCCGCGGTTGAAGAATTGGATGCGACCTTCGAGGTCGCGCACCAGGATGGCGTCCTGGGTTTCTTCAAGAATATCAAGCAGTTCCTGAATGCGGCGTTCGGCCTGGCGACGCTCGGTGATGTCCTGCACCGTGCCTTCGTAGCGCAAGGCATTGCCCTCGCTGTCGCGGACCACATGAGCATTGATGGAAACCAGAATCGGGCTTCCGTCGGCGCGGCGCAGCGCGGTTTCGAAATTGCGCACGGCCCCTTCCGCCTGCAACCGCTTCAATAAAACGGCGCCCTTCTCCGCCAGACTGAAAAAACCGGCCTTCAGCGGCGCGCACTGGGAGTCCGCCGCGCCGCCCAGCAGGCGCTGGAGGGCCGGGTTGGCCTCGCGGAGAAAGCCGTCGGGCGCGGCTTGAAAGATGCCTTCGGTGGCGTTTTCAACAATGCTGCGGCAACGGGCCTCGGCGGCCTGGAGCTCTTCCTGTCCCCGAATTCGTTGCAGGGCGCCGCCGCAATAGTCGGCGAGGGCCTGTAACAAGTGGAGGTCTTCCGCCGCATACGCCTTGGGGGTGTAGCTTTGGATTGAGAGCAGTCCCACGACCTCCGAACCGCAGTGAACAGGGGCATACATCATGCAAGCCGAAGGGCGGGAAGTGTCGCCGAAAGGGGCCATGATGCCGTCGGGAACGCCTTCGGTCGTGCGGTCAATGAGCCGAGCTCCGTGATGCATGACCTCTCGCATGAGGGGCGTGGGGTCGAGCGTAAAGGTGGACACGTCCACCGGGACCTTTTGCCCTTTGATCGTGTCGAAAGTGAGCACCGGCACAATCTGGTCGGACGCCGGCCAATGCAAATGCACATAAGCGGCATCCCAGCCGAAGAGCTCGTCGGCTGCTTTAAGGATGATCTGCGCCGCTTCCTGTGCCCCGCTGGTTGCGCTGAGTTCGCGCCCCAGCAGCAGAAAGGCGGTGCGCTGGCGTTCGGCTCGCCTCCGTTCGGTGATGTCCCGGGCGACACCGATCAGGCCCAGCACCTCCCCATGGGGCGTGGTAATCCTGGAAGTGCACAGCGAGACAGGAAACCGGGTTCCATCCTTGCGCTGGTTGATGAGTTCGCCGCTCCAGCCGCCGGCCAGCGTCTGCTCGAGAATGAGTGTGCCGAGCCCCACGTCGAAACCGTCGGGGCGCAACATGGCGGGCGATTGGCCCAGAACCTCTTCCTCTTCATAACCATAGGCTTGCAGGAAGGCGCGATTGACGAAAATGAACCGGTCGTTCGGGTCGGTTATGGAGATCAGCTCCTGGGCGCTATCCACCGCGTGGGCCAAGAGGCGGATTTGTTCCTGCGCCCATTTCCGCTCCGTGACGTCGCGCGCCAGAACGACCATCCCGGACCGCCGTCCGCGCGGCTCCGGCCCCTGGGCCGCGCTGAGTTCCAACGCCACTCGCCGTCCGTCCTTGCGTAACAACGTGAAGGTGCCGCTCCGGAGTATTCCGGTCCGGCGCGCCTGCGTAAACGTCTCGAGGACAAGCTCGCGTTGCTCGGGCGCCACCAAGTCAAACGCGGATTTCAGGAGCAATTCCTGCGCGTTTTCATAGCCCAGCGTGGTGACGGCTTGCTGATTCACGGCCAGCAAACGCCCCGCTGGATTAATCAACGCCGCCGCGTCAGGCAGGACTTCGAGCAACTGCCGGCGATAATCCTCGCTTTCCCTGGAGGGAGTCGCGAGATGCTTTCGTGCCGTCTTCGCCATAGCTCGAGTGGGCGTTGTTCGCCGTCAAAAGTCTGCCTGTGGCCTGGGGACTTGGCAACACATTGAGGGTGGCACGGACTCGGGCGGGCTGCACGAGCAAACTGCCTGGCTCAGGCATTGGCCTTAGGCAGACCCGGCAGGGAGAGGTCAAAAAGAGGTGGCGGGCATCAAAGCTTAGGACTGAATCCGTATTAGTGCGTAGGCCCGTCTCCGCAATCAACCCGAGAGATCGTCGGAAATAACTGCGGCTTATGTGGTTGAGACTGGGAATGTCGGTCGTATGTCCCAAAAGTGCATAGGTCGGTCCCAAATGTGAATAGACTTGTTAAGAGATTCTTGATTTAATACCCGCACGCATCGGGCTGAAATAATGCGTGGGAGGAAGGTCAAAGGACCGCCAGTTCAGGAAAAGGCTGCTGGCGGGGCGTTTTGGGATAAGCCGAAAGGCTTGGAGAACGAATCGGGAGAAACTTTTGTGACGAGTGATGGGGAAGCAAGTTTTGCTGTCAGCGACCGGGCTGTACGTGCTGGAGCAAACGAGCGGAAGGAAGGCGGCTGCGGGGTGCTGCCGATGCGGCTGGCGGGTTCGCCAGTTAAGTTAAGGAGTGTATCTGGGAGCAGCCCGGTTGGCGGGCGGACACCTCAGGCCCGCAATGCTTCAACTTCAACCACGAGCACATCCTCCTCAGAAGGGAGCCGGACATGGCATTCTCAGATTACCTAACCTTAAAGCAGGCCCGATTGAAGCCATTGGAAAGCTGGTCCTGCAAGCAGGCGGGGCTGTTGTTCCTTTTACCCCGCGCGGGCGTGGGCTGTGTGGTGCGGGGACCGGACAAGCGATCTCTGGCCAAAGGAGACCTGCTGGTGTTGAGCGTTTCCTCGGATTGCCAGGTGCGGGGCGAGGCCAATGGGGGGATTCAGTTTTGGTGGTTCTCGGTTTGCCTGGAACATTTGTATCCTTTATTTGACGGCCACGAGATCAGCCTGCTGACCAAACTTGCCGCCAAATGCAATCAGCACAGTTTTCATGGTTCCAACACTCCCCTGGCAATGGAGTGTCACAAGCTGCTGGATGAGATTCCGCCCCGGTCCACCCTGGACCATCGGGGCCAACTGCTGCGGGTGGCGGCGGCGGTTCTGAATGCGGAGTTCGCGGCGGTGGGTGGTTTGCGGGAGGAGGTCGGGCGGATCGAGGAGCACATTCTCGAGGTGTTCGAGAAACTGACCGTGGAAGAAATCCTGAACCTGCCTGTGGGCGACCTGGCGCGGAAGTTTAGCTGCGGCCGGCGGCATTTGAACCGCTTGTTTCATCAGTTTTTTGGCATTTCGGTCGCGGCCATGCGCATGGAGATGCGGTTGCTGAAGGCGGTCACGCTTCTGCGTGATCGCGAGGCGAAGGTGACGCGCGTGGCCGAGGCTTGCGGCTTCAACCACCTGGGCCTGTTCAACACGTGCTTCAAGCGCCGTTTTGGCGTCAGCCCGGGCCAGTGGCGCAAACAACAGCAGCCGGGCGGGAGTTCCGCCGCTGAGCTCCTCCCCCCCGGGACCGAATGCCCCCTTCATGGGAACGGCCTGTGTCCGTGGACGGGACGAAATGCCGTTTGGGAGGCGACCGTCGGGCAACCCGTTAAGCTCATGGGTCACCCCGCCGAGGCGACGCTGGTCGGCAAGAAGTTTTTTGGCGGGCCTTCGGCCTTTGGCCCCGCTTTGGACGGGGGCCACAAATCGGGATTGAAACCCGAGTCCAAGCCCATGGCGGTCAACTCGTGAAGGCTTGTTACATGCGCGCCCCCCGTAATTGTATTGTTCTCCGTTCCACCCAGGCGGCGCCGGCTTTTGCGGCCGCCGGGGCAACGAGGGTCGTCGCGTCCGCCGCCCCCTGCCGCGCGTGGGTTCTTTTGGGTTTGTTCGCGGCCGGCTTTGTTTTGACGACCGGCCCGCTGCCGGCCCAGGAAGCGCTGCGCAGTTCCCTGGCGGCGAGCGCGGCCGCGGAGGCGCGCCAGAGTCAAATGCGCTCGCCCGATTACACCTTCAAATCTGGCGATTTTCGGATGCTGGTCAGACCCTCGCTGGCGCTGGATTACAACGACAACATCAACCTCCAGAAAGACGATCGCTGGGACGACTTCATTCTCCGGCCGTTGCTGCAGCTCACGGCGAGTTATCCCATCACGCAGAACAATCTGCTGTTTGTGGATATCGGGGTTGGCTATGACAAATACTTTGATCACGATGAATACAGCCAGTGGCGGTTGAACTCCGGCTCCCAGATTTCCTTCGACGTCTTCATCAAGGATTTTCGGATCAATCTCCACGACCGGTTTCAATACACCCAGGATTCGGCCCGGGAATCCTCCATTGCGGGCACGGGCTTTTTTGGCTACTTCGAAAACACGGTCGGGCTCGCGGCGACGTGGGAGCTGAAGGACCTTTTCCTTTCCGCGGGGTACGACCACTACAACCGGCTGGCGACCGAACAGCAGTACGAGTATCAGAACCAGTCTTCGGAGATGTTCTTCACCCGGGCGGGGTTCCTGGTCCATCCGCAACTGACGGTGGGCGTCGAGGGCACCGTCGCCTTCACCACCTACGATCAGCAGGTTCTGAACGATAACACCTCTTACAGTGCGGGTGTGTATGGCGAATGGCGCCCTGGCACGGCGCTAAGCTTCGTTCCGCGCATGGGTTACACCTACTATCAATTCGACGACTCGAGCGTCTTCCTGAGCACGGACGACGTCAGCTCGTGGTACTTCGACTTCACCCTGCGCCACGACGTCGCGGAGGCCGTGAGTTATGCCCTCACCGCCGGGCATCAGCTCCGGCTGGGTGTCCAATCGGACATTATTGACGAATGGTATGTTCGGCCCAATGTGACGTGGCGGGTTTTCAAGAACATTACTCTCAATACTTATCTCTCCTACGAGCATGGCAGCCAGGGCGAGGAAAACATCCGCGGCAATCTCCAGGAAACCTACGACTGGTTCGGCGGCGGCATTGGAGCGAATTGGCCGCTGCTCAAGCGCCTGACGCTGGGCTTGAACTACCGTTTCACCATTCGTTCCTCCGACCTCGAGAATCGGGATTACACCCAGAACCTCGTCGGCCTCCTGCTTACCTACCAACTGCAATGAACATTCCGGCACCCATTTGCCCGCCTGGCATCACCCCGAAGTCCGTGGCCGGTGGTCCATGGTCTGTGGTCCAGGGTTGGCGGTCCGGGGTTTCCATTGCTGCTTGCTGCTTGCTGCTTTCTGCCTTTGCCCTGGGTGGTGCGGCCCCCAAATTTGCGGACTATCCAGGCCTGATCCAGCCCGCGACCAACCCCGCCCCGGCGGTTGCAGTTCCCAGTCCCGCGGTTGCGGCTGCCAGCGCCGCGCCCGAGGCAACCGCGACCAACGCCATGGACGCCCTGGACGACAAACATAAGCTCTCGATTGGCGACCGGCTGAGTTTCCGCATTGTTGAAGACGAAGAGGACCCCAGGCCACTGGTGGTGAGCGACCTGGGCGACCTGGAAGTTCCTTATATTGGCCGGTTTCCCGCCGTGGGCAAGACCTGCAAGGAGTTGGCGCGCGCCCTCAAGGCGGAGCTCGAGAAGGAGTATTACTACAATGCGACGGTGATCGTCGCGGTGGATGTCATGGCCAAAACCCGCGGCCGGGTTTATCTGGTCGGGCCCGTGCGCATGCCGGGTCCCCAGGAAATTCCCACCGACGAGGTCCTGACGCTCAGCAAGGCGATTCTTCGCGCCGGCGGGTTCAACGATTTCGCGGACAAGAAAAACGTGAAGGTCACCCGCAAGTCCGGAGGCGCCGACAAGGGTTTCGTTGTGGACGTGGCGGAGATTCTGGAGAAAGGCCGAACGGACGCCGACCTGCCGCTCGAGCCCGGCGACTTGATTTACGTCCCGGAGCGTTTGATCCGCTTTTAATCTCATGCCCGATAACCACCAGGAAATCGTCAGGTCCAGCGCCGCCGGCCCGCCCGCCCAGGGGGGCTACCGCCCGGATTACGCCTATTACGAGCCCATGGCGGAGGACCTGCCGGCGCCGGGCTCGCAGTTCCGGATTCAGCGGTTCTTGCGCGGCCTGCTCAAGTACTGGTGGATTCCGGTAATCACGCTGGTTTTGGCGTTGGGGGCTGCGGTGGCTTACGTCTGGTATATGCCCCCGACCTACGTCTCCCGCGCCCGCATGTGGGAGACCGTCAAGGTGCGGCTGCCCGAGGGCGGCCTTTTCACCGAGGACGTGCAAAACTTCGGCGGGACCCAGAGCGACCTGCTCAAGAGCAGCGCCTTGCACGAGCTGGCCCTGGCCCGGCTGCGGTCGTTGACCAATTCCGTGCCCATTCCCCGCGGCGACGATGGCAACCCGTTGCCGGTGCAGATTAAAGTTTCGCAATCGTCCAAGAGCGCCGTGTTTGTGCTCGAGGCCTCCGGGTCGCACGCCGCCTACACCCAGGCGTATCTGGATGCGCTGATGGCGGTGTATCTGGAATACAAGAAAAATGTCCGCCAGGAAGTCTCGGGCGACACTCTCGCTTCGATCTCCGAGCAAGTCCAGAAAGCCGAGCGCGACCTCAAGTTCGAGCAGGACGCGTTGATGATTTTCCAGCGCACCAACAACCTCGCCATCATCGAGGAGGAAGGCCGGATTGCCGGCGGCTATCTGGCCCGGCTCAAGACCCAGTTGTCCGATCTGGAACTGGAGGCCCGGCTGCTGGCCGCCACCGCCCTGGCGCAGGCGACCAACGCCGCCACCAACGGCCAGCCCCTGGACCTCGCGGTGGCCACGGCCCTCGGCGGCCCGCCGTCGTCCGCCCCGGCCGAGCACCAGGCCACGTTCAAGGAAATCGAGCTGCTGAAACTCCAGCGCGAGCGGCTCAGCAAAAACCTGCGGCCCAAACATCCCAAGATCGTCAAGCTCGACGCCGACATCGAGCGCGGCGAGAAGCTGGCGGAGATTTACCGGCGCCAGTCCCGCGAGCAGCTCGCCTCGTCCCAGGCGGCCATTCAGCTCAAGATGGAAAACGTCCGCAATTCGATCAAGGAATGGGAAGGGAAAGTGGTCGAGGCCAACAGCCGGATCGCCGACGCCGAGCGCCTGAAGATGAACGTTCAGCGCGCGCAAGGGATGTACGAACGGCTCGCGCTGCTGGTGCAAAACGTCGGCATCAGCCGCAACATTGACCAGGAGACGCTGGCCATCCTCGAGCGCGCCTCGCTGCCCGAACGCACTTACACCCGCGAAATCAGCCTCGCCGGCATGGCGGGCTTTGGCGGGGTCGGCCTCGGGCTCGGGCTCATTTTCCTCATCGTCCTGCGCGACGACCGCTTTGAGTCCGTCGTCGAAGTCACCGAGAAACTTCCGGCGCAGGTCGTTGGCCAGGTCCCCGAAATTGTCGGCTCGACCAACGGCTCGCCGGTTTCGCTTCTTCGCCCCGATGACGACCGTCATGCCTACGCCGAATCGTTCCGCGGCCTGCGCTCGGCCCTGCTTTTCATGGCGGTGGGTGAGCAGCGTCCCCGCGTCCTGCTGGTCACCAGCGCCGTGCCCAACGAAGGCAAGTCCACCGTCGCCGCCAACCTCGCCCGCACCCTCGCCCAGGGCGGCGCGCGGGTTGTGCTGCTGGACGGCGACCTGCGCAAAGGCATTCTCCACCAATTCCTCGGCCTCCAGCGCGAGCCCGGCTTTGCCGAAGCGCTGCGCGACCCGGCCCGCCTCGACGAAGTCATCCAGGCCGATTCGGTCCTCAACTTCTCGTTCATCGGCAGCGGCCGGCTGGTCGGCAACTCGGGCGACCTCTTTCTCGGCTCGGGCTTCGAGACCGTCATCGCCCGGCTGCGCGAGAAATTCGATTACGTGCTCATTGACAGCAGCCCGGTGTTTGCCGCCGATGACGCGGCCACACTGGCCCCGCGCGTGGACGGCACGCTCTTTGTCGTGCGCAACCGTTACTCCGGCGCCCGGCTCGCCCGCGAGGCCCTCGAGATCCTATACCAGCGGCAGGCCAAAGTCCTGGGACTGGTTTTCAACCGCGCCAACGCCTCGGCGCGTTCCTATTACTACTACAAATATGCGGACTACTACCCGGCATCGAGGAAGGCGTAAGCAGCGGCGAAGGCTGTTTCGGCGGGGTTGAGGCGGTCGCGGCCGCTGGCCGCGGAATGGAAAGACGTCCGGCGGGGACCGCAAGTCCCGGCCGGCAAAAGATGAAAGAGACACGCGTCTCGCAAGTAGCTTGCGGGCCAGGCGGAAAAGGCCCTGCGAAGCGACCGGCACGAAGTGTGCACGCGACTCAGAAAGGATGAAGGCTGAAACCTGAAACCTGAAAGGTTGTGCCCCGGGCCTCACTTTTTAGGTGGGCCTGCGCCGTTCCGGGCTTCAAGTTTCAAATGTCAGGTTTCATCCCTAATCCTTCAGAAAGAGGTCTCAAGTTTCAGGTTTCAAGTTTCAGATTTCATCCTTCATCCTTCATGTCTCATCCCTCCATGCATCCCATCTCCCCAAAAGTCGAGTTTGGCGCCAGGAAAGGAGATTTGCGGCCGCGCACCAAAGCCTTTGCCTCGGGGATTATTCGATTCTATTGCTCGCTGCCCAAAACCAGGGTCGAATTGCAGGTGCTCGGAAAGCAACTCTTGCGCTCGGGCACTTCCGTTGCCGCAAATTATCGTGAAGCGTCCCGGGCGCGAAGCGATGCTGAGTTCATTTCAAAGGCCGATCAATGCGCCCAGGAAGCTGACGAGTCCATGCTCTGGCTCGAACTGCTGCGCGATGACTGTAACATTCAATCCGATCAACTGGACTGGCTGATGAAGGAAGCCGACGAACTAATCGCGATTTTTGTAACCATGTCCAAGAATGTGAAGCGACGCCTCGAGGGCATCGGATAAAATCGGCTTGCAGCTTTGAAACATGGAGCAGTCCGGACTTAAATCTGTTACTTTCCGTGAAACGGCTTGGCGGGATGGTCGGCGACCGGGATAAGCTCCGCTTGCCGGTCTCAGCTTTCACGCTTCCGGTTTCATCCTTCGTCCTTCGCAAAAAGGTTTCCGGTTTCACCCCTTCGTAAATGGCTGGCTCCTTCCAGTTTCAAGTTTCCGGTTTCACCCCTTCGTAAATGGTTGGCTCCTTCAAGTTTCAGGTTTCCGGTTTCATCCCTTCGTAAATGGACGCCTCCTTCAAGTTTCAGGTTTCAGCCCTCATCCCTCAACTGAAGGGCTTCCTTCCCCTCGCCCTGTTCTCCGTCCTCTGGCTCGACCTCATCCGCCTCCTCAGCGGCAACTGGGAAGCGCGCGAGCAATACGCCTACGGCTGGTTCGTTCCCTTCTTCGCCGCCGCCCTCCTCTGGCGCCGCTGGCAGGACCGCCCTCAGCTTTCAGATCTCAGGTCGCATCCAACCTATCCGGATTCAACCTCAGGTCTTTCGTCTCATCCCTTTTTCAAGTTTCAGGTTTCAAGTTTCATCCTTTTGGCAGCCCTGGCGCTGCTCCCCCTCCGCGTCATCTTCGAAATCAACACCGACTGGCCCCTGATTGCCTGGCTCTACACCCTCATCGTCGTTTTCCTCACCCTCTACGCCTTCCACCTTGCGGGTCCAACGGCTTCGGGCGGAAACTTGAAAGTTGAAATTCAGGAAACCGGGGATGGACTTGAGAATTCCCGTCTCGAATCTCATCCTTCATCCCTCAGCCCTGCGTCCTCAGAAAAGCCTCCGGTTTCAGGTTTCAGGTTTCAGACCTCAGGCAGCTCGCCGCTCCCAGCACTCTGCTCCGAGCCGGCCTCCGCCCGTTCAGTCGCCCCTTCAGGTTTCCGGTTCCATCCCTCATCCTTCTTCAGCCCTTGGCTCCTCCACTTTGCCTTCCCAGTTTGTTTTATACTGGTTGCCCTGGTCTGGCCCTATCGCATCGAAAAAGGCCTTACCCAGGGCCTCATGCAGGTCGTCGCCAGCATCACCGTTGAAGTTCTCGGCTGGTTTAACATCCCCGCCCTGCAGCGCGGAAACCTTATCGAGATCAGCACCGGCGTCCTGGGCATTGACGAAGCCTGCAGCGGCATCCGCTCCTTTCAATCCACCCTCATGGCCGGGCTGCTCATGGGCGAGTTATACCGTCTCCGACTCCTGCCCCGCGCCGCCCTGGTAGCCATCGGCCTTGGGCTCGCTTTTACCTTTAACGTCGTCCGTACCCTCCTGTTGACCTGGCAGGCCGAGAAAGAAGGCATGGGCGCGATAGACAAATGGCACGACCCGGCCGGCTACAGTATTGCCATCGCCTGTTTCATCTGCCTCTGGGCGCTCGCCGTCCTGGCCGCCAGGAAATGGGGAAGCGGCCAGAAAGCAGAAAGCAGAAAGCAGAAAGCAGAAATGCCGCTTTCGGCAGCCGTTCCTTCAGAAGAACCTCAGGTTTCAGGTTTCAGCCTTCCGCCCGCCACTGCCCCTCCGACCTCCGACCTCGGACCTCCGACCTCGGACCTCCGACCCCCGACCTCAGCCTCGCCTGTTTCCCGCCCCCAGGTTTCAGGTTTCAAGTCTCATTCCGCAAAAACCCCTCAAGTTTCAGGTTTCCGGTTTCATCCTTCTGCTCGCTCCTATCTGCTCGCCGTCGGCCTCTGGTCCCTTTTCTGCATCTTCGCGACGGAGGTCTGGTACCGTTCACACGTGAGCTCCAACGCCGGCGTTTTCTATTGGTCCATCGCCATGCCGACCAACAACCCCACCTTCGAACCGGTGGAGCTGCCGCCCCGCACTACCCGCCTTATCTCTGCGGACGAAGCCGCCAGCGGCAAATGGATGGAAGACGGCGTCGAGTGGAGCGCCCACTTCTTCCGCTGGAAACCGCGCTCTGTCAGCGACGTCATCACCTCCCGCGTGCACCGGCCCGAGGTTTGCCTGACAGCCTCCGGCCTCGAGCAGGTTGGGGATTCCGAACTCGTCACCTTCGACGCCGGCCACCTCAAACTGCCCTTCCGCAGGTACACTTTTCGGGCCGAGGGCCGCACCTTGCACGTCTTCTTTTGCCAATGGGAGGACGGCGCCGAGCAGCAATCCGGCATGCAAGCCTCCAAACAAGCCGACCGCCTCCAATCCGTCCTCCGCGGCCGCCGGCTGGTGGGACAACAAACACTTGAAATCATTCTGACCGGCCAAAGCTCCCTGGACCAGGCCGAACAAGCAGTTCGAACACACCTGCCGACTCTGGTGCAGCAGGAAACGCGGGGGCCCTGGGAAGGTGCAGAAACCTCCTTGCCTTACAGGTGAGAAAACACTGCTATTTTATAGGAATGGCACTCAGCCGCAACCCCGTGAGCAGCCATTTCCAAGCGCTTGGCAGCGAGCTGGTCCGTCGCGGACATCGGGTTTTCATCATCTCGCCGGCGGAAGAGTTCGATCCATCTCCCCTCCACCCGGGTCCCCAACTGGTCTGCTGGCCATCGGTTCGCCCCACCCGCTTGGCTGACGCCGCCCTTCTCTGGCGGCTCATCGGAAAGCATAAACCCGATTGCCTCATCGCCAACTTCGCTCCCGTCAACTGGATGTGCATCGTTGGGTGGATGCGCAACGTTCCCCACCGAATTGCCTGGTATCACACTCTGAGCTCTCAGGTTAGTCAGGACTGGCGCAAGCCTCGTTACCTGCTCTCGGCGCTCAAGTTGCGCAAACGTTGGGTTTATCGGACGGCCACTCACGTCGCCACAAACTCCAAGGCCGCCATTGAAGACGTCCATGCGGTCTTTGGCGTGGCCCGCGAGAAATGCAAAGTCTGGCACAACTCCCTCCCTGATCCCTTGCCCGCCATGCAGCTCGTTCCTGTAACCGCCAGACAAAACACGATCGTCTGTGCCGGTCGGTTCGACAAGACGAAAGGCCAGGATGTCCTGGTCCGCGCCTTGGCGCTGCTCCGAGGCCGACTCGACTCCATCACCATCGAATTCCTTGGCGAAGGACCAACCCTCGAGACTGTCCGCGCGTCAGCAAAAGCAGCCGGCTTGGCCGAGCGGTGCGTTTTCCGCGGCCGTGTAACTCACGAGGAGGTCCTTGCGGCGATGTCTCACGCGGCGATCACGGTCGTCCCCAGCCGCAGCGAGGCATTCGGATTGGTTAACATTGAGTCCATGGCCGTTGGCACACCCGTCATTGCCTCCGCAGTTGGCGGCATTCCCGAGATCCTGCGTGACGGTGTTGACGGGTACCTTGTGCCCCCCGATCGCCCGGCAGTCCTTGCGGAAAGACTCTTACATGTGCTGGAAAGCCTCAGCCTCCGAGACTCCATGAGCCAGAGCAGCCGCAACCGTTTTCTTAAGCTGTACGAGCAATGCAAAGTAGTAACCGCCCAGGCAGATTGGCTTGATGGAATCGTTTCTGGAAATGAGAGGTCTCCTGCAGAAATACAGAAGTGCCCTGCGGATGAATCTCTCCGTCACGCTGGCAGAGCACTCGGATAAGAACATATGGAATTCATTGACCTTAAGGAGCAGTACCGCCGCTACAAGCCCCAAATTGATGAGCGCATGCAGCGCGTTGTCAACAGTAGCCACTTTATCATGGGCCCGGAGGTCGCCGAAGCTGAACAAGCTTTGGCTGCTTACGTGGGCGTCAAACACTGTATTACTGTGGCCAGCGGCACTGCCAGCCTCGAGATCGCTCTGCGCGCCCTCGGTGTGGGAGTCGGTGACGAAGTCATTACCGTCCCCTTCACCTGGATCAGCAGTGCCGAAGTCATTGGCTTGGTCGGTGCCAGACCTGTTTTCGTGGATATTCGCCCTGATACCTATAATATCAACGAAGACCTGATCGATCAGGCTATCACCCCTCGCACGAAAGCCCTCCTCCCTGTCAGCCTCTTTGGCCAGATGCCGGACTATGACCGCATTAACGCCGTCGCTGCGAAGCACCGCCTAGCGGTTATCGAAGACGCAGCCCAAAGCTTTGGTGCCACCCAGAACGGCAGACGCAGCTGCGGCATCACCCTCATCGGCAGCACCAGCTTTTTCCCGGCCAAGCCTCTTGGCTGCTATGGTGATGGCGGTGCCCTGTTCACCAGCGACGATGCCCTGGCCGAAAAGATGCGCGCCATTCGCACCCACGGCGGCCTCAAACGCCACCAACACCCTTTTCTCGGCATGAACGGCCGGTTCGACACCCTGCAGGCCGCCGTCCTCCTCGGCAAACTTCCCCATTTCCAGAACGAAGTAGAAGCCCGGGGTCGCATCGGGGCCCGTTATACCTGCTTGCTATCTCCACTCGCCTCTCACGTGCAGGCACCTGTAGTAGCTGCCACCAATACCCACGTTTATGCCCAATATACCATCCGGGTGCCCAATCGGGATCAGATTGCCGAGAGACTCAAAGCATCTGGGATTCCTACAGCGGTTTACTACCCCAAATGCCTCCACGAACAGCCCGTCTTTGCCTCCTGCGGCTACCAGTGGGGTGACTTCCCCGTGGCCGAAAAGGCCTCGCGGGAAGTCCTCAGCCTTCCGATGCATCCGTTCTTGAGTCAGGCCGACCAGGACCGCGTCGTCGCCGCTCTCCAGGCGGCGCTGGTCTGATGTCTGGGGCGAATCTTGTGCTTCGTCATCTTTGTTGGGTCCTATGAGAATCATGAAAAACCTCGCACTAATTGGCGCCGGCTACTGGGGCAAAAACCTCGCCCGTAACTTTAACGCGCTTGGCACTCTCCACACTCTGTGCGACAGCCAGCCTGCCACCCTGCAGAGCTACGGCGCGGATTACGCCGGCGTGGAGAAAACGACCGATTGGCAGGCTGTCCTCGCCAACGCCGCCATCTCCCGCGTCGCCATCGCCACGCCAGCGGTCACCCACGACATCTTCGTCCGTGCCGCCCTGCTGGCCGGCAAAGATGTCTTTGTCGAAAAACCCTTGTGTCTGGATGCACGACAAGGGCGGGAACTGGTTGACCTCGCGGCGCGGACCAACCGCATCCTCATGGTCGGCCACCTGCTGCAATATCATCCTTACGTCCAAAAACTCCAAGCTATGCTCGCCGAGGGCCAACTTGGAAAACTCCATTACATCACCTCCAACCGGCTCAACCTTGGTAAAATCCGCCGCGCAGAAAACGCCCTTTGGAGCTTCGCTCCGCACGACATCTCCGTCATCCTGTCCCTTGCCGGCAACCAACTGCCTGAGAAAGTCCTCTGCATGGGTGAAGCCTTTCTCAATGCTGGCGTGGCCGACACCACGTTTACTGCGCTTCGCTTCAGCGGTGGCATCCGCGCCCATGCTTACGTGAGCTGGCTCAACCCGTTCAAAGAACAGAAACTCACGGTCGTCGGCTCCGAGGGGATGGCGGTTTTCGACGACACCCGCCCGTGGAACGAAAAACTGGTCATCCACCGCCGCTACCTCACCTGGGCCGGCGGCCAGGTGCCAACCCCAACGAAAAATGGCGGCGAACCCGTGCTTGTCCCTGAGGCTGAACCCCTCCGCGAGGAATGCCTGCACTTCCTCACCTGTTGCGACGAACGACAATCCCCGCGTACCGACGGACTCGAAGGCCTCCGCGTTCTGCAAGTCCTCCAAGCCGCCCAACAAAGCCTGGAACACGACGGCGAAGCCGTCTCTCCGTCCTCCGTCCTCCGTCCTCCGTCCGCAGACGTCAGCAGTCCTGTAGTCCCGTCGTCCAGAAGTCCTGAGTATTACGTCCATCCCACTGCCGTGGTGGACGACGGCGCCCAAATCGGCAAAGGCACCAAAGTTTGGCATTTCTGCCATGTCATGAAAGGCGCCAGGATTGGCGAACGCTGCGTCCTCGGCCAGAATGTCAACGTGGACGGCGGGACCGTCGTCGGCAACAACGTCAAGATTCAGAATAACGTCTCGGTTTACACTGGCGCTGTCGTTGAAGACGATGTTTTCCTCGGTCCCTCCTGCGTCCTGACGAACGTCACCAACCCGCGGTCGCAGGTCAACCGCCACAGCCTTTACGAAAAGACCGTTTTGAAGCGCGGCTGTACCATCGGCGCCAACGCCACCATTCTCTGCGGTGTCACCATCGGACGCTACGCCTTCGTCGGCGCAGGCGCCGTGGTCACAAAAGATGTGCCCGATTACGCCCTCGTCCTCGGCAACCCCGCCCGCCAGCAGGGCTGGATGAGCCGCCACGGCCACCGACTGCTAAACCCCGGCCCGGACGGGGTCATGACCTGTCCGGAATCCCGCCTGCGCTACAAGGTAGTCGAGCCAGGCGTGCTAAGATGCCTCGATTTATCGGAAGAGGAGGCGCTTCCGGCGAGCATGCAAATGGGCAAGAAGAACTACGATGACTTTAAGCGAGCGCAATGACTTTTCCTTTCACCTATCAGGTTTTGGATTTCAGCCCTTGAGTCTCTGCCTTTCTGCTCTGCGGTGAAAATCGTCAGCATCGTTGGCGCCCGGCCCCAGTTCATCAAACTGGCGCCCGTCAGCCGCGCCTTGCGCGCGGCAGGCATCCGGGAAATTATCGTTCACACCGGCCAGCATTACGACCGCGGCATGTCCGAGGTGTTCTTCGACGAGCTGGACATCCCGGAGCCCCACTACAACCTCGGCGTCGGCTCCGGCAACCATGGCGCTCAAACCGGCGAAATGCTGAAGAAGATCGAGGAGGTTCTGCTAGGCGAGAATCCAGACTGGGTCATGGTCTATGGCGACACCAACTCCACTCTCGCCGGCGCCCTGGCCGCCGCCAAGCTCCACATCCCCCTCGCCCATGTCGAAGCGGGCTTGCGCAGCTTCAACCGCCACATGCCGGAGGAGATCAACCGCGTCCTCACCGACCACATATCCACGCTGCTGTTCTGTCCCACGGAAACTGCGGTCAAGAATCTTGCTGCCGAAGGCATCACTCAGGGCGTCCACCTCGTCGGCGACGTCATGCTCGACGCCCTGATCGACGCCAAAGTGCGAGCCAAAGAACGCTCCACGATCTTGGATCGTTTAGCCCTGCGCGAAGAACAGTATCTCCTCGCCACCGTCCACCGCGCTGAAAACACCGACAACCCGGACCGCCTCCGCTCCATCATGGCCGCCCTAACCCAATTGGCCGAAACTGAACCCGTCATCTTCCCCGTCCATCCCCGCACCCGCAAAGCCCTCGAAACACTCGGCCTTCGCGTGGATTTGCCCCTTAACGACCAGGCCACTGGCGCACCGTCTCCCGGCAATCCGTCCACCCTCCACCGTCCACCGCTCACTGGCCTGCTATTCATCGCGCCCCTAAGCTACCTCGACCTCGTCCGCCTTTCGTCCTCCGCCCGCGTAATTCTAACGGACTCCGGCGGCCTCCAGAAAGAAGCCTGCTGGCTGGGCGTCCCCTGTGTCACGCTGCGTGATGAAACCGAATGGGTGGAAACGCTTGAGAACGGTTGGAACGTACTGGCGGGTGCGGACACGAAACGGATCTTGGGGAGCGTCCGAGGCGCTGTTTCCCCGATGGCGAATCCTGGCGAATGGCCCGGTGGCCAGGCAGTCGCCGCCCGACTAGCCAGCCTGCTTGCTCAACGCGAGATTTGTATCCCATGACAAAAACGAAGGGCGGCATCGGCAAGCACGTGGTGCACAGCAGCGCCTGGCTGTATGGCCGCCACTTGGTGACGAATGTGCTGCACGTGTTCGTCATCGCGCTTCTGGCCAGGAAGTTGTCTCCGGGAGACTTTGGTCTCGTGGCGCTGGCCAGTGTGATCCTCCGGTTTCTCACTACGCTGGGCCCGATCGGCGTCGGCGACTACATCATTTATGATCGCGCCGAAGGCCGCGAAGAACGGGTCCATGCCGCCTTTTGGCTCAACATCGTGCTCACCCTCGCCGCCTGCGGCATTTGTTCCGCGCTCATACCCTTGGCGACTAGCTTCTACAAAATGCCTGCTCTCCAGGCAATACTGTGGGTGCTGGTCGCCCAGTTTGCGGTGGGACAGTTGGCCGCTGTTCCCGACGTCCTCCTTCGGCGCGCCTTGGATTTCAAAAGGCTCGCCCTGCGGGACACAGTTTTGGACATCCTTAACGGCGCGGGCATGGTGGCGATGGCCCTCGCTGGATTTGGCGTCTGGAGTTTGATTGTTCCCGCGTTCATTCTTGCACCGGTTCGCGTGGTTGTCGCGTTCAGGCTTGCGGGCTGGACTCCCGCACTGCCACTGAAAACATCCTCCTGGCCTGCGATCTTCCGGTACTCCTTCCATACCACGGGTGCCGGCTTGGTGACACTCCTCGCCAACGAAGGGGATACTCTCATAATCGGGAAAAGACTCGGAGCCACAGACCTCGGTTTTTACAACCAAGCCTGGGCCTCAGCTAACCTCGTTAATCGCAACGTCACCGGCGTTGTTGCCAAGGTTGCGATGCCGGCCCTGTCTGCCGTCTCCGACGACCTGGCCCGGCTCCGGGCCGCCCTGAACCGGATGCTTCGGCTGCTGGCATTGACAAGTTTTCCCTTGCTCGTCGGGTTGATCGTGGTTGCGGACCTGTTCGTCCTGACCCTTTATGGCCCTAAATGGCAGCCATCAATCCTGCCGCTGCAAATTCTGATCATCTTCGCCCTGCGCCAGACCGTCGGCTCTCCTACGACCGTCGTGTATAACGTGCTGGGCCGGCCCGATATCGGCTTCAAAATGGGATTGGCTTTCCTCCCCTTTTATTTTCTTTCGATCTGGCTGGGCAGTTCGTACGGCATTGTCGGGGTCGCGGTCGGCGTGACTTTCGCACGCACTGCCTTCGGCTTCATCCAGTTCACCGTCATTGCCCGCCTGGTGAAACAGTCCTTCCGCCAGATCCTGAGTCCGCTTGTGCAGCCCCTGCTAGCCGCAATCATTCTCGGAACGCTCCTCTATGGCTGCCGGCTTCTCTTCAGCGGATTCGACATGCCTGCTGCAGCGCGGCTCGCCCTGCTCGTCCTTCTCGGAGGAGTCATCTGGTTTCTTCTGTTGGCCCGACTCTTTCCTTTGCTTTTCGAGGAAATGCTCCGAGTGGTTGACCTCCTTTCCTGCAGCCTGGGGGCCAGAATCCGACGCGTCGTACAACCGGTACTCGTGTGAGCAAGCTGCCATGCAAACGCCGCTCAAGCCCCCTGGAAGCCAAATGAAAGCGTGAGCACTTCAGCAAGGAGCAAGCACGCTCTGCTCGTGTGGATGGCCGCACTGCTTGTTGGCTTTGCTGCAGGCATGTTGACCCAGCGCGCCGGCGTTCCAGGAAAGCTAAAACAGGTTGTATTCAAGACTGCTGCCAGGAACCGTGATGCGCCGATTCTGACGGTGCCGGAAGTCCCCAGTCAGGAACCGCCACTGGTCAGGCTCCGCGAGTTTCCTTACCCCTTCAAGTGCGCCCTGGCGATCGCGTCCGACATTGATTATTGCTCTCTAGAAGATTTCGAGGAGATACACCGTTTCTTGAATACCACCCAAATGACCAGCATGGGACCCGGCCTGGGCCTCGACATCGGAGATAGCATGTGGATGTACGATCTGGCAGACCTTGACCCAACCGAGGGCTTTCCCCCATCAATGTCTTATTGGAAAGGCGTTACCCCTGGCCAAGCCAAACACTCCGAGCAAATTCAAGATTATGTCCGCAAGGGTTGGATTGACTCCCTCCATACCTATGGAAACTTTAGCCGCAAGGAAGGCCAATTCACTCGTCAATTAGCCAAGGCTGCCCTCGATGAACTTTCGGCAAAGCACTTGCGCCTCGACACCTGGCTTGATCATGGCGACGAATGCAATTCGCAGGACTTTGTCGAATATAGCAAAAAAACATGGCAGAACGGGGATAACCCTCGCTCCCCTGCGTATCACACGGACCTTTTATTAAACTATGGAGTGCGCTACGCACATGGCAAGAAACGTCAGACATTTGGAACCAAACGACTCGTCGAACCTTTAACGCTCAGAGATGGTCGAAGCATCTGGCAATTCAGCAGATACGTGCACGAGGATTGGTATCCTAACGCGCTTAGCCGCCAACTCGCGCAAGACCACCTGAAGACACTGGTGAACGAGAACCTTTGGGAGATCGTTGCCAACCACTTTGGCGGTCCCACGCCGCAGCAAACGGGACGGCTAAAAACTCGCCCTCCCTTTGGTCGCGAGGCGCGCAGCGCGCTGCTCACACTTGCCTTCGAGTTCAGACGTGGCAATATTATGGTCCTGCGCGCGTCCCGGCTCTTGAAGTACCATATAGCATCCCTGTATCTGGATTGGGACTACGACCCGACCGCCAATCGCATCAACATCAACGCTGTCAATGACCCCGTTCTCGGCAGATATGTTCCACAGTTGTCGGACCTCCGGGGAATAACGTTTTACCTTCCATCCCCTGAAAGTGTGGTTATTGTCCTCAACGGCGCGCAGATTCCCAGCGAGTTTGTTATGGCCAATGGCCACGACGGCACCTCTCTTAGCGCCACAATTTGGCCGTATTTCAACCATCAGTAGATCGCGGGCCTCGTTAACTCGTCGTAAACACTGATGAACAGCGGATCCCTCGTGCCTCGAATCAGGGTGCTTCACGGTCTGGAGGATATTGCCGGGCAGCCGGGTCACTTGGCTCGGGCCCTCCGGGCCGCAGGTATTTTCGCTGAATCGTGGGTTTTGGCCCGACACCCTTTCGGATATCGCAGCGATCGGGTGCTGTATGAAAGCGGCATGCCGCGCGGCAATGCCGCCAGACTCAGCCGCACCCGCCTTCTGCTTGAGGCCATTTGCCGTTTCAACGTGTGGCATCTTCACCGTGGCTCTTCCTTTTATCATCTAAGCAAGGATCTGCCGATTGCCAGATTACTTGGGATCAAAATTGTTCTTCACTATCGCGGCTCTGAGGTGCGACCCGTCATTGGGATGGAAGAGCTGGATCCGTTCACAGAGTCAAAACTGTTGCGCCAAATGCGATACGCTGACCTTGTCTTTGTCCACGATGGCGAGTTAGCGGAGTTAATTAAGCCCATTTGGCCGACCCCGCTAGTGTGTCCGAATGTACTCGACCTCAGGTTCGTGGCCCCTCAGTGTCGGCAACCCTTGCGGGCGCCCGGTAAGCTTCGCGTGGTTCATGCCCCCAGCGATCCGGAAAAGAAAGGCACCCATCACGTTCGCGAGGCTGTATCCCGACTTTCGGGCGCCATTGACTATGTCGAATTGAGCAAAACGACACATGATAAGATCATCACCGCTTATACCGATGCTGACTTGGTCATTGACCAAATGTTGATCGGCACGTATGGCAACGCTTCCCTCGAAGCCATGGCGCTTGGTAAACCTGTGGTATGTTATCTCAACCCGAAATGGTCGCACTATGTGTCCCACGACCTGCCGATCATCCCATGCTCACCTCACAATTTGTTCGAGGTCCTCCAGCGCGCTGTTAATGACCGCGACTGGCTCAAGGCTGTTGGTGAACGAGGACTCAATTACGTCGGCCGATATCATACGCCGGACGCCGTCGCCCGTTTTCTAATCCCGCACTATCGAGCTCTTTTTGTAAGTCGCCCTGAGGCGCGGGGGGTCTCCTTGACAGGGCCTTCAGTAAACCTTTCGCCAGGGACGCCAATGTGTTCCGCTGACCTTCGGTGTCGTGCGATGGGGGATGCCACAAATCGTGATCACGGGAACGAGGCCCCTGCTGACCGGCTGCTCCGCCAAATCGCGTTTGCGTGTTCTCGGGAGGACGACTTTGTGCTCAGTTTTCTTGGTTTGGCTTCTGTCTTTCTTGGAGTTCAGTTTGTGCCTTGTGATGCCGCAAGTGTTCCGGCTTCGCTGCCGACAATTAGCTATGGCGTGAACGTGGATCAGGGGCGCCTGTTTTGCATACCTCAGCTTGCGAGCTACACCCGAAACACCATTCCCGTTGTCAGGTCGCCTTTTAACGGCCTTGGCGAGGTCACGGACACCTTTCCTTTCGATTTACCGAAAGCGGTGCGCTTTTGGCTTGCCGACGAACCTCACCGGGAGCCTTCCGCTGGCGAGTTGGACAGGCACGGCCGGATTCGGCCCGAGTGCACCCTCATCAACCAATTGGGCCTTGCAGAACATCCCGTGGTTAACGGCTACCTGCTGCTGTTTAAGCACTGGATTGAAAAGCGCCTCGGGACCAGCACTCCAGGGCACCTGCCTCCCGGGCGCAAGTGCATTGTTGTCCTTTCGCATGATGTGGACGATCCAGTGGATCCGGGCGACCTCGGGCACAGCCTTTGGAAGATCTGGTGGTGTGGGACGCATGGCTTCTTGAAGAACATTCCCAAGGAGGCAGTTCGTTTTCTAAAGCGCTTGAAGCATCGCCGCGAATATACCGGCGACCGGCACTGGCTGTTCGAAGACATTATTCAAGAGGAAGCCAAACGCGGCTTCAAAAGCACTTTCTTCTTTGCCGCGATTCGAAACCCTCGCGACCGGCATGGTTGCGATGTCCTCTATGACATCAGGGCGCCGGGATTTCAAAACGTGTTCCGCCTGCTGCGTCAGCGTGGTATCGAAGTCGCTTTACACGGCAGCTATGGGTCTTCAGCAGACGACCTGCGGTTTTCATCTGAACTTGCACACTTGCAGGATTGCTCGGCGGCTCAGGTGAAGGGCAATAGACAACATTGCTGGCAACTGGGTAATGCCTGGTGGAGCACATTCGAGGCTTTGGCGGCGGCGGGAATCGCGTACGATTCCTCAGTTGGGTTCAATGACATTCCGGGTTTTCGTCGTGGAATTGCCTTTCCTTTCATTCCCGTCTCCCCACACAGCGGCAAGGCGCTTGGCATCATGGAACTACCCGTGATGCTAATGGACGGGGCCTTATTTTACCGGGAGGACCTCCGAGCCGAGGACGTGCAACGGAGGTTCAAGACGCTGCTAAGCCGTTTGAAAGATTACCAGGGCGTGGGGGTGGTCAACTGGCATTCGCATACCGCTTTTCCCGGTTCGCAACAATACCGGCGATGGGGGGAGGGATATTTGACCGTCTTGTCAATTCTGGCTGAGGACCTTGAGGTCCAGGTAATGTCATGCGGTGAGGTTTATGAGTATTATCGCCGAAAATACCAGGCCTCAACCGTAGTCGTGCCAAGGCCCGTTAGCCGAACTGAGCAGATTCCCTTCGTCCGCCCGTCGCGGCCGACGTCCGCAGTCAGAGTGCTGATGGTGGGGGCTGCGAGCCGCGACGGTGACATGGCTCCGTTCATTGCGCGCCACTTCGATAGCCTGCGTGCCAATGGCATCGAGATTAGCACCCTTCCATGCCGGAACAGCCCTGGCCGCCTTTGGACGCGAGCACGGATGATGCTGTGGCAGCACGGCCCACCAAGCCTCGTGGCCAGGGAGGTTCGGGAGGCCTTTATCAAAGCAGACCTGGTTCATTTTCAATGGCCCGGCCACCTCATTGCCTGGTTGCCCGTTGCTCGCCGCTTCAAAAAGCCAATTCTTGTTAGTTTACGCGGCCGGCAGATCAACGTGGTGCCGCATGTCCCGGGCCAGTATTGCTACGTTCGGCAGCTTCGGGAAGCCCTTCCGTTGTGCGATGCTTACCATTGCGTCTCCGAGCATATTAGGAATGCTGCTGAGCAGTACGGGTTGGTGCCGTCCCGGGCGAGGGTGATTCGCCCGGCAGTCGATACAACGTTCTTCACTCCTGGTAACTCCTTGGACTCCTATGGGGCGATAAGGATCGTGATGGTCGGCAGTTTGATCTGGCTAAAGGGCTACGAGTACGCCCTGATGGCCCTCTGCAAGGTCGTTCAATCGGGCCTCGACGTGGGACTCACCATCGTCGGCGAGGGGCCGGACGAGGACAGAATCCTTCGCACGGCGGAGGATCTGGGGATTCACTCCCATGTGGCCCTCAGAACGCGTCTGTCGCCCGCCGAGATTCGACAACTTCTCCAGGATCACCACATCTTCTTGCACGCCAGCCTGAGTGAGGGGCTGGCAAACGTGGTTCTCGAGGCCATGGCCTGCGGTTTACCGGTGGTTTCAACCGACGTTGGTGGCATGCCGGAAGCCATAGATGATTCCGTGGAAGGCTACCTCGTGCCATCTCGCGCGGCGGACGCGATGGCGGATCGCCTGATGAAGTTGGCGATGAGACCGGACATTAGAATGGCCATGGGCCAAAAGGCCCGCGCTCGTGCCGTGCGGGATTTCGACCTCAAAGACCAGGGCCGGAAATTTGTTGAGCTTTACCAGGAGGTGCTATCGCAGCATGAGAATCGTGTTTCCTGACCCGTTGATTTGGCAATCCGGGATCGAGTTCGGCTTGCAGGCGGTCGGCGAATTCCAGCGGGAGGAACGGCCGGTCAAGTGCCTCCTGCGCGACCGGGGGCCAATGCTGGAAGCGGTGACCTTCGCCGCTCTGCAGTATGGCCTGTTGCCAATGGTGGAGTGGACGCGGCATTGGCCCCACTGGCTCAGGCCGAACGATGTGGCCGTGTTCCCACGCGTCGCTCCGGGGGACGCGGGTCCTATCCAGGAAGCGCTCCGCCAAAACGCAACGGTGATCACGAGCGATCCCGGGATTGTCATTCAGCATGCGCTGCTTCGACAGTTTCCGCGCCGCGATGTCGCCGCCCTGGTCCAATGTCTGGTGGAGGTGCGAGCCCAATCCCGCGAAACGCCTCTCACGGTTTAGAACTGCTCCTCTGTGTCCATCCGGGCTTGAACTGCCTGTTCTGGGATAGCAGTTCAACATGAACTTATCCAAGCCATTGGCGGTTCCGAAACGCATCCTGATTGCCGGTTACGAAATCGGCGGCCAGATGCAGCTGCTCGCGGAGACGATGCGCAAGCGCTGGCATCAGGCTACGGCCTCGGCTTACAATGAGGACTTTCGCGGTTACCAGAATGACATCATGTTGGCCCGCCCAGGTGCTCGGGGTACACTGTCGCGCTTTCTGTTTTTTCTCTGGGCTCTGGCTCATTATGACATCTTCCACTTCTTCTGGGGCATCAGCCTGCTGGGCTGGAGGCGTTGGCACAACCTTGACCTGCCGCTGCTTCGATTCTTTGGCAAAAGAATCATCGTTCATTTCCGCGGACTGGACGTGGTGGACATCGCCTACTTCGATTGGCTCCGAGAGTCCGCTCGTGGCTCTGCCGGGCCTAAGCCTCCCATGAGTCGTCCGGACCAGCAGCGGAAGCTGAGGAAGTGGTTGAAATATGCCGATGTCGTCCTGGTCTCTGAGCCTGACCTCCATGGGGTCGTGCCCAACGCCATCCTCTCGCCCCAGGTCATTGACATGCAGTATTGGCAACCCACCCGTCAGCCCCAGTCGCTTCAGGATGGCATCATTCGCATCGTCCACGCCCCCTCGAGCCGGCGGAAGAAAGGCACCGATTTCATCGAGAAATCCATTGCTGAACTGCAGGCCAAGGGCCTGCCGGTTGAATTGGTGCTCGCAGAAAAGCTCCCGCATCACAAGATCAGAGAGCTTTACGAGCTTAGCGACATCGGCCTCGACCAGGTGCTTTACGGCTGGCACGGCAAGGTCTCGGTCGAACTCATGGCTTTGGGCAAACCGGTTGTCTGCTACATCAATCCGGAGTATCGCAAGTACCGTCCTGATCTGCCGATTGTCAGCGCCGGCCCGGCGGAATTGACGCCGGTATTGCAGGACCTGGCGAAGGATACTGCCAAGCGCGCCGAGTTGGGCAGGAGGTCCCGCGAATACGTCCTTAGATATCACGACGTGGAGGTGGTGGTGGACCAGTTATTCAACCTTTATGGCATCGCGCAGAAGTCCCGGGTGCAGGAGAGCGTTCCCAATGCAAAGACGTGGTGAACGATGTGTCCCCAACCCGTGTGCTCGCCCCATGTGGCCGTCCTATGAGCCGATCAGCCAGGATTGATCTCATCTTGACAAGCCCGGGGAAGCCTCTTTGGTCGCTCGGCGGAACCTCTACCTGCGAGCCCACGGCGGCAGCTCTGCATAATTCTCATCGGAGTTGGCTGGAAAGACGCACCACTGAAGCTGCGCTCTTCTGGGACCCTTCGCTGGGCCAGCCCCCCGAACACAAAATTCTCAAAGCGCTAGACCAGCCTGGGGACCTTTGGCATGCCGGCCTCTGCCTGGGCACCCGGGGGCTGCCGGGCACACTAAACTTCGTCCAACCAACGTGGATGTTCAATCGCGATCCATCGTCCGCAATCGAGGCCACCTCCTGGCGCGTCTCCCTCCGCGCCTGCCTCGTCCGCACCGAAGTGATTCGAAAAATGGGTTTTCTCCGCCCTGAATTCGAGACCCTCGAGGCTGCCGCCCTCGAATGGGGCCATCGCCTCCTCCTCAACGGCGTCCTCATGCGACATGTGCCCGGTTTGTTGCCAAACGGACCACCGACCACTGACCACCGACCACTGACCACCGTCAGTTCGCCGTCGTCCGACTTTCGGCTTTCAGGTTTCAAATCTCATCCCTCAAACGACTCTCAACTCTCAACCCTCAACTCTCAACTGCCTTTCAGCGATGAATTGCGCTTCGCCTACTATCGCTTTGGACGCCAGTGGGCCGCCTGGGCCATGTTCCGTGCCCTGATGACGCATTACACCACTCTCCCCATCGCCCTCCGCGCCTGGCGGGAAGTGATGTCTTCCCCCCGCCCACCCGACCCGCCGCCGCTTCGGGGGTCAGAGATCCGCGGTCAGAAGTCAGGAGTCAGAAGTCAGAGGCCAGACCCCCAGGTTTCAGGTTTCAGCCCTCATCCCTCTCGGCAATCGTCCTCCGACCTCCGTCCTCCGACCTCTGGCAATTCCGCGCCCCCCGTCCTCTGTCCTCTGTCTCCCGGCCAGGCCCGCGTCACCGTCCTCATCCCCACCGTTGACCGCTACCCCTACTTACGCGTTCTCCTGGACCAACTCCGGCAACAGACTGTTCGTCCCCTCGAAATCATCATTGTTGACCAGACCGCCTCGGAGCGGCGACAGGGTCGCCTGGCCGAGGACTTTCCCGACCTGCCCCTGAAGATCCTATACCGTGACGCACCCGGCCAGTGCAGCTCTCGCAACGCCGGGCTTCAAACCGCAACTGGCGATCATATTCTGCTACTCGATGACGACGTCGAAGTTCCACCTGACCTTATCCAGGCGCATTTGGAAAACCTTCGCAGGCATGGCGCCACGGTTTCTTCCGGTGTTGCCGAGGAAGTCGGGGCGGACCCGCTACTCGAGGCGGTCCGCTGCATCCGCGCCAGCGACGTCTGCCCCGCCGGCAACACCATGCTGGCGCGCAGCGCGCTGGAACAATCCGGCCTGTTTGACCTTGCTTATGAAAAAGGCGCACGCGCCGACGGCGACCTCGGGATGCGGCTTTACCTCGCCGGTGAGTTGATGATTCTCAACGGACGGATTCAGGTGCTCCACCATCACGCGCCTGCCGGCGGTTTGCGCCGATATAACGCCCGGCGGATCACCCGCGCCAGCAGCCGGTCGCGCTTGTCCCATCGCAACCTCGCCAGCCGCACCGAAATGTATCTTGCCCAACGATATTATTCGGAAAGCCAGGTCACGGAGGCGCTATGGCTGCGCGCCTTCGGCACCTTCAGCCTGCGGGGAAGCGCACTACTCAAAACCCTGAAGTGCCTGATTAGCGTCTTCGCACTTCCCCACACGATTCTCGCCATGCGCAAAAACCGGGCATCAGCCAAAGCCATGTTCGCTGAGTGTCCTAAGATTCCAACACTCGCTCCGCGCCGCCGCACATCCGAATCCGACCTGATGCATTCTGACTCCCGAAGCTCTTTGCACTGAGTTCAATGTCAGCTCTCTGATCACGCTCACCGACGCACCGACGCAGCGCCCGCTGACTACCGACTACTGATTACTAGCTTGCTCCGTCCTCCGTCCTCTGCCGCCCCGGAGTAACATGGTCCTTCTCCGGCTGATGCAAAGTGTTGACCCTGGCCAACGAGTGAGGGGCTGAACCGATGGGAAAACTGGATTCTTTCTACCGGCGTTTGCCCGTGTGGGGCCAGCATGCCGCCGTGAGCGCTTACGGCCTCTACTGGCATTGGCTTCGGTTTGGCCTGGGTTATCAAGCGCAGGTCAATGCCTACCGGGAAAGAGAGAAAAACCTTGGCCCCGCGGATTGGCAAAAGTGGCAACAGGGGCGTTTGCGGCATGTCTTGTCCATCGCTGTCAATTCGGTTCCTTTTTATCAGGAGACTTGGACCGAGGGGCAAAGAAGAGCTGCATTAGCCGGAAAACTAGTCGAACTTCCTTTGCTGGAGAAGCAAACCCTGCGAGGCGATCCGACACGTTTGTTACGCCGCGATCTCAAACCCCTCTACCCATTGAAGTTTCACACCAGCGGAACAACGGGTACCCCCGTCACCAGTTTCTGGACCATGGCGGAATTCCGCGAGTCGCAGGCGTTCCATGAAGTTCGCGGGGCGAATTGGGCCGGGGTCTCTTTCTCGATGCCGCGCGCAACCTTCTCGGGCCGGATGGTGGAGCCGGAACCGGACAGCCCCGGACCTTATTACCGCTTTAATCGCGTGGAGCGGCAGGTGTATTGTTCAGCCTTTCACCTCAACGCCAAAACTGCCAGCCGGTATCTTGACGCCTGGAAGCGGCATCGCGTTGAGTGGCTCACCGGCTATGCCGTCTCCTATTTCCTGCTGGCTCAGTTCATCCTCGAGCAGGGGCTGACTCCCCCTCCACTTCGGGCCTTGATTACCACCAGCGAGAAAGTAACGCCCCACATGAAGCAGGTGATGGAGAAGGCCTATCGGTGCAAGGTGTTCGAGGAATACAACAACGTTGAAAATGTTTTTTTCGCCAATGACTGCGAGCAAGGCCGCCTCCATGTAAGCCCCGATGTCGGCATCATCGAGATCCTGCGCCCGGATGGAACTCCTTGCGGGCCGGGTGAGGTGGGCGAAGTCGTGGCTACTTGTCTGTTCCGTACCTATCAGCCTTTCATCCGCTACCGCATCGGCGATTGCGCAGCCTGGGACCCGGAGCCCTGCCCTTGCGGCCGCCCCATGCCTGTAATCAAAGAAGTCGTCGGGAGAATTGAGGATGTTGTGATCGGCCCGGATGGCCGTCAGTTGGTGCGCTTCCACGGTATTTTCGTTAACCAGCCTCACATAAAACAGGGACAGATTATCCAAGAGGCCCTCAATTCCATTCGGGTCAAAGTCGTGCCTGCTCCGGGTTTTGGCCCGCACGACATCCAGGACGTGACGGCCCGCATTCAGCAGCGCCTGGGTGCGCAGGTGAAGGTTGCGGTTGAATCAGTGGATCATATCCCAGTGGCCAAGTCCGGGAAATTCAAAGCCGTCGTGTCCCTCTTAAAAGACAAACAAGCACTGAAGGCCGGCAATGTAGGCGGCTTCTGAGTCCTTGGCCCCCTGACGACTAATGGCTGGTGACTGATCTCGGCTTTCTGCTTTCTCACTTTGAGCTTTCGGATCACGCCTACTGACGCACCGACACACTGCGCACCGCCAACTGATTACCGATCATTGATTACCACCGTGCTCCGTCCTCCATCCTCTGTCGTTCGTGGTCAGTAGTCCGTAATAGTTATTAGTCCCTAACCCCTTGCACATCATGCACGTGATTGACGGCCTCCCCGTGGGGGGCGCTGAGCGCATGCTGGTGGACATTGCTAATGCCACCACGGACACGGGGCACCGAGTCTCTGTGTGTGTCACAAGATCCTGCCTGGACCTGGCCGGCGGTCTGAGACCCGGCATCCCAGTGCACACCCTGAGCCGATCCCGGCGCTTCGAGCTAGGGCCTCTGCGCCGGTTTGCCCGGCTCCTCCGGGACACGCAGGTGGACCTCCTGCACGCCCACAGCCGCTCCACGTTCTCCCTGCTGGCGTTGATGAGCGTGCTGGGTTGGCTGCGTGTTCCCGTGGTGCTGCACGATCATTACGGCAGCATCGAGACAGACACGTCCGTTCCCCTCTGGTTCAAGTTCGCCGGGCGTTTCCTTCTGAACCAGTACGTGGGAGTTTACGAAAAGCTGGGACAGTGGGCGGAAGCCGCCGGGGTTCCGAAACAAAAGATCGCTGTTATCGGTAACGCCCTCGACCTTTCCCGCCTGGAGAAAGTGGAGAAACTGGACCTTCGAACAGCTTTTGGACTCAATGCCAGCGGCCCGGTCGGGGTCGTGGTGGCAGGAATCCGCCCCGACAAGGGCATTGACACGCTGCTGCAGGCGCTGGCTTTGCGCCCGTTATCGCGGGCCATCAAGGTCTTGGTAATCGGCGGCGCATCGGACCGGGATTATGCCGAACGCTGCCGGCAGTTATGCCTGTCGCTCGGCCTGGACAAGACGGTTGTGTTCGCGGGAAAACGAGCGGATGTGCCGGCCATTCTCAAAGGTGCTGATTTTGCGTTGATGCCGTCCCGTTCTGAATCAGGTCCGCTGGTCCTGATCGAGTATATGATCGCCGGGCTCCCCTTCGTTTCAACGCTAGTTGGAGATATCGCCAGACTTGCGAATCGTGAGGGTTTGGAGGAGTTCGTGGCTGCGGATGATCCGGTGGCGTTCCGGGAGGCGCTGGATCGCCTCCTGGCGCTCTCGCCAGCGAATTGGCAATCCAGGGTGGAGCGTGGACGGCGCATCGCCGCGGACCGATTTGATATCCGCAAGGTTATGGCCCCTTGGTACGAAGTGTACGGGAGGGTTCTGGCTCGCGCGCGGCCATGAGACTGTTGATTATCTCGAATATGCCCCACTATCAGCGGGATGGTCAGGTGGTCGGTTGGGGTCCAACTGTTCGGGAGATCAATCACTTAGCGCAGTTGTTTGACTCCATTGGTCATATCGGTTGTTTGCACGAGGGCACCGCCCCGCCGAATGCACTGCCTTATTCAACCAATCGCCTCCGCTTCATCCCCCTGCCACCAGCAGGCGGTACGAGCCTGCCGGAGAAACTGGCCATCCTTGCACACTTTCTCCGATACGCCCGCACTATCTTGCGTGAATTGCCCGGATGCGATGTCGTTCATGTCCGCTGTCCCGCCAACATCTGCCTCTTGGCCATCGTCATGCTGGCTTTCTGCCGAAAACCCAAACGCCGCTGGATCAAGTTTGCGACCAATTGGAACCCCAGCAGGAATGAGGCGTGGTCCAGCACTTTCCAAAGATGGTGGCTGCGGCGGGGTTGGGCGAGGGCCTGGGTTACCGTCAACGGCGAGTATTCCGGCCAACCTGCTCATGTTCGCCCGTTCCTCAACCCCTGCCTTGACGATGCGGAGCTGACGCAGGCTCGGCTTCTCACCGCCCGGAAACCAGCTCTGAACCCGCTGCGCCTGCTCTTCGTCGGAACTCTGGATCCGAACAAGGGCGTGCTCCGCGCACTGGAAATCGTCCGCCTCGTCCGCGCCCACGGCGCGGATGTGCGATTCGAAGTGGTCGGCAACGGTGTAGAACGCTTGGCGCTCGAGCGCGAGATTGCCGAATGGGGGATGGCGGAGGCGGTCACCCTTCACGGCTGGTTGCCCCGGACCGCCCTGGGCGAAATTTACGCCCGCAACCATCTTATTCTCCTGACCTCGGAGTCGGAAGGCTGGCCCAAGGTGCTCAGCGAGGCGATGGCGTATGGCGTCGTGCCCGTCGCCAGTGCCATCAGTTGCATCCCGGATTACTTGACGAAGTTCCACGTCGGCCGTGCCGTTCCCTGGTCGGACCTGCCCGCGTTCGCCCAGGCCGCGCTGGCATACGCCCGCGCCCCCGGCACCTGGCAAACCGAGTCGTCGCGCGCCATGGCCGCCGCCGGACAATTCTCCTACTCCAACTACCTCAACCAGGTCCGCGAGTTGTTGAATCTGCCACCGTCCACCGACGCACCGGCACACTGACGCACCGCCCATTGGTTACCGATTACTGACTACCACCGTGCTCCGTCCTCCGTCTTCGGCCCTCCCTCCTACGACCCGCCGTGGTCCACAGTCCGTAGTCTGCGGTCGCTCTTCGCAGCCAGGCAGGGCACTCTCGTCGAGGGGGCAATCCCCGGCCGCCTCCAGACGCGCCTCAGACAAGATCCCCGGCTGGGCCCTGCTGGCCTGCCTTCTCCTTTTTCACGCCGCGCTTGGGTTCGTGCCCCGGGGCGGTCTCCCTGCCCTAGGTTATGCCCTCGGGGTCCCGGCGGCCGCCCTCGCCGTGGCGCTCTGCCGAGGCGAGCCCCGCTGGGCCTTATGCGCAGCGGCTTATGTCACCAGCGCCGAGATGTTCTGGCGGATGAGCAAGGCTGGAGTCTTTCATGAATTCGGAAAATATGTCATTTGCCTCGTCCTCCTGGTCGGCCTGCTCCGTCAGGGCCGCACCCGGCTTCCAGCCGCGCCAATGGCCTATTTCTGTCTGCTGCTTCCCGGTGCTCTGATGACTCTCCTGTCCTTTGAGTGGTACACCAGTCGCCGCTTAGTCAGTCAGAACCTGTCCGGCCCATTCGCCTTGTTGGCGTGCGCCACCTATTGTCGCTACATTGTGCTTCGGCGTTCTCATCTCATCACAATGATGATCGCTTTGGTTCTGCCGCTGATCGCCGTCGCCATGTACGCCGCCCGGAGCATTGCCACCTATGACGCTGAGTGGGGCTTGGAATCCAATACTGTCGGGAGCGGCGGCTCCGCGGCCAACCAGGTTTCTGCTATGCTGGGGATGGGCGCATTCGCAGCCTTGGCCGTCATCGTTCTGAGCCGGCCCCTATGGCTGCGGCTGTGTTCCGGCGGCTTGCTGCTGTGGTTCCTGGGCCAGGCCGCGCTGACTTTTTCCCGCACGGGGGTGTACCTGGTGCTCCTCAGTTCCGTGGCTCTCGGGGCTTTTCTCCTCCGCGAGCGAAACACCCGAATGAAATTTCTGGCGGCTGCGGTTGTGGGGGGGCTCATGGGGGTCTTCGTTGTCTACCCGATGCTGCAAAATGTAACCGCTGGCAAACTTTCCGAGCGTTTCTCCCAAACAGATCTCTCCAACCGTTCAGAAATCGCCGCCGCCGATATCGAAATCTGGAGGGATCATTTGCTGTTTGGCGTGGGGGTCGGCCAAGCCAATTTCGCTCGGGGGACTTTTGGGCTCGAACGTGTCAATGCCCACACGGAATACACCCGCCTGCTGGCCGAGCATGGTTTGCTGGGGACGGCTGCCCTTTGCATTTTGTTCGTTTTTATTGGAATAAGCTTTCTGCGACAGCAAAGGACTGGCAGAGCATTTGCCGTCGGCTTCCTGATTTGGGCATTGGCCTTCATGGCCGTCTCGGCCATGCGCCTGGCCGCGCCTTCGTTCCTGATTGGGTTGTCACTCGCCGGATTGGCTCTGGATCCGGCTCGAAAGAGAATGGGGCCAAGAGTATGGCGGGTTGGGTTTCGCACTCTTGAAAGTGGGCTATCTGCCCGGCGCGGTTGGCGGAAACATGTGCCGGGAGGTTTCATCCAGTGAAATTGGCTCTGTTTACCAATCAGTTTCCGGCGCGATTGAACACCTTTTTCGCTCGAGACGTAAGAGCGCTGCTTGACCACGGATTTGAGGTCGAGGTCTTCCCCATCTATCCGGAGGACCCGGCTCTCTGGGCCTGTGTCCCTGACTTCCTGGGACCGGAAAAACTGCCGCCGCACGTGGTCCATCACTGCAACCTCGGAATGCTTGGCGGTCTCCGAAGCATCTTGGATTCCTTGCGGTACCCGCCGTTCGCCTGGGAGTCCGCGCGCGTGCTGGCTTCCGCCCTCGAATATGGCCCAGCGCCCGTTATCAAGAGTGCCTATGCCGCCCTCAAGGCATTTCGTTGGCGTCAAGAGAGCCCTGTGAACTTCGATTTTGTGCTCTCGTACTGGGGCAATTTCTCGGCCACTGCGGCCTACCTGTTTCATCGCCTCTCCCGCTCGCGGGCCGGTTTTGGCTTCTACCTCCACGCGGGAGTTGACCTTTACCGGGACCAGGTCTTTCTGCGCGAGAAGTTGCGCTATGCGGATGTGGTGTTTGTGGTTTGCGAATTCAACCGGCAATTCATCCGCCAGCTCTACCCGCAGGACTTTGATGCGCTCAATCCCAAAATTCGACTTCACCATCTCGGTGTGGACCTGGAGGAGTTGGCATTCGTGGACACCGGTCGCGAGCCCGCGACCTTGCTGGGGGTCGGGACACATCACTGGCGCAAAGGGTTCGATTATGTCGTTCGCGCGGCTGCGAAAATCAAGTCGGCTGGAACCCCGGTCAAGCTTCGGCTGATCGGCGAGGGCCCCGAAACTCCCCGGCTGCGGCGGCTGGCTCAGGAACTTGGCATTGCTCAAGACGTTGTTTTTGAAGGGTGGCTGCAGTTCGAGGCGGTGGCCGACAAGATGCGACGTGCCACCGTCCTCGTGCATGCCCCCCCGGATCTGGGTGATGCCGTGCCTACCGTCATCAAGGAAGCCATGGCTGTCGGCCTGCCGGTGGTCGCCACCTCCGTCGCGGGCACCCCGGAACTCCTTGATTGCGGGCGTTGCGGCTTTCTTGTGCCACCACGAGATGTGGAAGCACTGGGACTTGCTGTAAAGCAACTTCTTGAAAACGCTTCGTTGCGAGCTGAGCTTTCACGGCGAGCTCGTGCTTTTGCTGAGAGGATGTTTAATCAAGCAGTAAACGGCGCTCAATTAGCCGAAACCTTTCAAGCGGTACGGCGGGCTTCTGCTCCGCGTTGCTGATGAATCGAAGGGCAAGTCCCCAATCCGTGCTTTCATTCTGACCCGACAAATTATACCCGAACATGTGTTCCGCCAATAACCAAGCTCTAAAGGTGGTAGTGGGGCCCATCGCTCGAGATAGTCTCCCCAAAGTGGTTGAGATACACAGGGAAGCCTTCCCCGAAGGCGCTATCACCAGATTGGGGGCAGAAGCCGTGCGCCGTTATTATGATTGGCAGTTCGTCGGCCCCCACGACGCCCACTTCCTGGGGGCTTGGCTCGGGGAGGAGTTCGTGGGGTTTTGCTTCTGTGGTCAGTTTCGTGAAGCGCTGCGAGGTTTTCTTGCCCGAAATCGGTATTTTTTGGCTGGCTGCCTACTGCTAAGACCTTGGCTGCTGAGTCACGCGGAGATTCGATCCGCGGTCGTTTCTGCTGTCCGCCGCCTGATAGCGCGCGATACTTCCAAGGAGGTTCTAACCGCGGATTCTCCTGCAGATGAGCAGCAGGATTTCGGTATTCTGTCGATAGCGGTTGCCGCTCGATGCCGCCGATTAGGTGTGGGGGCAAAGTTGATGGAAGAGGCTGAGACGATTGCCAGGTCCAAAGGATTCGATGCCATAGGCCTCACAGTTCATCCTGACAATACTCCGGCTGTCCGCTTTTACGAAAAGCTAGGCTGGACGCGCGTGACGCGAAACGGCTCTTGGCAGGGAAGGATGACTAGGCGTTTTTAGCTTGGCTTGATTTCCAAATGATGTTCATTTCAGCATGAGTATTATGTCTGGGCTCTGGCCAGAGGGCAAGCGCTTCGCGTTCACCGTTATGGACGACACTGACTGGGCGACCGTCCAAAGCGTAAAGCCTGTGTACGACTTTCTGCATCAAACAGGATTCCGCGTCACAAAGACAGTGTGGCCGCTGGCGACGGTCGGAACTCCCACGACCGGCGGTGATACGCTCGATAACCCAGATTACCGCGCATGGGTGTTGGACCTCCAAACACAAGGGATGGAGATCGCGTATCATGGTGCAACCGACCACACCTCTTGCCGCGAGCGCATCATTGAGTCCCTCGACAGATTCAAGGCGGTGGTCGGTCGCGACCCTTGCGTGTACGCGTCTCATGTGGGACAACGCGAGGCAATGTACTGGGGTTCAGCTCGTTTCGACGGGTTGCCTCGGATCATCTTTAAAGCGATGAACCGCCTCGCGAGACGCGATGACAATTACTTCGGTGAGGTCCCCGAAAGTACCTCTTTCTGGGGTGATATTTGCCGAGAGCGCATCACCTATACGCGCGGCCTCACGGTCAAGGACATTAATACTCTAAAGTTCGATCCGCAGATGCCTTATTACGACCCGCGTCGTCCATACGTACGCTACTGGTTTAGCAGTAGCGACGGGGCGCGGCTCGTTGACTTTCTCAGCATCATTGCTCCTGAGAACCAGGATCGGCTCGTGGATGAAGGGGGCGCCTGCATCCTTTATACCCATTTGGGAAATGGGTTTGTTGAGGCTGGCACACTTAACGCCGATTTTAAAAGGCTCGTTGAACGTTTGGCAAAACTTCCCGGCTGGTTCGTACCCGTGAAAGAGCTCCTCGACTACCTCAGAAGCCGCCCTGGGTGGTCTCCGAACGCGGACCACGGAATCATCCGGCGTATGCAGTGGATTTGGCTCCGACAAAACCTGAGACCAGACCAGTGGGCGCGGTTATTAAAGCGCTTCTGGCGCAGTCGGAGCTACATCCACGACAACCGGACCTGAACAAGAAACAACTCCGAATGCGATTTGAATGGAGGCAATGAGGCAACGCTCACTAGAGCTCCGTGACGTCGAGCAAACGGTCCGCGTGATGTGTGTTGCCCGCGCCAGTTTTGCTGGTCTCAGTGCACCAAGAGTGTTCAGAGCGATTTGCCGAGAGGCCTGCCTTCCAGACCCCCCGTTGGTCTCGGTAGTGTCGGAAACCCAGGGACAGATTGTGGGCTATGTTGTGGCAATCACTGGCGGAAAGAGTTACTGGTCCGTATTCGCTTGCCGTTATCCTCTTGTCGCTGCGCAGATCATCCTCAAACGGGCGCAGAAGCGCTTACATCGAGTGTACCGCCACACTGTCGACACGCTCTGTGTTGACCATAGGCACTTTCAGGAATCCGCAGTACAGGCGACTGACAGGCCACAGTTGCGGTCCGACGCAGACTCGTTTAGCAGCGGTATCCCCTCCAGATACTTCAATCGCTCATGGGAAGACGAAGGCCCAGGCGTTGCCAAGATTCTGCATGTCGGTGTGCATCCCGAAGCGCGCGGGCATGGCGTTGGCCAAGCGTTATATCGGTGTCTTTTCGACAACCTGCGCCTGAAGGGGATCGCGCGTGTGGACGCTACAATCAACTGGGACAACACCTCCAGTATCCTTTTGCATCAACGCTCAGGGTGGACACTCATCCCCGCAGCAGGGCATTGGTTTGCCACCATCGATCTTTGAAAGGTTGTAATTATCAACATTCAAAAGCTAGACATCAACAGTATCGACTGGGATTGGTTAAACTCTTTCCCCGATCGGACCATCTTCCAGACGCATCCATGGCTGAAGTTCGTGGAGGCAACACAGGGAGCCGAGTCTGTTGTCGCCGCGTTACGCGAAAACGGCGAGACCGTTGGCTTTTTCACTGGTTGGACCGTTCGCAGGTATGGCATTCGTATATTAGGCAGCCCGTTTCCAGGATCAACCACTTCTTACACCGGCTTTAACATTTTGCCAAAGGTGTCCCGCGCAAGGGCGTTGGAAGCTTTGGCAGACTTCGCCTTTCACGATCTTGCCTGTTTGCATCTTGAGCTCATGGATCGCTATCTGAGACCGGAAGACGGCACTCAGTCCGGCTTTGTCTACAGCAACTTGTCCACGTATGAAATCGACCTGACAAGGAAGGAAGACGAACTCTTTGGGGCGATGGACAGCGCGTGCCGTCGTTGCATCCGCAAGGCCGCAAAGAGTGGTGTCAAAATCGAGGAGGCGCACGATGTCGGCTTTGCGGATGATTATTACGCCCAGTTGCAGGACGTGTTCGCGAAGCAGCAACTGGTTCCGACCTACCCAAAGCGGCGCGTTCAGGCCCTTGTGGAACTCCTGCTTCCCACAGGGAACCTACTGCTGCTGCGAGCCCGTGATCCGTATGGAAAATGTATAGCAACCGGCATTTTCCCCGCCTTTAACAACACTTTCTATTTCTGGGGCGGAGCGAGCTGGCGCTCTTGCCAGGTTTTACGTCCAAACGAGGCGATACAGTGGTATGCAATGCGCTATTGGAGAGGTTGCGGCATCGCTCGTTATGACATGGGCGGCGGTGGGAGCTACAAGGAAAAGTATGGCGGACGTCCTATTTCCGTTCCGTGGTTCAGAAAGTCGAAATACGCTCTCTTGTCAAATCAGCGGGACAACATAAGGAAGCTGCACAAGCTCATCCAGCGGACAATAGGGCGCCTGCGATACGCGGGCAAGAAAGCACCGGTGACACCGTCTACTCCGAAGTGCGAATCGTAGAGACCGACTGAAAGCACACTGCCAGCACGCCAGCACACCTGTATCCTTCGTGTGTTCCGGGAGCCAATTAATGAATCCGCCAGGCAGGCCGTGAAGGGCCCTGTTCGCGAGCAAGGGTACCGAATGGGCGCCCTCGTCAAGCCATTGTGCGGGGTTCCCCGGGAAGCCGGAGTTAAGTTCGGGACTAATTGCTCCGATCGTCCCCTGAAGAACCGCAGCGCCCTTGCGAATACTGCCCAGGCCTACTTCCCAATTTGGAAGACCCATGAGTCAGAGAGCATACAAATCAACGACTTCCACCAGCCGACCCGCGACCCGCGTGGCGGTCGTCGGTAGCGGCGCCGTTGCGCACCAGCACGCTCGCCACCTTCAGAGATCCAAGGCCGCACGCCTCGCCGCCATCGTGGACACTAATCCGACCGCAGCCGAGGCGTTCGCCGCCAAATGGGGTGTCGCACGGGTTCATCGCTCGCTGGAAGAACTGCTTCGTGCTGGTGGCGTGAATGCCGTCCATATCACCACGCCGCCGGGTTCGCATGAATCACTGGCCAGACAGGCCATCGAGCATGACCTCGACGTCTTAGTCGAGAAGCCGATCGCCTATTCTGTGGCGGAAACGGCCGAGCTTTATCAACTCGCTGCCGCCCGAGGTGTCCGGTTGGTGCCTGATTATAGCTTGTTTTTCACGGACCAGATGTGCCTGGCCAGGAAATGGATCGCCGAAGATCGGATCGGGCGCACTGTTGGAGTCGAGTGCCTTTACCAGACTTCGCTCGACCGCGCCCGGCTTGAGGAGCCCAAACGGCCGCCTTGGCTGTTCGAGCTGCCCGGTGGCGCCTTGCACAATTTCTTTACCCATCCGCTTTACCTTGTCCTGCAGTTCACCGGGCCCGTGCGCGGCCTCAACATTGTGCCTCGCCACACCGGTTATCTGCCGCAAGGTCTGACAGATAACCTGGATCTGCTCATTGACGGGACGCATTGCAGCGCGTTTGTGAATGTCTCCCTCGCTGCCCGGCCATCCCAAACCCTGCTCGTCATATATGGAGAACAAGGGCGGATCACTATTGATTTCGATGCTTTCCAAGTCACCCTTGAGCGCGCGCCGGCGCGGTTTGGCTCGGTCATGCGCCTGCTTCGTCCTTCGTTGCGCGGGATCGGAGCCGTCCGGCAAACTGCTTCGACTGCATTCAAGATCTTGCGCAAGCGCCTGGTCCCTTACGCCGGCCTCAAGGAATTGATCGAGCGGTTCTATGTGTCTCCCCGGCCGGACGCCAAACTGCCGATTCCACAGGAACTGGTCCTCTCGGTCGCCCGCGTAGAAGAGGAGATTGTCCGTTCGCCCGGGGTCTGGAAACTCGCTTTCCCTCGCGCCTGCGCAGTCGCTCCCCTTGCGCCACGCGCGAAATGGGTAGCGGTCACCGGCGGCACAGGCTATCTTGGCAGCCGGGTTGTAGCTGAGCTGCGCAGGCGGGGATACGGCGTGCGTCTGCTGCAGCGTTGGCAAAGCCGCGGGGTTCTGCCCCCCGGCGATGATGTCGAAATCGTGTATGGAGATGCCCGGAACCTGGAGGATGTCCGGCGCTTGGTAGCTGGTACCGAGGAGCTAGTTCACATGGCCGCCGGCATGAAAGGGTCGCGGGAGTTCGTGGTGGAGAGTTGCGCTGAGGCTGCCCGGAATGCAGTCCAGGTGGCCCGCGAGCTGGGCACCTGCCGCAATATCTATCTCAGCTCCATGGCGGTCTTCGATTATCGCGGGCTTAAGCGGCTCGACTTCCTCTCCGAAACCACCCCCCTCGAGACGGCCCCGGAAGAACGCAGCGCTTATGCGACGGGGAAAATCCTGGCGGAGCGCATCGTTGTCGAAGAGATTGGCCGCAACAGCTCTCCCTGGATGATTCTGCGGCCCTCCCAAATCTTCGGTGGCCCCGCCCGAATAACGAACCAGCTTGGCAGCCTTGTAGGTCGCAATCTTGTAAGTCTTGGCGGCCCGCAAAAACCAATGCGCCTGGTGCACGTTGACGACGTGGCCCGGGCGGTGGCTGATTTTCTGGATCCCAGCCGCTTTAAGTCGGGTGCCGTGGTCAATCTCAGTCACCCCGATCTCGTTCGGGCCCGGCAAGTGGCCGCTTTGCTGAGAGAACGTTCGGGGCTCCGCGTGCTTTACCTCCGCTCCTGGTTGGGGAAAACGCTGGCTTGGGCAACTCGTGTCTCTCATGCCGTACTCAAGCGCGGCCCAAGGATCTCCGCCCGACAGGCCGCTTACCTCTTCTGTGAGAGTGGCGCGGAAGCCAGAGGGGCGTTGGAACTGGGCTGGCGCCCGGCAGCGCCGCTTTTGGACCAAATCCAGGCCGCGTTGCGCACCCCCGCCCGCGATTCCGCCAAATGAATCATTCTGGGTCAACGCACAGAAAACCGCGCGTTTCGTGTGTGATTCCCTGTCGAAATGAGGCGGCGCACATTGAAACCTGCCTCCAGGCAGTTTTCAGCCAGCAACCGCCCGAGGGAGGCTTCGAGGTGATTGTCGCCGACGGCATGTCCGACGACGGCACGCGCGAAATCCTCGTCCGGCTGGAGAAAGAGGTCAGTGGTCAGTGCCCAGTGGTCAGTGGTCCAATACTTAGGGTGATCGCCAACCCCGGCCGCATCGTTTCAACAGGCTTGAACGCTGCAATCCAGGAAGCTCGCGGCGACATCATCGTTCGGATGGATGCGCACGCCGAGTACGCACCGGATTACATCCAGCGCTGCGTCGAAGCCCTACATCGAACTGGAGCTGATAACGTCGGCGGGCCCGCCCGAACCAAAGCTAATAACCTGTTGCAGGAAGCCGTCGCCGCAGCCTACCACTCCCCCTTCTCCGTGGGGGGCGCACGGTTCCACAATGTGGATTATGAAGGCTGGGTGGACACGGTTACCTATGGTTGCTGGCGAAAAGCGGTTTTTGTAAAGTGGGGTTATTTCGATGAAGAACTGGTTCGGAATCAGGATGATGAGCATAACCTACGGTTAATCCGCGGCGGCGGGAGAATTTATCAATCCCCCAAAATCAGGAGTTGGTATCGGCCCCGCGGTTCCCTCCGCGCGCTCTTCAAGCAATACGCGCAATACGGCTACTGGAAGGTCCGCGTGATTCAAAAACACAAGCTCCCCGCCCACTGGCGGCATCTCGTCCCCGGCGCTTTTGTCCTGGCGCTCGTACTGTTGTTTGTGCTTTCTGCTTTCTGCTTTCTGTTCTCCACCCTGACCTCTGACCTCTGGCCTCTGTCCTCTGCCGTGCTGCTCTTTGCCCTTGGCACTTACCTCATTGCCGTCTTGATTGCCTCCATTGTCGCCGCCGCTAAGAGCGCCTGGAGGTTGCTGCCCATATTGCCCCTCGTCTTCCCTTGCTACCACTTTGGCTACGGCATCGGCTTTCTGCGAGGCATCTGGGATTTTGTTATCCGCAAGAAAGGCGCCCACAAGAACTTTGAGGCCCTCACGAGATGACTTTTTCCCGGCCAATAGTCTGTATGCGTAGTGCGGTAGTCCCGTGGGCCAATTCTGATTTCTGCCTGCTGTTTTCTGTTTCTTACTTTTGTTCTGTCTCTGGTCCGGTAGTCCCAATTTCAAACATGAAGTGTCCTCCTTCATCCCTCATCCGGTCCTTCGCCCGTCCGCCGTCCACCCCTACCGACGCACCGGCCCACCGCCCTTCGCCCTTCCCCCTTGTGCCTTTGCCCGCGCTTCCTCACGGTTCAACCTCAATTACCCGCAGTCCTGTGAGCGTTACCGGCGGTTGAGCAGCGCGTTGGCGGTATATCACAAACGCCCGGAACCGTGGGTCGAAGCCGGACCAAACGTTGGTGCCAAAGTCTGGGTATGAACCCAACATCCTTGCCCGATTCGTTCTTGTCAGATCAAGGGCGACCGAACCGCCCGAATAGACGAGATTGGTGTAGGCATTAGGGATGTCCTGTGCGTCATAAACGCTGAGTCCGTCTCCCTTCTGAAAGAACGAACGAAGATCAAGCCACGTCTGGTCTTGCCTCGACCAGTTGTACACCGCCACATGGACGAAGTTCGAGTCGGTAGATGGACGGAAAGCAAACAGAGTCAGGTTGGTCGGGCATGTGTACGCAAAAACGCTGTTGGTGTCACCATGGATCAGGGCCTGCCAGGCACCAAATGAGTAGTATGACTCCTTGATCTGAAACGGATTCGCGCCAGTTATGCCGTAGTTGGTTACGCAGTAAACATTGTTGTCAATGTGATGGCTGCCGATAATGCCGTTCGTTTCGCCGTAAGCTTCGAGGAACCAGGGATACCTGTCAGAGAGTTTCACTCCGACGTTATTCGTCCAGGTGCAGTTGACCCAACCGTCTGTTTGGTAAAACAGGTAGTTTGTGCTGACAACGTAGTTCCCGGCCACCACGGCATTCGAGTGGTTGCCATTTCCTAAGGGGTATCCAATCCTAATCGGGGAACCGGTCCACATGTAGTTGGAAACCACTGTCACTCCGGCGCTAGGATAATTGTCCTGATGATAAAACACGCCTGCCTCGGGATTCTGCACACAGATGTTGTGTAAAAAACGGAAGCCCCAAATGTCGGTGTTGCCATAAGCCTTCATTCCTGTCGTGTAAGTGTAATATGAAATGTTGCCCTCGATCAACGCCTCGGCGGAATTGTCAAGGTTTTGAAGATACATACCACTCCCCCTGTTGGCTCCCTTGTAGCTGTAACCCATCGCCGGGTCGGTCGTCCAGTCGTTATACCCGCAGAAGCGGATGATGTTGCCGGCGATGTATTTGCCTTTGGTGGTCTTCCAAGACGCGATCCCCGGATGTCCCGTGTTATCCACCAGGTTGTGAAGAATCTCGTTGCCGACACCTGCATCGTTGATGCCCGCCGGGAATTCCCATCGGTTTGTCCGACTGCGATTCGTCAGTTCCGAGCAGTATATCCACAAATCGCGGACGACAAGATTGCTTGCCGACGAGATTTCCAGGCCACCGTCGATGGTAAAGCCCCACAAGGATTCGGCCCGATATGTGATTTTCTGAGACGGCGTACCGGAGATCCGAAATAGGAGGACCGAACTCATCCCATCTGTGTTGGTTTCATTACACATGAACGGTCCGCCGTTCTTGAAAATCACAGTGTCGCCCGGATGCAGATAGGGATTTGGCGTCTTGCCCACGGAGTAAGGAACGCTCCACGGCTCGGCGTATGTCCCATTGGTGCTGCTTCCATCTGCCGCCGCATACCAGACCGCGGCCTGCGGTTCGGAGAATAGCATTAGAACACACGACCCCAATACTGCCCCTGAACGGCGAAATAACCTGCGCGCCAGGTGGTCGGGCCCGCTGCCCCGCGAAAACGCCACTGACTTCATACTAGTATTAAGTTAGCAAGGATCGTGCTGGAAGTGAACGGAATATAGAAAGTGCGGGTTGTTTGGTTTTTCGGGAGTCGGCGCACCAAGATCAGGTGGAATCCGGTGGTCGTTTTGTGGACAGCGCTGGCTTTAAGCGAGGCAACTGGAGCCGCGCGCCTCAACCTCGGTTTTTTGTCCCTAACCTCCGGCCTGCTTAGTTCGGGCGGGAATGTGTTAGGAACCGTTTATGCCCGTTGAAATAGCACCGCCTGGTTTAAAGCCAATTGAGGAATTCCTCGCTGGCGCGCCGATCTTTCTGCAGCCGTGGTGGTTGGAAGCGGTGGCGCCCGGCGCGTGGGGTTATGCCGTCGTGCAGCGTGGTGAAACGATTGCCGCCGTCATGCCCTGGGTCCGCCAAAGGGCGCCGTTAGGCAGGATCCGCCTGGGCCGGCCAATCCTTACCCAGGTCCTCGGGCCCTGGTTCCGCAAGAGCAGCGCCAAGTACGCGAACCTGCTGGCAGAACAGAATGAATTGATGGACGAACTCATCGCGGCCCTTCCTGCGTTTGGAGTTTTCCAGCAGCAATTCCACTATAGCATTGAGAACTGGCTTCCCTTCTACTGGCACGGCTTCAAGCAAACAACCCGCTACACCTACGTTCTGGAGGATCTCAGCAACCTGGATTCGATCTGGCAAGGCATGGACACCAAGACCCGTGGCCAGATCAGGAAGGCCGAGAGGCTTGTCCGAGTCGTTGACGACTTGGGTCTCGAAAAGTTTCTGGCTATTGACCAACTGACTTTCCGCCGCCAGGGAAAGGACCTGCCGTTCGAGTTGCCACTTTTGCGTCGGCTCGACGAAGCGTGCCAGGCGCATAACGCCCGGAAAATCCTCTTCGCCGTGGATGACCAAAATCGCATTCACGCTGCTGTTTACCTCGTTTGGACCAAGACCTGGACCTATTTCCTCATGGGCGGCAGTGACCCCATCCTGCGGAGCAGTGGCGCCTACAGCCTGTTGGTCTGGGAAGCGATCAAGTTCGCCTCAACCGTGAGCCAGGCATTCGACTGCGCCGGTTCCATGCTGGAGCAGGTGGAGTGTTTTCTCAGGGGATTCGGCTTCCGGCAGAAGCCTTACTTCGCTGTCACTTGCGACAGGCGCGGGAGCCTGGAACGAAATGCAGTGATGCTTTCCGCAGTACTCGCCCGCTTTGGCGAACGCGTCCGACGATGGACGTGGAATCCGCCATGGGAGCGATCCCTGCCCAGTGATGCCATGAACGGACGCCGCACGGTCCCGGCCCCATCTGCGCCCTCTAAGCCTGATTCAAAAGGCATTCATTACACTCAAACCCAACCAGCCCCTGCTGGCTGCATGGCAGATGTGACCGGCTGCGATCGGCCATGTTGTCCACTGCACCCATCCCGGCGATCCGGTGCACCTGTCGCCCGGGCCTGATTCCGGCGGATTCGGTGCATCCCGACATGGCTGTTCGCGATGGGGACGCCCGCATCTTGAGCTTACCAAAAGTCCCCGGGGCCATCCTGCGCTGAGATCATGTCCCTAAGCCATTTAAAGTCCGGCGCGAAAGTCTCCGTTAGGTCGCCTTCGCAGATTGCTGCGACCCTCGACCAGGAAGGGACTCTGGATGGCCTGCCTTTCATGCCTGAAATGCTCCAGTTCTGCGGCCGCTCTTTCGTGGTTGCGAACAGGATTGACAAGACATGCGTGGAGGGGGCCGGCGTCCGGCGGTTCGCTGCAAATGACGTGGTAACCCTTGAGGGTCTCCGTTGCGACGGGCAATCGCACGGCGGTTGCAGGACGGCCTGCCTGGTTTTTTGGAAAGCGGCTTGGCTGACGGTACAGCCGCCGCCTGGAGCCGCGGGGCGGCCGGAAGAACAGGCCGAACTGATGCCTCGGCTCAAAACGCGCGATGCCTCGGGCAGTTTCCGCTGTCAGGCTTCCCGGTTGCGCGATGCTACCATTCCCATCAGTCTGCCGCGCCTCGTCGTACTGGTGGCCAAGGACTTGGCATCCGGCCGGATCGCCCCGCGGGTTCTCGGCCGGGTTCTTGCACCCTCGCTGTATTGGCGCACCATTGGGCCCTGCCTTAGACTGGTTAGGAGGGCGAAACGAGTCATCCTCGGGACTAAACTGCCGACTTCTCCCCTCGCTCGGAAGACGCCGGCCGTCTGCCTTGGCTTGCAGCCCGGTGACCTGGTGCGAGTAAAGACGCGGGAGGAAATCGCCGCCACGCTGGATTCCCGCGGTAAAAATCGCGGCCTCAAGTTTACCGATTTCATGTCCTCGTATTGCGGTGGCACTTTTCGTGTCTTAGTTCGGCTGGACAAAATGATTCTCGAGACGTCAGGCGAATTGAAAGACATCCAGAATACCGTTCTTCTTGAGAATGTGACCTGTAACGGGTTCGTTTGTTGGGGCCTGTGCCCTCGCAAGCAGTATCATTTTTGGCGCGAGGCCTGGCTCGAGAGAGTTGACCGAGCCAAAGACCAGCCTTTGGACAATGCCTGTCCCAAGCCCAGCCGTTAAATCCTCCCCCGAAACCGCGTTCCAACGTCCGCGTATTACGTTGTTTCAACGTCCCGCTCTCAGCTTTAATCCGCATTCATTCGTGGTCGAATCGCCTTCTTCAGGCTCGCCTTTCTCGGCTGCGGTCAGGAGGCCTTGAAGTTCACAAGGCCCGCGCACCCCCTAGCGATTGGCGCTTTGATGGCCGAAGCCGTTCGGACCATGCCCGAGTTTCTGCTTTTCCCGACATGCTGTCCTTCCTCTACTCCGTCCTGCTGAAGTTGCTCTATCCGACTTCGGTTGCGATTCTGCTGCTGCTTGCCTCGGCCTTGCTCCGCCGCCGCGCCCGCGCGTCCCTGGCTCCCGGCCCTCCGCCTGCTGAGGTTTCAGGTTTCATCCTTCGTCCCTCCTTCGACCTCTGGTCTTGTCTCTGCTTCTGGTCCGCGCTGGCCGTGCTCCTGGCCTGTGGCAACGGTTGGGTTGTTGGGGCCCTCACCAAGCACCTTGAACGCCAATATCCGCCGCATGACCCTGAGCGTGAGCTCAGTAGTCAGTGGTCAGTGCTGAGTGGTCCTCGCTCCGCCGACTGCATCCTCGTTCTCGGCGGAGGGAACTGGCCCAAGCTGCCGCCCCGCACCACGGTTGAAGTCGGTGAAGCCGGCGACCGCCTCCTCTACGCGGCTCATCTCTATCGTCGCGGCCACGCCCCCGTGATTCTCTGCACTTCGGGCATCGCGACCGGCGGCATAGCCCTACAACCCGGCGCGGACGTGATGGCTGAGTTCCTGGTGGACATCGGTGTGCCGACGAATGCGATCCTCCGCGAGACCGCCTCGCGCAACACCCGCGAGCACGCAGTCAACCTCGAATCCCTGCTGAAGGAGCAGGGCTTTCACCGCATCCTGCTCGTGACCTCCGCGATGCACATGCCTCGGTCCATGGGGGTTTTTAGGAAAAACTGTCCCGCCATCGAGTTTGTACCTGCGCCAACTGATTTCCGTGCGACGGACCCCTTACCCGTGCCTTGGTATCGCCACTTGGCCGGTCTGATCCCCACTCCCAGCAACCTTGCGGCCTTTTCCGAGGTGCAACACGAATACCTGGGCATGCTTTGGTACAGACTCCGCGGCTGGATGTGACGGGCGTGAGGGAGAACCGGCGTCGCCGAAAGGGCCATGACAATCCGATCGTTGCAGGCCGATGATCTAAGCCGGATCCTGGAGATCCACATCGAAAGATTCCCGCATCAACGGTCCACACGCCTGGGACCCATTTTTCTGCGGCGCATGTACGAATGGTTCCTGCTCAACATGCCGGAACTTGCTTTCGTGGCGGAAGTTGATGGCAAGGTGGAAGGCTTCATTCTCGGCTCCCGCGGCGGCTACGGACGCCGTGTCTTTTCCTTCGCGCTCAAGGAGATCGTGTTCTGTCTGCTTCACCAGCCCCGGCTTCTGGCTGACGCACGCACCTACCGGCTTTGGCACAGTTACTTGCGCGGCTTGTTGCCCCGAAAGAAGGGGTCCCAATCCAATCAAGCAGGCCGGGCGCCCCAGTCACGGGTGGTTAGCTTCGCGAGTGTTGCGGTATCGGCGCGGTATCCTGGCCTCGGGATTTACCTCATTCAGCGGCTGGAAGCCCAGGCGCGGAGGATCGGCGCGGAACAGCTCAGCACTTCGATCGAAAATCACAACGAGAGACTGATCAGCCTCTACCAACGAATGGGGTGGAGGGTGAAGCATCAAAGCCAGGCATCAACGTCCTTGGTAAAGCAACTGAAGGAAACCGTTGCGGAGGCGCCCGTATCCGCGCCGGCGGTTCGGTGATCACTGCTGCCGGCCTGCAGATTCACTTAAGGACACTCTCTTCAGATGTAAGGAGCCCGATATGAATAATAATGTCGAATCAAGAGTGAAGGAGTTCCTCCTCACCGACGTGCTCTTCGCCGAGACCGAATTCCCGGTAGCGGACGATGCGTCCCTCCTGGGGGCAGGGATTGTTGATTCCCTGGGGGTTCAGGAGATCATCGAGTTTGTGAGCCGAGAGTACGGCTTGGAAGTCCCGATTGGAGATATCACGCCTGATAATTTCGATTCCGTCTGCCGAATCGGGGCGTATGTCCGTCGCCGTTTGGGAGAGTGCCAGCCGCCATCCCAGGAAATCGGTGCAACAAAATGCTGAAAGGCCGGCCCATCCAAACGCAAACCAGCGGCGTTTTCAGTGGTCGTGCCGCAACGAGGGGGATTTGACGCATGTCATTCGTCCTGGTGCGTGATTTCCTCGAGGTGACTGCCCGTCGCTGGCCCCACAAGGTTGCTTTGGTCTGCGATGGGCGCCGGCTGACTTATGAACAAATTGACTCAATGGCCAACTGTTTGGCCAACGCCTTGATCCAATCCGGCGTCCAGCGGGGCGATCGGGTTGCTATTCACCTGGACAATAGCGTGGAAGCGGTGGTGTCGGTGTTCGCCGTGGCCAAAGCCTCGGCGGCGTTCGTGGTGATCAACCGCGCCACGAAGCCCCGCAAGTTACATTACATTCTCAACAACTGCCGTGCGACCGGCCTGATTACGGAGGAGGCCGCTTTAGAACCAGAACCTCGCGCCGCCACCAGGCCGCCGGTGCCGTCTCTGAAAGCGGTGGTGCTTTGCGGAGAGCTTGCCCGTGAGCCAGCCTACACGGATTTGCCAACCCTCTGCTTCAAGCACGTGGTCGAGGAGTCGGCTTCTTACGCGCCGCCCCGCCGGAACATTGATCTGGACATAGCCTGCCTGATTTACACTTCGGGAAGCACAGGGGAGCCCAAAGGCGTTATGTGCGACCACAGTAACGTGGTTTTCGCCTCGCATTCCATTATTCAGTACCTTCAAAACATGGAATCGGATGTTGTTATCAATGTGCTGCCCCTCTCGTTTGATTACGGGCTCTATCAGTTGCTCATGACCTTCCAGTTTGGCGGCACCTTGGTGCTTGAGCGCTCCTTCGCCTATCCCGCCGCCTTCCTAAAGTTGATGGAGAAGGAACGGGTAACCGCTTTTCCAGGTGTCCCAACGCTTTTTGCCTTACTGGTCAACCATGACCTGAGTCAGTATGATCTTTCCGCTTTGCGCTACCTGACCAATACCGCTGCGGCGCTGCCTCCGGCCCATGTTGAGGCGATCCGTTGCAAGTTTCCGCAGGCAAAGCTCTTCCTCATGTACGGTTTGACGGAAACCAAGCGCACCTTGTACCTGCCGCCCGAGCAGCTTAATGCCCGTCCCGGGTCGGTAGGCATCCCGATTCCGGGCACGGAGGCTTGGATCGAAGATGAGTCGGGACAGCGGCTGGGCCCGGGCATGGTTGGTGAACTGGTCGTAAGGGGGAGACACGTGATGCGAGGTTATTGGGAGTCACCCGAGGCTACCGCTCAGCGATTCCGTGCGGGTCCCCTTCCGGGCGAGAGACTTTGTTACACGGGCGACTTGTTCTTCCAGGATGAGGAAGGCTTTTTCTATTTTGTCGGCCGCAAGGATGACATCATCAAATGTCGGGGGGAAAAGGTCGCCCCCAAGGAAGTGGAAAATGTGCTGTACGAGTTGCCAGGTGTCATGACCGCAGCCGTCCTCGGAGTGCCGGACCCTGTACTTGGCCAAGCGATCAAAGCGGTCCTGGTCCTGAATCCCCAAGCTCAACTGAGCCCCGCCGCAGTGTTGGCCCATTGCCGGGCACGCCTGGAAGATTTCATGGTGCCCAAATACGTCGAGTTTCGAGACAGCCTTCCGACCACCACATCCGGCAAAATCGCGAAGAAAGGCCTGGCCTAATGTGCGGCATTGTGGGAATTGTCCGACGCGATGCGGCGGAGCCTCCGGCGCTCGATCAGATAGAGCGGATGCTGGGCATGATTCGCCATCGGGGGCCAGACCAGTTTGGCGCCTACCTCGACCACCATGCGGGGTTGGGCACCGCTCGCCTGAGCATCATTGACTTGGCGGGAGGACAACAGCCAATCGCCAATGAAGATGAGGCTTTGTGGATTGTCTTCAACGGTGAAATCTTCAATTATATTGAGCTGAGAGCGGAGTTGGAGGCACGGGGTCACCGCTTCCGGACTCGCACGGACACTGAGGTTGTCCTCCACGCCTACGAGGAGTCCGGCCCCGAGTGTTTGCAGCGATTCAACGGCCAGTTCGCCTTTGCCCTCTGGGATGCCCGGAGGCAGACGCTTTTTTTGGCTCGCGACCGCCTGGGCGTCCGTCCCCTTTTTTATGCCCAGGTGGAAGGTGACTTGGTGTTTGCGTCAGAAATCAAAGCCCTTTTCGCAGAAGGTCGGCTCACACCTGAACTCGACCTTTTGGCCATCGAACAAATATTCACCTTTTGGTGCCCGCTCCCCCCCAAAACCGCCTTCCGCCACGTCGAGGAACTGCCGGCTGGCCACTACTTGATTCTGCACGAGGGCCAAATCACCTTGCGGCAATACTGGGATTTGACCTTTCCGACGCGGAACGAGGTATCCGGCGATCCTTCACTGGAGGAGTGCCTTGACGAGTTTCGCCATTTGCTGACGGAGGCGGTTCGTGTCAGACTTCGAGCCGAGGTCAAGGTTGGAGCTTATCTCAGCGGGGGACTCGATTCTTCCGCTGTTGCGACCATTATGCGGCGGCTTGGACCGACCGAGTTCGACACCTTTTCGATCGCGTTCACTGAATCGGAGTTTGACGAACGTTTGTACCAGCGGACAATGGCTGATTTTCTGGGCAACGACCACCATGAGATTTTGATCTCTCCTGCCGACATTGGACGGGTCTTTCCTGACGTCGTCTGGCACACCGAGACTCCCATCATGAGAACTTCTCCGGCGCCGATGTACCTGCTTTCAAGGCTGGTGCGCAGGCACAACTACAAGGTCGTGCTCACCGGCGAAGGTGCGGACGAGCTTTTGGGAGGCTATGACATCTTCAAGGAGGCCATGGTGCTCCGGTTTTGGTCGCGACAGCCGGCATCCCACCGGCGCCCCGCATTGCTTCGACGGCTCTATCCAGACATCCCCGCCCTGGGCAACATGAGCCCGGCCTACCTCCAGGCCTTTTTCGGAATGAATTTGAACGCTGTCGCCGACCCCTTCTTTTCGCATGCAACCCGTTGGCGCAACAACCGCCGCACACATCGCTTCTTCTCTGATGATTTTTGCCGGACAGTCGGCGCGGACCGGCGAGCCGCTGTGGAAGCTCCCCATGTGCCGCCACAGTTCGGGAATTGGCATCCTCTTGCCAAGGCCCAGTATCTCGAGACGAAAATCTTTCTCTCACAGTACCTCCTTTCGTCACAAGGGGATCGGCCCGCCATGGCTCACGCGGTTGAAGGCCGATTTCCATTTCTTGATGTCCGCCTGGTCGAATTCTGCAGCCGTTTGCCTGCGCGTTTCAAATTGCATGGCGTAACCGAGAAGTTCCTGCTCCGGCAGGCAGCCCGAGATTGGCTGCCGCAGCCGATTCTGCAGCGCCCTAAACGCCCCTATCGAGCTCCTGTTTACCAGAGCTTTTTGAGCAAGGAGTCCCCCGATTACATGAGCGATCTGTTGAGCGCCCAAGCCCTCGAGACCACAGGGCTTTTTAGGCCTCGGGCGGTCGCCCAACTTGTGGCCAAGATCAAGCACGGAGGTCGCGTCGGAGAAACCGACAACATGGCCCTGGTGGGCATCGTCTCCACCCAGCTTCTGCACTGGCTCTTCGTCCAGGATTTTCGCCGCAAGCTACCACCCCCAGGACTGGAGGGTCTTGAGCTGACACTCGTCGTGCGGCCCTCGACGCCACGCAACAGAAACCCGCAAAACCCGGGAGAAGCCAGCCCGGACACTCCTGTGCTCCGTGGCGCAAAGAGCAATGGCCTGCCCTGATTTATGCTGCAAATGAGTTCTGCGCGGAGGAGCAACTGCTGGTCGAATGGAAATTGATCCCGCCAAGGAGTCGGCTCGGCTTGTCAGCCTTCTGCGCCACACCGTTTACACAGCGTTGCGAAAGGGCGGTGTCGTGGTTGGGGTAAGTGGCGGGGTGGATTCCGCCGTAGCTCTCACCCTTTGCGTCCGCGCCTTCGGACCCCAGCGCGTCACGGCCCTGATCCTGCCTGAAAGGGACTCCAGCCCCGAAAGCGAGTTACTGGCCCGGGAACTGGCCTCGAATCTGAAGGTTAATCCCATTACCCAGGATATCACCGCCGCACTCGAGGGGTTTGGTTGTTACCGGCTGCGTGACGAGGCGATTCGACGCGTCTTCCCTGACTACAACCCTGAGGTTGGTCACCGCGCCAAAATCGTTCTTCCCTCGGATGTTCTCTCCAAAGGCGCTCTGAACGTGTTCTCGTTGACGATTCTTGACTCTGGCGGGGCCGAGCGCAGCAGGTTATTGCCCGTCCGGGAGTTCCTGCAGATTGTCGCAGCGTCAAACTTCAAGCAGCGGACGCGGATGGCTCTCCTTTACTACCACGCGGAGCTGAGGAATTTTGCGGTCGTTGGCACCATGAACAAGAACGAGCATGAGCAGGGCTTTTTTGTGAAATACGGTGACTCCGGTGTTGATATCCGGTTGCTAGGACATCTCTACAAATCTCAGATCTATCAACTTGCCACCTTCCTTGGAGTTCCCGAGAGCATTCGACAACGGGCCCCGACAACCGATACCTACAGCGCGCCGTGCACCCAGGAAGAGTTCTTCTTTCGAATGCCTTTCAAGATGCATGACCGGTTGCTCGACCTCGCGGAGCGCGGCGGCCCACTGGAGGATACGGCCCAAGACTTAGGGCTTTCTGTCGAGGAAGTCTCGCGCGCGTTGGCAGATATCCAATCCAAACACCGGGGGACCCAATACCTTCGAACGCCACCCATTGACCTGGGACCCGAAGTTGGGCGTTCGTCCAGCGGGCCCCCCACGCCCTCTGTTTCGCCCTGAGACTTGCCAGCTTTTGCCAGGCAGTATCCGACCCGCTCAGAATCATGCAGAAAATCCCCTTCTACAAACCCTGCATCGGCCCCGAAGAAATCGGCGAGGTCGTCGAAACACTTAAAGGCGGCTGGCTGACCACCGGCCCGCGAACCAAGCAGTTCGAGAAGGAGTTCGCGGCCTACCTGCAACAGAAGCACGCAGTGGCGGTGAATTCCTGCACTGCGGCGCTACACCTGGCGCTGGAAGCCATTGGCCTCAAGGCGGGGCAAGGCGTGCTGGTTCCTACGATGACCTTTGCGGCGACCGCCGAGGTTGTTCGCTATTTTGGCGCCCGGCCCGTTCTTGCCGATTGCCGTGCCGAGGACTTCAACCTCGATCTCGCGGATGCCGAACGCCGAATTCGGGCCGAACTCGCGGCCGGCCGCGAAGTGGTTGCCATCATGCCCGTTCATTACGGTGGCCAGATCGGCGACATGGCCGGCGTTGAGCAATTGGCGGAACGATATCGTTTGAAGATCGTTGAGGACGCTGCCCACTGCTGCCCGGCATACTTTTGGAAAAACGGAAAGCACAAAGCGGAAAGCCGAAAAGCGACTGTGGGCGCACCGACCACGGAGGAAGGATCGGAGGCGGGACAGGCCGGGTTGGAGATGGACAGTCGTCGTGGGTCCCCGGGCTTAGATCTCAAGTCTGATCCTTCCTCGGACCACTGGGTGCCGGTGGGCGCGCTCGCCGACATCAGTTGCTTTTCCTTCTACGCCAACAAGACCATTACCACCGGCGAGGGTGGCATGGCCTGCACGAACAACGATGAGTATGCCGACCGCATGCGCATCATGTCCCTCCACGGCATTTCCCGCGATGCGTGGAAACGCTTCACCGCCGAAGGCTCCTGGTATTACGAAATTGTTGCGCCCGGCTACAAATACAATCTCACCGACATCGCATCCGCCATCGGCATACACCAACTTCGCAAAGCCGATGTTCTGCACCGCCGCCGCACGGCCCTGGCGGAGCGATACTCGGCGCTGCTAGCCGGTGTTGACGAAGTCATCACACCCCAGGCGCAGCCTGATCGCATCCATTCCTGGCACCTCTACGTCATCCGCCTGAAGCTGGACAGAGTCGCCCTGGATCGCGCCGAATTCATCAAGGAATTGCAGCAGCGCGGCATCGGCTCCTCCGTTCACTGGCTGCCGCTGCACATGCACCCCTATTACCGGGAAACCTACGGCTACGATCCTGGCGATTTCCCGACGGCGGCGTCCCTTTACCCGGAAATTATTACTCTCCCGCTCTATCCGGACATGACCGATGCCGACGTCGAATACGTCTGCGACTCGATCAAACACATCTGCACTCACAAACACTGATTGTGGGCCCGGAGCCCCCTTTCAGGTTTCATCCCTCATCCTTCAGACAAGCTCTCCCCACGTGTGCTACCCCCTCGCCAAACGAGCCTTTGACATCGCCTTCGCCTTGCTGGGATTGATCGTTTTCCTGCCGGTGGCTGCGGTGGTGGCGGCGCTCATCAAGCTCGGCGACGGCGGCCCGGTTTTCTACGGCCAGACCCGCGTCGGGCGTCTCGGCCGGCCATTTCGCATCCGGAAGTTCCGCACGATGGTTTGTGACGCAGACCAGCGGGGCGCCGCCGTCACCCATGGCGAAGACAAGCGAATCACCCAGGTCGGCCGGCTCCTGCGCAAAACGAAACTGGACGAGCTCCCGCAGCTCTGGAATGTCCTGGTGGGTGAAATGAGCTTCGTGGGACCCCGCCCGGAAGTGCCGCGCTATGTTGAACAATACACGCCCGAACAGCGCGAAATTCTCCAGTATAAACCCGGCATTACCGACATGGCCACACTGCTCTTCCGGAACGAGGAGACGCTCCTGCGCGGCGCCACCGATGTCGAGGAGTTTTACCTGCGCTACTGCGTGCCCCGGAAGATCGAGCTCAACCGTGAATATGCCCGGCGCGCCAGCCTGCTTCAGGACATTTGGATCATTCTGCAGACCCTTTGCCCCTATTGGCTGGGCTTGATCGCCCTCTACGGCCTTGTCCTCGTCGCAAGCCTGGGGCTTGCCTTCTCGCTGCGGTTCGACTTCCAAATGACCTCCCGCGAACGTGTCGAGTTCGTTCGTGCTCTCCCCTGGATGGTTCTCCCCCAGATGATTCTGCTCTTCTGGCGCGGCCAGTTTCGCGGATTGCTCAGTTATTTCAGCCTGCTGGAACTGCGCCAAACGGTCACTGCCCTGGGCTTGGCCTGCCTCCTCCAACTCGGCTTATGGCACCTGCTCGGTGGCAGGTTCCTCCCCGGGCGCAGCATTGTATTCATTCATTTTCTCCTCTCCCTCACCATTCTATGTGGTGCGCGCCTCTATTTCCGCCTGCTGCGGGAACAATATGCGCGCCCCAAACCGGCAACTGTTACCCGTCCCTGGCGTGTAGGAATCATCGGTCCGACGGAAACCTCAACTCGCCTGGCCCTCGAGCTGAACCAGAATTCCAATGGAGAGCGCAACGTCGTCGCCCTCTTCGATGACAATCCTCGCACCTGGCACAGGCGGCTCCACGACCTTCCCGTCGTCGGCATGCCCGAATGCCTCCTCAATGGCGAGTGGCTCAGCCAGATTGACGAGATCATCATCGCTTTGCCCGACGACAATCCGCAACGTCTTGCGGAAGTCCGCCAAATGCTCCGCGGCCTGCCCTTCAGGGTAACCCTCGCTTCCACCGGCTCCGTTCTCCGTCCGCTTCCGGCGTGACGCAACCACGCTCAACCAAGAATCTTATGCCGTTCCGATTGTTCGAATACTCCCCGTCCGTTCGTGTTTGGTTCCTGCTCATTATTTACACGGTCGAGCTGAGCGCCAGCCTTTGGTTTGCTTATGAGCTGCGGTTTGATTTCATGGTCGAGCCCCAGCATCAGCGGGAACGGCTTTTCGTGCTAAGCTGGCTGGTGCCTTTGGAGCTGGTGATGCTCGGCCTGTTCCATCAGCTCCGGTCGCTGCTGGGCTATTTCCGCACGCCGGACCTGGCCCGCATGTTCCACGCGCTGACGTTGAGCACGGTGATCGCCTTTGCCGCCTGGTTCATTTGGGGCGCGGGTTTTGCGCCGCCGCGCGGTGTGATTGTCGTCAACTTTGTGTTCGCGCTGGTCGGCCTCACGGGCGTGCGGCTGGCGATGCGCACGCTGCGCGAGTCGCTGACCATCTCGAAGAAAGGCGACTCGCACCGGCACCGTCGCGTCGCCATCATCGGCGCGGGGGATTGCGGCGCGGTGCTCGCCCACGAGCTGGCGCTCAAGCCCGGCTACGGCCTGACGCCGGTGGCTTTCTTCGACGACGACCGCCGCAAATGGCACTCGCGCGTGCATGACGTGCCCGTGCTGGGCGCGCCGGAGCGGCTGCTCGAGCCGGAGATGCGGGCCGATTTCCAGGAGGCCATCATCGCCATGCCCTCGGCGCCCGCGCATCGTTCCGGCTCGCCGCAAGTGTCTGTGTCTGTACT
>CAZVYG010000012.1:0-88244 GCA_964631605.1 uncultured Verrucomicrobiota bacterium
AAAAAAAATAGCTGTCGGGGGGAGAGGCTGATGCCATCCAAGACTGAGGCATTACCGTCAACGGCCCATTAGCGGGCCGTGGCGCAAGACATAGATGGCGCCGACCATGACCGCGGCCAACAGGGCCAGGGCGACGAGGGTGGCGACGAGCTTGAGGGCTCGGGCCTGCTGAAACGCCCGCTGGGTGCGCTGCTTTTCGGCTTCCATGAACAAGGCGAATTCCTTGTCCGCCGCGACAATCGTTTCGAGGTCTTCGCGCAATTGCAGCGTCCGCCAGGTTCCGGCCAGGTCGCGCCAGGCGGTTGGGAGTTTGGCCAGGTGCTCGGGGCTGGCGGTGGCCAGGCCTGAATGGGTCCAGAAGGGGGCCTGCTCCTGCGTCCACAAGCGCAGGAGGCCGTGGTTGGTGGCCAGGGCATGAATCCGCTCCCAGAGCATCGGTCGTAGAGAATCGGCCAGCGCGAAGTCGGTGAAGGCTTCGCTGTGGATGCGTCCCTGCCGCTCGGCCATTTGAAGGCCGACAGCGCCGACCAGGCGACCCTCGTGCTCGGCCACCTGGAATTCGGTCACTCGCCGCGCGAGTTCCTCGGCGGGAAAGCGCATCGAATGCCACAGCTCGACCAGTGCGGCGATATCGTCCAGCGTGGCCCGGCGCACGCGGTATTGTGGGGCGCTCATCACTGGTGAATTTAGAGGTTTGGGCGGGGATTTCAATGTGGAAAAGGGTCCGTCCCGTGGTAGAGTCTGCGGCATGACAAACCTGATTGCCGATGCTTTCGCTCCCTCTTGTCGGTGGGGTGCCGCGTGTCTGGTTGGATTCTGCCTCTCGGCGCTGGCCGCCGCCGACGCGGTGAAACCCGACGAGCTGGACGATCCGTACCTCTGGCTGGAGGAGGTCACCGGCGAGCGGGCGCTGACATGGGTTAAAAGCCAAAATGCCCTGAGCACGCAGGAACTCGAGCGGTCTGCAGAGTTCGAGACCATCCGCTCCAACCTGCTGGCGATTTTGGACTCGCGGGAACGCATTCCCTATGTGGCGAAGCACGGCGCGTTTTTTTACAACTTCTGGCGGGACGAGAAGAACCCGCGCGGACTGTGGCGGCGGACGACGCTGGCTGAGTACCGCAAACCCGCGCCGGCGTGGGAGGTGGTCCTGGACCTGGACCAATTGGCGGAGAAGGAAAAGGAGAACTGGGTCTGGAAGGGCTACACGGTGCTTTATCCCAGCTACGACCGCTGCCTGGTTTTCCTTTCGCGGGGCGGGGCGGACGCCACCGTGGTGCGCGAGTTTGATTTGGAACATCCCGGCTTTGTCCAGGACGGGTTCTTTCTGCCCGAGGCCAAGAGTGACGTGGCCTGGCGGAATCGCGACGCGGTGTATGTCGGCACCGATTTTGGCCCCGGCTCGCTGACCACCTCGGGCTATCCGCGAGTGATCAAGGAATGGCAGCGCAAGACGCCTTTGAGCGCGGCGCGCACCGTTTTCGAGGGGAAAGCGGAGGACGTGCGGGTGGACGTCTCGGTGGTACACGACCATGGATTCACTTACGAGTTGATCAGCCGGGCAAAGACGTTCTTCACCACGGAAACCCATGTGCGGCGCGGCGGGCAGTGGGTCAGAATCAACAAACCCGACGACGCGGAGCTCAGCACCTTTGCGGACCAGATGTTGCTGCGCCTGCGGTCCGACGGGATGGTTGGCAACCAGAGCTTTCCCGCCGGGGCGCTGGTGGGAGCGGATTTCGAGGCGTGTTTGCGGGGCGAGCCGGTGTTCGAGGGGTTGTACCTTCCGGGCGAACGGCGCAGTCTGGCCGCCACGACCGACACGAAGAACTTTCTGGTCCTCACCGAGCTGGACAATGTGCGGAACCGGTTGCAGGCATTAAAACGGGAGAATGGGCAATGGACGCGGGTGAAGCTGGCGACACCGGAGTTTGGCTCGGTGAGCATCAACGGCATTGACCCGGATGAATCCGACGACTACTTCATGACCGTTTCGGATTATCTCACCCCCTCGAGCCTGTATTTCGGAACGGTCGGCAAGGAGGAAAGGGAGAGACTCAAAAGCCTGCCCGCCTTTTTCAATGCCCAGGGGTTGGAAATCAGCCAGCGCGAAGCCGTCTCGAAGGATGGGACGCGGGTTCCTTACTTTCAAGTGTCGCGCAAAGACCTGCCGTTGAACGGCAGGAACCCGACTTTGCTGTATGGATATGGCGGCTTCGAAATTCCCCTGCTGCCGAATTACAACGCCTCGGTCGGCTCGGCCTGGTTGCAGCGGGGCGGAACGTTTGTCGTCGCCAATATCCGGGGCGGCGGCGAGTTTGGTCCGAAGTGGCACGAGGCCGCCCGGAAACGGAATCGGCAGCGGGCGTATGACGACTTTATTGCCGTGGCGGAGGACTTGATCGCTCGGAAAGTAACCTCGCCGAGGCACCTGGGCATCCAGGGCGGGTCCAACGGCGGGCTGCTCATGGGCGTGATGCTGACGCAGCGGCCGGAGTTGTTCAAAGCGGTGGTCTGCCAGGTGCCGTTGCTGGACATGAGGCGTTTCAACCGGCTGTTGGCGGGGGCGAGCTGGATGGATGAATATGGCGATCCGGACAAACCGGAAGATTGGGCCTACATCAGCCGCTACTCCCCCTACCATCGCGTGACGCGCGGAACGCGGTATCCGCGGGTGCTGTTCACCACCTCGACCCGGGATGACCGGGTGCACCCGGGACATGCCCGCAAGATGGTGGCCCGGATGAAGGAACAGGGACACGACGTGCTGTACTACGAGAACATCGAGGGAGGGCATGGCGGGGCGGCCAACAACCGGCAGGCTGCGTACATGTCGGCGCTGGCCTACACCTTTTTGTTGAAGGAATTGTGGTAGCCGCGCGACCAGGCGGCGGGTGCTGTCGGCAAGGGGGGAGCGGCGCCGCTTGAGGCGGCCAGGGTCCGCGCTTCAACTGGTGTTGAGGTTCACTGCACCTGGACCACGCGGTAGTAGCGCTGGGCGGCGCTGGGCTCGGGATCGGTTATGACCAGTTGTGAGCCGGTGGCCATGAGGTCGCCGGTGAGCGGCAACCAGAACGGGGCGGAAAGGTCGTCCTTGAACTCGACCCGGTAGGTGTGGCCCGGGGCGGTTTGCAAGGTCAGGGCCAGGGGCTGGCCGTTGCTCCAGGAAAACTCGATCACATGGGGAGGAGTGTGCGAGGGCGGCAGAATGTTGGGCGCGCGCGGGCTGGGCTGCGGCATCAATAGTCTCAAGGATTCCCCGTCGGGATACAGCCCCTCGGTAACATCGGCAATTTGCGGCCCGAAGGTGACACAATCCACCGGCGCGCCGTCCTCGGCGAAGAGGCCGATGGCTTCGCCGTCCTTGCTCAATTTGAAGTTGACATGGAGGTCCGGGCGGCTGGTGTTGTTCTGGCCGGTTTCATCGTCGGCCCAGACCAGCAGGAAGCCGCGGGGTGGAATGGTGTACTGGCCGTTGGCGGGCACCCGGTATTGAAAAGGGTTGTTAAGGTCATCGGTGAGGTAATAGCCGCCCAGGTCCACAGTTTGGTCCCCCGGGTTGTAGATTTCGAACCAATCTTCATATTGGCCGTCGGCGGGGTCGGCGAGGGTGAGGGTGTTGTCAGCGAGCCATTCGTTGATGAAAACCGTCAGTGGCGGGGTGGCGGTGTTATTGGCAGCGCCGGGCGTGGGATAAATGAAGTAACGGCGGGAGAAGCTCTGGCCGTCCGGAGAGGAACCGTAGGATTGGTTGGCGTGGAGGTTGGTGTAGTTGAGGTAATCCATGACTTGGAGCTGGCCGTTATTGGCGGTGCGAGTCAGGGCCAGCGAGCCGCCCCCGGGCGGCAGGATAAAGCTGGTGTGCCATTCCTCGGCGGTGGACAGTTGAGTCTGGCCGTCGGCGAAGATGACCTTGAACTGAGCCGGGGCGATGACGGCGCCGGTGGGGAAAGCCCAATGGGTGAGCTGCGCATAATTTGGGGTCAGGTAACAGCCCTGGAGGCTGACCGGGTTGGTGCCGGCGTTGTAGATTTCGACCCAAGGCACGCGCTGGCCGGCGCGGTTGGTGATGCCGCTGAGATTTTCGGCCTGGAGTTCATTGATATAAAGAGGGGGGAAGGGGGCGAAAGCGCCCGCAACGGAATTGGCGGCGCCCGGAGTGGCCCGGGCGGAGTTGCCGAGGAGGGGAGGGGCGGGGTTGAGGTTGACGGGGGTGGTGGAGGAGGACAGCCGGACGATGAGCGGGCTGCCATTGGTGCTTGGGAGATACCAGAAGCTCAAGGTGTAGGGCTGGCCGATGGACAGTGCCGGAGTTATCACCTGGTAGATCGAATTGCCGCTGCCGCTGCCGGCGGCGGTGGCGACGAGGTGGAGGCTCGAGGCGCCGCTGTGTTTGATCAAGGGGCTCAACTCCGATTGCGCGAAGGCCGAGGTCACCGTCCAGGAGCCGGCCAGGGGCGATTCGAAGCCGCCATTGGCCAGGACGTTGGTGCCGGCCGCATCCACCAGCGAGAAGTCGTCAAGGTAAATGTCCCCGGCCGAGGCCAGGTAAACGTACAGGGTCGAGCTGCTGGCAGTGATATTCGTGGTGAGGAAGGTCCAGTGGGCCGGCGCGCGCGAGTTGGTCTGGACCGCCCACCAGTTTCCGGCCCGCCAATTGTCCTGCTGGGCGTCCAGCAACTGGAAAGCGGCGCCGGGAGTTCCGGAGCCGGGCCACGGCAATCCCGCTTCGTAGCGGACTCGGGTGACGACCGTTTCGGCGCCCGGGGCGGCCCCGGGCTGGAGGAGGGTGAGCGTTTCGCCGTCGGACTGGAGGTTCCCGTCATATTCATCAAAAGCGACCGCATTGACGCCGTAGGCGGCATTGAAGGCGACGCGGTTCCTGGTCAAGACCAGATGAGTCTGTGGAGCGATCAGGCTGCCGGCGGGGAAGGTGTAGGAGAGGCCGTTGAAGACCCAGCCGGAGAGGTCGAAGGTCGTGTTCGTCGAGGTGTTGAAGAGCTCGACGTATTCGGCTCCGGCCAGCGCAGGCTGGATCATGATTTCATTGAGCGCCACCTGATTTGCGGGCGAGGGAAGGGTGCCGGGAAAAACGACGGTCACCACCTGGGTTGCGCCGGGGAGCAGATTGCCCTCGCGGTCGCAGCCGGCGAGCGTCACGGTGTTGGTGCCGGGGGCGACCGGGAACCGGACGGTCCATTGGTTGACGGAGGTCCAGGTGAGCGGCCACGAGACGCCGTTGATTTTGAGCTCGCGCAGGGTCAAGGGGGCCGTGCCCGAGAGGGTGACGAGGTTGGAGGAGACCGTCAGGGTGGTGGGGCCCGAGACGGCGAAATTGGCGGCCACGGTTGCCAGTTGAGCGAGCAGGGCGGTGCGGCGTTGCTGGAACCAGGTCTTGACGGCGGAAGGGTTGACGAGGGTGGCGCCATCGCACAAGGTGACGCCATTGGCCACGAGGGAAGCATATTTGGCATCCATTACCGGGTCGCAGTTGGCGCTGAGCAAGGGGCCGTCCACGGCGGCCTGGACGGCCTGGAAATAGGCGCGCCGGAAGGGGGGATGATTGTAAAGGCGGGTGACGGTTGGGTCGTCGGAGCTAAAGAGGGGGCCGTTCAGTGCGGAGTAAGTGCTCGAGTTGCGGGCGGCGACGAGCATGAGCCAGTCCAGGTCGAAGGCGTAGAGCTGCCAGGGGCCGCGTTCGGGTTTGTACATGTACATGTTTTTGCCGATGTTGTGGCCCCAGCTATCGAAGTTGTTGATGATGTGTTCGAACGCGAACATGCCCATGAACTCGGGGACGTCCAACAGGGCGGCGGTTTGCGCGGTGTAGGGTTCGGGACTGGCGGAGTTGAGCGCATCCACGAGCACGAATAGGTTGGTGTAATCCAGGACGCTGTCGTAGGACCGCTTCAGCCAGGTCCAGCGATAACGCTCCGTTTTGTATTGTGGGGCGCCGGTGGCCAGGTTTGTGGTGAGGTAAGGTTGGAGGCGGGGCATGGGATCGGCGACCTTGCTGTTGCTGTCGTTGAACTCGAAGGCGCGGTCAATTTTGTAGAAATCCCCGTCCGCGTCGCCGTAAGACCATTGGTCGAGGAAATCGCCGGCGGGCTGGATGATGGCTTCGAAGATGCCGCCGCGCTGCATGTCGGTGACGCCGTTGACGTGGAGGCGGATGAAATGCCGGTAGCTGAACGGGAGGTTCATCCGGTCAGCAATCCAGTAGGCCATTTGCTCCTGGATGGCCGTGTTTTCTCCGCCATGTCCGCCCGGCCAGTCCAGCACCAAATCTTCACCGCCGAGGAAGGGGTCATCGTCGGGGAACATGATGCTGTAGCCGCAGCGGTTGCCGGCGGGCGTGGAGAAGCCGGGGGCGATGTAGGGGCTGCCGGCAAAGAGGGCCTTGGTGAAATGGATGACGCGGCGGTCGCCGAGCACGAAGGTTACCGGGTTGGGAGTATTGTCGAGTTTGAGGCGGCTGGTCCAGGCGTCGAAGGTGGCTTGAGTCATCCACAGGCGATAGACCGGGAAATTGCCGGTGGGGGTTGTTTCGCCGAAGCGGACGAGACACTCCTGAGTTGGGGCGTCGGCGGGGTATCGGGCGGTGGCGGCCGGCGAAAAACGGTCGGTGGCCTGGAGGTAAAAGGCCACGAGGGTGCCGGCTGCCTGGCCCGGGAGGGTGGCGCTAAAGAGGCCGTCTCCGGCCACGGCGTCGCCCATCAGCCCGTCATCGCGCAGGGTGATGGTCGAACTCGAACCCGAAGAGTCCACGCGATACGTCAGGAGGAAGGAACTGACGCCGTCCGGATCCTGGACCCGGGCTGTCACCACCACCGGCTCGTTGACGGCGGGCAGGACGGGACGATGGCTGACCTCGTAGATCACCGGCGGCGCATTTTGCGCGGCGCGGCTGTTGGGCAAAGCCGGGGTGCCGGGATTGGCGGGCAACGTCATGCGGCCGGCGGCCTCGAGCCAGTTTCCACGCAGCCGGAAGATCAGTTCCGGGTTTCCCCGCAGCCACCGGGCGCGGGCGCGAATGGTGGCGATGCTCCCGCTGGACAGCGAGGAAGTGAGGGGCACGCGGACGCGGTTGACCTGGTTGTCACCGCGGTCCACGGCGCGAATGTGGTAGGAGCGGCTGCTGTTGTAGCCCTCGGCGGTTTCCCAGGCGGACTGGGACATGGTGCCCTGGGCGGTCCAACCGGCGGCGCTGGCTTCGAAGGTCGAGTTGGCGATCAGGTTGCTTCCGGAGGCGTTGAGCACCTGCACGTCGTCAATCAGGCATTCGCCGGCGCCCTGAAGCAGGACCTGGAGCTGGTCCGCGGCCACATTGCCGAGGTCCACCAAACCGGTGGTTTCGATGAGAGTCCACGGCGCCTTGGTGGTTTCATTGCTGTCCGCCCAGTTGGCGCCGAGCCGGCCGTTGCTGCGCGCATCTTTGAGTTCCAGGCTGCTGCCGCCGCCATCCGACCCCTGGCCCCAGGCGCCGCCGGTGCCATAGGTTACCTCGTCCACGACAACGTGGATGAGGTTGGTTTCAACTTTGCCGGCGGCATTGGTGGAGATAAGCGTGTCGGGCATGCTCAAGGCGATGCGTTCGCCCCGGCCCGAGAGCCGGCCGCTGAAATTGCCGAAACAGTTCAGGGTGTTGAGGTGAGCATAATTGGTCCGCAAGCGCGCGGCGTTGCGGGCGACGACCAGGTAGCTGTTGGGAGCCAGATACGCGTTGGTGGGGAACGTGTACGAGATGCCATCGGCCAACCGCCAGCCCCCCAGCGCCACGGCCGTGCCGCCGCGGTTGTAGAGCTCGACGAACTGGTCATCGTCGTCCTGGCTGGCCGGGTGATAGAAGATTTCGTTAATGACGATGTTGCCGCGGCGGAGGGCGGCGTTGTTTGTGCCGGGAGTCTTGGCGGCGAGCCGGTAGAACGCGTCGGCGCCGTCCGGCCAGCGGCCGGTGGCGACGCCGTTTTCCTGGGCTTCGAACTGCACGGCGTCGAGCACGCGAGTGCGATCCGGGCTGAGGAGGAAGAGGGTTTCTCCTTCGGCGCTCAGGGCGAAGCCCAGGTCGGTCTGGGTGAAAGTGACGAAACCGCGGGGCGGGATGGTGGTGCCTGAGGGCAGAACAAATCGGTTGGTGGCGGGGTTGTCGGTGAGGATGCAACCCGAGATGTCCAGGGGGTCGTTGCTGTGATTGTAAAGCTCGAGGTAGTCGAGCTCGGGGTCGTCGGTGTGGGCCAGAAACTCGTTAATCTTGACGGGGGCGAGAGGATGGAAGGTCACCGGATCCATCCGGCCGGGCGAGCCCAGGACGGTGTCGCTGGCCTCCCACGCGCGGGCGTTGCGTTCGCCGTAGGAAGGACGCGCCAGCACGAGCGAATGGCCGGCGCCGTCGGCCGCGACGGGCCAGGGCGGCTGGTCGGAATAGTTGACTTCGAGCATGACGGCGCCGGTGCGATGGCGCAGACGCACGGTGCCGGAGCTGTTGGGCAGGCCGTTGGTGGCCGCGCCGGCCCAGGGGCCCAGGGCGCCGGAGAATCCGTAAACCGCTTCGAGGTCCGCCGGGGCGCGGGCGACGACGATGAAGCCGCCGCCGGGCAGAATCGTGCCCTGGGGGAACACGTAGTCCACGTCGCCGGCAATTCGGCAGCCACTGAGGTCTTCGGGTTCGCCCCGCGAGTTGAACAGTTCGATGAATTCGAGTTGAGCCTCCCGGCCGCCGAGGGTGATCTCGGGGGGGTGATACATGATCTCGGAAATGACCAGGGGCGTGCGCCGGCTGCATTGGGCGAGCGGCTCACGGTCCGAGGGGGGCGCGTTGCTGAGGGCGGTGGTCACCTCGGACAACTCGCGGAACCGGGCCAGGGCGAGCTGATTCGAGGCATGGCTGGAGACGGCAAAGCCGAAACAAAGCGTGTTGGAAAGCGACACGTTCATCGAGCCGAGCAGCGTCCAGTTCAAGCCGTCCGGGCTGGCATAGCCGGAGAACAGGGTGCCCGCCCGGCGCAACCGCAGCCAAGTGGCCGGATAGTTGACCGGGAAAGAACCGCTGCGAAAGCTGGAGGAATTGGCCAGGGTCCGGCCCTCGAAATAGCAGCCGCTGATGGAAGGGGTGGCCAGCACGCTGGCAAACCGGCTGCCCGGTTCGAGGGTTTCGCGCACCATCAAACCCGCCTCGGCCCAGGGGTCCGTCAGGCTGAGTCCCTCGAGGCGCACGCGTTGATCGAAATCCCCCGTGCGCAGTTGGTAGCTAAACTGAAACTGGTCGCTGGTGCCGCCAACTTCGGCGCCGCCTCCTGCGACATCCACCCCGCCCGGCGACCAGGCAATCCAACCGGGGGCGGGGCCGCCGATGTCCGCCGGTGTCCAGGGCAGGGCGACGAAGGAGGTCTGGCTGTTGGTCTGGATCCGGTTGGCACCGGCTGCGAGGTCGGTGATGCCGTTGACGACGAGAGTGTAGGTGGCGTTTTCGATCAGCGAGGGGACCGTCAGCAGGACATTGCTTTGGCCGGCGGCAAGCGTGGCGGCGGTGATTGAAACGGCGCCCGTGGGACCGGCGAGGGAATAATTTGCGCGGTTGGTGGCGGAGGCGAGGGTGACCTTTTCCGAAAAGATGACTTCGACCTCGCTCAAACCCCGCGAGCGCGCGGTCTGAAGCACGGGCGGATTGGTGTCCGCCAAAACGCTCAGCACAGCCGTCCGGCTGGTGACGGAGAGGATGGAATTGGAAGCAACAACCCGGAAACCGGCCCCATGGTCTGAAAGGGGGACCGAAGGCAGCACCAACGCGGAGTTGGTGGCGCCGGGGAGGGTTGCGCCGTTCTTGAACCATTGGAACGTGGGAACGGGGTTGCCGGTGACCAGCGCCGAGAACGAAGCCGACTGCATTTCGGGCACGGTGAGGTCCGCGGGCTGGGAGAGGAACACCGGCGGAGATTCGGGCCCGGGCTCGGCACTGACGGCGTAGATGCCGGTGGAACGAGCCGAGGCGGCCTGGTTGAACGTGATGCTGACCAGGAGCTTGCCAGCCACTTCGGGGAGGGTGGAGAGATCGAGGGTCGTCTGGTAGAAGCGGGGATTGGTCGGGCTGCCTTCGGTGGAACCGGTGCTCAGATTGATGCGCTCGACGCCCGAGAGGGCATAGCCGGAGTTGTTGAACCAGTCCAGTGCGCTGTAATTGGTGGTGTAGGTCGAGCCGTCGGCGAAGTTGAGCGTCAGGTTCGGGTTGCCGCCGCCGCCGGCAGAGTTGGCAATGACCGCAAGACGCGCGAGGACGGCGGGGCTGACCAAAGTGAGGGTGCCCTGGCTGATGCCGGTATCGCTACTGAGCACCAGCGCGTTGTTTGTGGTGTAAGGCTGGAATTCGAAGAGGGTCCCATCCCCGATCGCACTGGTGAAGGACCGCGAGGCCGGCAGGCCATAACTGGTGCCGGGCAAGCCAGCCTGATAAAAGGATTTATCCTCTCCGGGCCCGAACGTGCGGGCGTAGGCGCCATAGGGAGGCCCCGAGGCGGTGTTTTCAACGACCACATCGTAGTTGAAACCGGACACCGCAAGGGGTGTCATGCTTGCGCCTGGGCTGGTGAAAGCTAGAAAGCATGCCCAAAGCGGCCATGCCTGGCGCAGAAAACGCCACGGGCAGCCTGATGCTAAACAACTCAAGCCCATGTTAATACCGTGGCAAAGAAACAAACAAAAGTCACTCCGAATTTGTGCGGAATGTGGCGTGCGCACGCGGTCGCCGGTTGACGGCAAATGGGAGGCTGCGGGCGGAACGCGGACGAGGCACAAACGGGCTCGCTGGGTATTGATTGATCTTTAATACGCTGTTAGGCAACGTGTTATGCGATGGATTTCGGTTCGTTGTGCGGTTCAACCGCTTGACAGGGTCGGGATCGAACCTATAGTGCCGTAACTGATTTAAACCGAAAATGCACATTGAACCAAAGGGGAGTGAGGACGAGGAGCCTGCACCAGCGAGCCTCGAGTTGCAGCTTAAGGAATTTCGATCGGCGGGACGTGGTTATTGGCGGGACGTTCCCGAATCCGATTGGAATGATTGGCACTGGCAGTTGAAGCACCGGATCACGACGGTGGAGCAACTGCAGCGGCTCATGCCGAGCCTGAGTCCCGAAGAGCACGCCGGAGCGGCCTTTGCCAACCACAAGCTGGCGCTGGCCATCACTCCCTATTTTTTCAACCTGATTGATCCGTCGGACGAATGCTGCCCGATTCGGAGGCAGGTCATTCCGCGGATCGAGGAAACTCACTTCGCGCCCTGGGAGATGACCGATCCGTGCGGCGAGGATTCGCATTCGCCGGTGCCGGGGCTGGTGCACCGGTATCCGGATCGCGTGCTGTTCCTGGTCACGGACCGCTGCGCGGCCTACTGCCGCTACTGCACGCGCTCGCGCCTGGTCAGCAACGCGACGGGCTACGACTTTCATCCCCAGTTCGACCAGCAAATCCAGTACATCCGCGACCACCCGGGCATTCGGGACGTGTTGCTCAGCGGCGGGGACCCGCTGCTGTTCAGCGACGAAAAACTCGAACACCTGCTGCGGGCGCTTCGTTCGATTCCGCATGTCGAATTCCTGCGCATCGGGACGCGGATTCCGGTGTTTTTGCCGCAGCGCATCACGCCGCAGCTTTGCGAACGGCTGAAGCAGTTTCATCCTTTGTTTATCAGCATTCACTCGAATCACCCGCGGGAGTTGACGACGGAGGTGCGGGCGGCGTTGGAGCGGCTGGCGGACGCGGGCATCCCGTTGGGGAACCAATCGGTGCTCCTGCGCCACGTCAATGACGACCCGGTGGTCATGAAGCTCCACGTGCAGAAGCTGCTCCGGTGCCGGGTCAAACCCTACTATATTTACCAGTGCGACCTGATTGCGGGGTCGGCGCACTTGCGGACCAGCGTGCGCGAGGGCCTGGCCATCATGGACCAGCTCCGCGGCCACACTTCGGGCTACGCCGTTCCCCAATATGTGATTGACGCTCCGGGCGGCGGCGGCAAGGTGCCCGTCAATCCGGATTATGTTCTGAGCCACAACGCGGACCGGGTGGTCATTCGCAATTACGAGGGCAAGGTTTTTGAATACCCGGAAGCGCCGGATGGGACGCCGCTGGTGACGCGCCCTGCCGTCATCAGCGAGCCGGAACTGGTTTAGGGGCGGCTTGCGCATGAGCGTTCCTCCCCCGCTCGGCTCGACCGCGCCTTCAACTTCGAGGTCCGCTTTGGGCCTGGGCTGGATGGCGGTGGCGGTGGCGGGCGGCCTGATTTTATTTTTCTTTGATCCCGCGCGGTCCGGTTTCTATCCGCCCTGTCTGTTTCACAAGCTGACGGGGCTGCAGTGTCCCGGCTGTGGTGGGCTCCGGGCGCTGCACCATTTGCTGCATGGCGAGCTTTTGACGGCGTTGCAGTTCAACGCGTTGCTGGTGGTTGGCGCGCTGGTTTGCGCCGGTCTGGGTCTTCGCCAGGCGTGGGGACGACGGTGGGGAGGGGGCGGTGCGCTGCGGGTGCGCGGCGCCTGGCTTTGGGCGGCCCTGGTTGTGGTCTTGCTGTTCGGCGTGCTGCGAAATCTCGACCTGCCATTCCTCGCCCTGGCGGTCCGGCCGTGAGCCGCGCCACTTCGGTTTCCCGCCAGCTTCCGCCTTCTTTCCCCGCATTCGGTCTTTCATTCCGCCTTGCTCTCTGGCAAACCAGTGCCTCAACACATGGCAACCTACACAGTTCTCGGTGGCGACCAGCAGGAATACGGGCCGGCGACGGTTGACGAGGTTCGGCAGTGGATCGCCGAAGGCCGGCTCAACGGCCAGAGTCTCGTCCGGCCGGAAGGGTCGTCGCAATGGGTGCCCCTGAGCAATTTTCCCGAGCTGGCCGCGGCGCTGCCGATGCAAACTCCTGCGGGCGGGCCGCCGCTGCTGGCGACCGCCGGGAGCGGCCTGGCAGTTCCCGCGGTTGCGGACCTGCGAGTCAGCGCATGCCTGGCCCGCTCGTGGGATTTGCTTCGCGCTCACTTCGGTCTCTTGTTTGCCGCCACGTTTTTGGTTTGGATGCTGGGAATGGTGATGCAGTTTCTGCCGCTGGTGGGAGTCGTTTACTGGCTCCTGCAAGGCGTGCTTTATGGCGGGCTTTACCTGGTTTTTCTCGGTTGCATCCGCGGGCGGAGTGTGGGCGTCGCCGAAGTTTTTTCCGGGTTCGGCGCGGGCTTTGCGCAATTGCTGCTGGCGGGGGTGATGACGTCGCTGTTAAGCGGGATCGGTTTTTTGTTCTGTGTGCTGCCCTGGCTGTATCTGACGATTGCCTGGCTTTTTGCCGTGCCCCTGGTGGCGGACAAACAGTTGGAATTCTGGCCGGCGATGGAGCTGAGCCGCAAGGTGGTGACGCGGGTGTGGTTCAAGATGTTTGGGCTGGCGGTGCTGGCGTTCCTGCCGGTGATTTTCATGCATTTGCTCACCGAGGTGCGCGTGACCGGCATGATGCTCGACTCGCTGCGGGACATCACCGTTTCGGGCGCGCCGGACTGGGCGCGACTCATGGAGAGAATGCCGGAGCTGATGAAGGAGGTGGCGCGGGTCAGCCTGCCGCTGGTGATGCTGACCAAGTTTGTGATGTTGCTGAATCTGCCCTTCGCGGTCGGCGCGTTGATGTTCGCGTATGAAGATCTCTTTGGCTCCCGGGCCGCGTCAGGCGCTTAGTCCCCAGACCGCCTGGGGCTGCCTGACGACGAACCTGGCCGTGCCCGGTTTTGGTTCGCTGCTGGCCGGGCGTGCCATTGGCTACCTTCAGGCCGTCCTGGGCCTCATCGGGCTGGCGCTCACCCTCGGGTTTGGCATTCGTTTTTTCTGGTGGTTCTTTCGGAACTGGTCGCGCATGCAGGACCCGGCGGCCGATCCGATGGCGGTTTTGGGCGAGTTGTGGCAGGCGGTTCGCTGGCCATTGCTGGGAATCGGCCTCTTTGCAGTAAGCTGGCTCTGGGCGCTGGGCACCAGTTGGACGATTGTGCGCGAGGCGCGCCGCGCCCAGGCGGAATCCCGGCCACCGGTGCTGGAAGGCTGACTACAGTGTTCATTTGCGGAGCGCCGGCTGCCAAACCCACTGTGAGCCCGCGGATTGGGAATCTGTTCCCCTGCCCTTGCGTCCTCGCTGAAAGGGAGTAGGGTAACCATGAAAAGAAAACCCTGTTTGATCCTCTTGCCATGAAAACGATGCGAGCCTTCCTTTGTGCCTTTCCCTGTGCCGGCATCTGCCTGTGGCAGACGGCGGCTGGTGCCGCGCCCAGCGTGGCCGTCAGCCAGGGTGAGGAGTCGGATTTGTCGGTCTTGTACGACTCGGCGGATTTAATCCAGGGCCTGATCGCCACCGAGCTGCCGGGGGACCAAGGCTGGCACCCGGCGGTGGTCAATGCCGAGGACAAACTGCCCGCGTTCACGGACGGCGCGGGCATTCTGGCTTCGGGCCTGACGGGATTGCTGAACGATTTTCCGGGCGCGGGATTGCCGGCCAAACGAATCCAGTATGAGCTGAGGGCGCCGGAGGACATTGGAGAAATCCGGGTTTTTACCGGTAACAACGGGCGGGACGGCCGGGTGTTTCACACCTACACGGTGCGGTTCTCCACCGATGGCGGGCAAACCTTCACGGAACCGATCTACGTCCAATCGCATCCCTCGGGCACGCTGAACAATGCTCAATTCAACACTTGGCGCGTGGTGCTGTCGCAACTGAGCGAGGCGGCCGGGCCTCTGGCGGTGCAGGCGACCCATGTCGAGTTTGACTTCTACTCGGTGGACAACACGGGGGGCCAGATGCGCGACCCTTTCGATGGACCCAATCCCTTCACGGGAATTGACGATGGCTTGCACGCGGCCTTTGTTTCGCCGCTGGTCTGGGAAATTGATGTGATTGCCGCCGTCAAACCTCCGGCCCTGTCCGCGACGCGGGTGGGCAACAACCTGGTCCTTTCCTGGGTGGGACCGGCCCAAGGCGTCGCCGTTCAATCCACCCCGGGACTTTCTTTGCCCGATTGGCAGGATCTAAACCCGCAACCGGTCATTACCTCGCACGGTACGACCAGCACCGCCCAGGTCGTGATTGAGCCCGGGCAACACTACTTCAGGCTCAGGTTTTAGCTTCGCAGCCTCCCGGACCGGGGCGGGAATGATGTGGTCACACGGCAGGGGGTGGAGGGCAAGGTCGTCGCCGCCAGCCGGATTCTCCTGCTGATTGCGAGCGCGGTTTACCTGCTTATGAGCCTGGCGTTGGCTGACACGCGCAGGTGGAGAAATCTCGGCTTGAGTCAAGGCGCGGTTGGCGCAGAATGAGAAAATGCTGGACTTGGGCAGGCCCCTGGCCGGGTTGTTGGCGCTGGTCCTGGCGGGGTGCGCTACGTCGCCGCGTCGGGAGGCGGCCAGCTTTTCGGACATTGAATCCGGGCATTCGCCGACGGTGACCGTGACGCCGACGCCGGTGTTGGCGCCGGCGGCGTCAGGCGTTCCGGAAATGCCGGCGGCCCCTTCGGCGGCGAAGCCCGGTTCCGGCCCGGCGTCCGGCGTGTTTGCGGGCAACTGGATTCCGCTGAATCGGTGGAGCGAAGCGAGCGGGTTTGCGCCGCCGCGGCTGGTGGCCAGCGGGGCGCAGCCGGTGTATGCGTTGGACACGCCCGGGGGCCGGTTTCTGGTGCGGATTGGGAGCGAGCAGGCGAACTGGGAGGGGCTGGAGGTGCGGCTGGGTTACGCGCCGCAACTGATTGATCAGCAGCCGTGGATTCACGCTTTGGACCTGAAAAAGACGGTGCAACCCCTGCTGCGAGGTCTGCCGGAGCCCGAGCCAGCGAGGCCGCGGACGGTTGTGATTGACCCCGGGCATGGCGGCGTGGACACGGGCACGCGGAATGCGGCCGGCACCCTTCGGGAAAAAGACTGCACCCTGGACTGGGCGTTGCGGTTGCGGGAGCTGCTGTCGGCGCAGGGCTGGCGCGTGTATTTGACGCGGAGCAATGATGTTGAGGTTTCCATCGCCAGCCGGGTGGCCCTGGCCGAGCGGTTGAACGCGGACTTGTTTGTGAGCCTGCACTTCAACTCGGCCGCGCCCAATGACAGTGAGAGCGGACTGGAAACCTACTGTCTGACGCCCGCCGGCCTGCCGTCCAATCTGACTCGCGGGTATCCCGACGACGCGGGACAGGTTTTCCCCAACAATGCGTGGGATGATGAGAACCTGCGGCTGGCGGCGCGGGTTCACCGCGAGTTGTTGCGCGCCAATGGCAGCGCGGATCGAGGGTTGCGGCGCGCGCGGTTCCTGGGGGTGCTCCGCGGTCAACAACGACCGGCGATTCTGGTGGAGGGCGGTTATCTTTCGAACCCGCGCGAGGCGCGGCAGATTGGGATGCCGGAGCACCGGCAGAAACTGGCGGAAGCGGTTGCCCGGGCGTTGCTGGGCAGCCGGACGCAGTTTGCGGCGAGCGGCCACCCGGCTGGCGGTGTTGGGGCCTCCACCAACGGCGTTCCGCTGGAGGCGCCTTCCGACTGATGGGCGGTCAAGGTTCCAGTTCCTCCCACGTGCTGGTGACCGGCGGCGCCGGCTTCATCGGGTCGCATCTGGTGGAGCGGCTGCTGGCGGAGGGTCGGCAGGTGGTGGTGTTGGACGATTTGTCCACCGGCAGTCTCGAAAATTTAGGGGCGGTGCGGGACCATCCCGGGCTTGAGGTGGTGGTGGCGAAGATTTCGCAGTGCGGCGAGCTGGCGAAATGGGTGGCCGGGGCGGAGAGTATTTATCATTTGGCGGCGGCGGTGGGAGTGGATTTGGTCGTCAAGTCGCCGATTCACGTGCTGGAGACCAACCTACATGAGACGGAGGTGCTCCTGGAGGCGGCGGCGAAGGCACGCGTGCCGCTGTTGCTGGCCTCGACCTCGGAGGTGTATGGGAAAAGCCGGAAAGCCGCCTTCGGAGAGGAGGACGACCTGTTGATTGGGCCGCCGCACCATGCGCGGTGGGGTTACGCCTGTTCGAAGCTCATGGACGAGTTCCTGGCGCTGGCTTATGCGCGGGAACAATCCCTGCCGGTGGTCATCGTGCGACTGTTTAACACCGTGGGTCCGCGGCAGACCGGCCGCTACGGGATGGTGCTGCCCCGATTCATCGCGGCAGCGCGGGCCAACCGGCCTTTACAAGTGTTCGGCGATGGGCGGCAGACGCGCTGCTTTTGTCACGTCCAGGACACCGTGGAAGCCCTGGTGCGGCTGCAGAACTGCGCGGCCGCGCGGGGCGAGATATTCAACGTGGGCAGCACCGAGGAGATCAGCATCCTCAATCTGGCCCGGCTGGTGATTGAGATTCTGGGGTCTCGCTCAACGATCGAGTTTGTGCCTTACACCCAGGCCTATGCGCCGGGTTTCGAGGACATGCGGCGGCGGCGGCCGTTGACCGACAAGCTTTTTGCCACGACCGGATTTCGTCCCGGCATTCCGTTGCGCGAGATCATCGCGTCCACGGCGGGCTTGTGAGCTGTTGGAGCCGAGGCGTGGAGCCGCAGCAGGCGTTAAAAGCCGGTGGGATCAGGCGCGAGGCGGCAGCTTCTTTTCCACCTTGTTGCCTTCCAGGATGGTGTATTTGGGCAGACCGCCTTCGATCGGGATTTTGACTTCGCCTTCGATGAGGGGCCGCGCGTATTCCACGAATTTCTCGTTGGGCAGGAAGCCGTCCTCGCTGACCCAATCGCGCGGCACAAAGTGTTCGACGTTGGCGATGTCACCGAGCGGCTGCAAGCCGGTGGACCACTGGAGGGCGCCGTCGGGGGTGAGACCGCGGACGATTTTGACCATGTAACCGCTTTGGCCGGCGATGGCCGCGCGCACGGCGGCTTCGCCGCAGGCGAAGGCGTTGTTGGAGTCGGTCAGGCTGGCGAAATGCTCAGCGGCGCGCTGGGCATAACCCAGGAGCACGGTGCGGGTCTTGGTGTTCAGTTTGCCCTGGACGAATTCCTTGATTTTCTCGGCGGCGCCGGCCAGGACCGGGTGGCCGAAGGAGTCCAGGCGGGTTTTGTCGGCGCCGATCTCCTCGCCTTTTTCATCGCGGATGCCTTCGCCGACAACCATGATGCAGTATTTGTAGGTGTCCACCGTTTCTTTGACCTTGGCGAGGATGGAATCCATGCTGTAACGAATTTCCGGCAGGAGGATCATGTGGGGCGGGGCGGCGGCCTGGCCGCGTTTGGCCAGGACGGTGCCGGCGGCGATCCAGCCGGCGGAGCGGCCCATGACTTCGATGATGCAGCAGGAGCCGTCGTCGGTGGCCATGCAGCCGACGTCAATGCCGACTTCCATGACGGTGGTGGCGCAGTATTTAATGACCGACCCATAGCCGGGGCAACTGTCGGTATGGGGCAGGTCGTTATCAATGGTTTTGGGCACGCCGATGACGCGCATTTCGTAGCCGCGTTTGACGGCTTCCTCATGGATCTTGTGCGAGGTGTCCTGCGAGTCGTTGCCGCCGATGTAGAAGAAATAGCGGATGTTGTGCGCCTGAAAGACCTCGAAGAGCCGGTCCATGTCTTTGGCGGCCTTTTCGGGCTTTTTCTTGAAGTCAATCTTGTAGCGGCAGGTGCCCAGGGCGGCGGCGGGAGTGCTGCGCAACCCTTCGATGGTGCGCGCCCGCTCGTCGTTGATATCAATCAATTCTTCGTTGAGAATGCCCAGGATGCCATTGGCGCCGCCATAGATTTCCTCGATGCAATCGTGGTGTCCGGCTTCCTGGATCACCCCGGCAAGGCTCGAGTTGATGACGCTGGTTGGGCCGCCCGATTGAGCGACCAAAAGATTTCCGACTAATTCTGCCATAAATTTTCCCGACGTTTCGTTTTAGCGAGATTTCAGACTGCAACCCTGAAAACCTCGGTTGGGGCCTCAAATTGCCAATCCCCATGCGTTCTGTCAAAAAGTTATTCGGGAAAAAAGCGGTTGCGGCGCTCTCTCTGGCGGCGCGCCTCACCCCTGCTCTGGAGGTTTTTTGCCCGGTCGCTTTTCAGGCTTTTCCCTCCGCCGGGTTTCAACGATGTTTGATTCATGACTGGTTGCGCAAATCGGCGGGCCGCTGTCGCATGGAGCGCCCCGCCGCCCAAGGCCGCGCGGACCGCGCCGTGGTCCTTGTTTGCGGGCGCGCGGGCGCGTCTGGCTTGCGGCGCGGGCGCTGCTCTGGCCGTGGCGTTCCTGGGCTGCCTTGCCGCAGCAGGAGATGAGAACGAGACGACCAGCCCGGCATCGCAAAGCGCGACGCCTGTGGCGGCTGACGCCGCGCCACCGGTGGGAGTCGAGGCAACCAATGCCCCCGCCCCAGCACCCCCCGCCGCTCCCTCGAGCAAGCCCGCCCCGCCGGCCGGCGCGCCAAGACCTTTGCCCGGTTTGCGGGTGGAGGTTGTGGCCGATGAAAACCTCGTTTCAGCGCCGGTGGCGATGGCTTTCGACGAGCAGGGGCGGCTCTTCGTGGCGGAACGGCCCGCAGAAAGTCCGCGGCAGGGGCGCATCCGGCTCTTGTCGGACACGGACCATGACGGGGTGTTCGACCAGAGTTCGGTCTATGCCGAGGCTTTGCCCAATGTGTCTTCGGTGGCCTGTTACAAGGGGGGGGTCTTTGTGGCCGCGACGCCTGAGATTGTGTATTTGAAGGACCTCGAGGGGTCGGGAACTGCCACCGTGCGGCGGGTCATGTTCAAGGGGTTCGGCGAGAACGCGGGGGCGCCGGAGACCGCAAGTCCGCGGCTCATCGGGCATCTGGCCTGGGGGCCTGACGGCCGGATTTATGGAACGAGCGCCGGGCTTGGCGGCGAGGTCAGTTCGCCCGCTGCGCCCTCGCTGCCTGTTGTGGAACTTCAGGGAGCGGATTTTTCATTTGACCCCCGCACGCTGGCGTTGCGACGCGAAGCCGGTCCGGCGGAATCGGGGGTCATTTTTGACCCGTTCGGACGAAGATTCGTCAGTGAATTTCGGCGGCCGCTCTTCCAGGTGATGTACGATCCAGCGCATTTCGTGCGGAACCCGGTTTTCGCACCGGCACCGGCGTTGAGGGAGGTGGTTCCTCCGTCTGTGCGCCTGTGGGAGGGCGATTCAACAGGGAGGGGGGAACCGGGCGCGAGCAGTCTTTCAGGCGCAGCGTCCGGCGCGGGGGGAGAGCGCGGCAACGGACCAAGACGGACCCGCCCGTTCACCGCGGCCCAGGGCGGCTGCATTTACGCCGACACGCTGCTGCCCGCCAACTTCCATGGCAACCTGTTCATTGCCGACCCGGAGGCGCGGGTGGTTTGCCGCCTGCTTTTGGTCACCAACGGGTTGGAGTGGAACGCCCGGCGTCCTGCCGGACAGGCGACGCGCGAGTTTCTGGAAGCGTCCGATGGGCAGTTCCGTCCGGTGCAGGTCGTGGTTGGGCCCGAGGGGGCGCTCTATGTCGCCGACCGGCGGGATGGGGCGAGCGGGCGGATTTATCGAGTGGTTCCGGAGGTTTATCGGCCCGCGCCGGCGGCGGGGCTGGGAAATGCCGATGCGCGGGAGCTGGTGGCGGCCCTGGCCAGCACCAACCAATGGCGTCGCGAGACGGCGCAGCGCCTATTGGTTGAGCAGGAGGTGTCGAATCTTACCCCGACGTTTCTCGGTCAAATGCTGCTCAAGTCGCCCGTCCCCGTCGCCCGGGTCCAGGCGCTTTACGCGTTGGAAAACCTTGGGGTGCTCACGGAGAAATTGTTGGTGAAGGCGTTGCAGGCTCCGGATGAGCGGGTTCGCGAAGGGGCGCTGCGGGTGGCGGTCTCGTTCCTGGGCCGGCAGCCTTCGTCCGAGTCGCTGGCGGGTCAGTTCAGGACGCTGAGCCGCGATGGTTCCATTCGCGTCCGGTATCAGCTCGCACTGGCGCTGGGCCAGTTGCAGCATCCCGGGCGGGGTTTGTTGCTGGCGGAGATTGTGGCACAGGATACGGCCAATCCCTGGATGCAAACGGCGGTGTTGAGTTCGGTGCCGCCGGATGCGGGCGGGTGGTTCACCCTGTTATCGCGCAACACGCGATTTGCCCGGAGCCCCGCGGGGGAGGAATTTCTGCGGGTGCTGGCGGGGATGATTGGGCTGCGCAGCCGGGCGGGCGAGGTTGCGTTGGTGATTCAACACGCCACCTCGAGCTCGGTGTTGCCGGTCGAAGCCCTGGGGTTGCTGGCCTCCCTGGCCGAGGGGCTCAAGCGCAACGGGAATGACCTCGCGGCAGCCAACACCAATGGCGCGCTCGAGCGGGTCTTCGCCTCCGCGCTGCTGGCCGCCGGGGCGGTCGGGACGGAGGAACGCCTTCGACTCGAGGCGCTGCGGCTGGTCGGCGCGGCCCGGTTCAGCTACTCGGAGGCGGGAGACATGCTGCTGCTGTTGCTGACCAACCCGAGGGTTTCACCCGCAGTGCATCAGGCGGCCGCGGTGGTGCTGAGTCAATATGCCGACCCCCGTGTGGCCACCAACGTGCTGAATCGCTGGACGGCCTTCCCGCCAGCGCTGAGGCCGGAAATGGTGAGCTGCCTGCTGGCCCGCCGCGAGCGGGCGGCGATCACCCTCGAGGCCATCCAAAACGGCGTGATTCCCCCCGCCGACCTCACCTTCCAGCACGTTCACCTGCTGCGGTCGTGGCCGGACCCGACGATTCGGCAACGGGCTGAGCGGGTTTTCGGGCCCATGAGTTTGCGGCGCCCGGAAGCGGTGGAATTCTTTCGGCCGGCGCTCAGGCTCCCAGCCGATGGCTCGCGCGGACAACGGGTTTTTTCGAGCCGTTGCGCCGCGTGCCATTCCGCTGCGCCGGGCGGCGGCCAGCTTGGGCCAAGCCTGCGCGGCGTGGGTGCCTGGACCAGGGAAGACCTCTTAAGCGCGATCCTCGAGCCCACGTATGAAATCCGGCCGGGGTATGAAACCTGGCTGTTCGAGACCCAGGAAGCCGCTGTGTTTGCCGGTCGGGTTGAGGCCGTCACCCCCGAGACCCTTATTTTGCGCCGGCCGGGGCAGCCGGCCGTCGTGTGGCCTCGCGCGGCTTTTTTTCTGGTTGAACCGCGCCCGTGGTCGCTGATGCCCGAGGCGCTGGAGAATGGCCTTGGCCGTCAAGAAATGGCCGACCTGCTGGAGTACTTGAGCGGGCTATAAGATAGAGGAACGGCTTCCTGCAGCGGCACAGGCGGGTCAGGCCGGGACACCGTCTGACCGGCATGATGCCGGGAGTCGGCGCGGATCTCACGAAAGCTTGCTTTGGAGGGCGCGAGGCAGGTAAACCGGAGACGGCTGATTGACTTTATGAACACGGAAGCGAACAGGAACCTGAATTTTATTTTCGGACGGCGGAGCATTCGGGCTTACACGGCGGAAGCAGTGAGCGAGGAGGCTGTGCAGAAGCTCCTGGAAGCAGCGATGGCGGCGCCGTCCGCCGCGGCGAAGGATCCGTGGCGGTTTGTGGTGGTGCGGAACCGGCAGATGCTGGGCAGGATTGCCGAGGCGCTGCCCCACGGGAGGATGCTGGCCTCGGCGGCGGTGGGCATCGTGATCTGCGGGGACCTCGAGGTTGCGCATGACCGGCAGCTCAGTTACCTGCTGCAGGATTGCTCAGCGGCGTGCGAGAACCTGTTGCTAGCGGCGCATGTGCTGGGTTTGGGGGCATGCTGGCTGGGCGTGCATCCGCGGGAGGAGCGAATCCAGCGGGTGCGGGAGATTTTGCGGCTGGAGGGGTCTGTCATCCCCGTCGCGGTCGTTGCCATCGGCCACCCGGCGGAAACCAAGGAGCCGCGCACGCGGTTTAATCCGGCTTACGTGCGCCGGGAGGGCTGACGGGGTTCGTGCGGGAACTCGGGATGCTTGCCGTTGGCCGCGGATTGTTATTGGGCTTCCTCACGGCCTGGCAACGGGTCCGACGTAGCGCCGCGCGATGACGACGTTGTCGAAGCAAACAATGTTGGTGGGATTTTTGGTCCAACGATCGGTGATGTAGCTTTCCAGCGTCAAGGCATTGGCTTTGAGATCGGGTGTCTTCCGCCAATTGAAACCGGTCCAGTGACCTTGCAGCGCGCCGTCAATCCAGAAGGCTTGCTCGCCGTCGGGTTTGCCGGGGGTATTGTGCTTGAGCATGAACTCGACGCAAATCCAGCGGTCGCGCGGAATGAGCGGCGCGTCGGGGACACCGAAGGAGTTGCCCCAGTATTTGCCGTCGGGCGATTGCGCCATCTCGTGCCAGTAACTGTAGAAGTTCCAACGCCCCGGCGGGGTCCAACGCCCCCAGTTGCCCCACGGCTCAATGGCGGTTGAAAACCGTTCGCTGCCTTCCGGCTTGAGGCCCGCGCCGCCAAATCCGCTCCACTTGTCGGCGCCGCGCAGGCCCTTGTTGGCCCGCAGCGTGACGAAATGGTGGACATAATCGCAGCCCGGATCGAACCGGGTGTAAAAGCGGATGAAGAGCGTGTCCGCCGGCTGGAACCACTTGGTCAAGCCGCCGCCCGTGTCGCGGTCCAGGTGGCCTTCGACGCGGAGGCAGCGTTTGCCCAAGCCCTCATGGGGCTCGACGGGGGCGAAGTGCAGCACGTTGCCCTGGGGATTGCGCGCTTCATCCCAGCTCTGGCCGAGGGTGCCCGATTCAAAATCGTCGGCGAAGATAACGTCGGGATCGGCCTTCAGGCCTTGATCGGCGGGATGGGCTTGGGCCAGGCCCTTTCCCGAAGGCAATTCGCTTCGAGCGGCGAGGTTGTTGCGGCCCTCGGGGTCGCCGCCCGTGACCGCTCCGGAGCTCGTGAGCACCCCCAAGCAACCGCATAACAGTGCGGTAAATCGAACGCGGCACGCCCCTCGCATGCGGCCCGCGACTCGAGTCAAACCTGATGGAAGTTTCATTTTTGTCCTTCGTAAAATGGGGTTCGAGCCTTGCAACGTGAGTAGCTGCAACAAGTGCGGAATGGCGGCCGTTCAGGCAGCCACCAGGGGCCGGAAATAATAAACCCAAATAGCCGCCACTTCGCGCGCCATGTTAAAAGGCAGTTGGCGGAGGAAGTAAGTTTCCCGCGCGGTCCCCAACAGAGGATCGGCCAGGTATTCCGGCAGCGCGCGCAAATCAATCCACCAGAGATTGAGCCCAAAGCCCGGCACGCGGAGACCCCCCGCGAGGTTCAGGAGGGTGAAAGCGCCCAGGAAAAGCGCCAGCCCACGGGCCAGGAGCGCGGTTCGTGAGATCCGGCCAGCCTGCGGGTGGACAGGGATGAGCAGGTTCTTATGCATAGACTAGGGAGCCACCAGCGGTTGGACCCAGGCGGTCTCGAAATCGCCGGCCGCGAAGGGGTTGTTCTTCGGTTTCAATGAAACCAGCGTGGCGCGGGCGTTTGTTCGATTTGCGGGGAATGAGGGGTTCATAAAGCGACCGGTTCGAGGGGTTGCAATTTGCGGGCGCGCAGGGTTTCCCGCTGGCGCAGGAGTTCGAGGCGCTGGGCTTCATCCACGTCGGGCTGGCTGGCGCGATGGATCAGGGCGGCCAACTGGCGGTCGAGGTCCTGGTTGCGCAACCGGCAGGCGAGGTCCGCCAGTTGTTGGCCGGGATTGGGCAAGGGCCGTTCCTCGGCCACGGCCCGGGTGACGAGGGTGCGGGCGTCCGTTTCCTCGAGGCAATCCAGGAACGCCGGAAGGCTGGTCCACGTTTGCTCTTGGTGCGCCTGGAGACGCCGGGCGAGAATCTGGCGAACGAGCTGGTGTTGCAGCCATTCCAAACGCAAGTTTCTGGCCGCCCAGGCAATCAATTCCTCGTGCAAGAGCAGCAGTTTCAACAGCCAAAACTCGTTGGGTGGCGGTTCGGGACCGGCCGCCGGTTCGGGCGGGGGCTCGGCGGCTTGCGCGGGCGATGAGCGGCGCGCGCGGGAGAGTTTGCGGAATTCGGCGCGGACCGCGTCGGGGGCAACGCCCAGGCGGAGGCCGGTCTTTTGGGCGTACTTGTCCACCAGAACGAGGTTGCCGGTTTTGTGGACGGCGTCGGCCATGCCGCGCAGGACGGCGAGCCGGCCTTTGTCGGTGACCACCGGATGCAGGGCGCAGAGGCGGTCGAGGTAGTAATCGAAAAAGTCGGGGGCGCGTTCGATCAGTTCTTTGAAGGCGGCCCCGCCGGATGCCTTGATGAAGCTGTCGGGATCGTGGGGTGAGGGGACCAGCGCCACACGAACGGCCAGCCCGGAACTCAGCAGGTTGTCGAGCGAGCGCACGGCGGCATTCTGCCCGGCGTCGTCCGAGTCGAAGCACAGCACGACTTCATTGGCGTAACGGCTCAGGAGGCGCGCGTGGTCGGCGGTGAAGGCGGTGCCCTGCGGGGCCACCACGTTCTGAACACCCGCCATGAAACAGGCGATGAGATCGAGCTGGCCTTCGCAAACAATGGCGAACCCCGCTTCGATGATGGCCCGTTTGGATTTATCCAGCCCGTAGAAAACGCGGCTTTTGATGAAAATTGGCGTCTCCGGGGAATTGACGTATTTGGCGGTTTTCTCATCCCCCGCCAGCACGCGCCCGCTGAAGCCGATGACGCGTCCCTGCTCGTCGCAAATGGGGAAGATGAGCCGGCCGCGAAACCGGTCATAATAGTGGTCGGTGCCCTCCTTGCGGAGAATGAGGCCGGCCTTTTCCACATCCGCCAGATCAAACCCCTTGCTGCGGGCCCAGTTGACGGTGTCATCCCACGCTTCCGGGGCGGCGCCGAGTCGAAAGAGCTTGACGGCCTCGGGTGGGACGCCGCGGCGCTGGAGGTACTCGCGAGCGGCGGCCCCGGCGGCCTCGGTGGCCAGCGCGTTTTGCCAGCGCTGGGCAATCTGCTCGTGCAATTGGAGCAGCTTCTCCTTGAGCGACCGGGACTGGTGTTGGTCGGAACCGGAATCGTACTCGAGGGGAATCCGCGCCCGCTCGGCCAGGCGGCGGACGGCTTCGGGAAAATCCAGGTTCTCGTACTCCTTGACGAAGGTGAACACATCCCCGCCTTTGTGGCAGCCGAAGCAGTGGAAAATCTGGCGCTGCGGATTGACGTGGAAGCTGGGAGTCTTCTCCTTGTGAAACGGGCAGAGGGCGACAAAGTTGGCGCCCGCCCGCTTTAGCGGCAGGTAGGAGCCAATCACGTCCACGATGTCGCTCGCCGCGCGGACTTGCTCGAGGGTGGCCGATGAAAACAGACCCGACATGATTCAGTCACCTGTATAAATACTGCCAGACTTTCCGCCATCCAAAAACGCCGGATAACGGCGGGAGGATGCCTTTGAGAGCCGCGCGCGTCACGCGTTTATGCCGGGAATCCCGAACCCGGGGATGCCGGGGTCGGCGGACGCCTGAGCCCCATCTTCCGGATGCGCGAGATCAAGGTGGTGGGCTTGACGCCGAGCAGCTTGGCGGCGCCGCCGGGCCCGTGCACCTTCCAGCCGCAGCGCTCCAAGGCGGCGCGTGTGTTTTCCCGCTCGAGCTCGCGGAGTTCTTGTTCCGAGAGCACCCGGCCTTCTTGCACAGCGGCCCCCGCCAATCCGGCGGCGCGCGATTCCGAGCCGGACGAGGGCGGCTTGGGTCCGTCGAAACCGGGTGCGACGGGCCAGCCGGAAGGAGCCGGCGGCGAATCCATCAAAGGCAGGTTGTAACGAAGCACGCCGTTTTGGGAGAGGATGAGGGCGCGTTCGGTGGCATTCTGCAGTTCCCGAACATTGCCGGGCCAATGGTAGTGCTTGAGCAGGTCCGCCTGGGCCTCGGTGAAGCGCGGGAGGGGCAGCCGCAAGCGGCGGGCGGCCTGCTCGAGGAAATGCGCCGCCAGCAGCGGAATATCGTCCTTCCGCTCCCGCAGCGGCGGCACTTCGATCGGAAAGACGTTCAAGCGGTAGTAAAGGTCCTCGCGGAAAGCCCCTTCCTCGACGGCCTGTTTCAGGTTCCGGTTGGTTGCGGCAATAATCCGCACATCCACCGTCCGGGTCTTATCCTCGCCCACCCGCTCATATTGTTTCTCCTGCAGCACGCGCAGGAACTTGCTCTGCAGCGCCAACGGGATTTCACCCACTTCGTCCAGGAAAAGCGTCCCGCCATCCGCCGCCTCGAATCGCCCGGCCCGGTCCCGGATGGCGCCGGTGAAGGCGCCCTTGACGTGACCGAAAAACTCGCTCTCGTAGAGTTCCCGAGGCACGGAAGCGCAATTGACGCGAATCAGGGGACGGTCGCCGCGCCGGCTTTGGCGGTGAAGTTCGCGCGCCACCAACTCCTTGCCGGTGCCGGATTCACCGAGGATGAGAACGGTGGCATCGGTGGGGGCCACCATCTGGATTTGGCGCAACAGCCGCTGCATCGAGGGGTGCTGGCCGATGATGTCCCCGAGGGCCTTGGCCTCGCGCACCTCCTCCTGCAAGTAGAGATTCTGCAGCTCGAGTTGCGCGCGGAGGCGCTCAATCTCCTCGAACGCCCGGGCGTTGACAATGGCGCCCGCGATTTCATCGGCAAAAATCCGCAGCCACGCCGGTCCTTCTTCCGGCGTGGGGATGCTGGTGAAGACGGCAATCACTCCGAGAATTTCGTCGCCGAACTTGATCGGCTGGACGTTTAAGCCCCGAATCTGTTGATGGGCGGCCCACCGGTACCGCACCAGAAACGACGGGTCTCCCCCGAAATCTTTCACCACAATGGCTTCGCCGCTGGCGCCGACGCGCCCCACTTTCCCCACCCCCAAGGGAATGCGCGAGTAATCGCCGTCCACGCGGGACCAGTCCGGCCGTTGTTCGGTGCGGCGCAACCCGGCGCTGGCCACCAGATGCAGACACGCATCCCGCGCCGAACATCGCGGGGCCATGTCGCATGTCGCACAGGTGTCCCCGGGCCGGACCAACCAGATTCTTGCCAGGGCCACATGGGGACGTTCGGCCAGCAGGTTGACGACTCGATCCAATAGCCGCCCAACCTGGCGAATCTGCGCCAACTCGATCAGCCGATCCTTGAAGGAATCAAACTCCGGCTTGTAATCGCTCATTAAGAACATCGCAGGTCAGTCTATCAGACTCTCGATCAAACGGATAACGAAATATCGCAATACTGACGACTAAAGTTCGTTATCTGCGAAAAACCAACCTGAAAAACCAGGGCATTCAAATTCGCAAGTGGTTTTGCTGGAATGACTAGTGACAAGCGTCTCACTGGCATGCGACTTGCATTGAGTGGGGCGACATTTTGTCCAACGCAGCTTGGGTATGCCGTTTCCGTGCTTCCCGAGGCAGGCAAGGGTATGCCTCGAGCAGGCCATCCCGTCAGCAGCCGCCCGGTCCCGGGCGTTGGTTTAACGATGATTCTTGATGGATGTGGAACATAACATGAGCCTTGCGGCCGGATTGATCCTTGGCCCGATTGTGGCGGGAGCTGTACTGGCCGTGATCAAATCCGATCGCGCGCGCGGGCTCTTGGTGGCCTTGTTTGTGGCTGTGGTGGCGGCGGGCACGGTGGCGATTGGCGTGTTGCCCACGCCGGGGGCGATGGCGGGCTTTCCGTTCAATCACAAGGCGGGGCACGTTGGAATGATGGTGGCGGAGGTGTTGATGGGCCTCTACATCTTATGGATTGGGATGCGGGCGAGGTATTATTTGATCGTGGGTCTGATGCTGGCGCAGGGGGCGGTTATGGGGACGTTGGAGATCGCCTCGGCGGCCAGCCTGGAGGCCACACACGCGCTGTTCATAGACCAGTTTGCGGTCATCATGGCGCTGATCAACGGGTTGGTGGGCGGGGGGATTTGCCTTTACGCGGTGGGTTACATGCGGGGTTATCATCTGGAATCGCACCCCGAAGTGGCGGACCGGCGGCCGATGTTTTTCGCAACACTGTTTGTGTTCATGGGGGCGATGTTCGGGATTATTTTCGCCAACAGCCTCCCGTGGCTGTTTTTCTTTTGGGAGGTCACCACGCTCTGCTCGTTCCTGCTGATTGGTTACACGCGAACGGAGGAGGCGCGTCGGAACGCCTTGAAGGCGCTGGTGATGAACCTGGCGGGGGGATTTGCATTCGCGCTGGCGATCGGGTGGTCCGCGACGCGAACGGGCACGGTTGAATTGCAGACGCTGATCACCTCGAAGAGCGCGCTGGCGCTGCTGCCGGCGGCGTTGTTCTGTTTTGCGGGCATCACCAAGTCGGCTCAACTGCCGTTCTCGGGCTGGTTGCTGGGGGCGATGGTGGCGCCGACGCCGGTTTCAGCCCTGCTGCATTCCAGCACGATGGTCAAAGCGGGGGTTTACCTGGTGTTGCGCATGGCGCCGGTCATTGTGGGGACGACCGTAGGCCTGATGGTGGCGCTGGTTGGGGCGCTGACGTTCCTGGTGGGGTCGCTGGCGGCGATCACCACCAGCGACGCGAAAAAGGTGCTGGCCTACTCGACGGTGGCCAACCTGGGCCTGATCGTGCTGTGCGGCGGGATTGGGACTTATGAGGCGGTGTGGGCGGGGGTGCTGCTGATTGTGTTCCACGCCATTGCCAAATGTCTGCTGTTTCTGTGCGTGGGGGTGGTGGAACACCGCCTCCACAGCCGCGACATCGAGTCCATGTCCGGGCTGATCATCAACATGCCGCGGGTGGCGATCATGATGCTGATCGGGATGGCTGGCATGTTTCTGGCGCCGTTCGGCATGCTGATCAGCAAGTGGGCGGTGCTCAAGGCGGTGGTGGATGCCTACCCCGTGCTGTCCGCCTTCATTGTCTTTGGCAGCGCCGCCACGCTTTTCTTCTGGGTGAAATGGATGGGCAAGCTCCTCGAAGTGTTCCGGCCATGCGAGCGGGTGGCCGTGGAATTCGGCCTGGGCGAAGGCGTGGCGTTGTATGGCCTGTCGGCGGCAACGTTTCTGACCTGCCTGTTGTTTCCGGTGATTTCAACGGCGTTGATCGAGCCCTACGTGGTGAGCGTTTATGGACAGACGGCGTCCATGGCGCCCGGCAACGTGGTCATCATGATGATCATGATGGTGATGATCATGCTGTTCCCCCTGAGTTTCATCAACTATGGCCGGGGCGTGAAGGTGATGGACGCCTATCTGGGCGGGGCCAATGTGCAGAGCAGTGTGCGGTTCCTGGGCTCGGCGAACCAGGTGCAGGAGGTCGTCATTCAGAATTATTACCTGCGCAACTTTTTCAATGAAACCTGGCTGGCGCGGTGGGGTGTGATCGGCAGCGCCGTCCTGCTCCTGGTCATGGTTGTGGCCGCCCTGCCTTTTGTATGAACCCCTGGATACGGTTGGCTCTTTACCTTGTCGCCGCCCCGATTCTTGGCGGGCTGCTGGCCGGTCTGGACCGGATTATCTCGGCGCGGATGCAGTCGCGGCGAGGTCCGCCGCTGCTGCAGCCGTTCCATGATGTAGCCAAGCTGTGGCAGAAGGAGAACATCGTGGTGCGGCGGTCGCAGAATTTCTACGTGCTGTTCTTCCTTCTGCTGGTCATCTTCACCGGCGCGCTGTTCTTTGCCGGGTCGGACCTTTTGCTGGTGATTTTTGCGTTGACCCTGGCGGCGATCTTTTTTGTGCTGGGGGCCTACAAGGCCAGCTCCCCGTATAGCTTCGTGGGGGCCGAGCGGGAGTTGATCCAGATGATGGCCTACGAGCCGATGGTGCTGCTGACGGCGATCGGGATGTACATGGTCACCAGGAGCTTTCAGGTGCATGAAATCGCCAGCCATCCCGCCCTGCTGATTCTCTGGCTGCCCGGGGTGTTCCTCGGATTCCTTTACGCGCTCGAGATCAAGTTTCGAAAATCGCCCTTTGATTTGTCCTCATCGCATCATGCGCACCAGGAACTGGTGCGGGGCATCACCACCGAGTTTTCGGGGCGGGCGCTGGCGATGATTGAAGTGGCGCACTGGTATGAGAACGTGTTTCTGCTGGGGTGGGTGTATTTGTTCTTCGCCGCGTGGCCGCCGGCCGGGATCGCGGCGGCGCTGGCGGTGTTCGTGTTTGTGATTCTGGTGGACAATGTGTTTGCGCGTTTGAAATGGCAGGCGGCGTTGAAAAGCGCCTGGCTGGCCGCGGCGCTGCTGGGCTTGGGCAATATTCTGGTGCTGTCGTTGCTTTCGCCCGGCGGCGTGCCGCCGGCCAAAGCGGTCGCCGCCCCGCAGCCCCGAGTCGCCGCCGGGTCAAGGCGCGTGGAGCCCCTGGCGCCGGCCTCGGCCGGCGGGACTTTGGTGTGGGACGCCGGGTTGACGAAAACCGGGGCGGGAGGCAATTGACATGGCCGGTTTTAAGAAATCCCCCTGGATCATTCACTACGACGCCTCGAGCTGCAACGGGTGCGACATTGAGACGCTGGCGTGCCTCACCCCGTCGTACGATGTCGAACGGCTGGGGGTCGTCAACACCGGCAACCCGAAGCACGCCGACATTTTTCTGGTAACGGGGGCGGTCAACGAGCAAAGCCGCGAAGTGATTCGCAACATTTATCATCAATTGCCCGAGCCGAAGGTGGTGGTGGCCGTGGGTGCGTGCGCCTCCAGCGGCGGCATCTTCCGGGAGTGCTACAATGTTTCCGGCGGGGTGGACAGCGTCATCCCGGTGGACGTCTATGTGCCGGGTTGCGCTGCGCGGCCCGAGGCGATCATTGACGGGGTGGTCCGGGCGCTGGACGTGCTCGAGGCCAAACACGCGGAAATGAAGTCGCTGGCCGACAGCATTGACAGAATCCTCTACCAACGGGCGGACAAAAGCGACGCGCCCGAGATCCTCGCCCTGCAGAAGATTGCCTACCAGACGGAGGTCGAGCTGTATGGCGACGACAGTCTGCCGGCCCTCCAGCAAACACTCGAGGACCTCGAGAACGATTTCGAACGCCGTCCGCAGCGGGAGGCGACGGTGCTTGGAGCGCCCGCCCAGCCCGCCCACGAAGTGGACGACTCGGACCGGGTCGTTTTTCTCAAGGCGGTCATCAACGGCAAAATTGTCGGGTCCATCCGCGGCTTTGCCATTGACGACACGGCCTATTTGAGCCGGCTGATGGTCCATCCCTATTTTCGGCGGCGCGGCATTGGCCGAAAACTGCTGACGGCCATTGAGAAGGAGTTTCCGCAAGTGCGCCGTTTCGAGGCCAAGACCGGACATCACAGCAAGCGCAACCATTTTCAGCTTCTGTCGTTGGGATACCAACAATTCAAGACCGAGCCGTACAACGCGGCCATCACCTGGGTCTATTTCCAGAAATTTCAAACTCCGTCCGGACCCGCCTTGCGCGGGGAGGGCCGTGAGGCTCTGAACCTTTTATGAGTGCCGAACCCGTCTGCGAAATGATCTCCGCCGATTGCCTGGTGGGCCGCGTCCGCGCGCTGAAGCAGGGGGGCTGGCGGCTGGTCCAGATCAGCGCCACGCGCCTGCCCGAGGCGGTCGAGCTCACCTACAGTTTCGATCTCGACCGCCAATTGACCAACCTGCGTTTGCTGACGTTGTCGGGCGGGCCCGGCATTCCAAGCATCAGCGGCGTCTATTGGTGCGCGCTGATGTATGAAAACGAAATCCATGACCTTTTTGGCGTGGTCATTGAAGGGATGGCGGTGGATTTCAAAGGCAACTTCTACAGGACCGCCATCAAGCATCCCTTCGCCTCCACCAAGCCGCCGCCGGCGCCCAAAGCGGCGGCGCCCAAACCCGCCGGCCCCGCCCCCGCGCCGGTTGCCGCCTGATTTGTTCTTATGGCCCGCACTATCATCCCGTTTGGACCGCAGCATCCCGTCCTGCCCGAACCTGTCCATTTGGATTTGGTGGTCGAGGACGAGAAGGTGGTCGAAGCGCGCCCGTCCATCGGGTTTATCCACCGTGGCCTGGAAAAGCTGGTCGAGAAAAAGGACTTTCAGGAATTCACCTACATCGCGGAGCGGATTTGCGGCATCTGCAGCTTCATCCACGGGCAGACCTACTGTCAGGCGGTGGAAACGATCATGAACCTGGCGGTGCCGCCGCGGGCGCGCTACCTGCGCACCATCTGGGGCGAATTCTCCCGGTTGCACAGTCATCTGTTGTGGCTGGGATTGATGGCGGACGCGCTGGGCTTTGAAAGCCTGTTCATGCACTCCTGGCGGGTTCGCGAGCGGGTCCTCAAAATCATCGAAGCCACCACGGGCGGGCGGGTTATTTTCGGCACGTGCAAAGTGGGCGGCGTCCGGCGCGACATCGGGCCGGACGCCGCGGCGGACCTTTTGAAGGAACTGGACGTTATCGAAAGCGAGATGCGCGACATTACGCGCGTGTTCATCGAGGACCGGTCGGTGAAGGACCGGATGTGCGGGGTGGGGGTGCTGACAAAGGAGGAAGCCTACGAACTGGGTTGCGTGGGGCCGACCCTCCGTGCCAGCGGCGTGAGCCAGGACATGCGGCAGCTCGGCTATGCCGCCTTCAACGAGCTCCGCTTCGAGCCGGTCACCCGGACCGAAGGCGACTCCTACGCGCGGTGCGCGGTGCGCTGCGCGGAGCTGTTCCAATCCGTGGATTTGATCCGCCAGGCTTTTGCCAAACTGCCCGAGGGCGAGATCGCGTTGAAAGTGACGGGCAACCCCAACGGCGAATTCATCGCGCGGACCGAGCAGCCCCGGGGGGAAGTGGTGTATCACCTGAAAGCCAACGGAACCAAGAATCTTCAGCGGTTCCGTGTGCGGACGCCGACCTTTGCGAACCTGGCGGCCTTGTTGAAAGTGTTGCAGGGCTGCGAGCTGGCGGATGTGCCGGTGTTGGTGCTGACGATAGATCCCTGCATTAGTTGTACGGAGCGTTGATATGGCCTATTTTACCATGACCCGCCTGGCCTTGAAGTGGGCCCTGTCCAAACCGGTCACCACCCGCTACCCCTTCGAGCCCCGCCAGCCTGTTGCCGGCTCGCGCGGCGAGCTGGCCTTCAGCCGGGAAACCTGTGTTTTTTGCAACCTTTGCGCGAAGAAATGCCCCACCGGGGCAATCGTGGTGAACCGCGCCAGCAAGCAATGGGCCATTGACCGGCTGCTGTGCATCAGTTGCGGCTATTGCGTCGAGTCCTGCCCGAAGAAATCGCTTTCCCTGACCACCAGCCACGGGAAAATCGCGGTGACCAAAGACCGCGAGTGGTTTTGAGGGAAGCCAAGCGCGCCCCAAGCCGTCAATCCACTGAATCCCGGTGACGCCTCCAGAAGCGTGGCAGGGCCTGCCGCGCTTGGGATAACGCAAAGGCTGGATCGTCGGCTGCCGAGAACGGGGAGGAGGGTGCCAATACCGACGGAGGCTTGGACGGCGGGCTGGAGATGGCGCCGCGCGCAACCGCCGAAGAGCTTCCATTTCCATGCCATGAGCCAAGCCGGGGCAGACGGGGTCGGCAAGGAGCATTTGACAAATTGAGCCTCATCAATCATGGTACTAAATAATAAAAGAAATAGAAAAGTCTAATTCCAGCTCAACCTCCTCAAGGCGAACCCATGAACCCAGATTCCGGCCAGCTCGCATCAGGCGCTGATCTGCCTCCCAACCAGCCGGTCTTTACGGCCAACAGTCTCCGGCGGGCCGGGGTCGGGAGGTGGTGCCGTTGGTGCGCCTGTTTGATGCCGCTGCTTTTGCTGGCGCGGGGGTTGCAGGCTCAGGCGCTGACCAATGGTTTTGATCAAACCGGGACGCTGGTCCTGAACACGACGAACCTCCACACATTCTACGCGACCAATGGCGATACCGTCAGGCTGAGGATGGGCGCGCCGGGTTTTCGCCCGCTGATCACCCTGCACGCTCCGAATGGCGCCACACTGGGGTCAGGCGCGGGCGCCGGGAGTGCTTCTTTGGACGCCACCCTTGAGGTGACGATTAACACCAACGGAATTTTTGGGGCGCGAGTCAGCAGTTACTACGGCACCGGAAGCGGCGATTACGTGCTTTGCCTGGCGCGGGTTCCGGCGCCCTTTGAGCTTTCGCCCGCCGACGCGGGGGGGCCGCTGACCAACGGCGCCGCCAACGCGGCCAGTATCGGCTTGGGTGATGTGGACATGTGGAGTTTCACCGCGGCGGCCGGCAGCAGCATCATTGTGCGAATGGGCACGAGCGGTTTCAGGCCGCATTTTACGGTTTATGATCCGACGGGTCTGGCATTGGGGACAGGGGCCGGCTCCAGCAGCGCTGATACCGATGCCGTTGTCGTGGCCCAGGCGAGCGTGACCGGCACCTACACCGTCGTGGTCCAGGCCTTCTACGCCAATGGAACCGGTCCGTACACGTTGCATTTGGCGCAGGCGCCGGGAGGGTTTGTCGTTTCAGCGGGAGACGAAGGGGGGTTGCTGGTGAATGGCGCGTGGAACTTCGGGCAGATCGTCAAAGGAGATTTGGATCTCTGGCAATTCGAGGCATCCGCCGGCGATAACCTCACGCTCCGTGTCGGTTCGCCGGGTCTCCGGCCTTGGATTCGATTGTACGGTCCGACCGGGATTCTGGTTCGCGAAGGCGTTGGCGCGTCGTCCAGCGACCGCGACACCGCCGTTTCCGTTACGGCGACCAATACCGGGACTCACCTGGTCGTCGTCCAGAGCTATTACACCAGCTTGAGCAGCCCGTACACCCTGAGCCTGGCAAGAGTGCCGGCCGCTTTCGTGACTTCCGCGGGGGACGAGGGTGGCGTTTTGACCAGTGGTTTGGCGCACCCCGGCACCAATTCGCTCGGGGATCTGGATTTATGGAGTTTCAGCGCGAACGCGGGGGACAACCTTGCCTTGCGAATGGGCTCCCCCGACTACCGGCCGTTGCTGAGTTTGTATGGCCCGAACGGAGCTTTGATTCAGACAGCCAGCGGGGCGAGCAGTGCCCACCGCGACGCTTCGATTTTTGTTCTCGCCACCAACAGTGGTGTCTTCACGGTTGTCGCACAGAGCTATTACAACAATGGCACCGGACCTTACGCCTTGAGCTTTGGCCAGTTTCCGGGGACGCACATGGTTTCACCTGGCGATGAGGGCGGACCTCTCACAAACGCCGCCAGCCAGGACGCCACCCTTGCGCTGGGCGACCTGGACTTGTGGAGTTTTATGGCCTGCAAAGGATTTTCTTTCACGCTGATTTGCCAAAAGTTAAGCGGTGTGTTCACGCCCCGCCTTCGTTTGTACGGTCGAAATGGGGCGTTGCTTGCCACAACCCAAAACGCCAGCACGGCGATCCTCAGTTATGCGGGCACCAACAGCGGCATTTACAGTCTCTTGATCGAGGGCGCAGGCGCAAACGACAGTGGAACCTACCGCCTGACGGCTCTGGGAATCCACGAAGACGCGCTCAAGCTCTGCCCCCCGATTCTCGTTGGGAATACAGCCAATCTGACGGGCTATGGGGGGACCCCGGGGAGCACCTTTGCCCTCCTGACAGCCAGCGATCTGACAACCCCTGTTGCTTCCTGGCAGTCCCTCTTGACCAACCAATTCGATGCCTTCGGTGCTTTTGACTTTGCCAGCGCGATCAATCCGGCCGAACCGGCCCGATTCTTTCGCCTCCGCGCTCCTTGACGCCCCATCCAAGGGACGTTGCGGCCGCAGCTCGAGGTCCACCGCCATGGTTGTGGAGTCATGCTTTGCGTCGAGGACGCGGACGATCAGCCATGTGATTCCTCCCTCGCCCGGGCCATTCGGCGCACTCAAGGCATCTGCCTTGGGGGCGGGGCTTTAACGAAGGTGGTGGGACGGAGATAGATCGGTTCGATCTGGTTACCGGGGGGGACATCGGAGCGGCCGACGGCCAGCCGGCCCAAGGCCGAGGCGCGGGGAAAAACGGTTCGCCCTTGCGGAAACCAGCGGTTGACTTCGGGTCCGATGAGCAAGCGCCCCGCAGCAGCCTGGGCGCGCACCTGCTCGAGCGTGACCAGGCGCAGGGGGTCGGTGGCGCACCAGGCCTCGGGGAGGAGGTCGTAATTCGCGAGGTAGAATTCCTGGCGTTGCGCGTCAATGATGACCGCGACCGGGCCGGTGAATCCCTCGGCCTGCGCCTGGGCGGCGATGCAGTCGGCGCTGCTGATGGCGAGCAGGTTCACTCCGGTTGCGAGCTGCCAGCCCTGGGCGAGGGCGATGATCGAGCGGATGCCGGTGTACGAGCCTGGCCCGATCCCGATGGCCAGGCAGTTCACCTGCTCGCGCTCGAGGTGTGCCTGACGCAACGCTGCTTCGACCATGCCGAGCGCGTTGGCGCCGCGGCCGCCGGTTTCGATGACCTCGGCCAGGGTGGTCGCCGGGCCGTCGTCGAGAACCGCCACGCTGCGCTGCGGCGAGGAGAATTCAAGCGCCAAGATTTTCATAAGTGATGCGGCGTTCGGTCGGGCTCAGGGCTTCGATATGCACCCAGCGCCAGCCTGCGGTCCCGGCTGGAACCGGCAGTGTCTCGAGCCGAGGGTGGGCTGCCACCAGCTTTTGGCCGCCGGGAAACCAGCGCTCCGCCCATTCGATGACGGTGAGGCCGTCGGGGTGGAGGTATTCCTCGAGGCCGGCGGCGAGGACCTGGTCCGGCGTTTCCAGGCGGTAAAGGTCGAGGTGGTAGAGCGGAAGGCGGCCGCCGGCGTAGGTGTTGACGAGGGCAAAGGTGGGAGAATGAACCCGCTCGGGGATTCCCAATCCGCGGGCGAGGCCCTTGACGAGCTGGGTTTTGCCCGCGCCGAGGTCGCCGGTCAGGCCAATGACCAGGCCGGGCGCGGCGGCGCGGCCCCAGGTTTCACCGAGCGCCGCGGTTTCGTCCGGGCTATGCGAAATGAACGTAGCCATGGGCGGTGAGGGGACGAACGCCGTGCTTGTCGCGGAGGGTGAGTCCTTCGCCGGCCGTGATTTTGCCGATGCAAGTCAGGCGAGTGTGAGGAAATTCCGCTTTCCAGCCGTCGAGCAGCGGGACGGCGTGGCGGCCGGGGAGGGTAAACAACAACTCGAAGTCCTCGCCATCGGTCAGGGCCGCCACCAGGGGCGGGTTGGCGGCGGACGACTCGCGGGCGGCGCGGCGGGCGGCGCGGCTGATGGGCACCGCGGAGGCCAGCAGTTCGGCGCCGACGCGGCTGGCTTTGAGAATGTGGCGAAGGTCTCCCGCCAGGCCGTCGCTCAGGTCAATCATGGCGTGGATGGGGAAATGGCTGGCCAGCCAGCGCGCCTCGACCAGGCGCGGCTCGAAATCGAGGTGCTTTCCCGCAAGCGAGCCGCCCAGCTCGCCCGAGACAAAAATGGCGTCACCGGGCTTGGCGCCCGACCGGAGGAGGGTTTTGTTCCGAGGCGCCCAGCCCAGGAGGGCAATCGAGAGCAGCAGGCCGCCGGGGTTGGTGGTGGTTTCGCCGCCGGCGATGGCGACGCCATGGCGTTCGGCCAAAGCTCTCATGCCGGCGTAAATCCGGTCCACCCGTTCCACTTCAAACCGCCGCGGCAGGCCGGCGGTGACCAGGGCGGCGGTGGGGGTGCCGGCCATGGCCGCGATGTCGCTCAGGCAGCGGCCCAGGGCCTTGTGGCCGATCCGCTCGGGCGCGGTTTCAGGCGTAAAATGAATGTTTTCGACCACCGCGTCGGTCTTGAACAACAGCACGCGGTCCGGCAACCCGGATTCGAGCACGGCGCAATCGTCGCCGGGCCCCACGAGCACTTGAGGGTGGGCCGGCAGGGAAGCGGTCAGGCGTTGGATCAATTCGAATTCGTTCATCAGGGTGCCGGGGTCAATGCCCGCCCCGGTGCAGGAGGTAGAGCATGGTAAAATTGAAGGCGTTAAACAACGCGTGCGCCGCGATGGGCGCCAGCAGGTTTCCGGTCCGCTCGTAGAGGCGGGCCAGGAGGAGGGCCAGCACCAGCAGCGGGAGTAAGGTGGCGGTGTTCAGGTGGATGAGCGCGAACAGGAACGAGGTGCCCCATAAGGCCAGCTTCGGATAACCCCATTGGCGAATCCAAGTGAACAGGACGCCGCGAAACAGGAACTCCTCGGCCACCGGCGCCAGCACAATGGTCACCACGCCCAACACCGACCGCGGCAGCCAGCCGGACGCCATCCGCAAGGTCTGCACTGCCTGTTGTTCCGCGGGTTCGCCTTTCCAGGGCATGAACCGTGTGATCGCTTCGGTGGACAGCCATTGCAACGCCCAGCCGATCGGCAGGAAAATGCAGGCGAGTAGAATCCCGGTTAATAGAGCCTCGCGCCAGCGTTCGCGGAAGCCGAACCCCTCGTTCCAGCCCACTCCCTGCTCGCGCAGGAAACGGGCGACCAGCCACACCGCCGCGCCTTGAAAGCTCAGGGCCGCGATGGCCATTTGAGCGGCGGAAGCCTCGACCCGGCCAAGGAGCTTCTGCGCCCAGGCGGCCAGGAAAACCCCGGCGTAGAACAGCGCCACGGTGCAGCCCAGCCACGTCATGAACCGCTCCGGCGGCCAGGATCGGCGCACCAGCACCAGCGTTCCCAACAGGCAAAGGGCGGCCGTCCCGGACACGGTGGCGGCTTTGGGCCCCAGTTGCCCCTCGAGGGCGAGTGGGAGAGCGGCCGCCAGCAACGTGCCGGCATAGATGCACAAAAACACGCTCGCCAGCAGGCGAGCGACCGCTTCTGTTTTCCAGGATTTGGCCGGCAGCATCCGGCCCAAGCTATAACACCCCCCCGCGGGTGACGATCAAAAATGCGGCGTGATCAAGGCTTGAGGGCGGCTTCGATGGCCTCGATCACTTGCGGTGAATCCGGCTCATCCTTCGAGCCGAATCGCGCCAGGATTTTGCCGTCCCGCCCGATTAGGAATTTGGTGAAGTTCCATGAAACCGCGCCGGGGAAAGGCGAAGTCTTGCCCGTGAGCGCCGCGTAGAGCGGGTGCTGGGTGGAACCTGGCTTGACTCCAACCTTGTCGAACAGCGGGAAAGTGACGTTGAACTTGCTGCTGCAGAATTCCTTGATTTCTTCGTTGGTGCCCGGTTCCTGGCCGCCGAAATCGTTGCTGGGAAAGCCCAGCACCACCAGGCCGCGGTCCTTATATTTACGGTAAACGGATTCGAGAGGCTGATATTGGCGGGTGTAACCGCAACGGGAGGCGACGTTAACGATCAGGAGCACCTTGCCCTGGTAAGCCCTGAGGGAGGTCGGGCGGCCGTCAATGTCCTTGATGGGGATCTCGTAAAGGGAGGCCGGTTCGGCCGCCTGGGCGTCGGCCGAAGCCAGGAGAGCCACCGAAAGAACGGCTGCCGCAAACAAAGTAATATGCATCATAGCCGAACAATATTGCTCCAGATTGTCTCTTGTCAAACGGCCGCCGGGCCGTGCGAGTCGCTCGGGTAGGTCTCGGTTGGCGTCGTTGCCGCGCGAGCGGGGTCGGGACCGGCCGCGCTGCGGGGCTCCTGGGCACCGGGGGTGCGGTTCCGCAGGTCTTCATTTGATAAAACTAATATCAGGGATAAAATAATGTGCTTATGAGAAGGATACTGCAATCGCTGGCGTTGCTGGCTGCCATGGCGGCCCTGGTGACGTGGGTGGCCACGGGAGCCCATCGCGGCTGGACCCAAACCAGCGTGGCGGTTAAAACCGTTGACGAGGTGACGGGCATCGAAGGGGTCAGTTATGAACCGCGGTTTGTGATGGGGGTGGAGCTGCTGGGCGCCGCGCTGGGGGGCGCGGCGGCGCTGGGCGGCCTGGCCTTGCTATTTCGAAACAAGACAAAAACAGCAACCAACTGAAACAACGACAACGACTGAGATGAAGGATCAAATGAAAGAAAAACTCGCAATACTGATCGGCGTTGCCGGCCTGGCCGGAGCTGCCTTTGCGGAACCGCAGACCTTCGACTTCAAAGACCCCAAGGGTGTAAACAACGCCGCGTTCAGGCTGGACGCGCCGTTGGAGGCGATCAACGGCAACGCCAACGGTGTGAGCGGTACGGTCGTTTTCGACCCGGCCAAGCCGGAAGCGACGCGCGGGCGGATTGTGGTGACATCGTCCTCGCTGCATGTGCCCAACCCGATGATGAAGGAGCATTTGCACAGCGAGCAATGGATGGACGTGGCGAGGTATCCGGAGATTCGTTTCGAGGCCCGGCATCTGAAGAACGTGCGGACGGACGGCAACTCGATCATCGCGGACGCCGAGGGCACGTTTACACTGCGTGGTGTGGCCCGTGAAATGACCATTCCCGTGCGCCTGACCTATTTAAAGGACAAGCTCGGGGCGCGAAGCAACGGGCAGATGCAGGGAGACCTGCTGGTCATTCGAGCCAATTTTTCGATCCAGCGCGCTGATTTCGGCATCAACCCCAAGGCGCCGGAAGAGAAGGTTGCCGAGACGATTGACGTGGCGCTCAGCATTGCGGGGGCGGCGCCGCGCTAAGGCTTAAGGACGCGCGCGCCCCCTCCCGGCCGGGACGAGTAAATCGGCGCATGATTGCCGGTGCGGGTTTCGTAAAGTTCTTCGAATTTTCGCGTGAGCCGTTTTTGCGCGTCGGTGCGGATGAGGCAAACGGCGCAGCCGCCGAAGCCGCCGCCGGTCATGCGGCAGCCGATCACGCCCTGGTCCGGCCCGAGTGACTGGGCGATTTCCACCAGGGCGTCCAGCTCGGCGCAACTGACCTGGTAATCCTCGCGCAGCGAGTCGTGGCTAGCGTACATCAAGCGGCCGACCTCGGCCCATTCCGAGGCCTGAAGGGCGCGGGCGAAATCCAAGGTGCGCTGGTTTTCGGTGATCACGTGGCGGGCCCGACGGAAGACGACCGGATCGAGGCGGGGCCGGGCCTTCTCGAGATCGGCCAGGGTGGCGTCGCGCAGGGCGGGCACCTGCAGGACCCGGGCGGCGGTTTCGCATTCGGCGCGGCGTTTGGCGTATTCGCCCTCCGCGAGCTTGTGGCGGACGTTGGTGTTGATGATCAGCACCGTGACAGAGGGATCGGCCATGGGCACCAGTTGCGGGGTGCGGGAGCGGCAATCCAGCAGCAGGGCGTGGTCCTTTTGAGCCAGGACGGAGGTAAACTGGTCCATGATGCCGCAGGGAACGCCCGCGTAATCGTGCTCGGCCTTCTGGCACAGGAGAGCCTTTTCGACGGGCGGGAGCGCCGGACCGTTCATGGCCTCGAGGAGCGTTGCCGTAGCGACCTCAAGGGCGGCGCTGCTGGCCAGGCCGCCGCCGTAGGGAATTTCCGAATCAATCACCGCGTTGAAGCCACCGACTTTTCTGCCGAGGACTTGAAAGCCGGCGATCACCCCGCGAATGTAGTTGGACCAGGCGGGGGCGCCACGGGGGATGGGGGGCCGCACGCTGAAGGACGCGGTTTCGCCGGTGGTATCGCTGTGCGCCGTCACCAGGCGCGTGCTGTTCCGGTCGGCGGCGATGACGGTGTAGCGGTCAATCGCCATCGGCAGCACGAACCCCTCGTTGTAATCGGTGTGCTCGCCAATAAGATTGACCCGGCCCGGCGCGGCGACGATCCACCGCGGCGCTTCGCCGAAGCCTTTCGCAAACAACTCGGCGCTGCGTTCCGCCAACACTTCCAGCGACATAACTCGTTGCCTCCAGAATACGCCCGATGCCTGGGAATGGCCAATTTTTTTGCCTTATTTCGCCGTGAGCACGACGTAGTTGCGTTTGCCTTTGCGCAGCAACAGGTGTTTGCCGAAGAGCAGGTCCTGGGAGGTCACGGCGCGCTGGAAGCGGGTTTCCCGAATGTTGTTGAGGTACACGCCGCCGCCTTCAATGTCTTTGCGCGCCTGGCCTTTTGAACCGGACAGGCCGCTGTGCACCAGGAGCTCGACCAGCGGCCGGCCCGCGCCGTCCAGTTGCGGTTTCTCCAGCTCCCGCGTGGGCACTTCGCCGACGATTTCACTGAAGGTGGCCTCGGTCACGCCCGCCAGGTCGCCGCCAAATAGAATTTCACTGGCGCGCATGGCCTCGGCTGTCGCGGACGGACCGTGGATGAGCTCGGTGGTGGCGCGGGCGAGGGCCTTGTGCGCCATGCGCGCCCCGGGATTGGCGGTGTGCTGGGCTTCAAGCTCGGTGATTTGCTCCTGGCTCAGGAAGGTGAAGTACTTGAGGTAGCGAATGACGTCCCGGTCATCCGTCCGGATCCAGAATTGGTAAAAGCGATAAACGCTGGTTTTGGCGGGATCGAGGTACACCGCGCCGCCGAGGCTTTTGCCGAACTTGGTGCCGTCAGCGTTGGTGATGAGCGGGAGCGTGAGGCCGAACACAGTGCGGCCGAGTTTTTTTCGTGTGAGGTCAATGCCGGCGGTGATGTTGCCCCATTGATCGCTTCCGCCGATTTGGAGTTCGCAATTGAAATCGCGGCAGAGCACATAGAAATCGAACGCCTGCAGCAGCATGTAGCTGAATTCGGTGTAACTGAGCCCCGACTCGCGATCCTCCATGCGGGCGCGGACGCTCTCCTTGGCGACCATTTGGTTGACCGAGAAGTGTTTGCCGACGTCGCGCAGGAAATCAAGGTAACTCACCGGGGCGGTCCAGGTGGCGTTGTCCAGCAGGCGGGCCGGGTTGGAGGAGCAATCAAAATCCAGCAGGCGTTTGAGCTGCTCCTTGACGCGGGAGATGTTGTGCGCCAGCACCTCGGGAGTGAGGAGTTGGCGTTCCTGAGTGCGGCCGCTGGGGTCGCCGATTGAACCGGTTGCGCCGCCGGCCAGCGCGAGGGGGTGATGCCCCAGGAGTTGAAATCGGCGGAGGGCGAGCAGGGGGACCAGGTTGCCCACGTGCAGGCTGTCGGCGGTGGGATCGAAACCGCAATAGAGCGTTACGGGACCCGCGCTGATCCGGCGGGCCAGGCCCTCGGGATCGGTGTTGTCCGCGATCAATCCGCGCCACTGCAGTTCTTCCAGAATATTCATCGGCGGCAGCATAGCGGAGGGCGGCGCAAATTCCAACGGTCATTACGCGAGTTCGCGGCGGAAACGGTGCGCGCCGGTTTTGGGGCGCCGGCGTTTTATGAATGGCACGTGAGTCGGCTGGCGGAGGAGGACCCGCCCCCGCCCCCGCCCCCTCCGCCCTCCCAAAACCGATAAAAGAAGGGCCGACGCGCGTGGCAACCTCGCGCGTCGGCCCGTTTCCAGTAAAGCCGGATCCGCTATAAGGCCGCGGCCACCAGGTCGCCCACTTGGGAGGTCGAGTAACCCATCTTGCCGGCGGCCAGACTCTTGATTTTCTCGCGGACGGTTTTGATGACGGCGGTTTCGATGGCGCGCGCCGCCGCAGCTTCGCCCAGGAAGTCGAGCATCATCTGGCCGGCGCAGATCGCCGCCAGTGGGTTGATGACCCCCTGCCCAGTGTATTTGGGCGCGCTGCCGCCAATCGGCTCGAACATGCTGGTGCCGGCCGGGTTGATATTGCCGCCGGCGGCGATCCCCATGCCGCCCTGCACCATCGCCCCCAGGTCCGTGATGATGTCGCCAAACATGTTGTCGGTGACAATCACATCAAACCACTCCGGGTTCTTCACAAACCACATCGTGGTGGCGTCCACGTGAGCGTAGTCGCGTTTAATATCCGGGAAATCCTTCTGGCCGATTTCATGGAAGGCACGCTCCCATAAGTCGAAGGCGTAGGTCAGGACGTTGGTCTTTCCACAAAGCGTCAGCTTCTTTTCCTTGGCGCGTTTGCGGGTGAACTCGAACGCGTAACGCAGGCAGCGCTCGACTCCGCGGCGGGTGTTGATGCTTTCCTGGATCGCGACCTCGTGGGGGGTGCCCTTGAAGACGAACCCGCCGGCCCCGGTGTAGAGCCCTTCGTTGTTTTCGCGGACCACGACGAAATCAATGTGTTCGGGTTTCTTGTCCTTGAGCGGGCAGAAACGTTCGTCATAAAGCTTCACCGGCCTGAGGTTGATGTACTGCTCCAGTTCGAAGCGGGTGCGCAGCAGAATGCCTTTTTCCAGAATGCCCGGTTTGACGTCGGGATGGCCGATGGCGCCCAGGAGAATGGCGGGGAACTTGCGCAGTTCCGCCAGCACGCTGTCCGGGAGCACTTCGCCGGTCTTGAGATAACGCTCCCCGCCGATGTCGTAATGGGTGTAATGGAGCTTGAGCCCGAATTTCGCGCTCGCGGCCTCGAGCACCTTGATCGCTTCGCGCACGACTTCCGGACCCGTGCCGTCGCCGCCAATCACTGCAATGTTGTAGCTTTTCATGAACAATCGTTTTCTCTGCGCCTGCGCTTTTCGGCAGGGAGCCGGGATGCTACGCCATCCGCGGCGGGAGGCAAGCTCCGGATTTGAGATGTCCTGAGCGTGGCGGCTGGTGGTGCTGGCCCCCGCGTCCGGGCCCACTGCGCACGGCGGTTGCTGTGCCCCGGAGGGCGCGCATCAAACTCACAAACCCGGCGCATCGGTTTGCGTCCCGGGGGTTCCCCGGGCGGATTTCGCGCCAATTCCCGGGTGTGCCAACGCGCGAGAGAATGTTAGCATGTTGTCAAGATGAGCACAGTAAGATTTTTGCGGAATGGCGCCGGGGTCGAGGTGGAGAAGTGTCCGCCGGTGTTGCGGCTCATGCAATCGGTCAACCGGGAGGCGGTCGAGGCCGTGAGGAGCGAGCTGGTCAAGGCGGGAATCGGAGTCGAGTGCCGGAACAATCCGGTGGCCGACAGCCTGGGGATCACGGCGCTGGAGCTTTGGCTGCAGGACGAGCGCGACTTTCTGTCCGCCGCCGAGGTTTATGCGCGGACGATGGAAGGGTTCCCGGCCGCGCGGGCGGAAACCGGGCCGCCGCCGTTGCGGGCGCAGGGAGACCGGAAGCGCGGCCAGAGGGAGCCGCAGGCGGCAAACCTGGAACAAGCCAGTTCCCTGCTCGAGCAGGAGATCGAAGGCATGTTGAAGCGCGAGCGGGAGCTGTTGGCCGAAGGCGCGGCCTTGCGCGGCAAGGTCACGGAAATGGAGCGCGCGCTGGCCGAAGCCCGGGCGGCTCTGGCGCGTGAAACCGACAGCCGGACGGCGGCGGAGCGAAGCCAGGTCGAGAAACTTTCGCGCCTTGAAGGCGCGCTGGAAGGGGAACGGGCCGCGCGGATTTTTGCGGAGGAACAACTGGGGCGGGAACAGCGGGAGTGGCAGCAGGTTCTCAAGGCGCGGGACGAGGCGTTGAAAGAGAAGGAAAACCAGCTCGAGGCCAAAGAACGATTGCTGGAGAATCAGCAAGCCGCGGTCGAAGACCTGCGAACCGCGCTCGAGTCCCTGGCGGCGCAGCGGGAGGAAGCCGATAAAGCGTTATCAGAGGCGCGCGAGGAGGCCGCCCGGGAACGGGCCGCGCGGCTGGCCGCCGAACAGGCAGCCCAGCGGGCCGTCGCCGCCCAGCAAGCCCTCGAGCGGCAGTTGGCCGACCGACAGCGCCTCGAGGAACAACTCCAGGCGCACCTGGCCGGCATCAACGCCCTTCGCACCCGCCTGCAGACCACAAGGGCCGAGCTGGTCGAGGTCTGACGGGGGTTGGTCTCCCCGGGCGTTGCCTGCTGCCATAACCGGTGATGGTTCCATCCGCAGGGGGCCTGTGGATGGGTTGGTGCCGATGGAGGGGGTCGAACCCACACACTCTTTCGAGTACCAGATTTTGAGTCTAGCGCGTCTGCCAATTCCGCCACATCGGCAACCAAGACAGTTTACCAAAGTGATAGACCGGCGCAAGCGGGCATTTCGCGGGCTTTGCGGTCGCGTCCTTGGAGACGCAACGAGCGGTTAAGCCTTCTCACGGCTGCGGCAAGGTCCGCATAAGGGAGTTTCCGCGACTTCGGCGGTGCGGCCTCAGCTCAGGGCTGGGGGGCAAGGGTGATCTTCCTCAGGTTGATGGCTTTCCAAGTTTGGGCGTCGGTGGGACGCGCTTTAAGCGTGTGCTGCCCGGCCTGTTTGATTTCGAGCACGCCGAACTGCGTGTCGCGGAAGCTGGCCCAGTCGCCCGTATTCGGGACCGTGGCCATGACGGCGCTGTCGCCCACCTCGAGGGTCAATTGAGCGCCGTGGTGGATGGTCGCGGTGGTTGCCGAGACTGTGTATTTGCCGGGCCGGGGTACTTGGAGAGTCCAGGACGCCCAGTCGCCGGCATTGTCCCAGAAACCAATGTTCGAGACGCCGCCGCGCTCTTCGGTGTTGAGGGACCCGTGCAGGTCGGCAGCGTCGGCCGGGAGCACGAGGTCCCCTTTGGCGTCGGGAGTAATGGTGACGGTTTCGAGAGGGATGGGGGCGGGTTTCAGGTTGCGTCCGGCGATTTTAAGCGCGCAGGTGTGGGTTGAAACCTTCGTGGCCGGCAACTTTACGACGAGGCCCTGGGCGGTCTGGGTCCATTCCACTTTGCCGCGGTAGCCGAGCAGACTGACTTTGGTCACCTGTCCGTCGCGCTGGGCGGGGTCTTTGGCCAGCGACCGGACGAGGAGTTGGCCGTCCTGGGGCCAGCCCAGGGCGATGGCATAGAGGGTTTTGCCTTTGGTGGTAAACCGGATGTCCCTGGCCGAATAGGCAAAGTCTTCCTTGAAGTGGCCGCCTTTGGTTCTGACGGCGCCTTCGCCGTGGACCAGCCAGGGGCGAGTGCCGTAAATGGCCTCGCCGTGGACGGCCATCCAGTCGGCCATCTGGTGCAGCATGGCTTCAACCTCGGGGTCCAGCGAGCCGTCGGGTCGTTGAACGATATTGAGTAGCAGGTTTCCGTTCTTGCTGACAATATCCACCAGCATGTGAATGGTCCAACTGACCGGGCGGAACTTCCAGTTCTTGTTGTAGAACCAGTCGCCGATGGAGGTGTCGGTTTGCCAGGGATGGGGGTTGATGCCGGGCATGACGCCGCGCTCGAGGTCTTCGACCCAACAGCCGCCGGACTTTTGCTTGCAGGTGTAAACCACGTTGACCTTGCCGCGGTGGCTCAGGGCATCCGCGTTGTAATAGTGAGCGATGAGGCTCAAACCCACGGCGTTGCCGAACGGCACGGCGCCATCGGTGTAGAGGAGGTCGGGATGATAATTGTCCACCAACTCTTTGATCCGGTCGAACCACATCTGCTGCCAGCGGGGGTTCTGGCTGTACCAGGCGGTGTCGCCCGGCTCCGCGGGGAAATGATAGAGGTCGTGGTATTGGGGGTCGGCGCCGTCGTAGGGCACGCCGGCCAGGGGCCCGGTCTTGTCGGATTGATGGCTGGGCTGGAACCAGGTGAAGGAGGCCCCGAGGTGCTCCGATACGCCGAAGCGCAAGCCCTGCTTCCGGGCCGCTTTTTGCCAATCGCCGACCACGTCACGCCGGGGTCCCATGTTCACCGCGTTCCATTTGTGGAGCCTGGAGTTCCAGAGATAAAAATTGTCGTGATGCGAGGCCATGCTGACGAAATACTTTGCGCCGGCTTTCTTATAGAGCGCCATCAGGCGGTCCGGGTCCCACTTTTCGGCCTTCCAGAGCGGGATGAGGTCTTTGTAGCCGTTGGTGGAGGGGTGCCCGTACCGTTCGAGGTGGTCCTGGTATTGGCGGTGGCCTTGGAGGTACATATTGCGCGCATACCAATCGCCGGCCATCGGCACCGCCTGCGGCCCCCAATGCGCCCAGATGCCGAACTTGGCGTCCCGGAACCACTCGGGGTAATGATAGTTGGTGAGCGAATCCATGGTGGGTTGGAACGGTCCTGGCGCCACCGGCAACCGCAGCGGCTGTGCTGCGCGGGTTGTTGGGCCGGCGAGCCAACCCGCCAAAACCAAGGTGAGGGTTATTAAGCGGACAGGGAAACGCGAATTCATGTTGTTCTTGTAACCAAGTCCAGGGCGGGAGCGAAAGCGAATTCTGGCCCGGCGCGCGCCGCGGTCCAGACTCTCCGCCTCACTTCCAGGCATGCACCACGATGCGGTCGGTGCGCGCGATGCTCCAGAAGCCAAAACCCCGGCGCCATTTTTCCCGCGCCGCCCGGGCCAGCCGGAACCAAAGCGGGCGCAAGCCCGCCACGATTTCCACCCGCTTGAAGCCGGCGACCCGCAACATGCCGACGACGGCCGCGGGGTTGGGACCGCACCAATTGGTGGGGTCTTTGCCCAGCTCGTCTCCGGGGTAGAAGGCCATCGCGGCCCGGCGGGTGGAGAGCATGTCCACGGCGGTTTCGACCACGACCATCTGGCCGGTCACGCTGGCGACGCGCTCGAGGGCCAGCAGCGGGTGTTTCATGTGGTAGAGCACGCCGAGGAAAAGCACGACGTCGAAAGTGCCGCCCAACCGCTCGGGGCTGAGGTCCAGGACGTCAATATCCATGTCCTCGACTTTTGAGCCGAGAACTTCGCGGGCCAGGAGGAACCCCCGCTTGTCGCCCCATTCATGCGAGCCGTTCCAGGAGTAGGAATCGGTGGCCAGCACCCGCCGCGCCCCGCGCCGCTCGGCCTCGAAGGAAAAGAAGCCGTCCCACGCCCCCACATCCAACACCGTTTTGCCGGCCAGGGATTCGGGCAAGCCCAGCCGCGCGAGCTTGCGCGGGCTGTTGTCCTGCCCCGGCGTGATGACCCCTTGTCCGAGGTCAATGGAATGGTGCCACCGCAGTTGGGCCACCCGCGCTTGCAGTTCATCACGGTCCATGGCCGATACACTAGCCCCGCGGCCGGGAATTCGGCAAAGGGAATCCTTGGGCCGGCCACGCCGGCGGGGTCCCGCCATCGCGCGTTGCCGCACGGCGGCCGGGTTTCAGGATGTCCGCGAGGCAGGGCCTTTGGCCAGGCCCTGATAGATTCGCAGGAACCCGTCCGCCATCCGGCGGGGGGACAATCGCTCGCGCACGTCCGCCAGTGCCGCCGGGTCCACCCACCCCCGGCTGAAAAGCGGATGGCTGCAGGCCTTTCGAATGGCATCCGTGAAGGCCTCGAGGTCGCCGGTGGGGAAAATAAAGCCGTTCCTGTCGGGCGCCACATAGTCGGGAATGCCGCCCATGGCGCTGCCGATGACGGGCACGCCGGCGATGACGGCCTCCTTCACCGCCACGGGCCCGGTGTCGGCGCGGGTGGGGAACAGAAGCATCGTGGCGCGCCTCATGTGTGCGATTACTTCCGAAGTGGGCGGCGTGCGCAAAATGCTCACCCGCTCCCACAATTCCGCCGACGTCCGGGTTTTCAGCCGGGCGAGGAATTCCGTGTCGGCGGCAAACCCGATCAACGTCAGGCGGAAGTCCATTTCGCTTCGGAGCCGGTCCAGCGCCAGCAGGAGCAGATCGGTTCCTTTCCGATGGCCCATGCTGCCGATGAACAGGAACTGGATCGGCCGGGTCTGCGGCTCGCGCTTGACGCCGTAGAACGTCCAGGTGGGCGTATGCTCGACGTGATGCACCTCGAGGTGCGGATAATGCTGGCGGAGCCAGTTCACCACGAAGGTGGATTCGCCGCTGGCCACCCGGGCCCGGCGCAGGCTCACGCGCTCGAACCATGCCGCCGCGCGTTCGTAAGCCTTCAACTCGAGCAACTCGGAAAAATACTGCATCAGGCCCTGCAGCGAGACCAGGTAGGGGTAGGGCAATCGGGAGGCGACCAGGGCCGCGCCTTTTTCCGAGCCCCAGGCGTGAACCGCATCCGGCTGGATTTGTTTGAGCCGACGTCGAATCAGAAAGGTGTCCAGCCAGAATAACGTCGGCGCGCGGAGGCCGCCGGGAACCTTGAGACAGTGAAAGGTCACCCGCCCGGAATCAAAGGTCACATCCTCCTGGAGTCCTTTGCGTAATTCGATGACATGCAGCTTGAGCTCTTCCCGCTGCTTGAACTCCTCCACCCCGGCCTGGAGCCACGAGGCGGGGTGGCGCCGCGGCAACCGCCGGACCGCTTCCGGGGCATCGGGCAGCCACTCGACCGGGAAGTAGGAGCACCAGGCGACGGTTAGCGGGCGGGCAGCCATGACGGAACGGCCAGACTCACGCCTCGGCCATGATGAAGCAGCGCGACGGCGTGGCGTTGGCCTGATCGAGAAGCCTGGTGGTGTAGCCGAGGTCCAGCAGCAGTTTCTGAATGCCGAACATCAGGCAAATGTGATGCACTTCGATCAACAGCACCGGATGCCGCTGTTTCAAGAGATGCGTCGCGCCTTTGAGGACGAGTTCCTCGGCGCCTTCCACGTCAATCTTGAGAATGTCAGGCGGCTTCTCGCCGCGACTTTCGATGAGCGTGTCAATGCGGACCGTTGGCACCACCACGTCCTGGAAGCGGGCCTGCACGTACGCCTTCGGGTCCAGGGGCGGCAGCGCCCGGTCCAAATGGCCTCCCATGCTGGCGCCGCGCAAGTCGCCGCTCTGACGAAAGCTCATTTGACCGTCGGTATCCGAGACGGCCACCACGAGGTGGCGAATGCGGGGCGCCAGCTTTGGGTTGCGCTTCACATTCAGCTCGAACCGCTCGACGTTGGCCTGGTTCGGCTCGAAGGCCAGCACCTCGGCGCCCAGGGCCGCAAACGCCAGCGAATGATACCCGACATGCGCCCCGATGTCCCAAACGACCTTGCCGGCCGGCGGGTGCCGCGGTTGGAGCGCCTCGTAGAGGAAGTTGTCATAATAGCCAGCGATCATTTCCTTCCACACCGGCCCGGTTGGCGGCAGATACAACTCGGCGCCGGCGAGGATGCCGGCCTGGATGGTGCCCCAGGTCGAGCCGACCTGGCGCTCGTGCCAACGCCGCTTGAGCCCCCGGCAAATCGAGCCGGGCGACGCGTTCCACAAACGTTCGATCAAGTGCATGTCTTTTGCCCGCCCCGGCGTTTCCCGGAGCTTACACCCAGCATGTCAAACACCCGCGCCCCTGTAAAACCATTTATAGCCGCTCCACGCCGTCGCCGGCGCCCCCCGGCCAACAGAGGGCGTTGGCACACGGCAACCCCGGCCGGGCCCGGGCAACTTTTTCGGCTTTCCAATCAGACCGCTTCCGGCCTACTCTCGCCCCATGAAACGACGCCATTTCCTCGCCCTGACCGGGACTGCCGGCATGGCAGCCATCACCGCCTCCACCGCGGGTTCCGCCCGCGCCGCCGAAGCCGGGTCCGGCCGCGACTACTACGAGTTGCGGCAGTTCATCCTCGAAACCGAAGCGCAGAAACAAAAAGTGGATGCCTTCCTGAAACAGGCTGCCATCCCCGCGCTGAATCGGCTTGGGATCAAGCCCGTCGGAGTCTTTTACCCCGCCGAAGGTCTCAGCCCGGTCTATGTGCTGTTGCGGCACAAGTCATTGGACACCGTGGTCAATCTCAACGCCGAGCTGGCCGCCGATTCCGACTTTCTTAACAACGGCGAGGAATTCATCAATGCGCCGGCGGACGCGCCCGCGTTCAAGCGCATGGAATCTTCGTTGATGGTCGCCTTCGCCGGCATGTCGCAACTGGAGCGGCCGGTGTCCGATCCCGGGCGCGTGTTCCAGTTGCGCATTTACGAGAGTCCGAGCGCCCGAACCGGTTTGAAGAAAATCGAAATGTTCAATGATGCCGGCGAAATCCGCCTCTTCCGCGAGGTGGGTCTCAACCCGGTGTTCTTCGGCGAAACCGTCGTCGGCACCCGCATGCCGAACCTGACCTACATGCTCGCTTTCAAGAACATGGACGAGCAGAAGGCCGCCTGGAAGAAATTTGTGTCGCACCCCGAATGGAAACGCCTCAGCGGCATGCCCGAGTATTCTGATAAGGCGATTCTCTGCGGGATCACCAACCTGCAACTGGTCGCGGCTGATTACTCGCAAATTTAGCCCGGCGGCGGTTCTCGCGGGGCGCGGGCGGCGCGTTCATTCACGCCTCCGGAGCGAGGAGGCCAACCGAGTGGCTCAGGCGGCGCCTCCCCCCGCCGATTTTGCGGCTTGGATGAAGGCCCGCACCTTATCCGGGTCTTTTTTGCCCGGCGCCAGCTCGACGCCGCTCGAGACATCCACGCCGTAGGGCTGGACCACCCGCACCGCCTCGGCCACATTCTCGGGGGTCAACCCGCCCGCCAGAAAGATCGGGCGCCCAAACTTGAGGGCTTCGATGGCCAGCGCCCAGTTGAAGCACTCGCCCGTGCCGCCCAGTTTCCCGGGGGTGTAGGCATCCAGCAGCCAGGCTTCGGTCGTGTATTCGGGCAGTTGCCGCAGGGACTCGGCGTCCCGAATGCGAAACGCTTTCATGCTCATCAGCCCGAACTGCCGGCAGTAGTCCGGGGTCTCTTGACCGTGAAATTGAAGCAGGTTCAAACCGCACGCGGCGATCGCCCCCACCACCTCATCCTCCGGCGCGTCCACGAACACGCCGGTGCGCGCCACCTGGGGCGGCAATTGGCGGCAGATGGCCGCCGCAGTCTCGAGGCTGACATGGCGCGGACTGCCTTCAAAGAACATGAAGCCCAGGGCGTCGGCGCCCGCCTCGACGGCCACCCGCGCATCCGCCAGGCTGGTGATTCCGCAAATCTTGACGATAACTGGCATTGCCGGTGCTAACATTTCATCTGTTGCCGGGTGTGGCAATGCCTAAACAGGCCGTGCCTAAACAGTTGCTGCTGCCGCGCCCGTGCGGCAAACTGGCAGTGCATGTCTGTTGCCGATGAGCCCAGGTGGTGGTTGCGCCTCGGCCAGTCCGACTCCTCCCGGCTGGCCTGGGCGTTTGCCATCTCTTTGACGATCCACCTCGCCCTGGCGGGCGGGTATTATGCCGGCAAACAGCTTGGCTGGTGGCAGCACCTGCAAAATCTTCATTGGGTGAAATCGGCCAAGATGCTGACGGCTTTGATCCGGAAACCGGACGCCGAGCGGGAGCGGACGCCGGAACCCCTGCCGGACATCCCTCTGGTTTTCGTCGAAGTCAGCCCGGCCCAGGCGACGCCCGAGGCGCCAAAAGAGGCCAAATACTACTCGAGCCAGAACTCGAAGGCCGCCAATCCCGATGCCGAGCAGGACACGGGCATCCCGAAAATCACGGGTCAACAGGAGCAGGTGGCCAAGACCGAGGATGTGCCGCGGGAAAAGCCCGTTCCGCTGCAGCCCGCCCTGCCAGCCACCCCGGCCCGGGAAGAGCAGGAAGAACTCAAACCCAAACCCGCGCCGGAGCCTGCGCCTGTTCGGCAACCTCCGCCGCCCAAACCCGCCCCGGCCCCCGCCCCCGCCCCCGCCGACCTGGCCCTGGCCAAGCCGCCCGAGCCAGCCCCGCCGCGGCAGGAGACCGGGCAGGATACGCGCTCGCGGCCGCGCACCATCAAAGAGGCCATTGCCCGCAAACCGGCCAGCCGGATTCCCGGTGAAAAGATGAAACAGGAGGGCGGGGTCAGGCGCCGGCTCGAGGTGGCGGCGCTCGACGCCAAAGCGACGCCTTTCGGGGCCTACGACGCCATGCTCGTTGAAGCCATTTCGCAGCGCTGGTTCAGCCTGCTGGACGAGCGCGATTTCGCCTCCGACAGCCGCGGCAAGGTGGTCCTCCATTTCAAGCTGCATCAGGACGGACGGGTCACCGGGCTGACTGTGGCGGAGAACACCGCGGGCGAAGTGCTGGGTTTGCTTTGCCAAAAAGCCGTTCTGGACCCGGCCCCCTTTGCCGCCTGGCCAACCGAAATGCGGCGGCTGATGGGAGAGACCCGCAGCATCCAATTCACCTTCTATTATAATTAGTTTCTGCGCATCATTGGCCTATGGAAGCATTTGTTTACGTGGTGTTGGCTCTAACCTCGGTGGTGGGGCTCACCTTTATTGTCGAACGCGGCTGGGCGCTGCGCTGGCGGCGGGTTGTGCCTCCCGAGGTTCAATCCGCGCTCGAGTCGTGCCAGAGCCGGCAGGATCTGCCTGTGCTGCGGCGCGTCTGCCAGCAGCACAACTCGCCCATCAGCCGCCTGCTCCTGCAGGCCGCCGACCATCTCCATTGGCCCAAGGATGAAAACGTGGATGCGCTGCAAACCCGCGCCCGGCAGGAAATCACCCGCCTGGAACGCGGCCTGGTCGTCATCGAAATCATCGTGGGCATCGCGCCCCTGCTCGGCCTGGTTGGCACCATTGCCGGCATGATGACCCTCTTCGGCGACATCGGCGAGGCGGGCCTGACCGACGCCACGCGCCTGGCCAAAGGCATTGCCCTGATCCTCAACGCCACCCTGATCGGCCTGCTGATTGCCATCCCCTCGCTCATCTTTTGGAGCTACTACAGCAAGAAAGTCGAGACCATCGCCGTCGAAATGGAGACCCTCTGCGACGAATTCATCCGCCGCCAATACCGCGAGGAGGCGCGCCCCTAAACCATGCGCTTCCGCGTTCGCAAACGGCGCCAGCCGCCGGCCATCATCATCGTCGCCCTGATTGACGTGTTGATCGTGCTGTTGATCTTCCTGATGGTCACGACCACCTTCAAACAGCAACCCGCCCTGAGACTTGCCCTGCCGGAATCCTCGCAGGCGCAGCCGACCGGCGCCAACGAAGCGCCGCCGCTCGTGGTGACGGTGGACCCGCAGGGCAGCCTCCGGTTCGGACCCCAGGGCACGCCGGTCACCGCCGAGCGCCTGCGGGATGTGCTCCTGGAGGCCGTCTCCAAGAACCCCGAGGCGCGCCTGGCCATCAGCGCCGATAAATCCGCCCCCTTCGGCCAGATTGTCAAGGTCATGGACGCCGCCAAGGAAGCCCGCATCAAGTCCGTCAACGCCTTCACCAGGGAAAGCGGCAGACCGTAGGCCCGGTCACCGGCAGACCGGGAGGTCTGCCCCACGCCCGAGACCCGTGCGTTTGCAGCGTGGAGCAGGTCTCTGACCTGCTGGTTCGGGGAGTCTCCGACTCCGGCCCGGGGCCGGAGGCCCCGATGACCGGCAGGTGGGGACCTCCGCCGCACGTGGGGAGACCGACCGTGCCGTGCCGCCGAAAAACCACGAAATGAATCGTAGGGTTGTTGCCTTCTGCCGCCATGCCGCTCCTACGGAGCTTGGGCGGGGATTGGGGTGCGGGTGCTACAAACATGTCGCTCCTGACGGAGCTGGGCGAGGGGCGGATGGTGGTTGTCCCGGAGCCCCGACCCTCCTTGATCCTTGGTGTTTCGGCGGCGCGTCGTCATCCCAGGGCCGAAAGCGCCAGAGGGCTGGCGCAGTCCAAGACGCTGGCGCATGGGCCGCGGGCGCTGGGAGGTCGCGAAGCGTCCTCGAATGCTGCGCTTCGGCGCCGCTTTCAGGCCCGTAGGGCTGGCACGGTTATGGAATGCCACCTCCCCCTTCCCCCTCCTCCGGGCGCGGAGGAGGGCAAATTGATGGTGCGGGGCGATGACCCAGGGTGGCGGCGCACGGCGTCCCCGCCGTGCGCCTGACCCCGGCCCGGGAATGTGTCGCCCCCGTTGGGGCTTTAGAGATGGGCGCCAGCCGTGCGCGGCTGGCGAGAAGGGAAACGAGGAATGGGTGGCCGCGCGGTAGGCGCGGCGGCGGAGAGGCGGACAAAAATGTCCGCGCTCCGATGTGCGGGTATGGGTAAGGCCATCGGAGGTCGCGCACCCGGCCCGGGGCCGGAGGCCCCGATAACCGGCAGACCGGGAGGTCTGCCCCACGCCCGAGACTCGCGCGTTTGCAGGGTGGAGCAGGTCTCTGACCTGCTGGTTCGGGGAGTCTCCGACTCCGGCACAGGGCCGGAGGCCGCGATGACCGGCAGACCGGGAGGTCCTGCACGGTGCGGAGATCGGGTCCCGATTCCAGCCGGTGCGTTGCGGCCTTACTTCCAAAGCTGCGGACTCACGACTGGCGGCGTGGGGCGTTGGCCATGAAATGCCGGGCCGATCCCTTGGTCACGGCCAGGCCGTTGCGCCGGCGAGCGGGTGCCGCAGGGTCTTGTTCCCACAGGAGCTCAGGGGACTATAAAAAGCGTTGTCAAAAAGGCGTTGACACACCATGGCCCCGGGGCGCAGTGTCTAGCCATGCAGACGAGATCGCCATGCTTTGGCCTCATACCTTTGTCTGATTTGCAGTGTTAGGCCACTTGACCACGCAATGAGCACGCCGGCGATCAGGAAGAAGTTGCCGAGGGGTCTGCCCATGATTCTGGCTGCATATCCGCTCGCATGGCTGGCGCTGCTTTATGCGTTTGTTGTGCGCGCTCGTTTGCACTTGGGGCATTGGCCCACGCCGTATCAGCCAGACCCGAAAGACCTCGGGTTCACGTTTCACCATCAGGCTATTTCGTTCGGACTCATGGCGCTGCCAGTGGTTGTTTTGGCGTCGGTCGCACTCTCGGTTGTCGGGCGGCATCTTGGGGCCTATCATCGCATCTGGCCAGCACTCACGCTGCTCGTTGCCTCAGTTGTGCTGGTCATTGCCCTTGGCCGGCTCGACCCCGGAGATTTTTTTGAATGGTTTGCCGATTGAGTATGAGACCTTGGGCTAACGAATCGCGTCAGCCCACGCGGGGAGTTCGCCGCGCTGCGAATCGGGCCTCAGTGGCCCGGTGCGGCTGCGCTCTTGGTTAGGCATCACCGCGTCATGGTTGCATTCGAGATTTTCGTTAACGGAGAGAGGCGGATGACTATCGGCGGCGAGGAGTACTCGTCCCTCAACGCATTGCTTGGCCTCATACGGCTACCGTTGCCCAAGCCCGAGGATACGACGATCGTGTTGGCCACGTCTGGCATTACCGCAGACCAGGTTCGCGTTGGCATGTGGCCGACTTTGCTGCTGGAGGTTGGAGATCGAGTTGAGTTTAGAGTTGTGGACGTTGAGACAGTTGATGCGCCAGATTCCGTACAGGCACTTGAGAAGGATGATGACAATGTTGATACCTAACATGCGCGGTATCGAACCCGGCGGGAGGGCGGCGGCGGTAATCGTTGCGTCCCGTGGGCCGGGCCGGTGAGCTTGGGGTGTTTGGCATGGTGTATGGCGCGCCCGCGAATATTTGGAATCTGTGCTGCAGGTGCGGCTCTGGCTATCGCCGCGTTGCTCCTGGGCGGCCAGAAGTATCGGGCAGACAGCTATCGAGCCCTGTCACCCGATGGGCATCGCTTGCGTGAAGCCAAGTGCCTGATTCACCTTTTTGAAACCGATCAGATCAGCAAAGACTCCATTTTCTTCAAATCTCAGCGCCCCAAGGACATCTGCTGCATGGTCACTGTTTTTGCGTTCGATCCCACTTACACGTCCATCCGGGTGAACAAACTGGACGTTGAGTTAAACGGCACAAACGTCGCGGCGCTCACCGACCCTTCGACCATTGACGCCAACGACCTGGTGTTTAAGCCCTATATTGACAAGGAGGCATTCCGGGCGGAGTTTCCGCACCAAGATCCCCGTGAAGCGTTGTTTGCCTTTTTTCCGAGTCCGACAACAACGCCACTGCTTGCGCGTGCGCCGGAAGCAGGCAGTAAGATACGAGTTGCAGTGAGTCTTGAGATCATCGCGGGGAACAGCGTCGTTCTTTCCACGAATGTGCAGACGGATTTTGTCCTTGCCCGAGAGGAGAGGCGTTACACATGGGCTGAGATGCTGTTTGTGAGAGTGTTCATGCCGCGCTTTTAGCCCTTGCCTATTGCACCGCCATTGGATTCCGTGCCAAGGATGAAGAAGCCGAACAAGTCGGTGGAGACGAACCGTCTCGGGGCTGGTATTGGCCGGCCCCGTTGGGGCTTGGAGTTCCGGGGCGGCGGCGGCATCCCACGGCCGCCGGTGCCCGCAATCGCGAGGTGTCCGGGCATTTCGATTTCCGGAGCGGTGGCAGCCGGCAGGGGCGCTTGGATGTTTTTCGCCCGGACCTGAGGCGGGCGGGGGGGGTCAGCAAAGACAGCCAAAATCGGCGAGCAGGACGGCGAACAGGTCGGTCCGGACGAATTTGGCGCCGGTCTGAAGGATGGCCTGGCGAATCTGGCGGTCGTCGGTGACCACGAACACCTTTTGGTCCAGGCTCTGGAGGTCCTTGAAAAGGAGGCGCGACACGATCATTTCATCGGCGCGGTCGCGTCCCGTGCCGCCGGAGTACTCGACAGAGACATTGGGGCTGACGGGCACGGACCGCGCGTCCGGGCCGTCGAAGCAAAGTTTGACCCTTAGGTTGGGCCGGTTCTGCGCGAGGCGCTCGACCATGCGGGTCAGCCGCTGGCGGGCGGCCGGGCCGGGATGTCCGTTTTCGTAATCCGCGCCGAAGACATCCTGCAGGGAGAAGAGGATGTTGTGTCCGTCCAGCAGGAGCAGGGCGGATTTGTTGCGGTAGAGGGTGTCGCGGAGTGACCAGCCGTTGTCGCCCTCGAAGGGGCGGGCGCGTTCCTGCAGGAGGCTGAACTTGCGCTGGAGGGCGTTGTAAACCCTGCGCGCTTCCGGACCGGCCAGCAGACCGGCTTCGCTCATCTGATCCACCATCTGGCTCAGGCTCCGCACTTCCTCCCAGGTTCCGGCCGCGTTGATCCCGGCCAGCAGGCGGGAGACCACCTCCGGCGCGGGGGCGGCAAGGCCCAGCAGCCGCTCGAGCCGGGCGATCTCCGCCTCGAGCTCTCCAATGGTTGGCCGAAGCTGGGCAACGGGGGTCACCGCGTTTTGCAGGGCGGAGAGCAGCCGCTCGCGTGTTTCCCGCAGTGCGGCCAGGCGTTTCTCCAACTCCAGCCGGTTGCCGGCGTGGCGGTCCTGGCGTCCCTGCGCCTCGAGCACGGCGTCGGCTTTGGCCAGCAAATCGTGAGCTTTGGCCTGGGCGGTTTCGAGCGCCGCCTCCGTTTCCAGCGGTTCGCCCAGCCACTTGCGGACCAGCTTCGAGGTCTCCGCGCGCAGCCGCTCCGCCACGGTGACTTCCATTCGCTGGGACAGTTCGTCCAACCGCGCCTGCAGGCGCCCCAGGTCTTTGTCCCGCGCCGCGATTTGCGCCCGTGCCGCCTCCAGTTCCGCCCGCAACTGTTTTTTCTCGATGTCGGCCTCGGCCGCCTGCTGTTTGAGTTTTTCGAGGTAACGCTGTTTTTGCCGGCCCAGTTCCCGATTGAGCCGTTCGATGCTCTTTTTCTGGCTGTCAATCTGCGCCTCGAAGTCCGCCACCGTGGCTTTCCTGAAGGATTCCAGCAAATCGGTTGCGGGACGCTGCACGGATTCGGGCGGCGCCAGCTCTATTTCCAGTGGAAACACCAGCCGCTCCTCAATCACCGCTGTCATTGTTTGAACGGCGTGTTCCGGCGGACCTTCCTTCGGCCTGGGTGGGACCGGACGCGAGACCTGCTCGATGGCCCACTCGTGAACGGGGTCCCGCGGGTCCACCAGCAGCCCCAGCAGGAGCAGCTCGCGTCCCATGATGCCCGCCAGGGGTTCGAAGCAGTGCTGCAGCGCGGCGAGGGAGAGGAAGGAGATCGTCTCCCGATACGGCAGCCCCACCTCCAGCAGCTTTACCAAACCCGGGTCAATGACTCCTTCTCCCCGCACCATGGCGTTGACCCGCGCCCGGATCATGTCCGGCCGCGTGAACCCGCCCGGGAGGCATTCCCGCCCCCACTCCGTGAGCATGTCAATGGGCAAAACCTCCAGCACTTCGACCAACGCCTCGGTCAAGTCGGGCGGCAACGAGAAATTCCTGATCTTCGGCATACGGCTTTCTTCTATGCCGGGTTCCCGGGCTTGTGTTCCGGAAGCGCCAGCCGCCGCGTGAGGTTCCAAGTTTTCAGTTTCAAGTTTTCCTTCGGTTCAGCCGGCCTTCGGGCCCTGCGCGAGTCGAGGTCGCCGGGGTGGGCTTGGTCAGCCGGGTGAGCCGCGCAACTTTGCGGATTTTTTTCCGCAAAGGCTTCGCAGGCGAGTTTCAGGCGCGGCTCCGGTTTCATGTCGTCGGCGGTGTCAGTTTATGACGTTGCAACACGTCTGCCAAACAGGTTTTGTCGAGGTCGGCCTGCTGGGGCAATTGCTCGGTGCGCGGCTTTGTCCCTTGGGGATGAAGAAACCAGCGGGTAATGGTTTGTCGCTGAAACCACCTAAACAGGCCAGATGCGTATTGACGAACACGCCCGGCAGCGAAAGGATGAGGCCATGAATAATTCTGAGTCTGGCACCTCCCGCCGCGAGTTCCTCCAAACGACCACCCGTTTTGCCGCCGTTTCGGCGCTGGCTGGCCTGGCCTTGCCGCAGGTTCATGCCGCTGGCAGTGAGCTGATCCAGGTGGCGTTGGTCGGGTGCGGCGGGCGGGGCACAGGCGCCGCCGCCAACGCGCTGGCAACGCGCAGCGGCCCCATCAAGCTGGTCGCGATGGCGGATGTGTTTCCGGAGCGCCTGGCTCGCAGCCATGAAACCCTGCGCGAACAGTGCGGCGAAAAAGTCGAAGTGCCCCCGGACCGGCGGTTCATCGGTTTTGACGCCTACCAAAAAGCCCTGGATTGCCTGCAACCGGGCGACCTGGCGATTTTTGCCACGCCACCGGCCTTCCGCTGGGTGCATTTTGGGTATGCCATCGAGAAGGGCCTGCACTGTTTCATGGAGAAACCGTTGACGGTGGACGGGCCGACGACGCGAAAGTTTCTGAAGCTGGCCGAAGCCGCCGATCAGAAGCGTCTCAAAGTCGGCGTGGGTCTCATGGTGCGGCATTGCCGCGCACGGCATGAGCTGCTCAAGCGCATCCAGGACGGAGAGATCGGCGACCTGACCCTGCTGCGGGCCTGCCGCATGGGCGGGGCGGCCGCGCAGACCGGTCGGCGGACGGCTGACGTGTCGGAGTTGCTGTGGCAGGTGCGGCGGTTTCACAGTTTCCTGTGGGCGAGCGGCGGGTTGTTCAGCGACTACAACATTCATCAGATTGACGAGTGCTGCTGGATGAAGGGCGCCTGGCCGGTCCAGGCGCACGGGTTGGGCGCGCGCCATTACCGGGGCGATTCGCTGGACCAAAACCTGGATGTCTATGCGGTGGAATACACCTTTCCGGATGGCACGAAGCTTTTGTTTAACGGTCGTCACCAGCCCGGCTGCCATTCCGAGTTCGCCAGCTACGCCCATGGCACCAAGGGTTCGGCCATCATCTCGACCTCCGGCCACACCCCGGGGCGCTGCCGCACCTTCAAAGGCCACAACTTCACCCGGGCAGACATGATCTGGGCGTTTCCCCAGCGCGAGGCCAGCCCCTATCAGCTTGAATTTGATGACCTGGTCGAGGCCATCCGCCGGGACCAGCCCTACAACGAGGCCGCGCGCGGCGCCATCGCCAGCCTGGTCACCTCGATGGGCCGCATGGCGGCCCACACCGGGCAGATCATCACCTACGAGGACATGCTGCAATGCGAGCATGAGTTTGCGCCGGAAGTGGATCGCCTGACCCAAAACTCCCCCGCTCCCCTCCAGCTCGAGGCCAATGGCCGGTATCCCGTTCCCGAACCCGGCATCAAGCGCCAGCGGGAGTACTAAACGCCGTGGGAAAACATTGCGCGGTGGAAAAGCATTGTCAAAAGCGTCTGAAGATCTAGTTTGAGATTTGAGATGGTACGATGAAGACGTTTGCGGAACTTGGATTTCCCGGCCGCCTGGTGGCGGTTGAGGGCCTGGATGGGTCGGGCAAATCCACCCAGATTTACCTGCTCAAGCGCTGGCTCGAGCTGCAGCGCCTCAAGGTTTACTTCAGCGAATGGAACTCGTCGGAATTGGTGAAATCCGCCACAAGCAAAGGGAAGAAGCGGGAGTTGCTCACCCCCACGACCTTCAGCCTCATTCATGCGACCGATTTCGCCGACCGCTACGAACGCCACCTCGTTCCCCTCTTGCGGGCGGGCTACATCGTGCTGTGCGACCGCTACATCTTCACCGCCTTTGCCCGCGATGTCGTCCGCGGCTGCCCGCCCGAGTGGGTGCGCGGTCTTTACAGCTTCGCGGCGTTGCCGGACCTGACCTTTTTCTTCAAGGCGGATTTGGAGGTGTCGCTCCAACGCATTCTGGACGGACGCCCCCAGTTGAAGTATTTCGAGGCGGGCATGGATTTGCGCCTTTCGACTGATCCTTATGAAAGCTTTCGCATCTTTCAGGGGCGCATGCTCGAGCAGTATCTTGCCATGAGCACCGAGTTCAACTTCCTTGTCGTGGACGCCAACCAGTTGGTCGAGAAACAGCAGGAACTGGTGCGGGAATTGGTGGCGCATCGCCTCAGCCTCCAGGATTTTCTGCGGGCTGAACGCCCCGTCCCGCCCCCGAGGGCGGTCCGCTCCCGTAAAACCCGGTCCCAGCCAGCGGAGGGGGAGGAATGAAACGGGTCGCCCCGAATCATATCGTCGTGCCGCGGCGGACCCCGCGGCGCTTCTACGGGCACGGCATTCCCGGGGTGGACTTGGAGAAACTGGCGGGCCGGCTGATTGTGGTCGAGGGGGCGGACGGCTCCGGCCGCTCGACCCAGATCGCCATGCTGGTGGAATGGCTGGAAGGCAGCGGCCACGCCACCGTTCAGGTTGGGTTGAAACGCTCGACGCTCGTGAGCGAGGAGCTTGAACAGGCCCAGGAAGGCAACATCCTCAGCCGCACCACGCTGAGCCTGTTCTATGCAACCGACTTTGCGGACCAGCTCGAGAACATCATTCTCCCGGCCTTGAAAGCGGGTTTCATCGTGCTGGCCGATCGCTACATCTACACCCTGATGGCCCGCGATATGGTCCGTGGCATGGATGAGGCGTGGCTGCGAAACCTCTACGGGATTGCGCTCGAGCCCGACGCGGTCTTTTACCTGAACGTCCCGCCCGAGGAGCTGGTTCAGCGCGGTTTCGCCAAGAATGCGGCGCTGGACTACTGGGAGAGCGGGATGGACCTGGGCCTGTCGCGGGATATGTTCGACAGCTTCATGAAATACCAGGGTGCCATGCAGCAGACTTTCCGCAAACTCCAGGCGACCTACGGCTTTACCATTGTGGACGGCTTGCGCTCCATCGAAGCCATCAACGCCGATTTGCGGAAGAAAATCAGCGCCGTTCTGGCGGGGCACTGATCTTTACAAAAACGTCACTTGATCGGCCGCGCGCCCTCTGCTTGCATCGGCAAGGGTCGGCGCACGGCGGGCGGATGGCCCGGCCAGCCCGGCGCGGCGGGGATTGACCGTTGGCACACGAACCCGGAACCGGCAGGTTCCTTAATCGGCTGGTGGCAACACCAGCCCACGACAGCATGGCAGAAAGCAGCACCAAACCAGATTATTTCGTAGGCGTGGACCTGGGCGGCACCAAGATCCTGGCCGGCATCTTCGATAATTCTCTCAAGAACCTCGCCACCGCCAAGCTCAGCACCAAATCCCAGCGCGGCGTCGAGGCCGTGGTCGAGCGAGTCGCCCGCTGCATTCAGGACGCGGTGGACGAAGCTGACCTCTCCCTCAAACAAATCGCCGGGGTGGGCATCGGCGCGCCGGGGTCGGTGGACTTCGATGCGGGTACGGTGATTTTTGCCCCCAACCTTGTGGGCTGGAAGGATATCACCCTGAAAAAAGACCTCGAGAAACTGCTCGGGGTGCCCGTTTTCGTCGAAAACGACTGTAATATTGCCGCCCTCGGGGTTTACGCCGCCGAGTTGAAATCCAAACCGCGCCACATGGTGGGCATCTTTGTGGGAACGGGCATCGGGGGCGGCATTGTCATTGACGGCCAACTCTACAGCGGTTTTGGCCACACCGCCGGCGAAATCGGCCACATGGTCCTGGAAGTCAACGGCCCCAAATGCGGTTGCGGCAACAAAGGCTGTTTCGAGGCTTTGGCCAGCCGGACCGCGATCTTCCAGCGGATCAAGGCGGGCATTAAAGACGGCCAAAAGACGCTTCTCACCGACATGCTCGGGGACGACCTGGACGACCTCCGCAGCGGCGACCTTCGGAAGGCCATCCGCCGCGGCGACAAGTTCGTGGACAAGGTCATCGAGGAGGCCGCTGAATACATCGGCATCGCCACCGCCAATCTCATCAACATTCTCAACCCGGAAGTGGTGGTGCTCGGCGGCGGCGTCATGGAAGCCCTCCAGGACGAAATGATGAGCGTGATCATCGAAACGGCCAGGGATTACGCCATGGCGGGCGCCATGAGAGGGGTCGAAATCGTCGCTTCCAAACTCGGCGACGATGCCGGCATCACGGGCGCCGCCGTGCTGGCCCGTCGCGAAGCGAAAAAAGCTTGAACAACGCGCCCGCCGTCCGGCTGTTGGGGTTGCTGAACCGGGCCGGGAGCGGTTGGCCAGCGCGGAGCCTTTGGGCGGGGTTGGGGGCAGCAACAGGCAGTCGCCGGTTTCAGCAAACGCCGGATTCCAGTATGATGATTTTATGAAGCGTGGAATACTCCTCGGGTCATGCGGCTGCCTGCTCTTCCAAGCTGCTTTTTCGGCTCAGTTCGGCATCTCCTCCCAAGGCAGGGATGGCCGGATCACGTGGGCCGGGGCGTTCACGAACGGGGTGGTGACGATCGAGACGGCGGATCGGCTCGGCGGGGGATGGTCGGTGCAGCGAAACCACTTCACCACCAACGCGGCCGGCGCGGGGCGGGTGGAGCTTTCGTCGGGCAACACCTTTGTGCGGCTGCTGATGGTGGATATCTCGACCAACACGCCGCGGCACTACACCAACCTGCTGGAGTCCTATGGCATTCTCGAGACCGTCGCAGGCCGGGGGCTGAGCAATTCCGACACGAGCCAATGGCTGCCGGCTTACGAAGGCGAGTGGGCGACGAACGTTTGTTTGTCGCGGCCGCACATTTCGTTTGGCGACTCGCGGGGGAACGTGTTGATCGTGGATCAGCGGAGCTCCTCGGTGCTGATCGTGACGCCGGAGGGGCGGCTCCACACGTATGCGGGAACGCATATCGCCGGGGACAACGGGGACGGACCGGCTTATGCCACCAACCTTCATCTCAATAATCCGAATGGCGGCTGGCTGGGAACCAATGACGTGCTCTACGTGCTGGACACCGAGAATGCCAAGGTTCGCAAGATCACACCGGAGGGCATCATGACGACGATGTTTACGGCGCCCAATCCGATGGGGGATGGCCGCGCCTTTTGGGTCAAGAGCGATGAATCGCTGGTTTATTTCGGGTCGGGCGGGACGGCGACCAGCGGGGCGGCGACCAATCTTTACCGCTGGACTCCGACTGGGGGGGTGATGCTGGTCCGCAACGATTTCAAGGAGCTGGGCAACATTGTGGGGGACGAGCGCACGGGGGATTTGTATGTCAGCGACCGGGGAGCCAACCGGGTCTATCGCCTGAGCACCAACAACGTGCTCACGCCGATCGCCGGCAACGGCACCACCAGCGGGGGCGGGGAAGGGGCGCCGGCGCTGGAAACGGGCCTGATCGCGCCGCGTTGCGTGGCGTTTCTCCCCAACGGCGGCTGGTTCACGTGCGAGCATGACCCTGGCAACCGCATTTGGTATATTGACCCGGCCGGCATCATTCACCGCTGGATCAACGGGGCCAAGACCAACGCCTTCCGCGTCGGGGATGGCGAGTGGTTTTACGCCAATCCCGATCTGCCCAAAGTCTCCCGCGTGCGCGCCGTCATCCCGGACCCGGCCGGGAACCTGATCATCACGGAAAGCAATTACGGCTACGTCCGGCGCATCCGCTTCCAGCGGATGGCTCCGTAGCGGCTGCCATCCTCCCTTCAATCCCCATGAAAACCCGAACTTTCTCCCTCGGCGCCATTCTGGCCGCCCTGCTGCTGGCCGCGGCGGTCCCCGCCGCCACCACACCGCTCGTCAGCCACAACGATGACTGGCGGTTCCACAAAGGCACCAACGCGCCCCAGGCCAACTGGACCACCGCCCCGGACGCCGCGCTGGACGGGACGTGGGCTGCGGGGGAGGGAGGGTTCGGGTATGCGGACGGCGGCGGGCAGGAAACCAACAACTGCCGGACCCTTCTTTCGGACATGAAGAATGGTTACACCACGCTGTACATTCGGAAGCAATTCGAGCTGGCCAGTGCGCCGGCGGACCATGCGCGTTTGGTGCTGCGAATGGACTGGGACGACGGTTTCGTCGCGTGGCTGGACGGCCGGCACCTCACCAATCGTTACGTCAACGGCGCGCCGGCGGAACCGCCCTACACGACCAATGCCAACGCCAGTCATGAATCGTCGCTGGGCAGCGGCGGCCAGCCGGCCCAGGTTTTCGACCTGGGTTACGCGACCAACTGGCTCGCCCCGGGCACCCATACCCTGGCGATCATCGGCCTGAACCAAACCATCGGCAGCACCGATTTCATCCTGGTTGCAGACCTCGAGCTGGAGGTTCCCGAAGCGCCGTTTGTCATCACCGCGGACACCACGCTCCTGGCCTCGAACAGCCCTTACACATTCTCGAACCACGTTCTCGTCGCCAGCAACGCCACGCTGGCCATCGAGCCCGGGGTGACCGTGCGCTTTCGGCAGGGCTGCGGCCTCACCGTCCGGGGCCGCCTGCTCGCCGAGGGCACCGAGAGCCAGCCGGTCACCCTCACCCGGCACCCCGGTGATCCGACGTGGGAACGGTTGACATTCGCTGCGTCGGCGGACAGCCGCCTGGCCCACTGCATTGTCGAATTCTGCAACTGCGTCGGCGACCACAAGGATTACTACCCCACCAACTGCGGTCCGCCGCCCAGCTTCGCCCCCCGCAATTACCACGAAGCCGTGGTGGTGCTGGGCAGCCATGTGGATTTCGAAAACTGCTCCTTCACCAACCTGCCCGACGCCAGCGCCACGGCCGAAGGGGACGCGCTGGCGATCATTTCCGACGACCCCGATTATCCAGGGGCCGCCTCCGCCACCGTTCGAAATTGCCGGTTTGTTCGCATTGGCCAGGGGGTCCACACCCGCTTTGCCCACGTGCTGGTTGAGGGTTGTGTTTTCCAGGACAAGCATGGCGACAACGACGACGTGGACCTTTACGGCGAGAGCGAGCCTCCTTGCGTGGTCCGCAGCAACCAGTTTCTTTATCCGTCGTACGATGACCGCATCAACCCCACCCGCAGCTCCGCCCTGATTTACGGGAACACGATTTACGGCAGCACCGACCATGGCATCGTTTTGCGCGATGTGGGCCATCCGGTCGTGTTCAATAACGTTCTTTACGGCTGCCGGGCGGGGGGAATTTGCGTCCAGAACGGCTGCGAGGCATTGATTTTCAACAACACGCTGGTCAACTGCCCGAGTGCGATCAAAATGTTTGATCACCTGGACCGCATCGCGCCGCCTTACTGCCTCACGCCGGCGAGCGGCCGGGCCACGGTCGTCAACAATATCATCTGGAATTCCACCCCCGCTTTTAACCTCTCCGGCAATGCGTTTGGGACTCTCTACACCCACGCCTCGTGCTGTGACATTCAGGGGGGTACCAACAACGCCAGCCTCGGCAGCAGCGGCCTTTTGGTTGCCGGCCCGGGCAATCTTGACCTGGATCCGCTGTTCGTAAACCTCGCTGGCACCAACCTGCACCTGGCCGCTGGGTCCCCGTGTATTGACGCCGGCGCCGACCAGAGTCCCCTGGGCACCAACCTGGCCGAGTTCCTCAGTTTTGATTGGGACGGCACCCCCCGCCCGCTGGACGGCGACGGCGCCAACGGCCCCGGCTTGGACCTCGGCGCCTGCGAGTTCCTGCTGCCCTCGGCTGATTCCAACGGCGACGGCATCCCGGATGGCTGGTGCTGGCATTTTGGGCTCAGTCCCGTCGCCGCGGACCTCGCGGCTGGCGACCCTGATCTCGACGCCGCCACCACCGGGGCCGAGTACGTGGCTGACACCGACCCCACGAACGCCCTTTCCTTTTTCCACATCCAAGCCGTGAGCCAATCCCCCTTGGCGACCCTCGGCTTCGCCAGCTCGACCAACCGGCAATACAGCCTCTATTACTGCACCAATCTGGCCGCCGGCGCGTGGGCCAGCGTACCCGACCAACAGAACGTCCGGCCGGCGAGCGCATGGACCGTGCTCACGGACACCAACACTTTGCCTGGGAAATTCTACCGCGTCGGCGTGAGCCTGCCCTGAGCCGTGGACCGCGGGCTCCGACCGTTTCCGGGGCGGTCCTTGGACCTGGCCTGGTCATGGCCTGCGCCGGCCAGGGGCGAGCGGTCTGCGTCAATCGGGAAATGGCCGCAATGCCCAAGTTCCGGATTGCCGCTGCGGAGGGCGCGGCGTAAATTCGGCTGATGTTTGATACGATTCGAGCCGGATTGACGCCCGCCGCGGACAAGCTTGCGCACCTGCGGAGGTTTCTTTGACGTACCGGGCGCGCAGAAACGGCTGGCGGAGATTGATGCGCTGATGGCGCAGGAGACCTTCTGGAACAACCGGGAACAGGCACAGAAGCTCATTGAGGAGGCGAACTCCCTGCGGGGGCGGATCGAGCCATTGCTCAAGGCGGAAAAAGAGCTGGACGACTTTCGCGTGATGATCGAACTGGGCGAAGCCGAGCCGGAGGCCGAGCAGGGGCGGATTCAGCAGGACCTGCAGCGGGACCTGGCGCGGTTTTACAAGGACCTCGAGGCGCTCGAACTGAAAGTGTTCCTGAACGGCCCGCATGACCGGAACAATTGCATCCTGAGCATCAACGCCGGGGCGGGGGGGACCGAGTCCTGCGATTGGGCCAACATGCTGTTGCGGATGTATCAGCGCTGGGCGGAGTCGCGGGGCTGGGACGTGGAACTGAACGATGTGCTGCCTGGTGAAACCGCCGGCATCAAGAGCGCGACCCTCGTGATCCAGGGCGAGAATGCGTATGGATTTGCCAAGGCCGAACGCGGGGTGCACCGGCTGGTGCGCATCTCGCCGTTCGACGCCAACAAACGGCGCCACACCAGCTTTGCCAGCGTGGACGTGATTGCCGAGCTGGAGGAGACTTCGGAGGAAATCGCCATCCCGCCGAGCGAGCTCAAGGTGGACACCTACCGTTCCGGGGGCAAAGGGGGTCAAAACGTTAATAAAGTCGAAACCGCGGTGCGCATCACCCACTTGCCGACGGGGATTGTGGCGGCTTCGCAGAGCCAGCGCTCGCAGCACCAGAACCGGGCCACCGCCATGAAACTGTTGCTATCCAAGCTCTACGCGCAGCGCCTCGACGCGCAAAAAGCCGAAATGGAGCGGTTTTATGGGGAAAAAGGCAGCATAAGCTGGGGCAACCAGATCCGCAGCTACGTCTTTCAGCCCTACCGGATGGTCAAGGACCTGCGCACCGGGGTAGAGACCAGCAACGTCCAGGCGGTCATGGATGGCGATCTCGATCCGTTCGTCAACGGCTGGTTGCGGGCGGGATGCCCCACCCGGCGCATGCAGGGCATCAAGGATGAAGAAGAGTAAAACTGCCGGAGCGCCCAACCCGGCCCGCCCCGCCTGAATTGGTTGTGAATATTCTCGACACCATTGTCGAACAGAAGCGCCGCGAAGTGGCGCGCCTGCCCGCCGAACCCGTCTCCGCCGCCCTGCTGCGGCGGGTCCTCGACACCCGCGGCCCGCGGCGCGACTTTGCCGCCGCTTTGCGCGCGCCCCAAGCGGGGCCGCTTGCGCTCATTGCCGAAGTCAAGAAAGCATCCCCGTCCGCCGGCATCATCCGCCCCGATTTCGACCCCGTTCGTATCGCCCGGGAATATGAGGCGGCGGGCGCCAGTTGTCTCTCGGTGCTGACCGACGAGAAGTTTTTTCAGGGGTCGAACGAATACCTGCAGGCCATTCGCCAGGCGGTGAGCCTGCCCCTGCTGCGGAAGGACTTCATCATTGACGAACGCCAGATTATCGAGGCCGCGCGCTGCGGGGCGGATGCCATTCTGCTGATCGTGGCGATTCTGTCCGACGGAGAGCTCGCAGGGTTTCACCGCCTCGCCTCCGAGGCGGGGCTGGCCGCCTTGGTCGAGGTGCATGACGAAGGGGAGTTGGACCGGGCGCTGGCGATCGAAGCCGAACTGATCGGCGTGAACAATCGCGACCTGAAAACCTTCAAGGTGGACCTGGCGACCACCGAACGGCTGGCTGCCCGGCTGCGCGCCCGCCAGCGGTCCTCGACAGGCCGCCCGCCATTGTTGGTCGCCGAAAGCGGCATCCATACGCGGGCTGATGTCGAGCGCCTGGCCCGCTGCGGCGCCCAAGCCATGCTCGTGGGCGAATCCCTGATGCGCCACCCCGACCTGGCCGCCAAAACACGGGAACTCCTTGGAGTGGCCCCAGGAATCTGACCATAAAAAAAGCCGCCCAACACACCGGGCGGCTTGTTAAAGCTTTCAATCGGTCTGAAGTCTTATGCTCTGCGCCGCAACAGGAACCCGCCCAGACCCACCAAGACCAGCAGAGCGCTCGACGGTTCCGGAATGACCGACACCGTGATATTATCATAAATCGAGGTGATGAGGAAATCGTTCACATCCGTGGAACTGGTCGTGTTTATATCGAACTGTCCGAAGAAGATGTTGTTGCCGCTCAACGTTGCGCCCGCTGCCGATACCGTTGCGATCAGATTCCCATCAATGCTCCATGTAAGCGTATCCCCATTCTTGACGATCTCCACATCACGCCAAGCGAACCCTAGAGCGCCGTCAAAGGTAGCTCCGGTCTGTCCTGGATACAGAGCCAGTTGAGCGGCCGGGGCGGTTTCCCCGCCGAACAGCGCGGTGTAATAGGGATGGGTATTATTGCGCGCATCAGGCGAGGTGCTGGTTCCGGCGGCATAGACTCCAGTGCTGGGAGCCAAGTGGGTATTGTCGCGATAAACGCGATAATCTTGGGAACTGCCACCATCGCCTGTGGCACCGAACATAATGCTGGAGGAGGCCCCCGCCCATTGGGCGCTGGCTCCTGAGGTGCCCCAGCCAAAACTGCCCACCTGAGTAGAACCGCTCCCGCCCCCATTCAGAGGCCCGTTGTAATTGAGCCACATATCGAATCGCAAAATGAAATCCGTAAAACCCTGGTTATTCGGGCTGGCGGAAATGCCTTGAAAAACGCCCGCGGACTGGTTGACGAGAAACCGCATGCCAATGGTGCTGCCGGAAGATCGGGGGGCTGGGGGGATGCCCAAGGTGCTGTAATCAAACGCGAAATCGGCAAAAGCATCACTGCCCGACAGAACTGCCGTCCAGCCGCTGGCGCTCGTGCCCGCGTCGAAATTATCGGAGTAGAGAATCTGGGCTTGAAGGGTGCCGCCTGCCAAGGCAAAGCCGCACACCATAGCGAATAGGGTTTTATTTTTCATAGGCTCGTACTGATACCCCAATGCTATCTAGTGGAAGCCCTCGTGTCAAGCTGTTTTTCTCGGTTTTGCACGTGCCGCGCCGCGTCAAACTGAAGGACGGCGGCCAGGTTGACGGCCAAATGGCCCCCAGCCCGTGGAGGTTAAAAAGTCGGGGCTTTTTAAAAAGTCGCGGCTTGCCCTCGGCAATTCACGTCTTTAGGCTCTTCGGGCAAACTTTGTGCAACCTATGAAAAAAGCGACCAAAGCATTCTTTTCCGACATTCCGAAGATTCAATACGAAGGGCCGAATTCGCGTAATCCGCTGGCCTTCAAGCACTACAATCCCGACGAGCTGGTGGAGGGCAAGACCATGAAGGACCACCTGCGCTTTTCGGTGACCTACTGGCACACGATCCGGGGACAACTGGCCGACATGTTCGGGGTTGGGACGGCGCTGCGCCCGTGGGAGGACGGAACCAATTCCATGAAAATGGCGGAAACGCGGGTGCGGGTCGCGTTCGAGTTTCTCGAGAAGCTCGGGGCGCCGTTTTACGCTTTCCACGACCGCGACGTGGCGCCCGAGGGCCGCAATCTGCGGGAGACCAATCGCAACCTTGACGCCATCGTCAAGGTTCTCAAGCAGGAGCAGCAGCGCACCGGCGTGAAGCTGCTGTGGGGGACGGCGTGCCTGTTTGCGCATCCGCGCTATGTGCACGGGGCGGCGACGAGCTGCAACGCGGATGTTTTTGCGTATGCGGCGGCACAGGTCAAGAAAGCGATCGAAGTCACCCACGAACTCAAGGGCGAAGGCTACGTTTTCTGGGGCGGACGCGAAGGGTATTCGACGCTTTGGAACACGGACTTGAAACGGGAGATGGAGCACCTGGGCCGGTTTCTGCACCTGGCGGTGGCTCACAAGAAAGCCATCGGGTTCAAAGGCCAGTTCTATATCGAGCCCAAACCCAAGGAACCCACCAAGCACCAGTATGATTCGGATGCGGCGGCCTGCCTGAACTTTTTGCGGGAGTACGACCTGTTAAAGGACTTCAAACTCAACCTGGAAACCAACCATGCGACGCTGGCCGGGCACACCATGCAGCATGAGATGGAAGTGGCCATCGCCGCCGGCGCGCTGGGGTCCATTGACGCCAACACCGGCGACCTGTTGCTGGGCTGGGACACCGACCAGTTCCCCACCAACATTTATCTTACGACCGAAATCATGCTGTCCATCCTGCACATGGGGGGGTTCACCACGGGCGGAACCAACTTCGACGCCAAGGTGCGGCGCGAGAGTTTTGAGCCGGTGGACCTGTTCTACGCGCACATCGGGGGGATGGACGCCTTTGCCCGGGGGCTGAAGATCGCGGCCGCCATTCGGAAAGACGGGCGGTTGGCGGAATTCATCCGGCAGCGGTATGCCTCGTGGGACACGGGCATTGGGGCAAGAATCGAAGCCGGCAAGGCCAGCTTCAAAGACCTCGAGGCCTACATGCTCAAGCGCGGCGATATCACGCCCAACACCAGCGGACGGCAGGAGCTGCTCGAGAACATCATCAACGAGTTCATCTGAACCCGCGTTGGCATTTGCCAAATCGCGCGGGTTTGTTAATCGTAAGCTGTGCATTATTTTGTGCGGCGCAGCGACCTGCGCGACCTTTACGAAAAGACCGCCGCCGGCGAACGGATTTCCGACGCTGACGCGCTCCGGCTTTTCGAGAGCAAGGACCTCAACGCGGTGGGCGCGATTGCAGACCTCGCCCGGCAGCGGCGGGTCGGCAATCGCGCCAGTTATATTCTCAACCGCTACATCAATTATTCCAACTACTGCATTCTGAGCTGCCAGTTTTGTTCGTTCGCCCGCAAGAAGCGGGATGCGGACGGCTTTCAGCTTTCGATTGAGGAGATCGTGCAGAAGGCGCGCGAGGCGCTGCGGCTGGGCATCACCGAGTTGCACATCGTCGGCGGCCTGCATCCGTCGCTGCCGTTCGATTACTACCTCGAAATGCTTCGGGCGCTCCGGGCGCTGGACGGGCGGCTGCAGCTCAAGTGTTTTACCGCGATCGAAATTTTGCACCTGGCGTGGCTGGGCCGGAAGTCGGTGGACGACACCCTGCGGGAGCTGAAAGCCGCCGGCCTGGATTCCCTCACCGGCGGCGGGGCGGAAATATTCCGCAAGGAGGTTCGCTCGGCAATCGCTTTGGGCAAGGAGTCGGCCGAGGAGTATCTGGACGTGCACCGGAAGTGGCACCGGCTCGGGGGGCGCAGCACCTGCACCATGCTTTATGGCCATGTCGAGACGCTGGCGGACCGGGTGGACCACCTGCGCCGGCTGCGCGAGCTGCAGGATGAAACCCGCGGTTTTGTGGGCTTCGTGCCGCTGCCGTACCAACCCGAGAACAATCGCATTCCCGTCTCCCACCCGCCCACGGGCTACGACGCGCTCCGGACCATTGCCGTCAGCCGCATTTACCTCGACAACTTCGACCACATCACCGCCTACTGGGTGGGGATGGGGCTGAAGCTGGCCCAGGTCGCCCTGAGTTATGGCGCCGACGACCTCCACGGCACGATCCTGGAGGAGCATATCTTCCACATGGCCGGCGCGGCGACGCCCCAGCTCCAGACCGAGGCCGCCATGGTCAAAGCGATTCGCGAAGCCGGGCGAACGCCGGTTCAACGGGACACCTTTTACGAACCGGTGAAGGTTTGGGAAGACTCACTGCCAGCGGCCGAGGTCACCGACGGACAGGCGGCACCCTGCGAACATCCGTAGGCCGGCGCGCGGATTGGTAAGAACGCCTTTCCGCTTCAGGGGCCGAGGCGCCGGAGGCGGATGTTTTTGAAGGAGACTTCCATGGGCGGGCCCACATGCAGTTGCAGCGCCAGCACGCCCTCCCTGGCCGCCGTGGCTTCGCATTCGTCGGTCACATCCACGGTCTGCCGGCCATTGACAAAGTGCTGCAAATGATTGCCCCGCGCGATGATGACGTATTCGTTCCAGTCTCCCTGGCGAATGCCGGCCTGGATTTCGCGCGCAGTGCCGACAGAGCCGGTGACTTTTTTCCGATCCTCCGGCGTCCACACCACCTTTTCTCCGCGCAGAGCCATGATGCCGCGCGTCATGCGTTCCTCGTACAGGATGCCGGTGTAATTGGTGCCGGCTTCGATATCCGCCTGGTAGCCGCCGACCACGCGCTGGGTGGGGTCCAGCACGCGGCTGCGATACTGGATGCCGGAGTTGGCGCGACCCTCGGCGTTCAGCGGCACCACCCGGTAGTCGCACCGCAACTCGAAGTCGGCCACCGTGCCGTTTGTCCAGATCAGAAAGGTGTTGACTTTGATGGGCGCCTCCGCCGAGGTCCGGCCCACGATGGCCCCCTTCTCCACCGACCAAAGACCGGGCTGGCCGTCCCAGCCGGTGAGGTCGCGGCCGTTGAAGATGCTTTCAAATCCGGTCTCGGGGCGCGGACTGGCGGCACGCTCGGAGCCGGTTTGCGCCAGCGCTGAACTGGCAGCGCCCGATTGGAATCCAACAACCAGAACGGCGACGGCCAAACAAAAGAGAGGTTTCATTTTCGATCCAGACGTTGCTTGCAGCGGGACGGGGAAGCGGGGTCGCGGGTCATCTCCCACGCGACCTTGCTTCTTTGGCGCCGACTCGCACCGGGCCAAACAGTTTGCGCAAGAGTTTGAGGCCTTTGAGCGCGATTTCCTCCTGCGAGGGCTCGATTTGGCGCCAGATCGAAGCGGCACGGGCGATGACCTTGACGTCCGTCGTGAAGGACTCGATGACGATGTCGCCCTGGTAGCGGATGTCTTTAAGCGCCTGGGCAATGGCCGGCCAGTCAATATGGTCGTTGCCGGGGGTGCCGCGGTCGCAGCCGCAGGCGTGGAAATGGCCGAGCCGCTTGCCCGCCTTGCGGATGGCAGCCGCCTGGTTTTTTTCCTCGATGTTCATGTGGAAGGTATCGAGGAGCACTTTGAGGGCCGGGCTGCCAACGTCCTCGATCATTTGCAGCGCCTGGTCGCAGGTATTGATGAAATCGGTTTCAAAGCGGTTCAACGGCTCGAGGCAGATTTGCTTGCCGCGGTCCTCGGCGTAACGGGTGAGCGCCTTCAGATTCCGGACCACCGTTTTCCATTGTTGACGATATTCGGATTGCGGCACCGCTTCGGCCCGGCCCACGACCGAATACACCGGCCCGATCAAGGAGGGGCAATCCAGGATCACCATCTGGTCAATGAGGGCCCGGAAGTAATCCATCCCGATTTTCTGTTCGCGGGGCGTGCCGCGCAAATCCCGGCCGGCGGCGGTGACAACGCACAGGGAGCCGCAAACCAGGCCGTGCCGATCCAGCTCGGCTTTCACGCGGGCGGCATCAATGTGGGACGGGTCCTCGACCGGCAGCTCGACGGAGTCGAATCCCCACTGTTTGAAACGCTTGAACCAGCCCGTGCTTTTGGTGGTGAAAGGGGAGAAGAAAAGGAAGGTGTTAATGCCGAATCTCATAGTAAGGTCGGAGTGTAGCCGAGCCGGAAGCGCTGTCAATGTCCATAGGTTGTAAACCCCATAGTCAACGCCGGGCGAAGGGGTTCTGCTGTACCGCGATCCGTGATGCTGCCCGATGAGGCAGGCAGTGGCGGCGCGATGCTTTGCGGTCGCATCACGAGGCGGGCGCCCAAGAGGATTTGGAACGTGTTTTTGAAGAAACAGCGACTGGTCATGGCGTTGGTGGCAAGCCTCGGGCTGTTGCTGCCGGCCGTCCCGCTGGTTCTGGTTCACGAGCTCCTCCATCGCGAGGCGGGTGGGTGGCAGACGGTGGAACGGCTTGGCACTTACGCCGGGATCATCCTGGTGATGACGTTGGCGGGCGGTTCCGCGATTTGGGTGATTGCTCGAAGGCTGCGCGAGAGCCGGGTGCGCGTGGCGGGAATCATTGACTCGGCGATGGATGCCATCCTCAGCGTGGATGCCAGCCAGAGGATCGTGCTGTTCAACGCCGCCGCGGAGCGAATGTTTCGTTGTTCCGCCGCCGAGGCGATCGGAAGCCCGTTGGACCGGTTCATCCCGGCGCGCTATCGGCAGGCCCACCGCGGCCACATCGAAACCTTTGGCCGAACCGGCGTCACGGCGCGCGCCCTCGGCCATCTGCAGCCCTTGTCGGCGGTGCGGGCCGACGGCGAAGAATTCCCCATCGAGGCTTCGATCTCCCAGACCGAGGTGGCGGGGCAAAGGCTGTTTACTGTGATTCTAAGGGATATCACCGAGCGCCAGGCGGCCGAGCGGCAGATTCGGAATCTGAACCTCGAGTTGGAACAGCGCGTGGCGGAGCGGACGGCGGAATTGACCACAGCGAATCGCGAGCTCGAGTCCTTCGCCTACTCGGTGGCGCACGACTTGCGCGCTCCGCTGCGGCACATCGAAACCTTCAGCCAGATGCTCGAGGCGGACCATGGCGGCGCTTTGCCGCCGGAAGCCCGGGGCCACCTGGCCACCATCCGGCAGAGTGTCCGCAGCATGAGCCGTTTGCTGGACAATCTTCTGCATTTGTCGCGCCTGGGCCGGCAGGAGGTGACCCGCTGTCCTGTGCCACTGGACGTGATTGTCAGCCAGGCCCGGCAGGAGCTGGCTTCCGAGACCGGCGACCGGAACATCGAGTGGCGAATGGCTCCATTGCCCACCGCCAACTGCGATCCCGGACTGATGAAACAGGTCTTCGCCAACCTCCTCAGCAATGCGCTGAAATACTCCCGTCCCCGGTCGCCCGCTGTCATCGAGATCGGCTGCTGCCGGGTGAACGGCGCCACGGCCATTTTCGTCCGGGACAACGGCGTGGGCTTCGACATGAAACACGCTGACAAGCTCTTTGGGGTCTTTCAGCGGCTGCATCCCCCCTCGCAGTTTGAAGGCACCGGCGTGGGGCTGGCGATCGTGGACCTGATCATCCGCAAACACGGAGGTCGGGTTTGGGCCGAGTCGCAGCCGGACCGAGGGGCGACTTTCTACTTCACGATCGGGGGCTTGGAGACCGTTGCTTGAGCCCCGCAGGGCAGGGCGCGCAACATGCCCCGCGCCATGGCGTCGGAGCTGAAACCTGTCAGCACCGCCTGCCGGCCCGCGGCGCCCCGCGCGCGGCCCTGGTCCGGCTCGGCCAGGACTTGTTCGATCCCCTCCGCCAGCGCTTCGGGATCCTCCGGCGCGCAGAGCAGGCCGCCGCCGGTGCTTTCCACCAGCTCCGGGAAGGCTCCGGACCGCGGCTGGACCACCGGGACACCCGCCGCCAGCGCTTCGATCACATAAAGCCCAAAGGCTTCCCCGTAACCTGCGGGAACGGAGAAGACCGAAAGCGATCGAAGGAACGCGACCTTGCCGGCATGATCCAGGTTGGGATGAAACTCGACGGACTCCAGGAGACCCTCCGCGGCCAATTGCTTCTTGAGCTCCTCGACCAGCGGCTGGTCGGCCGGGCCGCAGCTTCCGCCGACCCGCAGCCGCAAGGTCGGGAACCGCCCTCGCCGGCGGATCCGGTTATAAGCTGCAACGAGCAAGTGCAGGCCTTTCTCGCGGCACATCCGCGCAAAGAAACCCAGAACCGGAGGATTGGGCGGCGGGCCCGGGGGGGCATCGTAGGACTCGAGCTGGATTCCGTTGGGGACCACGGCAATCGCGGTCTCGGGCAGGCCGAGGCGCCGGCGCATCAGCGCGGCAAAATACCGGCTGGGCGCGATCAGTTGGTCCAGCTCGGCGGCGCGCTCAGCCACAATCCGCCAGCAGCGGTTCCGATAGGGTTCTGGAAGCGCGTCGAGGAACCAATCCTCGCCCTGGAGCATGCAGGCGACGGGCGCGTGCAACTCGGTGCGGAGGCGCCGGGCCAGGCCGACCAGCAGCGCGTTGGATAGGCAGATGACGTCCGGCCGCGGTTGGCGCCGCAGCCAGCCAAGCAATTGCTCCAAATCTGCCGCCTGGTGCCCCTCCTCGCCCCGCAGCATGGACTCGGTCAGTTCGCCCAAATCGGTGGGGCGGGTTTTGGCCGCGCGCCCGCCGGCCCACTTGAGCAGGCGGGGCGAGGCAAGCAGATCGTGCATCCAGGCGGGAGCGTTGCGGAACAGAGCGGATTTCTGGCGCAGATAGACGCTAATGCCGCCGAAAAAGATGGGTGTCCCCGCGCTTTGGTCCGGTTCATCCAGCGTGATGGGCAGGTAAAGCGGCACCATCAACGCCTCGTGTCCAAGCCTGCGCCAGGCGGCCACCAGCGCGTTGTCGCGCAGGCAGTTGCCGCAATACATCGCGCCCGCGCCAGGGGTGAGCTGAATGAGGCGCATAACGACCCTCGCGGAGCCTATTGCCCCGCGCCAAAACAATACACTTTGCCGTCTTCGCAGCCGACCACGATGCGACCCTCCGCGACAGCGGGGGAGCTGCTGATCGGCCGCCCCATTTCGTAAGACCAGAGTTCCTGCCCTTTGTCCAGTCCCACCACGTACAAGCGCCCATCGTCGGACCCCACCACGACTTTATCCCCGCAGACCGCCGGCGAGCTGTCCACCTTGCCGCGGGTGGAAAAAGCCCAGACCGGTTTGCCATCGGCGCGGTTGACGCAGTGGAGCCGTTTGTCGCGGCAGCCGAAGATCACCCGATCCGTGGTGACGGCGGGGGAGGAGAAATAGGGGAAACTACGGTCTTTGAAGGTCCAAACCTTGGCGCCTTGTTTCAGGTCAACGCAAAGAAACTGGTTTTCATACTGCCCGAAATAGGCGCGGCCATCAGCCAGGGCAGCCGAGGCCGCAATATAGGCGCCCGCTTCGATCTCTTTGACCTGTTGGCCATCCTTCAGACCAATCACGTGCAGCAAGCCGTCGCAGCCGCCGAAAACCGTCTGACCTTCCGCCACGGCCGGCGTGCCGTTGATGTAATTGCTGGTTTCATAAACCCAATTGCTTTGACCCGTCGCGGCGTCGAGGCAATACAGCTTGAAGTCGTAACTCCCGGCCAGCACGCAGGCGCGTCCGTTCACCCGCGCCCAGTTCGGCGCCCCCAGAATCCGGTCGCCGGTCTCGAACTTCCAAATCAGCTTTCCAGTCCCGGCCTCCACGGCGTAGAGGAAGCCGTCCCCGGACCCGACAAATACCCGGTCTTCGAGGACCAGCGGCGCCGACTCAACCTCCCCGCCGGTCGGAAACTTCCAGACCGTCTTCCCGTCGGCAAGATTCAAGGCGTACAGGCTTTTGTCGTCCGAGCCGATAAAGACCCGGCCCTGGCTGATGGCAGCCGAGGACTTCACCGGTCCGCCCGTGGCGAACGTCCACTTGAGCACCAGCGTGTCCGGCAGCGAGCCGGCGGCAATGCCGCGGAGGGCAGGATCGCCGCGAAACATGGGCCACTCGGCAGCGGCGCTGCCGCCCAGGGCGGCTAACGATAGCCCCAGCGCAAGGCCGAATCGAATTCTGCCGCGACGGTCTCTTTTGCCAACCATACTTCCAGCATTCCCCCGGCAAGCCCAAAGCGCAAACCAAAACCGGGCGGGGTCAACGCCCGCCGCGACCAGCCGGAATCGGCCGCCGCCGGGCTGGCATGCGGTCCTCGGAGAGCGGGCGGGTTGTAAGTCAAACTGCTCATGAAGCATACTTGCATTACTTATTAGGGAAATCCCCCATACAATCAAGGGCGAGCATAAGCCAAAATATGAAAAGCCAGAAGCGTGGCTCATGTCGAAATTGTTGTCCGTAAGGCCAAAAAAGGCCAAGTGCAAAACTTGAACTATGCTTGAACTATGAAAAAGCAAACCTGTTTCCCAACTGTTCAACGTCTGATGAGCGCCAGCGTGGGCGCGGTCCTGGCGCTGGTGTCAATGAACCCGACGGCCTGGGCTTATGAGTATTATTCGGATCCGGATACCGGGACGGGAATGTGCTATGCCTGCCACGGGAATTTTCGCGGCTCGACCAGCACGAAAGGGACGGTGTTCCCGAACAACAACAACCATGACATGCACCGGAACGCCAGTTGGATGGGCAGCTCCTGCAACCTTTGCCACACTGGAGACAGTTCGACGCGTTTCCCCGTGGCCATTGCCAGCTCGAACGGCACAGGCAACAACCCGCCCATCGGTTGCTCGGGGTGCCACGAGCCGGTGGGGTTGCGCAAGCATCACCTGGTTAACGGCGTGACCTCCTGTCAGGGCTGTCACTCGAATGATGGGCCGCCGCCCCCCGAAACGACCAAACCAACCTACTACGGAACCGCGGATACCAAGGTGAGGAACCCGGCCAACGACGTGCTTTTGTCCAACACCAACGAAAACTGGTCGGTCGGTGATTTCCTGGGCTTGGACAATGACGGCAACAATCATTACGACCTGGCGGATTACGCGGTGGGGCCCTACCGGATTCTGAGCGTCACCGGCCAGGGCGACAACATTCTCGTCAAGTGGCTGACGGCGGGGGGAAGAACCAACACGGTGCAGAAGGCATCGAGCCTCTCCGGCGGGTTTAGCGACCTGAGCAGCCCGGTGGAAATTCCAGGAGTAGGCCTGGTGACAAACAGCTTTACGGACATTGGCGGCGCCACCAACGGCGCCCGGTTTTACCGCTTGAAAGCCGTGGTGCCGTGAGGCGCCAAGACCCTGATATCAACCGCAAGCAGTTTATTGGGTCGGGTGCCGCCCCAGCCCCGCAGGCCGGCCACCTTCAGGAAAGTTCTCTGACGCGGGCAGCAAAAAGGCGCGGGACCTTGAGTCCCGCGCCGCGTTGCGAAAAACCTGAGCTTAGTAGCGTCGGCTTTGGCCCGTGCGGGCCCGTCCGCCGCGGAAGCCGCCGCCGGTGCGCTCTTCCTTCGGGCGGGCTTCATTGACGGTGAGGTTGCGGCCGTCCACCAGCGCGCCGTTCAGCGCGTCAATCGCCTTCTGAGCTTCCTCGGAGGAAGCCATTGTGACGAAGCCAAAGCCGCGGGGGCGGCCGGTGCTGCGGTCGGTCATGAGGTTGGCCTCAGTGACGGTGCCGTGCGCCGCGAAGGCGTCGTGCAGGTCGTTTTCGGTGGTGTTGAACGAGAGGTTCCCAACGAATAGTTTCGTGTTCATGTGATGTTACAATTGTCCTTAGTCCTACCCTGTCATCTCCATACTGTTCCCGATCGTCGGGTTTCAAACCATCACTGAACGAAGTTCACCTGAGGATTTACCACGTGCTGGAAGCTACAAGCTATCTGTCAGACGCGGGCAATCTGCACCATTTCCACGGAATGGCAAGAAGTATTTTGATTTATTTTTATGCAAAGCGAAAACCCTGGCGTCCCCCGCTGCTGCCAAGAGTTCCTTTTGGCACACCAGGACCGCATGAACGGGCGGCAGGCGGCTTGTGTGGGCGCTTATGGCGGGCCGGCGATGATGAGGAGATTGGGCACGCGCGGCTCGCAGCGATACACCACCAGCGTGTCGGTTAACGGGACGGCATGGGGGGCCCGGACGCGGTAGGTTTTTTTGTCAGCATCAGCCCGGGACGGCCGGCCGGGGTCTTCGGCTGGCGAAGTCGGGCGGGGGGCCTGAACCGTTTCATGAACTTGATCGGAAACAGCGCGTTCGTCGGGCGAAGGGTCTCGAACGATGATGGACCCGCGTTCGCGCGCCGCCGCCGGCGCGGGGGCGGACCCCGAAGCGGCGGTCCCGCTGGACGATGCCGGCAGAGGCAGGAGCGGGCCCGGCACCGGCACCGTGGTGGCTCGAAGCTCGCGCATGCCGGTGTTGAGCTCCTGGTCATGCAGCAGCATGGCGTTGATGACCGCGCTGGAAACGCCCCGGCCGCTCAGCCAGATGATCTGGTCGGGGGTCAGATTAAAGGTCCCTTCCGTATTCGCGACAAACGGCAGCAGGACCGAATCATCCAGCCCACGGTCCGCAAGTTTGATCAGTTCGGCCAGCCAGGCAGAGAGTCGGGCCTCGGGCCTGGGGGCCGACGCTGGATCGGTGGCAACCCGCTCCTGGACCGTTACAGCGGGGAGCCCCTCGAGCAGGTCTTCCGCCGGGATTTCCCCCGAGGCGGAAGTTACCAGCCCGGCCGAGGCCGGCACCAGCAGCGCCAGCAGCCAGCCCGAACAAAAGTCCAGAGATGATCCCGATCGCACGGTCTTCGCCTGTTTGGGTTCGCCAAAGGTTCTTCTGAAGGATTGGACTCCGCCCCCCCGGCGGTTATTCGATGCCGCGCGCAGCACGAATCAGTCAGCCATTGCCGGGGGAGCGGCTCGGCTTGCTCGACGCCCGCCCGCCATCAGGGCCGATCTGTTTGGCGGCGGCAGGGGGCGCATGAGGTTTCCTCGTGGTCGTCAATCATCCGCATCGCCGCCGTTCAACACACGTCCCAGGACTCTCCGGTCCAGGGCGAGTTTGAAGTTGAGCCGGAAAATGTTGTCGGTGTATTCCAGACCGCTGCTGCCGCTCGGGCGGGTGAATTGGGCGTGGTAGATGAACTCCACGCGCACACGGTCGCTGAGGATGTAAGCGAGGCCGCCGCGCACGCGAAATGGGTCAACGATGCTTTTGTCGAACCGGTAGTAGGGCTCGACGTCCGCCAGCGCATACCAGGTTTTCGGCTGCCAGGCCTTTTGGCGCGAGGCGAGCGGAAACTCGACACCGAACCGGGTGCGGAGGCGGCTGTAATTGTTCCAGTCATGGGTTTCCAGATTCTGGAGGGCCCGATACTCGTAGCGGGTGAAGTTATAGATGTTCCACTTGATCTGGTTCGGCACGAACAGCTTCAGCCCGGCGAAGGGCCGCAACTCCAGTTGGTCATCCTTGGCCTCGTCATCGGTGTAAGTGCTGATCAGCCCGCCCCACAACTGAACCGCGGGGGTGAGGAAGTGGTTCACGCCCTTGCCGAGGTAGTAAGTCTGGAAATCCTTATCCGGGTTGAGGACGTAACCGAGGTAGCCAAAGCCGGCCGTGTTGGTGCCAATGCTGTAATAGGGAAAGAACGTGAGCCGGTACTCGTTGTCGAGCGGCTCATCGCTCTGCGCCCGCACCGCCAGCGGGCAGATCAAACACACCGCCAGGGCGCAGACCCGGGCGACGGCGGTGAAGTTGTGGCGGCGGATGGCTCTCATGGCGTTCGGTGGACGGCGCTGTCCGTGGCTCGAACCTGCGTCGCGCCCCGTCGGGCCTGATGCTGAACGCGGCATCATCAGGTGACGTCTCCCTCGCGTGGTTCCCTCGCGCTGGAATCCAGTTCCGCGGTCGGGCGCTCTGAAGACTGGCGGAACGCCTGCGCCGCGTGCCGGTTGGTCGGGTAGAATCGGTCGGGGTCAATCAAATCCATGAGGTGGTATCGCTCGAGCCAGGAGCGGAAGGAGCGGTCGGCACGGCTGACGGCGACGGTGATGTTCCGCTGCTTGAGCAGGGTGATCGCCTGGCGCAGCACCCCCGCGCCGGTGGTGTCCACGTCCACCATCGCCTGCGCATCCAGCACGAACCAGCGGACCGGGGTGGGCGACTGAGTGACCAAGCGCTCGACGTCGTCGAGGAACAGGGTCGCGTTGGCGAAGTAGAGCGGGGCGCCGAAACGGTACACCATCAGGCCGGAAGAACCGGAGGCCTGCCCGCCCGCGGCGGGGAGGAAGTGACTGCCGTCGGGCGCTTCCACCAGGGCGGTGGTGTCCGGACGGGACGCCCGCCGGATGACGTCAATCGTGGACAGAAGAAAGGCAATGACGACGGCGCGCAAGGGGCCCAGGGCCAGCACGCTCAGCAGGCAGACGGTGGCGATCCAGAATTCCGAACGGCGCATTCGCCACAGCTCGCGGAATTCGTGGACTTCGATCAGCGACAGCACCGCATTGGCGACAATTCCGGCGAGGGCGGCATTGGGCAGGAAGGCCAGCAGCTTGGTAAAGAAGAGCATGACCACCGCGATGGTCGCGGCGGCGACCAAACTCGGCAACTGGCTGCGCGCGCCGGCGGCATCCATGGCGGCCGAGCGGGAGGGGCTGTTGCCGGTGACGATGGACCCGGTGAAGCCGGCGGCCAGGTTGGCGGCACCGTAAGCGAACAACATCTGGTCGCCATCGGCCTTGTAGCCGTATTTGTTGCTGTAGCTCCGGACCACCAGCAGGCCTTCGCACAGGAGAATGGCCACAATGGCCAGGGCGCCCGGCAAGAGCTTGATATAGTCCGTCAGGGGAATCGTGGGGAGGGTCAGGGCCGGGAGCCCCGAGGGAATCGCATTGCCCAGCACGCCGACGCCCTTGGCCGGGAGGTCGAGCATGGCGACGAGGGTCGTCAAGAGCACCAGGGCGACCAAGGCGCCGGGGACTTTGGGCGCGTATCGTTTCATGAGCCGGACGATCAGGAAGGCGCCCACCCCGATCGCCACCGAGTAGAGGTTGGCCTGGGGAATGGAGTGGAACAGGGCCAGGACCTCCACGAAGTACCCCTCGGTCTGCACCGAGGTCGCCAGGGTTTCCTTGAGGTGCTCGGCTGCCGCCAGCAGGCCCGTTGCGGCTTCGCCCGCATGGGGAGCGGCCAGAATCTTTCTGACCTGGTTGGTGAACACTTCGACCCCCAGCCCGGTGATGAAGCCCGCCATGACGGCGCGGGAGAGAAAGTTGGCGAGGAACGCCAGCCGGAAGATCCAAAAAACGAAAAAGAGCACGGCGCAGATGACGGCGAGCGCCAGGGCATACTGCAAGCGAAGCGGGTCTCCGGGCGCGGCGAAAGCGACGAGCGCGGCCCCGACCAGCGTGGCCATGGAGGCGTCGGGGCTCGTCACCAGGTGTCGCGAGCTGGCCAGCAGGGCGAAGACGATCAGCGGAATGATCGCGGCATAGAGACCGGCGGCGGGCGGCAGACCGGCCACCTGCGCGTAGCCGATGTTCAGCGGGATCATCAGGGCGGCCAGGGTGACGCCCGCCGAGACTTCCCGCGGGACGTCGGCCAGGGTGACGCCGCGCAATCCCGCAAACGGCACCGGCCAGCGGATGTTGGAGAGAATGTTCATCTTAAGTGCCAGTCGTAGGTGGACTCGGCGTTCAGAGTGAAGGTGGTGGCCTTCTTTGTGGTGAAGGAGACGAACGGCTGGAGAAAGGTGGCGTTGACCTCCGCCCGATCGCTCTCGCCGGCGAAGGACCAGACGTGACTGGCCAACGCACTGGAGGCAGCCGCATCCGAGGGCGCGAGGGTAAGCGGGCGGTACAAGCCCGATTCATTCTGGGCCTGGGCTACCGACACCAGCAGAGCGCAAGCAGCCAGGAAAAGGTTGAGTTTTGATTTCATGGACTTGTTCATGGTTTGCCGTTTCATTTTGATCTCTGCATGGAAAGTCCTGCCGCACTTCCTGCAACGGTCTTGCCGGCCCGGGCAGCGAAGAAGCGCGCCAGGGGGAACGCGACGATCGCCGGCACTGGCCCCGTTAGCAGGAACATCATCAGCATGCGCGGGTCCTGGACCGGAAAGGCGGTATAGACCGCCAACAAGGGGGCCCCGTTGCGCGTGGCCATCGCCAGCGCCATGGCGCTGCGCTGTCCTTGTTTCAAGCCAAATCCAATCCAATACGACACCAGTGCGATGCCCAGAAGAAAGAGCGCCTCGGCGCCGATGGCATAGCTCCACACCGTGCGAAGAATATCCTGGAAATTGAACACCACGACGAAGCTCAGGCACAGCAGCGTGGAGATTCCCGCGAGGCGCTTGACCCAGGGCGACACCTTCTGCGCCAGCGGCGTGGCGAAGACCTTCAGCGCGGCGCACAAGACCAGCGGCAGCAACACCAACACGAGAAGCGGTTTCGCCAACGACCACACGTTCAGCGTCAGACCCTTCATCAGCCACGGCGTCATCAAGGGCAGCAGGGCCACCGTGGCGACCACCGCCAGCGGAATGAGGGCCGCCGTGAAGTCCATATCGGAGCGGGCTCTTCGCGCCAGAATCGACAGCATGGGCGCGACCGGTGCCAGGCTGACAACGAGCAGCCCCAGGGCATGCGGCTCCGCCAGCGGAATGACTTTCGTGAGAAGAAGGGCAAAGGCCAGGCCAACCACCCAACCCCACAGGAGGGTCAGCAAAACCAACCTGACGCTGCGCAGCGACTTCAGTGTTTCGCGCAGGTTCAGCTCGAGGCCGATCGACACCATGTTCGACACGGTGTAGAGAAGGACCAGAATCTCGAATGCTTTCTGCGTGGTCATCGTCCGTCTCCTGTCACTAAACGGTCGCCACGGGCGGGTTGCTCGCCGCCTTGCCTCCGGCACCGGCCTTATCCGCCTGGCTGGCAAATATTCTCGTTCCAAGAGCGGCGAGGGGAATCGACACCAGAATCCACATAATGGTCATCGCCCCAATGCGTGGATCCGCGTTTGGAATGGTTGACGTGGCCGCGAAAAGCGCGGCGCCGTTCAGCGTGCTCAGCCCCAGCGCCATGATGCTGCGCTGGCTTTGTTTCAAGCCGAGGCTGAGGTTATAAGTCATCAGGGCCATCCCGACCATGAAGAGGGTGAGTGAAAGGAGGGCAAATTCGCCGGCTGTGTTGAGCATTGACCGGCCGTAAATCACAAGACACCAGGCGGTCGTCAGTAAGGTAGCGATCAGGGCAAACTTTTTGACTGCCGGGTACATCTGGGTTGCCGCCGAGTCGGCGTAATGCCGGATCATCGCTCCGATCACCAGCGGCAGGAGGATGGTCAACAGCAGCGGTTTGGCGAGCGCCCAGGCGCTGATCGTCACTCCCTTGACTAACAAGGGTCCTATGACTGGCATCAACGCCACCGTGCCCACCGCGACGAGCGGTATGAGGGCTCCGGCGAAGCCCAAGTCCCCGCGGGCTTTTCCCACCATTTGGGCGAGGAACGGCGCGCAGGGCGCCAGGCTGCCGAGCAGAATCACGACCTTGTAGGGCTCGGCCAGCGGAAGAATCCGAGTGATCAGATAGCCGAAGGCCGGTCCCACCACCCAGCCCCAGACGAAGATCAAGGCGAGGGATTTCTTGTTCCGCAACGCCACCCTGACTTCGGGCATTCTCACCTGGAGGCCCATGGCTGCCAGGCTCGACACGGTGAAGATGAGAATCAATGGGCCTACCGTTATCTGAAGAAAATGCATGACAGCGTTCATAATTGGCTACCTTTCAAGCTAACGGGTGTTGTTGGAGCTGTTCGCACAGGAAACTTTTCGCGATTTCAATTCATCACACCTCGGAGAACTGAATGACGACCTTGATGTCGTCGGGCTTTCGCTGGAGGGCCTGTTGGAAATTCTCCGGCTTTTCACGGCGCGTGATCAAACGGCTCAGCCACGCCCGGTCAGCACGAGCCAGCAGATTTCCAGCCTTGTACCAGTGCCGCTTGTTGGCGTTGACGCTGCCCACAATCACGTTGTTCTTCAGCAC
>CAZVYG010000013.1:0-49990 GCA_964631605.1 uncultured Verrucomicrobiota bacterium
GGACCCGGCGCACCGCCGCCGGCCTCATCCCGCCGGGAACCCGCCGGCTGCGAGTGGAAATCGTCGGCCGGCACCGGCGCGACACGGACAACGACAGCATGGCCGACGAATTGAGCGTGCGCCTGCAACGGGCCTGGCCACTGGTCACGCCGCAGATCACCAAGCTTCCGCTCTTGCAGGACTATCGCCAGGACGCCATGACTCTGTTTTGGGAAACCGACGGCAACCTGGCCCTGCACGCCGTGGACTGGGGACGCAGCAATGTGCTGGAGCACACCCTCACCCAGGTGGAAACCTTGATGATTGACAGCTCCCATTTCGTCCACCGCGCCACCCTCACCGGCCTGTCCCCCGAGACCCATTACGTCTATCGCGTGCGCAGTGGGGCGGCCGCCTCGCCCGCCTTCACCTTCCGCACCGCGCCGCGCCGGGACACCCCCTTCTCGGTCGCCTGGTGGGGCGACAGTCAGGAGAATCCGGGCGTCTTCCAGCAATTGATCGGCAGCATGGCGGCCAAGGGTGTGGACTGGCTGGGTGTGGCCGGGGACCTGGCCAGCAACGGCAACTCGCTGGCCGACTGGCATAATTACTGGTTCAAACCGCTCGAGTTCCAAAACCTCGCCCAAACTCGCCCCGCCCTCTTTGCCCGGGGCAACCACGATGGCGAATACCCCTTCAGTTACGCTTACAGCGCCCTGCCCGGCAACGAAGCCTGGTTCGCGTTCGATTACGGCAACTCACGATTCATCTTCCTCGACACCGAAGCCTCGACCGGCTCAGTCCCCGAACAATACGCCTGGCTGACCAACGAATTGGCCCGGCCTGAAACCCAAAACGCCGCCTTCCGCGTGGTTTGTTTCCACAAGCTGCCTTATGCCAACCTCTGGAACGGCGGCGGTTACACGGGCGAAACCTGGGTGCGCAACGATTGGGTGCCACTCTTTCAGCAATACCACGTTGACCTCGTGATCAATGGCCACGCCCACAATTACAACCGCGGCGTCACCAATGGCGTCGTTTACCTTGTCGTGGGCGGCGGCGGCGGCGCCCTCGACACCGAGCGCGTCGCCTATTGGCCGCTCTTCACCGTCGAATACTCCCTTTACCATTACGGCCTCATGGCCGTCGCCGGCCCCATGCTCTCCTGGGAGGTCTTCAGCAACACCGGCCTGAAACTCGACAGCCTGACTCTGTCCAGCCGCGTGCCCCGACTGGAATGGAAAAACCCACCCTCCGCCGGCGGAACCCTCTGGCTCGCCCTCACCGGCAAACCGGAGGAGACCTACATCCTCGAATGTTCATCCAACCTGACAACCTGGACCGCCGTGGCCACGAACATTCTCCCGGCAACGGGTTCCCCAACAGTCACGAACTTCATTCCCACTGCTCTCGATCAGGGCTACTTCCGCGCTCGCGTCGCTCCCTGAGCCGCAAGGTTGACACGAGGCGCGGAGAGCCGATTATGGGTAACTCAAATGTTAACTGAAGATGCCATCAAGAGCGCCCTCAAAGCGGTAAAGTATCCCGGCTACAGCCGGGACATTGTTTCATTCGGTCTCCTGCAGCAGATTTCCATTCACGGGGGAGAGTTACGTGTGACGATGAACCTCACCAGCCCCAATCCGGAAGTCGCCCGCCAAATCCAGGCAGAAAGCGAAGCCGTCCTTCGAGCCCTGCCCGGCGTGGCCAGGGTTGTGGTCGAGGTTCAGTCCCCGGGCGGCAGCCCTGGCGGCGGCGGGCCGGCGGCGGGTCCCAACCCGTGGGCGCAACAGCATCGGGTGCCCGGCATCCGGCGGGTGGTGGCGGTGGCCAGCGGCAAGGGAGGGGTTGGCAAATCAACCGTCTCGGTCAATCTCGCCTGCGGACTCCGGCACCTGGGCGCGAAAGTGGGTCTGCTGGATTGCGACATTTATGGCCCCACCATTCCGCTCATGATGGGCATTCACGAACGGCCCACGCTGAGCGCGGAGGACAAAATGGTGCCGCCGGCCAATTTTGGGGTGAAACTCATGAGCATGGGTTTTCTTCTGGATGGCGATCAACCGGTGATCTGGCGGGGACCGCTGATCATGAAAACCATTCAGCAATTCATCCACTCCGTGGACTGGGGCGAATTGGATTTTCTGCTCGTGGATTTGCCGCCGGGAACCGGCGATGCCCAGCTTTCGCTCTGCCAGACCGTGCCGTTGGACGGAGGGATCATTGTCACAACCCCCCAGGAAGCTTCCCTGGGCGTGGTCCGCAAGGGCATCGCCATGTTCCAGAAAGTCAACGTCCCCATCCTCGGCATCATCGAAAACATGAGCTATTTCACCACCCCGAATGGCGAGCGGCTGGAGATTTTCGGCCACGGCGGAGGGCGGGGCGAAGCGGCGCGTCAGGGGATCCCCTTCCTTGGGGAAGTGCCGTTATACATGGAGATTCGAGAGGCGGGCGACCGCGGCTTGCCGGTTGTGGTTTCTGATCCTCAAGCTGCTCCGGCACAATATTTTATAAATATAAGCGAGAAACTTCGGGAGCAGTTGCCTTAAGCTGAGATTCAAAACCTGTGCTAAATTAATAGCAGGGCATTGGCGGCTTGAAACCGGCGCCGGCCTGACGTCGTTAAAATTAGCTACGCCGGCGCTGAACTTTGGGATTGTCATTCAGGAAATCCCGAGCCTAGCATTAAAGCCGCTGAATGACTGAAAGCGCGACTATGTCTGACGAATCGAAAGAGCAGCTCTCGGCCAATGATTTACTGAAGAACTCTTCGCTTTACAGGGAATTTCAGGCGGAACGGGAGGAGATTCTGAAGCACAAGTGGATCGAATCGGAAAAAGCGGGCCGAGATATCGGCTTTGAGCGGGCGTTGACCGATTGGATCATCAAGCACCGTGCCAAATGGCGGAAGAGCCGCCAAGCGGCCAACCGCTAACCCTCCTCTTTGTTCCTTTAAGGTCGTCCGGCGAGGCGGTCAAGGGATCGTGAATCCAATTCTTCAATTCGGGCTTCGGTTTCGGATGCCGGAGCTTGACCTCGGCTTGGCTTTACCGTTTACATTCCCCCGTTTTGAATTCAAAGCTTGTGTGGCTGGATTTCGGAAGACCGCCGGGTTGGTCGCTTCCGGGTCGGCCGTGATCATCTCATGTCCGAAAGAACCGTTATTTTGAACGCGCCGGCCATCCAGCGCGCCTTGACACGCATCGCCCACGAAATCGCGGAAAGGAACGAAGCGGGCAACGATGTGGTGCTGGTCGGCATTCAGCGCGGCGGCGTGCCCCTCGCCCAACGCCTCGGCCACCTCCTCTCCGGGATCTGGGGTCACCACGTTCAGGTGGGGAAGCTCGATGTGAGCATGCACCGCGACGATCTGGACCAGCGGGTGGCGCCGGAGGTGCAGCCCACCGTGATTCCCTTCGATGTCACCGGCAAAACCGTCGTACTGGTGGATGATGTGCTTTACAGCGGCCGGACCACGCGCGCGGCCATGGATGCCCTCAACGATTTCGGCCGTCCGCAGCGCATTCAGTTGGCCGTGCTGGTGGACCGCGGCCATCGCGAGCTGCCCGTCAAAGCCGATTTTGTCGGCAAGAACCTCCCCACCGCCCAGAGTGAAAAAGTCCGCGTCCACCTCGCCGAGACCGGCGAAGCGGATGAGGTCGTGCTCGAGAAAGAAACCCCATGAAAAGGAACCGCAGCGGCTGGAACCCCGGCAGTCGTCAAACCCGTGCCCCGGCCGGCGCGCTGTTTCTCCGCGTTCCTCTTCCACCCCCCTGCTGCCCGCCATGAGCTGGAACCGCAAACACCTGCTGGACATCGAATCGCTCACTGCCGACGAAATCCTCACCGTGTTGGACACGGCGCGCGCCTTCAAAGCCGTCGGTGAGCGCGCAATCAAGAAGGTGCCCGCCCTGCGGGGCAAGACCGTCGTCAACCTCTTCATCGAGCCGTCCACCCGGACCCGGATCAGTTTCCAGCTCTCCGAACAGCGGCTCTCGGCCGATATCATCAATTTCACCGCCGAAGCCTCGTCCCTGAAAAAAGGCGAGACGCTCAAGGACACCGCCCGCAACCTCCAGGCGCTGAACGCCGATTTTATCGTCATCCGGCACAGCGCCTCGGGCGCACCCCATTTTCTGGCGCGCGTGCTCGACGCCAGCATCATCAACGCCGGCGACGGCGCCCACGAGCACCCGACCCAGGCGCTGCTGGACACCTTCACGATTCGCGAAAAGAAGGGGCGCATCGCCGGCCTGAACATCACCATCCTCGGGGATGTTCTCTACAGCCGGGTGGCCCGTTCCGACCTGTGGGCGCTGACGAAACTGGGGGCCAACGTCACTTTCTGCGGTCCCTCGACACTGGTGCCGCGCGAGTTCGAGCAAATGGGCGCGCGCGTGACGCATGACGTCGAGGAGGCCATCCGGGACGCGGACATCATCAACCTGCTGCGCATCCAGCATGAGCGGCAGCGCAAGACCATGTTTCCAAGCCTGGGGGAATACACGAGCCTTTTCGGCCTGAACAAGGAGCGGCTGGCCCGGACCAAGCCCGACGCGCTCATCATGCATCCCGGCCCCATCAACCGCGGCGTCGAAATTGACAGCGAGATCGCCGATTGCCCGCGCTCGGTCATCCTCGAGCAGGTGACCAACGGCCTGGCCGTGCGCATGGCCGTGCTGTTTCTGGTCAATGGCGGGAAAGGGCCGCAGGAAATCGCCGCCTAACGGGCCACGCCGACCGCGGCCCGTAAAACCGCGTTGGTTGCCGGAAAGTCGTTTGCAGCCTCTCTGATTTCGGGTATAACAGCCGCCCATGTTCGAATCCTTGATCCAATGGTATCTGGGCGCGCTGGAAACCGGCGGCTACCCCCTCATCGCGCTGCTGATGGCGGTGGAAAGCTCGGTCGTTCCCCTGCCGAGTGAAGTGGTCATTCCCCCCGCCGCGCACCTGGCTCATACCAGCGGCCGGTTCAGCATGGCCGGCATCGTCCTCGCCGGCACGCTCGGGTCCTGGCTGGGAGCGACGGTCATGTACTGGGTGGCGCGGCTCGGCGGCCGCCCCCTCCTGCTGAAATACGGCCGTTACGCGTTCATCACGCCTCAAAAAATTGAGGGAGCCGAACGCTGGGCCGCCCACTACGGCTCGATGGGCATTTTCATTTCGCGCCTGCTGCCGGTGGTGCGCCACTTGATCGGCATTCCCGCCGGCATCGTTCGCATGGACTTCCGGTCCTACTCGATCTACACGCTGCTGGGTTCCGCCATCTGGTGCGCGGTGCTGTGTTATGTTGGGGTGAAAATGGGCCAGGACGAGAAGCTGATGAAAGGCGAGTTGCACCGCATTTCGCTTTGGCTGGGCGGTTTTGTGCTGGTGCTGGGCGGCCTTTATTACACCTTTGTGCACCGGCACATGGCCAAAGCCCCCGCGGCGCAACCGGTCCCGCCGCCGGGCCGCAGCCCCGAGGCGGGCGCCTAGGCGAATATTGCCATCGGGCGAACGTCCAATATATTACGGTCGAGCAATGACAACGCTTCAAGAAAGAGCCGGAGACCCCGGCGCGCTCGCACGCGCGACGCGTGGAGTTGCGCTTTAATCCGGCTCCGGCCTTTGATTCGCTTATTTTATGAACCTCCTTGATTCCAGAATCTCTTTGACGCTGATCCTGGCGGCCGGATTGACCGCCGGGTGCGCCTCCAGCGGAGTGAAGAACCCCTCCGGCGTGCCCGTCACTGAAATGCGCCCCGATGAACGCGGCTTCGTGGCCGGCACGGGTGTCGAATCCCAGGATTTGGTGGCGGTGACCGACAAAATGGCCCGCAGCATCCTCGCCACCCCCCAAATCGCCACTGCCCAGAGCACGCCGCGCATTGTGCTCGAACCAGTGGTCAACGACACCCGGTTCCCGATTAACAAGGATATTTTTCTGACCCGGATTAGGGCTCTGCTCAACAGCAAGTCGCAGGGCAAGGTCACCTTCCTGGCACGGGAACAGATGAAGGCGCTCGAAAACGAGCGGCAGCTCAAGCAGGCCGGCCAGGTGACTTCAACCTCGGACCCCAACCGGGTCGAGTTCCGAGGGGCGGATTATTTTCTGACGGGCAAGCTGCAAAGCATGACCACCCGCACCAGCGCCGGCACCAGCGACTATGTTCTCTACTCCTTTCAACTGATTGACGCGCGGACCAGTGACATCATCTGGGAGGATTTTGCGGAGATCAAGAAGCAGGGGCTGGAAGATGCCGCCTACCGGTAGCAGACGCCTGTTGACGCTGGGGTATGTCTGGCTGGCCTGCGCCATTCTCGGCTGCGCCAGCACGCCCCCCAAGCCGGCCTTTACGCCCACCGGCGATTTGCTGGTGGACGGGCCCAACGCCATCGCCAATGGCCCTCCCCGCGACCGGGTGCTCTGGGCGTATCGCACCGCCGCGGCCGCCCTGCGCAAGGGCGACTTCGCGCTGGCCCGCCGGATGCTGGATGACGCGCTGCTGACCCTTGGCGGTCTGCGAGCCAATGACAAGGATGCCCGCAAGGCCCGCGGCTACTTCTCCGGCGAGGCAAAGAAGACGTTCATCGGCGAGCCATACGAACGCTGCATGGCCTACATCTATCGCGGCATCCTTTACTGGATGGAGGGCGAGGCGGACAACGCACGCGCCTGTTTCCGCAGCGCGGCGGTGATAGACGGGGACACCGAAAAGCAAGAGTATGCGGGCGACTGGGTGCTGGCGGAATACCTCGACGGCCTGGCCACGGTCAAGCTGGCCGGAGACGGTTCGGATGCCTTCAAACGGGCTCAAGCCGTCGCCCGAGGCGTGACGCTCCCGCCTTACCGCTCCGAGTTCAATGTCCTGTTCTTTTTCGAGTTTGGCCCGGGGCCGACCAAATATGCAACCGGCGAGTATGGCGAGCAGTTGCGCTTCCGCGTTCCCAATTCCCCCGTTGCCTCGGCCCAACTTAAAATCAACGGCGCGACGTATCCCGTGGCCCCGACTGACGATGTGTATTTCCAGGCGACCACGCGCGGGGGCCGGGTGATGGATCATATCCTGGGCAACAAGGCGGTGTTCAAAGCGACCACCGACACGGTGGGTAGTGCCGCTTTGATCGGGGGCCTGGGGGCGGCGGCCGTCAGCTCGGACCGCACCACCCAGCAAGTCGGGCTCGGGATCGCGATGGCCGGCTTGCTCAGCAAGGCCATTTCCGCTGCGACCGTGCCGGCGGCTGACACCCGGGCGTGGGACAACCTGCCGAGGTATCTGAGTTTCGCCGCCCTGCCCTTGCCCCCCGGCCAGCATCAGGCCACCATCGAGTTCAAGGACGCTGCCGGGCAGGTGGTGCCCACGTTCACCAAGCTGTTCACTCTGAACATCCCCGCCGATGGCAGGGACAAAGTCGTATTCGTAAGCGACCAATCCGCAACTCCGCAAACATTATGAAAAAGACAGGATACTACCTCGCTCTGTTGATCCCGGCCTTGGCGCTGCTGGCCGGCTGTCAAACCGATCACGGCGCCTACGCCCCGCAAAACACCCAGGTGAAGAACCTCGAGGACAGCGCCCGGTTCGTGTTGCTGGACCCGGGCGCCCAGCGTTCGGTCACCAGCCCCGGCATCCAGGACACGCGGCTGCCCGACGGCCGCCTCCAGGTCCAGGTCAACCTCCGGAACCGGGAGAACCGCCGGATTCAAATTCAGGTCAACTGCGTGTTCAAGGATGCCATGGGCTTTGTGGTCGAGGACACGCCTTTCCAAACCGTCTTCCTGGATGAAAACGCGCAGGAGGGCGTGCGCTTTGTGTCCGCCAACGACAAAGCCCAGCGCTATACCATCCGCGTGCGCCAGGCCCGCTAAGCCCGGGCGCACCGCCGCCCCTCCCGCCCGCGCCCCCATGGCCGTCGAGAATCGCATCGTCAAGGTTCAGAAACGCAACCGCGCCCTCGTCAAGTTTGACGCCCAGCGCATCCTGCGCGCCATCTGGCGGGCGGCGGACTCCATCGGCGGCTTCCACCAGGACTACCTGCCGGGGATCAACGACACGATTTTTGAAGCCTGGGGCACGGACGAGCGCATCGCAGAGTTCCTGGCGGAAGCGGTCGTGGTCTGCCTCAACTCCGACCCCCACCATCTCATCGCGAATTTTCCCCCGACCATCGAGGTGATTCAGGACGAGGTGCTCCACACCCTGCGCAGCTACGGGTTTCAGAACACCGCCGACGCCTACGCCTGCTACCGCTGGGGCCGGCACTGGCTCCGCGAAGGCGCCATCACCCCCGAAAAATTCGTGGGCAACGGCTTTCCCGCCGCCCGGATGGAGGCCATTCTGGCGACCAACCAACGGCTGGGCTGCGACACGGTGGCCGGCTTGAACGAACAGGTGCGCCGCGGCCGGCTCCGGCCGGTCATCGAAGCCTCGCTGGCCGACTACGAGGCCTCGCTGGACCAGGCCGCCGCCAAGGTCCTCGCCCGGCTCAACCACGGCGACCCGCTGCGCATGATCTGGGTCACCGGTCCCAGCTCCTCGGGCAAAACCACCACCACCGTCAAGCTGACCCAGCGGTTGCAACGCGAAGGCTTGCGCTTTCTCATGCTCAACCTCGACGATTATTTCTGGTCGCTGGTCGAGCATCCCACCGACTGGATCAACGACCGGAACTACGAGACGCCCGAGGCAATGGACATCCAGTTGCTGAACCAGCATCTGCGCGCCCTGCTGGCGGGCGAAACCATTGAAAAACCGGTTTACAGCTTCAAGGAAGGCCGGCGAACCGCCAGCAAGCCAATCCGGCTGGAAGCGGGCCAGATTTTATTACTTGATTGCCTCCACGGGCTCTACCCGCCCATTACCGAGGGGATTGACTCCTCCGCGCAATTTCGCCTCTTCATCGAGAACCAAAACATGCTCTGGGAAGGCGATGGCTCGAGCAAACGCCTGACGCGTTTTACCGACATCCGCCTGATGCGCCGCATGCTCCGGGACGCCCGGCACCGCAACCACAGCCCCTTGCTGACGCTGCTGCACTGGCACTACGTGCGCTCGGGCGAACTGTTCAGCATCATCCCGCTCAGCGGCCTGGCTGATCATGTCGTCAACGGGGGCTTTCCCTTCGAAATCCCCGCCATGAAACCGCTCCTTTGCGGGCCAGAGGGCTGTTTTCCCCACCCGGACGATCTCCAGCCCTACGGCGGGTTCCTGGACGCCCGCATTCGCTTTGAACGCGTTCGTTTTTTGCTTGATGAAGTCGAGGGCCTCTCACGGGAGCAAATCGCCACCCGCGACCTCATCCCCGGCGATGCGGTGATACGGGAGTTCATCGGCGGCAGCACCATCCAGATTCCGCATAACGAATAGTCAGCAACAGCCCGGTCCGAAAGCCCGAGCGGGATTTTGCGAAAGCTGCGGCCGCAAACGCCAATAAACGTTCAGCGTTCGCCAACAACGGGTTGACGCAGCACTTAGGCCAGACACCAAACTGAAGTATTCGAATAGGCCGACTGATGCAGCGCTCTTGAATCTCCGCTGTGGGAGGATGCGCAGTTGGCCTCGAGTTGCAAATCTCTCCGGGAAAGTCACTTAATGTGATGAGCCATATAAAGTAATGTCCTATGTTTCATACATAATATCCTGTATCTTAGTTAGGGGTAATTCCTCATTGTCTTTGGCGACCGATTCACTTAATTTGGCACTATGCAAACAACATTTGCTCGGGAAGTGGCAGAAAATGCGAGCAAGCCTGACAGCGGTGGCCGGGGTGGTTCCCGCGGGGGTCAAAAAGGGGCGGTGGCCTTCCCGCGCGCTAAAACGGGCGCGTTCAAACCGCGGCCCAACGGGGGCGCTGCCGGGGATCGGAGTTTAATCGAAGCCCTGGTCAACTCGAAGGTTTTTCAGGAGTACGAGCGCGCTTTCACGGAAGCGACGGGAATGCCGGTGGCGCTGCGTCCGGTTGAGACCTGGCAGTTGCCGCATCACGGGAAGCGCAACGAGGGGCCGTTTTGCGCGTTGATCTCGGAGCGAAGCCGGGCCTGCGCCTCCTGTCTGCAGGTGCAGGAGCGGCTATCGGAGATGGCGACGCAGGAGGCTTGCACAGTGGGGTGTCCCAACGGCCTGTGCGACACGGCGGTGCCGGTGCGGCTCGGAGACCGGTTGATCGGTTTTCTGCAGACGGGGCAGGTTTTTCGGAAGCGTCCCACCGAAAGCCAGTTTGAGCGGGCGCTGCGACAGGTTTCTGAATGGGGCGTGGATGTGGATGTGGGGACGCTGCGGGAGGCGTATTTCAACTCGAAGGTGATCCCGCCCCGCCAGCATGAGGCGGTGGTCAAGCTGCTGTCCATCTTCGCGCAGCATCTTTCCATGCTCAGCAACCAGGTGGTGGTCCAGCAGGAGAATGCCGAGCCGCCGGTGATCACCCGCGCCAAGGAATACATCCACGAGCACCAAACCGAGAACCTGCGCCTGGGGCATGTGGCCAAGGCGGTGAACACGAGCACGTTCTATTTCTGCAAGATGTTCAAGAAGGTTACGGGCATCAACTTCACGGACTATTTGTCCCGCGTCCGGATCGAGAAATCCAAGAACCTCCTGCTGAACCCCAACTTGCGCGTCAGTGAAATTGCCTTCGAAGTGGGCTTCCAGTCGCTCACCCATTTCAACCGCGTTTTCAAGAAGATTCTGGGGCAGTCGCCCACCGAGTATCGGGCACAGTTGCTCGGCATGAAATAGGCCGGCCGGCTTAGCGCGGCAGGTGGTAAAAATCCAGGAGCGGCCCCAGCTCCTCCTGAATCCAGGCTTTGGACAGACCGAATTCCTCGAGGGAATACTCATGTTTGCTCGAGAACCGGCGTTGGCGTTGCGTGGCCTCGTCCAGGCGGGCCCGGAACCCGTCACTGAGGGTCCATCCGAAGTGAGCGTAGAGTTTTTCCAGCGTGGCTCTCGGGTCGCGGGTCAGGTCCCGGTAGTCAATGCAGTAGTATTGCCGCGGATTCACCTTGGCCCGGAATTCGAACAGGTGCTGGAACCATTTCACCGCCAGCCGGGCATACGCTTTGGAGACGGGGGAATCCTTCGGCAGGTCGGGCGAATGAGCGCGCCACACGGGATAGAACACGCTCACGTGCGAGGCGACGGATTGATAGGGGTGCCGGATGATGGTGATAAACCGGGCGTCGGGAAACTCCTCGAGCAGGGATTCGACCGCGCCAGACGACTGGGTGGCTTTGGAGAGCAGGGTTTTGTCCGGACCGTTGGCGTAAAGCTGCCGCTGCAGGCAGCTCCGGTAAAACCGCATCACCTTGCGCCGTTGCAACGCCGGCAGGGCATCGGGGAAACCCGCGCCCCACAGTTCCTCGACGTGCAGGAACAACAGGAAGATGGCCTCGGTCACAAAGGTGTAAACGAAGAACCCATCATCCTCCTCCGGCTGGTCGAACCGCATTTTGTGCATGTCGTCCCAGCCGCCGAACCACTTTTTTTCCGCCCAGGCCATCAGGCGGCCCAACAGCCGACCCGTATGCTGGTCCAGCCAGACCAGTCCGTCGAACAGCCGCTGGTAAGTGACCGCCGGGAAAATGGTTTGGTAGAGTTTGTTGTGCACGAAGCGTTCCTGATCGAGGCTCATCAGTTTTTGGGTCAGCGTCGTGCCGCTGCGCGGCGGAGCGACGATGAAGACCGGTTCCCGGACGGGCTGGCGGCGAAAACCGGGAAACAGGACGTGATCAAGCATTCGTCCAAACGCCACGATCAGCCACATCACCCAGTAGAGCGTGGTGAAGAACAGCACGTAGGCCCAGCGGCGGACGCGGAAGGGACTCTTGAACAGCGACAGGTACTCCGCTTTGAAAAAAAGATTGAGGTTGACGTACATGGCGAGGGATCAGGCCGGCCGGGCCAAACGCGGCTTGTCAAAGCAGCCGACTCTGGGATATGAACAACCGCGCCAATGCCCATTGCGCCAGAGATCATTATTCGGGTGCTGACCATCAGCGCCCTGGCGGGGCTGTTGGGCGCGGTGGGTCTGCGGTTGACCCTCGGGGAGGTGGTGGCCTCGGTGAAACAATCGCGGTTCACAGCCATCGCGCTCGTGAACTTCCTGGTGGTGCCCGGGCTTACAGCGGCGGCGGCGATCCTGTTCCAGGTGCCAAGAGACACCTTGGTGGCGATGATCCTCCTGGGAGCGGCGCCGTTTGCGCCCGTGGTGCCCGTCTTCGCGCGGCTGGCGCGCGCCGACCTCGCGCTGGCGGCGGGTTTGACGGCGGTGTTCCCGGTCCTCTCGGCCGTGTTGACACCGCTCATCTGCCAGTTCGCGCTGAGAGTCGTGCCCGGAGGCGGCGAGATTCAGTTCCACTTTCTCGGGGTGCTGGTCACGTTGGTGGCCACCATCACGCTGCCGTTGGCCGGCGGAGTCGCGCTGCAGCATTATCTGCCCAGTATCAGCCGCCAGTTGCTGCGCCCCATCGAGGTGATTTCCGAGGTCACCGGCGCCCTGTCGCTGGGGTTTGTGGTGTGGACAGAATTCTCCGCCATCATCCGGTGCGGCGCGGTGGTCTTGCTGGCGATGGTGCTGGTCTTCGAGCTGGCTTTGGTTTTGGGCTGGGCGTTGGGGGGGCCGTCCCTGGCCGCCCGCCGGGTGGTGGCGTTGGGCACCAGCAACCGGAACATTGCCCTGGCGCTGCTGGTTGCGATTCAAAGTTTTGCCGGAACACCGGTGGTTTCCGGAGTTGCCACCAACGGTTTGCTGCTGATCCTGCTGGGGCTGGTGCATGTTGGCTACTGGCGGCTCCGGGCGTTCCTCGATCGCGCCGGCTGACAGGGCACACGGGGCCGGGTGCCCCGCGGCCAAGCCGCGCTGGTTTTGCGCCTCAATGCGCCACGGGCTCGGCCACCTCGCGCGGGCGGCGGGTGAGCGCAAGGCGTCCGATGTCCGACACCACATCCCAGGCCGGGCCGGGGAACTTGTGCATTTGCCCGAGGACGTCCTCGAAAGCGGTGAGGAACCAGTTGACGTCTTTCTCGCCGATGACCAGCGGCGGCAGGAGTTTGACCACATCAATATGATGCCCGGCGACCTGGGTGATAATGTGATGTTTGTCCAGCAGCGGGATGATCGCAGCCTGCGGGAACAGGCTCTTGTCCAGTTTGTGCATGACTGCCCACGCTGCCTTCAGGCCGAGGGACCGCGGCGGGCCGAATTCAATCCCAACCATCAATCCCCGCCAGCGAACCTCTTTGAGAAACTCATAACGGGGGATCATGGCGCGCAGGCCTTCGCCAATGCGGTTGCCCATGCGCTCGGCATTTTCGATCAGACGCTCGCGATCCAGAACATCCAACGCCGCCAGGCCGGCCACCATGGCGAAGCTGCCCTGGCTGAAGGTCGAACTGTGAACCACCGAACGCTGCATGCTGGAGAATACCTTTTCATGAATCCACTTCTTGCAGAGCACCGCCCCGACCGGCACGTAGCCCCCCGACAACGTCTTGGCCAGGACGACGATATCCGGGTCCACCTCGCCGTCATGTTCGATCGCCAGGAACCGGCCCGTGCGCCCCATGCCGGACTGCACTTCATCATCCACGAAAATCGTGCCGTACTGACGGCAAAGGCGGGCCGCTTCCCGCAGGTAGCCGGGAGAGGGGATGTTTACACCCTTGCCCTGAACGGGCTCGACAACGAAGGCCGCAACGTCCTTGCGACGCAACTCCCGCTCCAGAGATTCCAAGTCGTTGTAGGGAATCATCCGGCACTCGGGAAGGAAGGGCGCGAATCCTTCGCGGAAACTTTCGTCCCCGTTGATCGAAAGGGCGCCGTAGCTCAGGCCGTGAAAGCTCTTCTGGCAATGCACGATCGCCGGGCGGCCGGTGGCGCACTTGGCGTACTTGATGGCCGTTTCAACCCCCTCGGCGCCGCAGTTGGTGAAAAACACCATGTCGAGCTGGTTCGGCATCCGTTTTTTAAGCTCCGCCGCCAGCACCCCGCTTAACAACGGCGCTTCCATCTTGACCAGGCTGGGATAGTTCAAATCGAGAAACTCTTTCAGCACCCGCCGAACCTCAGGGTGATTCCGGCCCAGGCCAAACACGCCGTACCCCGACAGGAAATCGAGGTATTGTGTTCCTTTCACATCCCAAAGGTAAGGTCCTTCCGCCCGCACGTAGCAGCGGTCGAACCCGATGGTCCGCAGTGTCCGCACGTTCGCCGGGTTCACATGCTCGGCATGCAGTTGGTAATTCTGGCCCTGGTGCTCCGCCAAAAGTTTGCGAATGTCCAGGCCCGCCGCCCGCTTTCCAACCAAATCATTATCTGACATCATAAGGTTTCCGGGGCCAAAGTAAGGCCCACCCCCTGATCATCCTCCCGCCGGCCCGTGAAATCAACGGCAGAGTTCGAAGCGCAGGATGGGCGGTTCCACCCCTCGACCGGCTAACAGTGACTTTCAGGGCGCGGCGCAGGCCGGGCGGAACCCGGGCCGGATTTCGCTTAAGACGGTGTCGCCCGAATCTTGCCAAGCCGAGGGGCCGGCAATCGGGTCCGACGAAGATTTTTCAGGCGGGATTGTCCCCTGGCGGCCAGCCATCGCCTTCGGGCTCGTCGCCGGGCCATCCCGGGGGTGGCGTTCCACACCAACCCGCACCCGCCTGCGAGTTGTGCTGCTGCCAGCGGAAGACCGTGGGAGGAGTTTGATCCAGGCTCGTGTGGTCGAGTATCCATTCCACCCGGCGCATGAGCGCGCGACCGCTTTCCGGCGGCCGCCGCCAGCGCCGTTGGGCCCGCAGATGAAGCTGGACGGCCCCCCTGAGATTTCGCGGCGGCTGCAGGAAGGCCGCTGCATACGCATTCCGGCCGATGGATTCCAGGCTTCGGGCCACCCGGTCCAGGAAGGTGCTGTCAGCCCGGCGATCCCACAATTGCTGCAGCTCGCCGAGGGCGTCTCCCGGGATCACGTTGGTGGAATCAAACGCCTCGCGCTCACCCCCGGTGCCGTGACCGCTGAGGCAGCGGATGGTCGCGTAAATAACTTCCTCTTTTGGTGCGAGGCGCCCGTAACGCCGCCAAAGGAGCCGGTGCAGAGGATTTCCCGGGTCGTCGTTCCGCGCCCGCAACAAGCCCGTTCCAAAGGTCAGCAACTCGCCCGCCAGCAGCCCGAGGCTTTCCCGACAGACGTGCAACCGTACGTCCCGCGCACAACGTCTGTCCAATTTTGCCACATCGAACCCTCCGGCCCGCTCGGCCAGGATCACCCAATGGCGGGCCTCAACCCGCGGGCGGCGCTCCATCGCCATCGGCGCCGGCAGGCCGTTCAACCCGCCAAACCAGGCCAGCGCGGCGTAGGGCTCGGAAAGGCCCTCCGCAGTAAGCTGGTAATACATCCGCAAGCCGCCCTCGGGACAGAGGCGCTCGACCAGCGGCGTGCGCCGGGCCAGATTGCGCAGCAGGTTGTGAACGGGGTCGTTGAGGGCAACAAAACTTTTCGACATTGGCTTCGGTGAAAAGCTAAAATTATGCCACTGTCCAGGAACGGGGCGGGCGCCCCCGTTCACCCGCCCGGAAAAACGCAAAGGGGTTGTTGACTTCCTCCGGTGTTTTGTATTCAATCCACTTATGCAAATTGAAAGTCTGAAAGTATTCTGCGACCTGACGGAGACGGAAAGTTTCACCAAAGCCGCCCAGATCAACGGAGTGACCCAGTCAGCCGTCAGCCAAACCATCAGCTCCCTCGAACGGCAGTTCAAATCCCTGCTGATCGAGCGCAGCAAGAAGAACTTTCGGCTGACGGCCGAGGGGGAGGTGCTTTACGATTTCAGCAAACAGATTCTGCAGACCTACGACGCCCTGCACAGCAAACTGCAGGAGATCAAAGAGATCATTTCCGGCAACATTCGCGTGGCGACCATTTACAGCATCGGCCTGCACGTCCTGCCTCCCTACGTGAAGGAGTTCCTGAAGAAGTTCCCGACCGTCAATGTGCATGTCGAGTATCGGCGTCCAAACCAGGTCTATGAGGATGTGCTGGGCAACGTGGTGGACCTGGGCCTGGTGGCTTACCCGGCCCGCGACGCCAAGCTGGAAATCGTCCACATTCGCAAGGATCCACTGGTCCTCATTTGCCATCCGCAGCATGCGCTGGCCCGGCACAAGAGCATCAAAGCCAAGGCCCTGTCGGGTTTGAAATTCGTCAGCTTCGAGCGCGATATTCCCACCCGCAAGGCCCTGGACAAAATGTTCAAGGACCACGGTGTGAGCGTCGAGCACGTCATGGAATTTGACAACATCGAAACGGTCAAACGCGCGGTCGAGATTGACTCGGGGGTCGCGATTGTGCCGCAGGAAACCATCAAGCAGGAAGTCGCCAACGGGACGCTGGCCGCAGTGCGGATCGAGGAGCCCGAATTCTACCGGACGCTGGGCGTGATTTATAAGAAGAACAAAGTGCTTTCGCCGGCGATCAAGCAATTCATCGCCCTGCTCAAGGAGCCGCTCTAAACGCGACCGTCAGGCGGCCAGCTTGACGTGCTTGATGCGGAAGACGGCGCCCGTCGGGTGGTTGTCGGCGCACTCGATCTCCCAACCGTGCGCCAGGACGATCTGTTGCACCACCGCCAGACCCAGGCCCGTGCCCTGCCGGTTCGTCGTAAAGTACGGCTTGAAAATCTCCTGACGCCGCTCCGGCGGCACCCCCGGCCCGTTGTCCCGCACCTCGATCACCGCCTCGCTGGCGCCCCGCTTCTCGGCGCTGATCACTATTTCGCCCTTGCCGTTGACCGCCTGGATGGCATTCATCAAGAGATTGAACAAGGCCTGGCGCAACAATTGCTCATCCGCCTCGACGGTCAGGTGATCTCCCTGCTTCTGCAACTGAATCTGCTTCTCCTCCAGATCGTAGCTCAGCGCCCGCACCACTTCGTTCACCACCGGCCCGAGTGCCAGCACCGAACGCCGCACTTCGCGCGGACGCGAGTAATTGATGAACTCGTTCAACTGCGCCGCCACCTTGTCCGCTTCCTCGATAATCTCCCGCGCCCGCTGCCCGATCTCGGGCGGGACCTGCGGGTGTCGTGAAATCATCTGCGCCCGGCCGCGGATGATATTCAAGGGGTTGCGCGTCTCATGCGCCAGGCCCGCGGCCGCCAGGTTCATTTCCTTGAGATGCGTGTTGAGCTCGCTGGCGCGCACCAGCCGAATCTGAAGCTCGGAAGACTTGGCCAGGTTGCGCCACGCCAGGCCGGAGCCCAGCACCGAGATGGTCGCCAGGCACACAATGATGGCGCGCAACCACAGGTCCCGCTCGATGGCCGCCTGCAGGCTTTCCGTGGACAACGCCAGCACCAGGCCGTGGACCGCCCGCTTCTCCAGCAGCGCTTGAAAATCCGGATCATTCAGGCCCCGCATCCAAAACGGCCGCCGGGACCAATAATCCCCCTCGCGCCGCCCTTCCCGATCCCCCGGCCGGCCCTCGCCCTCGGGCGGCCTGGGCGGAGGCGGGGGTGGCGCCCCAGAACCTTCCATGCGCCCTTCGCGCCGGGGGGGCCCGCCGCGCGGGGGCTCAAAGGCATTGGTCAGGTTGCTCATCGAAGGCAGAACCACTGTCGGGTTCGTCGTCCCCTGCGAAATCAGGCTGACGCCCAAGTCCACCGGGTTGACGAACACCACGGTTTGCGCTCCCCAGCGCTCGCCCTTTTGCAGAATGTCCTGCTGCGAGAGGTCCACCGGTTTGCCCGCCGAGGCCACCGGCTCGCCGGCGGCGTTGAGCAGGACGATGCTGACCACCTCGCTGGCTTTCACCAACTCGTTGGACCGGCCATGCACCAGTTCCTGCAGCAACGGCTCGAGACGGTCCTGCCAGACCGTGCCCCGAAACCGCATGCCGCGAATGCACGCGCTGACCGTGTTGGCAATGTCCTTGGACCGGTTGCTCAGATTGGTCCGGGCCGCCTCCCGCACCCGGGCATGCTCCTCGATCTGCCAGACGACCACCAGCAGCCATACGGCCGCCAGCAGGCCGTAAACCAGGATGCTGCGCCGGGTGAGTTCCATAAGCCAATTCTACGATCAGCGTTTGCGCTCTCTCGCGTCCTTGCCGACCCCGTTACTGGGCGCGGGAGCTTCCTGAGGCAGCCGGTCCAGGAATTGGTTGAGTTCCTGCTCGGTGAATGCCTTGTTCATGTTGGACCGCTCCTGCTCGCGCGCGGTCACGGCGGCCAGCTCGGTGGGCGCCCCGATGATGTAAGGGGTGAGGAAGATGAGCAACTCGGTGCGCGCGTCGTTCTTGCTCTTGCGCTTGAACAGGTTGCCCAGCAGGGGAATGTCCCCCAGCACCGGAATCTTGCTTTCCGCCTCCGCCTTGGCATTCTGCATCAGGCCGCCAATGATCACGGTCTGGCCGTTGGGCGTCACCACCACGGTGTCCGCCGAACGCGAATTGATAATGGGAGCGCTCACGGATCCGGCGCTGCCGCTGGACAGCGGCACCCACTGTGTCCGGTCCGCCTCGAGGTCCGAGGTCTCGGGGGACACCACCATCTCGACCATTCCGTCGCCGGTGATAAAAGGCGTCACCCGCAGAATGATCCCCACGTCCTCGTAGGTCACGGAGTTGATGGCATTGCCGAAATTGTCAAACCGGACGTTGGTGATGAGAGGAACCGACTGTCCCACGGTGATGGTGGCTGGCTGGTTGTTGCGGGCCACGATCGAAGGCCGCGACAGAACCTTGGCCTTGCCCGCCTGCGCGATGGCGCGGAGTGTGACCTGGTAATCCTGCGCAAAAATCTGGTAAAGCCCGGCGCCGGGCGGCATGGGAGAAAACGACTGGACGGGCTGGCCGAACACATTCAGGGCGTTGGTGCCCGCCGCGGAGGAAATGCCCGACATCCCGAAGGCGTTGGCCACGGCCCCGGTGGTCGAGTTGCCAATGTTCTTGCCCCATCCCCCTTCGATTCCGATATCCGAGCTATTATTGTGCGCCACCTCCAGAAACACCACCTTGATGAGCACCTGGGGCTTGGGCCGGTCCAGGTTCGAGACCACCTGCGAGATATATTGGCTGGTCTCCTCGTCCGCGATGACAATCAGGCTGCGCGTCTCCGGGTCCACCGTAAAAACCGCATCGCCCACCGTCCCCGCCGAGGGATACTGACGGGCGGAAGCGGTGCTGCTTCGGGACCGGGTCCCGCCCGTGCCGCCAAATTGGCCGGGAAAGAATTGCGCGGGCAGCGAAAAGCCGAAGGCCAGGCACCCGCACAGGGCGACCGCCTGGAAAAACCGGCGGAAAAAGGTTCGGCTGGCGCAGGCGCGCGGGCCGAGCTGGCTGTCAATGGATTCAAGTTTCATATGGTTGCGTAAGGGAGTCAAACCGTGCCTGGGAGACCTCTCACCGGGAGGTGCCGGTGCGCCGGGTCGAACTTCGGTTAAAGGTGTTTCCGGTGGACTGCTGGTTTTGCTGTTGTTCACTGCGATTTTGCAGCACGCTGGTCTGGGTCCGATTGTTCCGGGTATTCTGGGTGCCGCTTTTTTGGAAGATGTCCCGCAACACCTCCATGGCCTCCTGCGGATCGGCGTTGTCCAGTTGGAAGACCTTGACCGTCTGCCGCCGCGCCGGGTCTTCATCCAACGCGACCACCACCTGCTCGACCTGGTCCATGAGATCGCGGGCGGCCGTAACCACAACCGACGAGGTTCGGGGGTCGGGCACGGCCAGCACGCGCGCCCGCTTTCTCACCCGCTGAGTTTGCGACCCGCTGCTCCCGCCGCCGCCGCCGGGCATGCCCGGGAAACCGCCCCGGAAAAAACTCCGGAAGCCGCCGCTGCCTTGGGACTGCCCGCTGCTCCGCGTTTCGTCGGGAAACAGGCTGGTGAGCAGCTCGGTCATTTCCGTCGGGTCCGCATTGTTCAGCCGGAAAACCCGCACCTCCGTCACGTCCTCCGCGCCCGTGTCTATGGCCTTGATGACCTCGGCCACCCGGCGGATGTTGGATTGGGTGTCGGTGATGACGATCGAGTTGCCCGATTCGTTCGCAGTCATCGAGGTGTTGACCGAAACCAGCGGCTGCAAATCCTTGAGCAACTGCGTGGCTTCGACAAACCGCACCGGAATAATTTGGGTTACAATCTCTTCATCGTCCGGGATGGATTCCGGGTCGCTGCCCAGCCGCACAGGAATGGGACGGATTTTGGCCTCGTCGCGATTGATGATGGTTAGCGTGCGCCCTTTGCGGATGGCCGCCAAACCATTCTTATGCAGGACCGAGTTGAGCAGCGCCACGGCTTCCTCGCGTGTGACCGGCTGGCTGCTCCACATGTCCACCCGGCCCCGCGGTTGCGCGTCCAGGACGATAATAAACCCCGCCGCCTCGCTCAGGTAGTTAAGCACCAACTCGAGGGGCGCGCCGCGGAAGTTCAAGCGCAGGGCATCCGGATTCGCCGGGGTTGCCTCGGGCGCGGCTGTGCCGTTGGTTGCCGTTGTGGCCGGGGCGACCGGGGCGACCGCGGCGGATTCAGCCGCCGGGGCCGCGGGCCCGGCCGTTTGTGGAGCTGCCGGCGTTGTCGTTTCGCTGACCACGTTGGTTGCCGGCGGCGGCGCGGCCGGGACAGGTGATGGAGAATCCTGGCCCACCAGGCCGTTCGAGCCGGCCAACAGCGCGGCCAGCACCATCAAGGCGACTCGGAAGCCGGCCACCGTTGCGGCCGGTGCCGGAATGGAGATCAGATTGAATTGCGTTTTCATCGGTTTAGTTCCTCTTCACGTCGTTGCATCAGTCGTCTGAGCACATCACTTTCGCTGCCGCCAGCCGGCGCGGGCGTCACGCCGTTGGTCGTGCCGGTGTCAGCTCCCGGTGCCGTCACAATCACGCCCGTGTCCGGATCCACCACCACCGTTGGCATCGGGATCGGTCCTGCCGGATCAACCTCCGGCCCACCCGGCGGTGCCGCAACGGGCGGAGGGGGCGGCGGAGTTGGCGCCTGAGCGAAGCTGGAGGAGCGCGAGTAACTGGAGCTTGAACTACTTGACGAGGCAGCGTAGGAGGTGATCGGGCGCTCGGGCGCGTCGGCTACGCGCCATTCGCCCTCTGTTTCGCGCCGCAGTTGTTTGCCCACCGGCAGCACGAATTCATTGGTCCCGGAAGTCAATACCACTTCCTTCAATCCAATCGCCGCCAGCCGATGGCCGGCAATGCTGTCGCCCGGACGCAGCACTTTGCGGAAGTCCGAGCGCGATCCTTCGAAAAACGCATGCCAGCCCTTTTCGTAGCTCATCGTGCCGACCAGGGCTACATAGTCGGTGGGCGTCGAGGAGCGGCGCGTTTCCCGGCGCTCCGACTGGCCGCTGGTCCGCGCGGAACGCTGCGGGTTGAAAATGTTCCGCTCGCTAATGATCCGGAAGTCCGAATAGCTGGGACCTCGCGCGGGTTCCGAAGACTGGGCGGCGCGGGCCCCGGGCGCGGGATGGAACCAGAGCACCAGGCCCGCCAGGACCGCCGCCGTATGCCAGCCGGCGCGGGAGACAGCCGAAATTCGTGTGGCCGTTAATAAAGAGTTTGGAATGACGCGCTTGCTCATCGCTGTCTCTTTTGGGTTTCCGGCATGGACACCAGACCGCTGATCTGCAGGCCCAGAGCCATTTGCCGGCCATCGTTATCGCGGGCGGTGATTTCGACCGACTGCACCCTCAACGCCATGGGATCGCTCTCGACTTCGTACAGGAACCGGCTCACCGCCCCCAGATCGCCCGAAGCTTCCAGCCGGCATTCGAGGGTCACCCGGTCTTCGGCTTCCTGTTTCCACTGCGGGCTGAGCGACAGAATGGTGACCCGGCTGGCGCCCGACCAGCGTTCCACGCCTTTGAGCATCTGCTCCTCCGCCTGGGATCGGTCGTTCGGCAGGGTGTTGGCCCGCATTTGCGCCAACCGCGAGCGCAGGCTGGACTCCCGTTGAAGCAGGGCCCGACCCTCGCTCACTTTTTTCCGCAGGTCCGTGATCTGCGCCGCGCGCTGCTTCCAACTGGCGGTCAGCGGCGTGATGAGAAGCTTGTCCGCCGCGAAGAGCGCCACCACCGCGCCGGCCAGCAGCGCCAGCCATTGTTGACGATTCTTAATTTTCACCGCGTCCTCCCGGGCTCCATTGAAAATTGAACGTGAACTGCATGGGCGCCTTGCCGCGAATCTGCTCGACCTTCAGGTCGGTGACCGCATGGTTGGTGCGCATCCGGTCCCAAGTCTTCAGCAAGGCCGCGTTCTCCCGCGCCACGCCGGTGCAGGTGACCCGCTGGCCATCGCGGATTTCCACCGCTTTGGCCGTAACCACGCCGTCTTCCGGGAAGGCCAGGGTCAACTGCCGCAACACGCTGAGCGACCGGAGCGAGTCGTCGAACCAGGGGCGGTACTGCTTGATCTGCTGCTGCACGACTTCCAGTTCCTTCACCCGCGGCGCCATGGCCGACCACTCCCGCGACAACCGCGTCAACTGCCACTGCTGATAGCCGAAGCCGCCCCCAGCCAGCACCAGCACCGCCGCCGCCACTGACCCCACCAGCCGGTATTTCCCCAGCGCCTGATGCGCCGCGAGGCGTTGCCAGGCGGTCAGATGCGGCGGCAGAAACTCGAACACCGCCGGCCGGCCCGCCAGCCGCTCGGCCGCGAGATTTAATGCCGGCGAAACCGCGGTATCCGGGGGCAGGGAAAGACCAAACTCGGTTCCGGCATAACGGGTCACCACTTCAAACTTCAGCCCCCGCGATTCCAACTGCAACTCCAGTTCGTCGGCCAGTTGCTGGGCCAGGTCGCGTGTGCCAAACACGCGCGCCGTGTGGATGTTCTGCCGCAAATCCGCCGGAAGCTGCCCCAGCGTGATCCGCACCTCGCGAGCCACGATTTCCGACTCGATCCGCGGCCGCCCCCCCTCCGTCGCCAAGGTTCCCTCCAGGGACCGGAGCGCGGCGATCCCGCCGCCGCCGACCAGGCGCAGTGCGACGGTGGACTCCCCAATGAACAACGCCAAATCGCCGGCGGCGGATCCCGCCGTCCACGCCGCCGCCAGCCCAAAACTGCGGGGTTTCAACCGGGCGGCGCGCAAGGCCTTTTCAAGCCCCACCAGATGCGTCCGGGGAATCCCGACCAGGAGCGCGTGCTGCTTGCCCCCCGCCTGATAGAGCGAATGACAAATCTGCAACGTCGCCGCGTCACACGGAAAATTTCGCTCCGCCTCCAAAGCCAGGAAACTTGCCCGGTCCGCCTCGGCGAGCTCGGGCAGTTCCACCTGCGCCGTCAACGCCCACTTCAACGGCAGACCCACCACACAATCCCGTTCCCGGATGCCGGCGGCGTCCAGATGGTTCCGAATCTCGCGCCCGACCAGTTCCGGCTCGGCGGTCAGCGGATCCAGCGTGAGCAATGCGGAGAAGGCTTTCTCCACCCGCATCGAGCCGTTGGTGCGGCGCAGCCACACCCCCTCCAGCCGGGCGCCATCCAACGCCAGGCCCACCACGCTGTTTAATTGTTGCCGCTGGCGCGGCCAAACACTGAGCAGGGCAATCATCAAGTTGCTCCCTTCCGCGGCCCGCCTTTTGGGCGGCCTGTGCTATCAAGCCAATGTACCATAGAAATCATCGCGTTGCCTTGGCGACCCATTGCTTTCGAGTCTCCTGGCCCAAAGCCCATCCCAGGTGCGTCAGGTCCTGCCGGTGCACGATCTGCGCCGTGCCGCTGCTGGTGTCGAACACAAACCGGGTGCGGCGGTATCCCCGCCCGTAGGCGCCGACTGCGGCGACGTCGGCGGTAAACTGGTAACTCCGGGTGGTGATACAGTCCCGCGCCGCCAGCGCCTCCAGGACCGTGTTGTTGTTCGAGCCGATCGCCTCGACCACCCAGGCGATCGAGGTCAATTGTCCCGGATTCATCTCGCGGTAATCCACCAGCGCCTGCGCAAGGTCCGGCGCCTCGCTCAAGCCCGGGAGGCACGCCAGCACCGTCGCGCTGGCGGTGTTTACATTCACGCGGCCCTCAATATAGGCATTGGTGGTCGTGGTGAGCGCCCCCTCGATCTGCGCGAACTCCTCAAGACTCATCCCACTTTCCCGATACAGTTGCAGCGGGCTGTTGAACTGCCGCACGGTTCCCCCGCCAGCGCCAGGACGCCCCCCGCCCGGCCCGCCCCCGCCCATTCCCAACACGCCCAGGCGGGTCAGGATCTCGTTGGCGCGCCCGGAGCCGAGGGTTTCCTGCAGCAGCGTGGCAAAGGGCCCCGCCGAGCCAATCTGCCGAATGTCCACCCGCTCGAGCCCGTTGCTGTAGGTGTTGGGCTCGCGACTGTAAACGGTCACATATTCCCACAACCCCGGGTCTGCGACCCCGTTGCGATTCTCGTCGGTTTCATTCGGGTCCAGGACCCCGTTGCGATTCAGGTCCTCGCCGGCCAGCACGTCCATCTCGCCGCCGTAAACCAGGCGCAACTCGTCCACCGTTTCAAAGGGCGCGCTCTTGTTGAGGTAGCCCGGCTGGCGCATGCTGTAATCCAGGGAGAACATGCCCTCGCCGCCGTTGGTATCCCGCCACTCGACGATGGCAGCGGCGAACTCCTCGGTCATGCGCGGCAGCCAGATGAGCATGTTGCTGGTGGCCGTGTTTAAGTTCAATTTCGACGCCTCATCCACCAGCGCGAAGGAGACCTGCCCCGGGGCAACCGCATTGGTATCCCGCCCGATCAGCCAGAAACGCGCCGCGCTGTCGTCGTCGTCCCGCTGCGCCACCGCCACGGCCTCCCGCAAATAGGTGGTGGGGTCGGGCATCACGCCGTTGGTCTGCGAGATCAGCAGCATGCTCCCGAGATAGCGCGCCGCCCCTTCAATCGCCTGCTCGGCCTGCAGGCCGCACACGCGCTGGTCCGCGGCGCGCAACTCCAGACTCATGGAGTTGGCAAAATACAGCGTCAGGCTCACCAGCCCGAACGCGATCCACAACACAACCACCAGGGTTGAACCCCGCTGGCCCGACCTGGCGACGCCGACCCGCCCATGAATGAAGCAAAACGCGTTCATGGCGATTCCTGCTCCTGCGGTTCCTCGCCTGGCGAGCTCGTTCGCGGTTGGATCGTGAGCGGAAACACCAGTTCGATCGGCTCCCGTTCCCGCGCCGCCTCCTCCTCCGGGGTTTCCTGCAGCAGGCGAATGCGCACGGCCAGGGGTAGATTCGTCTCATACAGGCTCGTGTCCCAGCTCTCCCACCATTGCATCCCGTCGAAGCAGGACACTTCGAAACTCTCCACATTCTCGAGCAGCACCTCGGCCTCCTCCTCGAGTTGCGCCGTGGGCAGCAAATTTCGCGTCACGGCCCGCACCAGGTCCGTGCTGCCGCGGCGCCCGCCCGTCGAGGAGCGCAGCTCATAAAACACTTCCTGCACGTCGCCCCAATACGACCGCTCGTTCACCACCCCGCTGCCGGTGGAAAACTGGAGCCAGTAGCTTGACCCCAGCCCCGCGCTGCCCGCCGGGCCGCAGATGAAATCCCCGGCCAATCCGCCGCCCGGCGGCCGCGCGCACTGCAGATCACGCCGCAAGACGGTCAGGGCGTGATGCAGCGGCGCCGCTTCGTCCACCACCGCCAAGGTGCGCTCGCGCAACCGCATTGCGCTGAAGAACACACCGCCAATCCCCGCCAGCACAATCGCCGAGGTCCCCAGGGCCAGCAGCATTTCGATCAAGGTGAACGCCGCCCCTCCCCAACGGCGGTCCTGCTCCCCGCGCGCGCCGCCCCAAACCGGACGAGACCGCCCGCGAATCACAGGCCGTTGTGCTGTTTTGGCGAGGATCAACATTTTAGTGCGCTGAAATCAGTGGCTGCCGGCTATTGGATCAGGTTGGTGACGTTGTAGGGGTTCTGGCTGTCCACCAGCGTGCTGAGCCGCAAATTGAACTCCTGGCCGCGGGCCGTGTAGGCCACTTCGACGGAGAGCAACCGGAGGGTCGTCAGGTTTGGGTCCTGGTTCCACGGCTCGTTTCGCAGGGACCACCGGAATTCGCGCAGGCCCTGCCACACGGTCCCGTTTTGAATGCCCCGGTCCCAGTTGGTTGTGACGATGTTCTCATTGAGGATGCGTTCGGCGACCAGCGCCGCCTCGGTTTTTCGCGCCGCGACTTCCCCGGCCCGGCTGGCGATGCTCAAGCCCTCGAGCGCGACCGGGATCACAATCGCCATGAACACCAGCGCGGCCAGCACTTCCGCCAGCGTGAATCCGCTGCGGGCGCCGGCTCGCCGGATGCCCCGCCGGTTACGGGTTGCGCTTTTGCAGTTCATAACCCACGCGGTTGCGCGCCTGTGCCAACACCAGCGCATGCCCATCCCGGCCACTCAACACCAGCACCTGCGGACTGTCCTCGCTGATCAACCCATCGGGCAGAAAGCGAATGCGCGGCAAACCTTCGCGACGGGTCAGCGTTTGCGGCGAAATGACTGTGCCCGTCCGGTTGAGCCGGCTCGAAATCAGGTCCGGCTGCCTGGTTTCCGCTTCGCGCACCTCCAGCGCCATGTCCTCGGCGAGCGCAAACTCGACTGCCCGCGGGTCCTCGGCTTCGAAGCTCGGCTCGGCTTCCAGCCCAAACTTCCCCTCTTGGGTGTTCAGCCACAGCTCCATCGGCACCCCCTCCGACACCGCGCGGCTTTGTCCCTGGCGCGTCAGCGCCAGGAGCCGCCGCGCCTCCGAATCCAGCGACCGGCCGCGGAAAAAGTTGGCCAGCGCCGGGGCCGTCAGTGAGATGACCACCGTCAGCACCGCCATGACCAGGATCAACTCGATCAGCGTAAAGCCGCGCCGGCCGCGGGTTGGCAGGCCGCCGGGGCGCCCCCGCGTGACGCGCGGTTCAAATTCAACTGTTCGCGCCGCAATCATCGAGTGGTCCTGCAAACCGCACCGACTCAGCGTTTTTCCGTGGTCCAGTTCGCGATGATCTTGTTGCCGCCGGGCGGCCCCATCGAGCTGAGGTCATACGAACTGGGGTTGTGCCGCCCCGGGCACTCGTAAATGTACTCGTTACCCCACGGGTCCAGCGGGATGCGGTCCGTCTGCAAATACGGCCCGCGCCAGTTGGGTGCGTCGCGCGGCTGAATGATCAGGTCCTGCAGCCCGTTGTTCCCCTTGGGATAATACCCGTTGTCCACCTCGAACGCGTCCAACGCGGTTCGGAAGGTGGAGATTTGGGTGATCGCCGCCTGTTCCTTGGCTTGCTCGGTGCGGCCAGAAAACTTGGGGATGACGATGGCGGCCAGCACCCCCAGAATGACCAGCACCAGCAACAATTCCACAAGCGTAAACGCTCGTTCCGTTGCTCTGCGTCTCAGGTTTGTGTTCTGTCTTGGTTTCATAATCTGTCTGGTCTTCAATTTCAGGTCCGCGCCGGTTCCCGGCGCTTGTTCCTGGTCACTTGATATAGTCCTGCAGCGTGAAAATAGGCAGGACCATGCTGATAAATATCGCCCCGATAAAGCCCGCGATCAAAAAGAGCATTAACGGTTCGGCAAACGCCACCGCCGTCTTCAGATGCCGGTCCAGGTCGCCCTCGGTCACGTCCGCGATTCGCACCAGTTCCTGGTCCAGCCGGCCGCTCTCCTCGGCCACCGAGATCATTTCCAGGACCGAGCCCGGAAACAGTCCCTTGCAGTCGGCCAGGCTGGCGCCCAACTGTCCGCCCTGCTGCACCCGCTCGATGGACTGCGAGACGGCGTCCACCAAAATCTGATTGCCTATGGACTTGCGCGCCACGTGCAGTGCCTGGACCAACGGCACTCCGGCGCCCAGCAATGTTCCAAGCATCCGGCAAAACCGCGCCATGGCGAACTGCGCCACCAGCGGCCCCACCACCGGCGCCCGCAAAATCAGCCCCTCCCACGCGCGCCGCCCCGCCTCCGACGCGAACCAGTTCCGGACCAGCAACCCCGTAATCACCGACCCCAGCAACACCAGCAACCCGTAAGACCGCACCCCTTCGCTGATGCCAATGACGATCTGGGTCGGCAACGGCAGCGCGGCGCCAAAACCCGCAAATACCAACTGAAACCGCGGGATAAAGAAGGTCAGCAGAAAAACCAGCACGCCCAGCGCCAGCACGAGCAGGATCGCCGGGTAAAGCATGGCCGTCAGCACCTTCGACCGCAGTTCCTTTTCCCGCGCCTGGAAATCCGCAATCTGCGCCAGGACCAAATCCAGGAATCCCCCGGTCTCGCCGGCCTGGACCATGGCCACATAGACGCGCGGAAAAGTCTCCGGCGACTTGGCCATCGCATCGGCCAGCGACATGCCGTCAATGACCAACCCGTGGATTTCCTTCCACTTCGCCGTCGCCGCCGGCGTTGAGGCCTCGCGATACAAAATCGTCAGCGCCCGGCTTAACGGCACGCCGGCGGCCAGCAGGCTCGAGAGCAGCCGCGTAAAATTCTCCAACGCCCGCGCGGGAATCCGCTCCCCGGTCTTGAACAGCGACCAGGACCCGAATGTTTCCGCCAGCGAGGAGCCCTTGCCGTCGGACCCGGATGCCTGCTCCGAAAGCTGGATCGGGCGCAACCCCAGCCCGGCCATGCGCTGAAAGGCTTCGTGCCGGCCTGCGGCTTCAAGCTGGCCTTCCGTCATCACCCCGTCAGCCTGCAAGGCTCGATATTGGAACAACGGCATACGCTGTGATCACCCCGCGCAACTGGCGTCGCCCCGACCCCCGTTTGTTTTCCGCCAGATCGGCGCGCCGCCGCAAATCTCGCGGCTCATTTGTGGCGGGCTCCTGCCGCCGCAGGGTGGCCGGCGGCGGCCACCACGCTTCCCCCGGCCTCGTTGATTGTCGTTCGGGCCACCTCTTTGGCTGTCGTCACACTCAAGACTTCCTCCACGGTCGTCAGCCCCATCCGCACCAGCCGCCAGCCGTCCTCCGCCAGCGTTTTCATTCCCGCCCGCCGGGCCGCCTCGCGAATCACATCGCTGGAGGCGTGCTTGAGAATCAGCTCCCGGATTTCGTTGTCGGTGTCCATCCACTCAAATATGGCGTGCCGGCCAAAGAAGCCGGTCTGACGGCATTCGCGGCAGCCGACCGACCGATAAATTTTCGCGTTGGCGGGAATCCCGACCTGCAGTTTGAACGCCTGGGCGGCGGGAGAAGCATCTTCGGCTTTGCAGTGTTCACACAGGACGCGCACCAACCGCTGGGCCAGCACCGCCTCGAGCGACGAAGCCACCAGATAGGGCTCGACCCCCATATCCACCAGCCGCGTCAACGCCCCGGGCGCGTCATTGGTATGCAGGGTGCTGAACACCAGGTGCCCCGTCAGCGACGCCTGCACGGCAATCTGCGCCGTCTCCTGGTCCCGGATTTCCCCAATCAGAATCACATCCGGGTCGTGACGCAAAATCGAGCGCAGGCCGCGCGCAAAGGTCAGTCCCGCTTTCTCCGACACCTGAATCTGGTTGACCCCGCGCAACTGGTATTCGACGGGGTCTTCGATGGTGATGATCTTGCGCTCGGCGTCGTTGATCTCGTTGAGCGCGGTGTAAAGCGTCGAGGTCTTGCCGCTGCCGGTGGGGCCCGTTACCAGCACGATGCCGTGCGGAAGCTGCAGCACGCGCTGGAAGCATTGCAGCTCCCGGGAGTCCATCCCCAGTTCCCGCATGCCGCGCAACGTTGCGTTCTGCCGCAACAGGCGCAGCACCACCGCCTCGCCGTGCAGCATCGGAATGACCGACACGCGAATATCCACTTCGCTCTCGTCAATCCGGATTTTGATGCGGCCGTCCTGCGGCAGCCGCTTCTCCGCGATGTTCAGGTGGCTCAAAATCTTGACGCGCGACACAATCGCCGGCTGAAAACGCTTGATCTGCGCCGGCACCGGCACGTCCTGCAGCACGCCGTCAATGCGATAACGGATGCGCAGTTCGTCTTCGAACGGCTCGAGGTGGATATCCGAGGCGCGCAGCTCGATGGCGTCGCGCAGGACCTGGTTGACAAACCGGATGATCGAAGCGTCTTCGGCGGCGCTGTCCAGGTCGGTTTCCTCCTCCGGATGCTCGTCCACCACCTGCAACGAGGCTTCCTCCCCCAGGGTGTCTATGGTGTCGGCCCCCACCCCGAGGCGTTTCTTCATTTCGCGCTGGATGACCTCGCTGCAAGCCAGGACCGGCCTGAGGTTCAGGCCGGTCAAGGTCTTCAGCGCATCCATCCCCTGCGTGGCAAACAAGCGGCTGGTGGCCACTTCCACCACCCCGTTGAGCCGCCGCAAGGGCAGCAGTTCCTCTTTCAGAAGGATTCGAGCCGGAAAGAGCGACAGCAACTGCCGGTCCGGCTCGATGTCCTCGAGGTTGGTAAAGGCCAACCCGTATTCCCGGGCCAGCCACCGTAACACGTCCTCTTCAGTCTGCACCGCCCCATTGCCGCTCGCCGCCAGATGCTGCGCGTCGGCCGGCGACAACTGCCGGGCCGCCACCATCTTGTCCAACAGCGCTTTGGGCGCCGGACTTTGCACGGTGCTCCCGTTCATCGCTCAGAGGGGGATGCGGCTTGCAGACCCATGCCCGGATTAAAGCAGCCCGCGCAGCGTGGCAAGGGCCTCCTGGCGCACCGACAAGACCTTGCGCAATTCGGCCTGCGCCTTCTGCAACTCCTCTTCCTTCGCTTTCCGCGACTCCTGGTAGCGGCTCAAGGCCGATTTCAGCTCGGAATTCGAGGCCTTGCCATCCACGGCTTTCTGCAAAGCTTCAACTTCCGGACTCGGCTGGCCGAACATGCCGCGCGCGCGATCCTCACCGCCGCGATCGCCAGGACCGCCGCCAGGACCGCCGCCGCGCCCAAAGCCGCCAAAGCCGCGGCCCGTCATCGTGGCCATGCGCGCGTCCATCACCTTTTGAATGAGCGGCTGGATCACGTTCCATTCCGCGTCGTCCTTGACTTCCAACTGTTCCCGGTAATACCCCATCATCCGCTCGCGCATTTGCGCCGGGTCGAATCGGCCGCGATCAGGCCGATCCCGGTTATCGCGGTTATCGCGTCCGCGGTCCTGGCCCATCGAGGTCATTGCACCCAGAGCCAGCACTGCTGCCAGCGTCGTTACGCCCAGCCATCGGTTCGTTCTTCTCATATAGCTTCCTCGCTCTCTTTCGTTGGTTGAATGTTTATTGTGTTCCTGAAGACAACGACTCTGCTGCTTCGACCATAGCCCCACGCACATCCTGTGCCACGCATTTTTTACCTAAATTGCAGGGTTTCAACCGTTTGCCTGCGCAGTTTTTGCTCACTTGGCCGTTCCTGACTGCGCAATCTTTGCGCACCGCCTGCTTGTCCCCAGAGGCTCTCCCACCAAGCACGGTCACTCAGCGATCGGCTTTCGCGCGGGCCGGCGTTCTTGACATCGCCGTCCTGCTTGCCGGACACCAGGAGGCCGAGGAACGGTGTCATTAAAATACACGACTCGCCGCCGGGGCAACCTTGTGGAGAAATGCTTGTCTTCTTCGTCAGAAGGCGGCAAATTAGTACCGACGCCCGAGGGTATGCGCCGCCGGGCTGTTGGCAAAATGTTACTCTCAGCAATCAGACAATCGAGTGTGCCTATGAAAATCACCAGATCAGGCCAAGGATACGAGATTCCCCGCGGTCGAGCCGGGCTTGGGCTTCAAGGTTTTACCCTGATTGAGCTTTTGGTGGTCATCGCCATCATCGCCATTTTGGCCGCCATGCTCCTGCCCGCCCTGGGCCGGGCCAAACAAAAGGCTCACGGCATTTATTGCATGAACAACGGCAAACAAATGATGGTCGCCTTTAACCTGTATGCGGGGGATCACAACGACTTGTTCCTGCCCAACCCGGACAGCAGCGCGGCGCCCGCCGGCCACAACTGGATCGTCGGCAATGCCGGTCAGGGAGGAAATGAGGAATACAATCCCGACATTCTGCGCAATCCCAACACCGCGATGATGGCGCCTTACATCGGCAAGAACATCTCGATTTATCAATGCCCGGCCGACAGCCGCAAAGCGGGACTTTATCGCGGCTCTGACCCCGCCCTGATCGGCAAGATGATTCGGCCGGTGCGGACTTTTGCCCTGAGCCAGGCCGTGGGCACCATCTGCCGTGGGTTCGACAGTGGTTCCGGCCACATTGGCCCCCCGGACCGGCCTACGAATGGTCCATGGCTGGACAACACGCATTCGCATCGCCGGGGCAACCCTTACAACACTTATGGCAAAGGCAGCCAGATCGGCGCCCCCGGGCCCGCCAAAGTCATCACGTTCCTGGATGAGGATCCGCTGAGTCTCAATGACGGGGGGTTTGCCGTGGGCTGTAACAATCCCGAATGGATTGACTGGCCGGCCACTTACCATAATTACGCGGCGGGGTTTGCGTTCCTGGATGGCCACTCGGAGATTCACAAGTGGAGAGACAGCACCACCGCGCACGGTGGCAACGTCGCTCGCCGGGCCATCCCGCTCCCGGCCCGCGATTGGACGTGGGTTAAAGACAATACGTCTGCGCGGGCTCGCTAACAGGGTTCAAGAGCGGTCCTTGCTCCGCTTTCAGAGCCTTTTTTGAAAGGCCTCACCCTGGCCGGCTCAGCACCCTGGGTGTAAGGCCCGTGGCGGACACAAGCTGTCGCCAATCCAGGGAGTTCTTCCGTCGCAGACCCTCCCGCGCTCCGGGGCCGCCGCCCCCAAATCCAGCCGAGTCAGGGACGACATCCGCCGCTTCAACCCACGACGATGTTTACCAGTTTGCGGCCGACGACGATGACTTTGCGGACCGATTTGCCGGCGAGAAAGGGCTGAGCTTTTTCAGCCTTCAACGCGGTGGCTTCGAGGTCGGGCTGCGAAATATCAGCCGGCACGCGCACGACATCCCGCAGCTTGCCGTTGACCTGAACCGGGATTTCGATGACATGCTCGACCAGCAGCGCGGGGTCAAATGACGGCCACGGCGCATAAGCAATGCTCGAGTCCGCGTCGGCCGCCACCTGCGGCGGCAAGGCGGCCGACGGCGCGGGGGCATGGAGCCTGGACCAAAGTTCCTCGGCGAGGTGCGGCGCGAAGGGCTGCAGCAACACCAGAAAGGAGCTCAGGACGGCGGCGGGCAGAATCTCCCACGCCATCGCCTCGTTCACAAACACCATCAGAGCGGAGATGGCGGTGTTGAACCGCAGGCCGTCGAGGTCTTCGGTGACCTTCTTGATGCAGGTATGAAGCGCTTTGAGCTGCGCCGGTGACGCGGAGACATTCTGAATCCGCGGGCTGAGCTGGATGCGGTCGAGCAGGTCCGGACCGGCGCCCGGCTGCGCGGTGAGGGTCTGCTCGAACTCGGTTTCGCTCCGTTCGTCCACGAACAACCGCCAAACCCGGCCCAGGAACCGGTAAACGCCTTCAACACCCTTCGTGCTCCAGGGCTTGGTCATCTCCAGCGGGCCCATGAACATTTCGTAAAGGCGAAACGCGTCCGCCCCGTATTCCACGAGAATGTCGTCCGGGTTGATCACGTTGCCGCGGGATTTGGACATCTTCTGGCCGTCTTCGCCGAGGATGAGCCCCTGGTTGACCAGTTTGAAAAACGGTTCCGGAGTGGACACAAAGCCGCGATCGAAAAGAACCTTGTGCCAGAAACGGGCATAGAGCAGGTGCAACACCGCGTGCTCGGTGCCGCCCACGTAAAGGTCCACTCCCGGCGTGGCCTTGCCCGGCGCGGGGGCCGTTCCCATCCAGTATTTCTCCGCCGACACACCGCAGAATGCCTGGCGGTTGGCGGGGTCCAGAAAACGGAGGTAGTACCAACAACTGCCCGCCCATTGGGGCATGGTGTTGGTTTCGCGGCGCGAGCCGTCGGGGAGGTTGACCCAATCCTGAGCGCGCGCCAGCGGGGGCTGTCCGTCCGGCGTGGGCTTGTAATCGTCCAACCGCGGCGGCACCAGCGGCAAGGCTGACTCCGGCAAAGCCTCGTGATAGGCCTGGCCGCTCGAGTCGGTCTTCCAAATAATCGGGAAGGGCTCCCCCCAATAACGCTGGCGGCTGAACAGCCAGTCGCGCAGCTTGTAGTTGATGGTCTTTTTCCCCAGTCCCTTCGCCTCGAGCCAGGCGGTGATTTTGCGTTTTGCCTCCGGCGTGGGCAGCCCGTTGATCGAACACTCCGGTCCCGCCGAGTTGACCGCAACTCCGTCCTCGACAAATCCCCGCCAATCCTGGCCCCCAGGCGGCTGGACCACCTGGACAATGGGCAACTGAAACTTGGTGGCGAACTCGAAGTCCCGCGTGTCGTGACCCGGCACCGCCATGATGGCGCCGGTGCCGTAGGAGGCGAGAACGTAATCGGCGATCCAGATCGGGATTTCCCGGCCGTTGACCGGGTTGATGGCATACCCGCCGGTAAACACCCCCGTCTTCTCCTTCGCCAGCTCGGTGCGCTCGAGGTCCGACTTCTTGGCCACGTCCGCCTGGTAGGCCCGCACCGCTTCGCGGTGCTCGCGAGTGGTGACCGCGTCCACAAGGCGATGCTCGGGCGCCAGCACCATGTAGGTGGCGCCGAACAGCGTGTCGGGCCGCGTGGTGAACACCCGGATTTTGTCCGCCAAGCCGCGAACCGCGAAGTCCACCTCCGCGCCCTCGCTGCGGCCGATCCAGTTGCGCTGCATTTCCTTGAGCGAATCGCTCCACTCGATGGTGTCGAGGTCCTGCAGGAGACGCTCGGCATACGCCGTGATGCGCAGCATCCATTGCCGCATCGGCCGCCGCACCACCGGGAACCCGCCGACCTCGCTCTTGCCGTCAATCACTTCCTCGTTCGCCAACACCGTCCCCAACTGCTCGCACCACCAGACCGGGGCTTCGGAAACATAAGCCAGGCGGTGGGCGTCGCGCCACGCGCGGCGTTTGGCCTCGCGTGCTTCGGGACTCAACGCGGGGTCGCGGCTCAGTTCGGGCGGGTCGGGCAGCGTGCCGATCGGCTCCGCCCGATTGGTCTGCGGGTTAAACCACGAGTTGTAGAGCTGCAGAAAAATCCATTGGGTCCACCGAAAATACTCCGGGTCGGTCGTGTCAATCTCCCGGGACCAGTCATAGGAAAAGCCCAGGGACTGAATCTGGCGCTTGAAGGTGGCGATGTTTTGCTCGGTGGTCTTTCGCGGATGCTGCCCCGTCTTAATGGCATACTGCTCCGCCGGCAGCCCAAAGGCGTCCCAGCCCATGGGGTGCAGCACATGATAGCCCCGCGCGCGGCGGTAGCGGGCCAGAATATCCGTTGCCGTGTACCCTTCGGGATGCCCGACATGCAGCCCCGCGCCCGAGGGGTAGGGAAACATGTCCAGGATATAATACTTGGGCAGTTGCTCGGGAACCGTGCCCGCGTGCCGCCGCGCAAACGGATGCGACGGCGGAACGGTTTCACCCGGGTTCCACGCGCGGAACGTTTGTTGGTCGTCCCAACGCCGCTGCCACTTCGGCTCGATGAGGTGGAACGGATACTGTCTGCGTCCAGATGCCATAATAAGCCTCGCAATATTGCGAAAAGCGGCTGGCGACACAACCGCAGAATGCGCCGCGGTCTCAGCGAGCAGCATCTCAGCGCTTGACTTGGGCGCGGCGGGCCCGGCCAGCACCCGGTCTGTTCCGGTAGCTCACCGGCCGCGAGCCGGTCGCAGCGGTTGCTCCCTCCAAGGTTCGTTTCAGCTCGCGCACCTGGTCGCGAAGCAGCGCCGCTCGCTCGAACTCGAGGTTGTTGGCGGCCTCGAGCATCTCGCGCTCCAGCTCGACGATCGTGTCCTGCAGGTCCACATCCACCCCGGACTCGGCCAGGAACGATTGGGCGTCCGCGGTCACGCGCTGGTGCGATGAAAGACTGGCTTCAACCGCCCGGCTCACACTGCGCGGAGTGATTTGGTGAGCCCGGTTGTACTCGAGCTGTTTCTGGCGGCGGTATGCGGAGATCGCGAGGAATTTCCGGATGCTGTCGGTTTGCACATCGGCATAGAGGATCACCTCGCCCTTGAGATGGCGCGCCGCGCGGCCCGCGGTCTGCACCAGGCTGGTTTCGCTTCGCAAAAAGCCCTCCTTGTCCGCGTCCAGGATCGCCACCAGCGACACTTCGGGAAGGTCCAGCCCTTCGCGCAGCAGGTTGATGCCCACCAGCACGTCAAATTCGCCCCGGCGCAACGCGCGCAGGATTTCCACGCGCTCGATGGCGTCAATCTCGCTGTGCAGGTACTGCACGTTGATGCCGATCTCGCGCAGATAATCGGTCAGTTCCTCCGCCGTTCGCTTGGTCAGGGTCGTGACCAGCACCCGCTCCCGCGCGTCGGCGCGCTTGCGGCATTCGTGAATCAGGTCGTCAATCTGGCCCGTCAGCGGCCGCACACTCACCGGCGGATCCACCAGCCCGGTGGGCCGGACAATCTGCTCGATGACCCGCCCCCGCGCCCACTCCAGCTCCCGCGGCCCCGGCGTGGCGCTGACATAAATCGTCTGGCCTTGCAGCGACTGGAATTCCTCGAAGCTCAGCGGCCGATTGTCCAGCGCGCTGGGCAGCCGGAAGCCGTGCTCGACCAACACCGTCTTGCGCGAGCGGTCCCCCTCATACATGCCCCCAATCTGCGGCACGGTCACGTGTGATTCGTCTATCACCAGCAGGTAGTCCTCGGGGAAAAAGTCAAATAACGTACAGGGCCGGGAACCGGGTGGCCGGCCCGCCAGGTGGCGCGAATAGTTTTCGATGCCGGAACAGAAGCCCATCTCCTCCATCATCTCGAGATCGTATTCGGTTCGCATCTTGATCCGCTGCGCTTCAAGCAGTTTGCCGTGCCGCTCAAACCACGCGATGCGTTCGCTCAGCTCCTCCCGGATGGCCAGCAGCGCCGGCCGCAGCTTCTCGGCGGGCGTGATGAACTGCGTGGCGGGAAAAATGGCCGCGTCGCTCAGGCTCTCGAGCGGCCGGCCCGTCAGCGGCTCGAACCGCGTGATCCGATCTATCTGGTCGCCGAAAAACTCGATCCGCAGGGCGTCCTCGCGGCCCGCCGGGCACACCTCGACGGTGTCGCCGCGCACCCGAAACTGGCCGCGCTCGAAGGCCGTGTCATTCCGGCTGTATTGCAGGTCCACCAGCCGGTGCAGCAGATGGTCCCGCGCCATCTCCATCCCCGCACGCAACGGAATCACCATCGCCTCGTAATCTTCCTTGCTCCCGATGCCGTAAATGCACGAAACGCTGGCGACCACGATCACATCCCGCCGCGACAACAGCGCGCTCATGGTGGAAAGCCGGAGCCGCTCGATTTCCTCATTGATGCTCGAGTCCTTCTCGATGAAGGTGTCCGTGCGCGGGATGTAGGCCTCCGGCTGGTAATAGTCGAAATAGCTGACGAAGTATTCGACGGCGTTGTTGGGAAAGAAGCTTTTGAACTCGGCGTAAAGCTGGGCGGCCAGGGTTTTATTATGGGACATCACCAGCGTGGGGCGGTTCACATTGCGGATGACATTGGCCACCGTGAACGTCTTGCCCGAGCCGGTGACGCCCAGCAGCACCTGGTGCTTTGCGCCGGACAAAATCCCCTCGGTCAGGGTCGCGATTGCCTCGGGCTGATCACCCGCAGGTTCATATGGCGCAACAAGCTCGAACATCGCGTGCAGCGTAGAAGCTGTTGCCCAAGGAGTCAACTGGGCTGCACGGACATGTTTTGGGCGCAAAAGCTGAAAAAAGGACTTGCGCTTGGGCCATGGAGTTGCAAAAAGGATGCGTATCGAGGCACAAGTTACGTAAACGAAAACCAACAACTTTGCGGTAGCTCCGGCTGCCAGTCTCCTTCGGAAACCGCTAATTGAGTTTGTGACACAAGGGCCAGGCCCGCGCCAGTCGGCGCGGCCTGTGTGCTTGTCTCGGTGGGCACGTGGCTGCGCCGCGAAGGGGATCGCGCAGGTTCGCGCCCTTTCGCTTTCCGGGGAGCAGCAAAGGCAACCAAGAATGAAGGCCAAATGAAAAAGCAAAGAGCGTGGAAGATCAGTCGGGCCGTTTGCGCTGCTGTTTTCATCGGGTTGGGGATGCTGTGCCAAGTCGGTGCGCAAACGACGAGCCAAGACGCAGTCGCCGAGGATGACGACTACTACATCGAGTGGATCACGCCGGAGATGCCGCCGTATCCGCCGGTGTTCCGAGACGGCAAGTGGATGTCTTGGGAAGAAGCGTTCGGGCCGTTGCCAAAGCCCGAGCCGATCGCAGTCAAGCGACCGAAGAATCCGAAACCTCCTGAACCGTTCGATCCCAACGCTCGATGGCTGGCGAAGAAACGGGAGCTTGCGCCGCAGTTGTTTGCCGACGGCAAGCTGAAACCCGAAGCCGAGGCGATGTTCAGCAGGGCGAAAGAGAACGGCTTCGCCAAGGTCAAGGACAAGAAATCGCAGCTACGACCCAAAGTGGACGCGTTTGACCCAGGTCTGAGTGCCCGCGGACAGAATTCTCAGCCAGCGACGCGGGGAGGCCCGGAGGGCGGAAACGGACCACTCGACAGCGGGAATCCGCGTCTTGAGATTGTGGAGGTGGACGGCACGAGATTCCCAGGCTGGACGTATGTTGAACTCTGGCTTATTGACGGCCCACAGGACGAGTGGTGGAACATTTTCCGTGCCCCCACGCTGCATCCCAACGCATGGATTCCGCAATTCATTGGGCCTCCGGATTTCGTCTTCGACAATGTTCAGGTGTTTCCGGTTTGGATTCTGGGGCAACCACCGGAATCATATTTCCAAATCTTTCTGCATCAAGACAGCGACTACGATGGCCTGCTTGACGGGTTTGAAGTTTGTGTTTTTAAGACCGATCCCAATGACCCTGACTCGGCTTCAACACGTGACACCGATGGAGACGGGCAGCCTGATTACCCGAATCTGGCCGGCAACGGGATCGCCGATGGCGATGAAGACTTCGACGGGGATGGGCTGTCCAACATCTTCGAGATGGAATTGGGCGTCGATCCGTTAACTCCACAATCAACCTCCGACTCCGATTCTGACGGACTCCCGGACTGGGTTGAGGAGATGATCAGTTACTGGACTGGCGATCCGGATCCAGCGCCGGACGGCGACTCGGATTGGGATGGAGTCAGCAATGCGGTAGAAATGGCGGTGGGCATGGACCCTTCATGGGGACTGCCCAACTCGTGGTTTGGTGATCCCGGCGAGCCTGCGCTGCGCGACATGTCCTTCTATCCGGATCATCAGAGGGTCGTGCAGGAGTTGAAATTCAGTTGCCAGTCGCCCGACGGCCCAAACGCTCCGCTGGACGAATCGTATCTGCACATGTCCACGATTGGGGACTACGGGACTGTCGGCAGTTTGTTCGTGATGAAGGATCAGGACGTGGATGGCAATTATGCGGCAGGCGTTGACACGTTTGTTTATGGGGGCTGCTATCAAACACCGTCACAACCTCCAAGTCTGGATGATGCTCCCGCGCCAGACCCGGCCGATGCTGAATTGTTACGGACAATCCTTCTCCAAGCGACGTCCACGACGGGAACAATCTGGCAAAAAGCCCGCGTCTCGGAAAATCTGACGGAGCTGACTTCGCAAACCCTGGTCCACTTGCAGTATCGCTGCAACTACCGGATCTGGGTGCAGGTGCGGAGGATTCAGATGATGCAAGTCGCCGGCGTGACACCCCAAGGTGTGTTACTGAGAGCACGCCGGGCGGTTTCGATTATTCACACGGAGGCTACCATTCTGCGCTCTACCACCCTTGAACTGGGACGTCGCACGGGGGACGGCTGGATGAAAGCCGGGCGGTTTTTCAGGAATGCTGGTCGGATGGCGAGTGTGGTCAGTGCTTGGTATACTTTCAACGACCAGGTATATCCACAACTCTTGGACTACTACCGGGATGTGCGCCGTCGCTGTGATAACAACGAGCCGACTGCGCTGCTGCTCGCCTACGCGCTGGGGAACATGACCGATGCGTTTGCCGGCGGTTTTGAGGCAATTGGCGCATGGCAGGTGTATTGGCTGCTCCTGAGCATGTTCGACGGTTACGAGTCGAGTTGTTGACGAGTCGGCGTGTGCCGCTCCGTAGCCGGGTGGCCACGGAGCGGCATCCCACAGGCAATGAACCAGAAGAGGAAACAATCAGCCAATTCGATAGCCACCGGTCTTGTCCTGCCCTTGGTTTTCGTCCTTTTTCTTGCCCTGCCGGACATTATTACACAGCGCAGGCCTGGCTGGGCTGGCGCACCACCAGTCACTGGCCTGGCTGCGGTATTCGACGGCATCTTCGTGCTGGGATTAGCCTTGGCTGTCCATGCGTGGAACTTTCGCTTCTACCGCCGGTTTCCACTCGTGCGCTGGACCTTGGTGATCGCTGGTGGGTTGACCATGGCAATATGTTTCGCCATTAGGTTTTTCGAGCGATGAAAAAGTGCAGAGCTAGAGGTTTCACCTTGGTTGAACTGTTGGTTGTCATCGCAGTCATCGGCCTTGTCGCTGCCATGCTTCTTCCAGCGGTGTCCAAATCAAAGGCTGTGGCGTTGTCTGCCGCCTGTAAGAGCAATCTACGACAGTTCGGCATTGCGCTAATCCTCTACACGCAAACCCACGGCAGCTATCCCCCTCACGCCTACCGGCCACCCGGCTTAACGCCTGCTCCGGGTTCGCCGGCTGTGTTTATCGACACGTATGGTTGGCCCGGGTATCTTCTGCCGCACCTGTCTGGGCAGCGAGACATTTTTCGGTGTCCGGCGCGTGGGTTTGAATTTCAGTGGCCCACCAATCGCACTCTGCGGGGTTATGATTTTCCATTTAATCTCGGCTCAACGGATCAGCCTTGGAGCTATGGATATAACGGTCTCAACATCAAGCAAGCGCGTGGCGGCTTTTACACCCACGGCGGCTATGGATTAAGCCCTTCCGTCCCATCAGGCCTTCCCGCGAATCTTGTATCTCAACCTGCTGAGATGATCGCCGTCGGGGACAGCGACGGCAACGGTTTCGGCGACGGGATGATTAGTTTCATGCGCCCGCAAGTGGGCGCGTCTCCCGATTTCCCCCCGGGTGAAGTTCACAAGAAGGGAGCGAACATAGTTTTCTGCGACGGTCACGCTGAATGGCAAAAGCAAGCCAAGTGGATCGAGTTGACGCCACAAGCAGCCCGGCGCTGGCACTACGACAACCAACCGCATCCCGAGTGGTGGTATCGAAGTGGGCCATGACCGTTGGCAAAGACAGGCCGTACCTTGACCTCACCCGAGTGCCAATTGCTAACAACGGCTCGAACCACGCGATGCGCTCGCCCAGTTCCTCGCGGATGGTGACCAGCGCGCGCTTGAGTTTGTCCGCCGGGGTCACGAACTGTTTGCCCGGATATACCGTGACGGCGTCCAGTTGCTCCAGTTTGTGCCCCGTCAACGGCTCGAACCGCGTGATCCGGTCAATCTGATCGCCGAAAAACTCGACCCGCAGCGCGTCCTCGGTGTAGGCCGGACGCAGCTCGACCACGTCGCCCCGCACGCGGAACTGGCCGCGGGCGAACTCGATGTCGTTGCGGCTGTATTGCAGATCCACCAGCCGCCCCAAGAACTGCTCGCGCGTGATTTCCTGCCCGACGCGAATGGGAATGACCATCGCCTCGTAATCCTCCTTGCTCCCGATGCCGTAAATGCACGAAACGCTGGCGACCACGATCACATCCCGCCGCGACAACAGCGCGCTCATGGTGGAAAGCCGGAGCCGCTCGATTTCCTCATTGATGCTCGAGTCCTTCTCGATGAAGGTGTCCGTGCGCGGGATGTAGGCCTCCGGCTGGTAATAGTCGAAATAGCTGACGAAGTATTCGACGGCGTTGTTGGGAAAGAAGCTTTTGAACTCGGCGTAAAGCTGGGCGGCCAGGGTTTTATTATGGGACATCACCAGCGTGGGGCGGTTCACATTGCGGATGACATTGGCCACCGTGAAGGTCTTGCCCGAGCCGGTAACGCCCAGCAACACCTGGTGTTTGGCCCCGGCCAACAGCCCCTCCGTCAGCTTCGCAATGGCTTGCGGCTGATCTCCGGCGGGTTGGTAGGGCGCAACCAGTTCAAACATCACCCCCCAAGGTACGGGCGCGCGCCCCCACCGTCAAAGTGATACCGGGGCGGTGGCGCCGGACGCCGCAGCGGCGGGCCGCTCGCCCAAATGCAGGAAGCCCTTGATGCGCTCGCGGTAATAGCCGCACCAGAAAGTCAGCAGCAGAAACGGCAGCAGGTTGACCAGGCTGAACGCCACCATGACCAGCCACGCCATGAGCATTGGGCCGAACACCGACTCCGCGCCGCTCAGTTTGGCCATCACGAGGAAGGGGATGAAAATGAGCGCCCAAAGGATTCCCAGGACCACTGCCAGCCACAAACAAAGCCCGCCGGGCGAATAGCGACCCCGGGCCAGCCAGCCGGTCAAACTCAACGCCACCGCCAGGACCCCGCCGGAAATCAACACCAGAAGAACGCTTTGAACCATGTCCAAACCAGCGAATTCGAAGCCCTGGCCCAGCAGGAAAACCACCAGACTCACCGGCACCACCACCCCAAGAAAACCCGCAAAAGCCGCAAACCGAGGTTTCCACTGCAGGTTCGCCGCCACCAGCCACCCCGCCGCCAATCCAAAACTCAAGGCGCCCGAGGCATCAAGCAGGACCTCGAGCAAATCGTCCAGGAACCCCGTGAAGACGGTCCGCAGAACCCACCTCGCCGCCAGAATCGCGGCAAGGGGCGCCAAAATCCACAAGGCGGAGCCGGCCCGGTTCGGCTTGAGCAGCAACAGACAAAGCAAGCCCAACCAGGGAAGCAGGCGGGGCAGCGGGCTCGGTGGTGTCCATGTGCTCACCACCCACGGGCCGTCGGTCGCGCCCAACCCGCCCAAATCCTGAGTCGCTCTGATTCGAATCTCGCCGGCTGCCGAAGAAGGTACTCGCCATGAGTACGAACAGGTTCCGCCTCAGCCAAACTCGAATTTACCGGAAGCCACCTGCGCGTCCCCCTTGAACGCGGCAAAGGCAGGGGCTTCCCGCCGGCCCAGCAGCGTGTACGCCTCGCCCCCGGCTCCGACCAGACGGTAATCCAGGCTGAGATTGTTGCCGCGGCGAGTGACCGCAACCGTGTTGGTCAAAGGCCCGCCGGCGACCAGCGTGGCTGGCTGGTTGGTCGCGATGACAAGGGTCGGTCGCCCCGGCTGGCCGCCGTAATAACGTTCGGCTTCGCGCGCCGCCCGCCTGTCGCCCCGCCGCAGGCATGCCTGCGCTGCGTAATAGGATCCCTGCGGCACGCGCACGCTCGCCGCCGGCTCGTTGAGCACAACGGTGCAGCCGCCTTTGCCCCCGCTGAGCACCAACCGCCCGATAAACTGACCTGCCAACTTCAACTCCCCGGTCTCAAATTTCTCTGGGGTCAAGGTCAGCCTGAGGGCAGGCTCAGCTCCGGCTGCCTCCCGGGCCCAGTCCAGCCTCCAACCCGCACCGTCCAGATACAAAGTGCGGCCTGCCGCAAAAGCATCAAGGGACCCGTCCTGCACGAAAAACGCGCGCTCCCGCTCCGACCAGGGCCGCAACACCAGGTACGGTTGAGGGGGTTCGTTGCCGTGGGCTGACAGGTCGTCCACGCGTCCCACCTGCCATTCCGTGCCCCCCAACAAGACTTTGCCCTCCCAGAAGGAGCGGCAACCGGCGTTGAAATGCGGCAAGTCGCGGTAGCGATAGCAGTTCAGGTCCACCAGGGCCCGTTGCTCGCCCAGGGCATTCGTGTAAAAGAGCGTCACGCTGGCGAAACTCTGAAAGAAGCCCGAACTCTGCCCGGACGCCGCTGCGAACACCCCGTTGGTGTCATCGGTCAAGTCCCGGTTCCGGTTCAAGTCCAGATAAAGCCGCGAATCCGACTGGTGCCAAAGGCAGGGAATCGCCTGAGCCGGCCCGCCGGGCAGTTTGATTAGCCCCCGATGGACCGTCCCGCCAAGGCCAGCCGGTTCCCGGACAAACGGCTGGGTCTGGGAGTCGAACGCGAGGCTCCAGGTTGCAATGCTATTGCTGAGCTCGCGATACTGCAGCACGACTCGCACCGGCGCGTCGGCTTCCAACGCCGGACCGCCACCGATTTCGGCCGCCCCCGCTGGCTGCGCCAGAAGCAACAGTCCCGCCAGCGCAGCGGTCTGCCATGGCCCTGTGGTCTTCATCATCGGGTTTGCAGAACGCAACCCACCCTACACTCGGGTTGGACAACCACAAGCCAAAACCCTCACGCGCCATCCCGTTTAACCGTCGAGAGGTCGCGGGGCCGGCACCCCCTTTTGCCGGGCGCATTCGCCGCCTTTGCGCACCGCTTCCTGGTCTGATGGGGGAGTTGCGCGAGAGGAAACTCTGGTATCGGTTTTTTTGCCGCGATGCGTTAACATCCAAACCATCGTATGAACACCGTTCGACTGGGCATCATTGGCATGGGCAACATCGGCCGCTACCACGCCGAGTATTTGCGAGGCGGCAAGGTCAAACGCTGCGAATTGGTCGCGGTGTGCGACCCCGCCGCGCCGCTCGACAGTTACAAGCCCCTGAAGACCTTCACCGACGGCGAGGCGCTCATCCGCTCCGGCGAGGTGGATGCGGTCCTCATCGCCACGCCGCACTTCCAACACACCACCCTGGGCATGGCCGCGCTCAAGGCCGGCGTGCACGCCCTGGTCGAGAAGCCGATTTCCTCGCACAAAGCCGACGCCGAACGGCTCATTGCGGCGGCCCGGGACAATCCCCGCGCCGTCTTTGCCGGCATGTTCCAGTTGCGGACCGAGCCGCGCTACCAAAAGGTGCGAGCCCTCCTCCGGGACGGCATCCTGGGCCAGCTCGTCCGCGTCAATTGGATCAACACGGACTGGTATCGCACGGAGGCCTACTACGCCAGCGGGGGGTGGCGGGCAACCTGGAAAGGCGAAGGCGGCGGGGTGCTGCTCAACCAGTGCCTCCACAATCTGGACATGCTCCAATGGCTGGTGGGCATGCCGCAACGCGTGCGCGGCTTCTGCCAGTTCGGCCGTTTCCACCAAATCGAAGTCGAAGACAGCGTCACGGCCTACCTGGAATGGGCCAACGGCGCAACCGGCGTGTTCCTCAGCTCGACCGGCGAAGCGCCCGGGACCAACCGCTTCGAGATTGTGGGCACGATGGGCCGCCTGGTCATGGAAAACAACAAGCTGCTCTTCACACGCAACGAGACGGACATGCTCGAGTTCAGCCGCACGGCGAGACAGGGGTTCGCCAGGCCGGAAGTCTGGCACATCGAAATCCCGTTTCAGGATGCGGTGCTGCCCCATGCCATCCTGGTGCAGAACTTCGTGAACGCCATTCTAAACGGTGAGGCGCTCCTGGCGCCGGGCCCGGAGGGCATCCACTCCGTCGAGCTGGCCAACGTCATGGTGTATTCCTCCCTGCTGGGCCAGACCGTCGAGCTGCCCATGGACGGCGCCGCCTGGGAGGCAAAGCTCCAGCAGCTTATCGCGGAGTCCAAAGTGCAGAAAAAAACGATTCCGGCGGAGACGACCGATTTTCTGAGTTCGTTCCGCCGGTAACCTGTGGGAGGATGCAAATCATGAAACTGATGGGCATTGGCGACGAGGCCGCCAGCACGATTGACGGCCAGCTTCAAGCCACCCAGGAACTCGGGTGGAATTTCATCGAACCGCGCGGCGTGGAAGTTCCCGGCTTTGCCAAAGCCAACCTCCACGACATCCCGGACCCGGCTTTCGACATTGCCGTCAGAAAGTTCGAGGAAGCCGGCATCCAGCCCTACTGTTTCGGCTCGACGATCATGAACTGGGCCAAAACGGTGGACACACCTTACGAGGTCACGCTGGCCGAGGTTCGGCGCGCCATCCCGCGCATGAAACGCACCGGCGCGAAGTTCATCCGGATCATGAGCTTCAAACCGGCGGACGATGCCTTCCGCATCCCCACCAAGGTTTTCCAGCGCGTCCGCGAGGTGACGCAGATGTTTTTGGACGAGGGCCTGCAGCCGGTGCACGAAAACTGCATGAATCACGGCGGCATGAGTTGGCAGCACGCGCTCGAACTCCTCGACCGCTGCCCCGGCCTCAAGTGGCTTTTCGACACCGCCAACCCGATCTTCAACGCCGACCGTTCCAAACCCAGGCCCTGGCCAAAACAGGACCCGTGGGAGTTCTGGGAACACGTCCGCGATCACGTCGTCCACCTCCACGTCAAGGACGCCCGGTGGAACCCGGCCCGCAACGATGCCGACTACCATTGGCCCGGCGAAGGCGACGGGCGGGTCGGCGACATCTTGAGCGACGCCTTCGCCCGCGGCTACGACGAAGGCATCAGCATCGAACCGCACATGGTCGTCGTCTTCCACGACACCGCTTCCCCGGCCGGTAACGAGCCAGCCTTGCGACGGAATTTCGTCGAGTATGGCAGGCGCCTCGAAAGACTGATCGGCGCCCTCCGGCCCGGAATGACAACGCCAACCCCGCCACCCCCGGCGAAAACCGGTTGAACGGCGCGAATCCTCCCCGCCCGTCCCGGCGGTTGAAGATGGCTGTTATAGACAGCGACATTGCCATCGGCCCGTTCGGCGAAAGGGCCCCCATATAAGGGCCTCGCCGCAGCCGCCTGCGGTTACAACTGGAAACGCGATTCGACACACAGGCCATCCGGGCCGCAGTTTCCAAACGGGTATCCACTCCGGCCAAGCCAAACCGCGAGCGTTCCGCACAAGCATCTGATCCACAACACGTAGCCGTTTGGTCAGTCCGGGATCAGGACCTGGCCGCCTCGCCGATCAAACAACGCAAACCACCGGGCGAAGGCCCAGAATCTCGATTTATTGTGTCCGAAATGTGATAAAATCATGGCCGGAAAGTATATTTTCTGCCCCCCAAGGCGATCCAGAATTCCCACCGCGTTCATGTCCGGAAAGTGTACTAAGATGTCCCCTGATGGTACAGACGCGCCGTTAGTTTTCGATCATAATGCAGGTGAAGGTGCGTAGGTGTGAGAGCTATAGATCTCAGCTTCTGCGACCGGCCAAGACAAAAAAGTCGGTAAACACAGAAAGACTGATCAGTTAAAAAAACAGAAGAGAGGGAAAATATATGGGATACATAAAAAAATACGCAGCAGCCTTGGCGGCTGTTGGATTGTTGGTGGGGATGGCGTCAAGTGCGAGAGCGACTATTACATTTACGCCCCCGATAAGCGTCAATACTCCGAACATCGTGGGGGCCGCTAATATCCTCCAGAGCGATAAAGCATCGGGAGAAATTTCAACAGTGCAGCCTATAGCACAGAAGCTGTTGGACTTAGCTGCTTCCTACAACGGTACGATTGACGGTCGTCTTTATCGGACCTCGCAAACTGATTATAGCGGAACATTATTGTCGACGCCGACACAAAAAGACGACAACGGAAATGTGAATGTTCCTGCGGGCTGGGAGTTTGTAGTAGGCAAGTACGACGGCCAGAATGCGGGCTACATTCTTTTCTACCTGAACGGACAGGACGCGGTGCTGCCGGCAGTCTCCTACGCTATTTGGGGCGAGAATTCTGGGCAGTACGAACTTTCAAGTTGGTATGCCTTCAATCCCATCCCCGAACCGACGACGATGATTGCCGGCGCATTGCTGCTCCTGCCGTTTGCGGCAAGCACGGTTCGCTACGTTCGCAAGAATCGCAAGGCCTAGGCCTCAATCAGTTTTACCTCGCAAATCGGGCCGGCTTTGCAGTCGGCCCGATTTTTTGTACCCGGCTAATCGGCATGGCATTCCCGCCGCCCGCGCAGCATTTGCGGCCTCCGCCCGTGCATTCCTTGAACTCGCCTCAGGGCACCTGGAGCCGGTAGAACGACTGTGACCTGGCCGGATTGATGGGAGTCAGCAGGCTGAAGTTGCCCGAGCTGTCAAAGTTGCTGGTCAGCAAGGTGCTCCAGAGGTTCATGGGCAGGGCAACGTTGGTCGAGGTCAGAACCGTGTAGGCGCCGCCGCTCGAACCGCCACTGCCGGCAATAATCAGATTGGCGCCGGACACGGCAATGCTCCCGATGCTCGGCGGCGGAGGCGCGCCGCCCGTGACGCGCAGGGTCCCGTCCACCGGCACCGAAGTCACATCCCAACCCAACGGTTCAGGCAGGGTGGGAAGGTCGTAGAAGGCAAAATCGCCCGCGTAAGCTTCGGCCTCGAAGAGCTTGAAGACTTCTCCGCCATTCAGCGTTCCGTTGACGACCACCTGCAGGGTGCCGCCCAGGGTCAGGGTGGTCAGGCCGGCAACCTTGTCGGCGCTGAGGTGCGACACTTCCATCACTTCTGATTCTTGTTTATGGGACTGATTTTATCAATGACTCAGCGCCGCCGGGTTGTAAAGCGGATTCCGACGCAGGGCGGCATCGCGACCCCCTGGAGGCTGTCGTGCGGTTTGGATTCAGCGCCTCACGCAACTGCGATTTCGTTCGGGCAGCGGGGCGCACCCAAATAAAACGCCGCCAGCCGGGAGGCTGGCGGCGTGTTGAACAGAGCGGAAGCTACTGGGCAACCACCCGGTAGAACCGCCGGTTGCCCGGTGAGTTATCGGTGAAAGAGGCCGTGCTGCCCGTGGCGATGACGGGGCTGCCCAGGTTTTGCCAGGTGCCACCGAGGTCGCCCACGGACTGAACCTGGTAGGATTTGCCGTTCTGGGCCTGCCAGGTGAGGGTGACGCTGCCGCTGACCGTGGTCACGCTCACGATGCTGAAGGCAGTGACGGGCGGCTGATAAGTCGAATCAATCAGGAACGCCATCACGCCGTTGTTTTCGTTCATGGCGAACAGGTAGGTGTTGCCGCCGAAATCCAGCGCGCCATTGGCTTCGATGCTGGGATTATAGGTCGGGAACAGTTCCTGGTCGCGCAACACCGGCCCGACGTCGAGGTCGGCCACGCTGTAGAGCTGAACGTTCTTCTGGTCGTCACGCGCGATGCCGGCCAGCAGCTTGAGGCTGTCGTTGTAAGCCACCGTCGTCATCGTGCTGGAAACCTGGTCCGTGTCATAGGTGCGGAGGATCGTCCCCGTGCCGGCCACGGCGTCATATTGCACCAGGAACAGCTTGCCGGCGCCGGGGTCCCCACCCCAGGACTTGGCCCAGAAGGTGTTGCCCGCGCCAAAACAGATGCCCAGGCGGGCAAATCGGTCGGGCGCGCCCGCGACGAAGATTTCCTTGGCGGAGAAGTTGAACCCATCCGGCGTGGTCAGCAGGCTGACCACGTTGCTGGTGTTGAAGCTCATGAGCACCTCGGTATTCACCCCGGCGCCGCGCACGTCCATGGTATAGCCCGCGACCTTGGAGGGGAGCGAGGGCGCCGGATCGCCGCTGAAGGCGATGCTGGCGATGGTCGTCGGGGCGTCGTCGGCCCAGCGATACAGAATGAAGGGATCAGTCGCCGGAGCAGTCGAGCGGTTGCCCGCGTAAACCACGCCGTCAGCCGCCACACCGATCTTGTTGACCCAGCGATTGCCGCCGGAAACCACGCTCACGTCCAGATAGTGTTTGTCGGCGCCCGTCAAGGCGTCCAGCACCGCAATGATTACCGGGGTGGCATTGGTGGATACATAACTGGCGACCAGCAGGTTCGAGTTCACCGGGTTAAAGCACATGCCGTACTCGTAATAGAAGGTGTTCAGATACGGGCGAGTGCCGGCCAGCACCGACCAGATATTGGTCATTTGGGCCGTGTTGTACAGCGGGATCAGCGTGAGGGTGGCCGGGAGGCTGTCGCGGGAACCGCCCGCGTTGCTGACCCGGACGAAGTATTGACCCTCGTTGGCGGCCTGCGCGTTGGTGACGGTGAGCGTGGCGCTGGTGGCGCCGGCGATGGCCTGTGTCCCGTTGAAATACCACTGGTAAGACAACGGGGTGGCGCTGTCGGCCACCACGGTAAAGGACGGGTTGCTGCCCGCAAACCAGGTCGCCGAGGCCGGGTGGCTGACGATGACCGGCAGGCTGGCGGTGAAGTTCGGGTTAACCTTGAAGGCTTTGAGACCGTTGTTCACACCCAGGG
>CAZVYG010000013.1:50000-85233 GCA_964631605.1 uncultured Verrucomicrobiota bacterium
CAAAGTCCACATTGCCTTGGAACTCGATGTCCGCGTTGTAACTGGTGAACAATTCCTGATCCACCCACAGCGGGCCGGCGTCAATGTCCCGCACGTCATAGATGGGAACGCTGACCGGGGTGGGCGGGCTGCCGTTCTGCAAACCGGCCAGCAGGCCGTAGTTGCGATCGTACTTGATGCCTGTGACGGAGCTGGGCACGCTGCGAGCGCCGGTCAAGGAATATATCTTTTTCACAAAACCGGTGCCGGCGTTGATGTCGAACTCGACCAGGATCAGGCTGGTCGCCGCGGATTTGGCCCAGAAGGTGTTGGTTCCCGGGCCCCAATCCAGCCCCAGACGACCGAATTTATCGGGCGCATCGGGCACGGTGATGGGGGTGGAGGTGAAGAAGCCGCCACTATCCCGGAGGATGGCTACGGTTTTGCTGGACTGGTTATAGCTGCCGGACCCCAGGAGAATTTGCGTGTCCGCGCCCGAGCCGCGCACCGCCATGGTGCCGCCCCAAACCACGTTGGGCGAGGTGACAGGATACCCTGGATCCCCGTAGAAGAGCTGGCGGCCCGCCAGCGCGGGGACGGGACCGTCGTCCGACAGACCGTCAATTCGGAAGGGATTCGACCCACTGGTGTCCGTGCTGAGATTGCAGAGGTAGATGATGCCGTCATCGGCCACATCCACTTTGTTGAAGCCACTGACCGGCAGGAGGGCGGAATAATCAATGTAATGTTTCTCCGCGCCGGTCAGCGGATCCAGAACCACCAGCATGTTGGTGGGATTTTGGCGGGTGAGCACAATGACGTTGGTCGTCAGCGGGTTGATGGCCACGCCGTACTCTTTATAGCCGGAGGTGAGGTACGGACGGGTGTTGGCTGCAATGTTCCAGATGTTGGTGACCTGGGCGGAGGGATTGCCCGGCGTCACGGTCATCAGCGCGCTGCTGCTGGTCACCGAACCGCTGGCGTTGGTGACAACGACACTGTAAGAGCCCGCGCTCGCCAGGGAGATGTTGGAAAACGTCAACGACGGACCAGTGGCTCCCGGAATGTCCTCGCCGTCGAATCGCCATTGGAAGGAGAACGGCCGCGTGCCGGTCACCGCGACACTGAAGGTCCAGTAGGCCGCTCCCTCCCAGATGGTCACGGATGCGGGCTGCGTGGCAATGGCCGGGGGGAGATAGACCTCGTTGAGGGAGAAGGCGAGAATGCCGTTGTTGCAGTCCAAGGCGAAAAGCTTGCCGTTGCGCAGGGCGGCCGAGCCCACCCAATTCCCGTTGACATCTCCCGGCGGCGGGAAGGTCTGGGTCACATCCTGCTGAATCGGTTGGGCCGGGTCAAAAATGTCATAAAGGCGGAGGGTGTGGTTGGTGCAGACCAACGCCACCAGATTGCGGCTGACGTCCACATCAATGGCCTCCGCGTAAACGCCGGGCAACGAGACACTGGTAACGGCTGTGGCCGTCTGGTTGCCGAGGTTCAGGCTGAATTGCCTGAGGTTGCCCGCAATGGTCTTTGCCCAGAAGGTGTTGCCGGCGCCCCAGGCCAGGGCCCGCCGGGTTTCCTCCGCCGCCGCGTCGGTGGTGATTTTGGTCGCGGTGAAGTTGACGCCGTCGGTGGTGGTCAAAAGGCCCACGACCTGGTTGAAGGTGCCCAGGAGAATCTGGGTGCCGGCGCCGGTGCCGCGCAAGGTAAGGGAATCCCCGAAACGGCGGGGGCTCGAGCCGTTGGTGTTGCCGAAGGAGGGATCCCCCGAGTAGGCCAGGGTCGGCTGGGCGCTTTCATTGGCCCAGCGATAGAGCTTGAAGGGACCGGATGCCCCGGTGGCGTCCGTGGTCAGGTTCGCCACATAAATCACCCCGTCATCGGTGACGGCAGCCAGGTTGATGACGAACGTGCCGCCATTGATTACTCCCGTATCAAAAGGCAGCGTGCCGAGCAGCGTGCCATCCGTGCCATCCAGAATATGAACGGCCACCGGTGACGTGCGACTGGGCACAATCACGTGGCCGGTCACCGGATTATAGGCCAGGCCGCGCGTGGTATAGGTCGTTCCCACGGTAAGGAACGGGTGAGAGGAGGCTCCCTGGGCGATGCTCCAGAGGTTGCTCAAAACGTAGGATTGGGCCAGGGCGCATTGCAGGCCGCTCAAGCCCAATAACAGCAGGCCCATGAGAAGGGGCCGCAGGCAAGGGATGGGGGTGGAGTTGACACGTCGTTTGGTATTACCAGGTCTGTTCATAATGTTTGGTCGTAAAACGGGTTTCTATCGGGTGGCATGTTAGGGCAGCCGGACGCGGAGCGTCTATGACGCATTTGCGTCAATGAATCGGACTTGCGTTTCGTTTCGAACGGTGAGTTATTGTTAAGTGAGATGAAAAGAGAAATCACCAGGTTTTCCTGTATGCGTGCGAGAGTCGCCCGGGCGAGTCGCGCCACCGGTTTTACGCTGATCGAGCTGCTGGTAGTGATCGCGATCATTGCCATCCTCGCGGCGATGCTGCTGCCGGCCCTCAGCCGCGCCAAAGCGCGGGCGCAAACCATCAGTTGTTTGACCAATACCAAACAGCTCCAGGTGGCTTACGAGCTGTACGCCACCGACAACGGCAACCGCGTGATGGACAACTCGGTCAACGGCGTCTCCAGTCCCGGCGACAAGGCCTGGATCAAGGGGAATGCACAGGAATTCACCCCCGATTACGTGAATGATCCCAGCCGCGGGGTGCTCTTCCCGTACAACTCGTCGCTGGCGCTGTATCGGTGTCCAACCAGCCGCGCGTTCGTCAAAGGCGCCGGCTGGGGCGACACGGCCCGCGTGCCCCACAACCGCAGTTACTCGGTGTCGGTCTGGCTGGGAAGCAATCTCACGCCGCCGGACCTCATCGCCCAAAAATTGTCCAGCATTCGAAACCCGTCCCAGACGTCGGTGTTCATCGAGGAGAACCAGATCAGTATTGACAATGGCGCCATCGGCTTCAATCGGACCAACGTGGCGGGGGTGTGGAATCTGCCCTCGAATCGCCATGTGAATAGCTGCAATCTTTCCTTCCTGGATGGGCACTCGGAGACGTTTCGGTGGCGCGGTCCCCGGCTGAAGCAGTTGAACGATCAGTATTCGGCGGATGACTCGCGCTCGCAGCGGCCGTCCTCGGGCACCAACCCCCTCCACAGCCAGGACTGGGATTCCAACGACCCGGACTTCATCCGGCTCGCGTTGACGGCGCCGTTGCTGTAGGCCCTACTGCCTGCCGCAGGGAGGCAAATCCATTCTGTAACGGTTTCTGAAGGTCTCCGGACCCCCCGCAACGTTCCGTTGCTTCAGTAGGCGAACGTGCCCCGGCTTTCTGCCGGATTGCGTCGAATCACTGTTTTCCCCCGCCCCATTCAACGGCGGCGGGGAGCCGCCTCGAAATCGTGCTGGGCGGCGAGCGGGCCGGCTTTGATGCGGAGCTGGTATTTGACCCCAGGCTGGAGCGGTTCCGGAAGGGCGCCTTTAACTGCCGGGCGCATGCCCGGGATGCGGCTCCCATAAATGAAACTCTTGACGGGCACCGAGTTCGAGTCCGAGACCAAATGCCAGATGGGATGCGGATACTTGTTGGTTTCAACCGCGCTCAGCGGAAATACCTTCACCTCAGTCAGTTGCAGTTTGCGGTTGAAGCCAAAAAAGACCGGCGCCGCCGTCTCCGGTGCCGCGCCACGCTGACGCGCGACGGGGACCGGACGCGGGCTGGACCGGTGGGAAATCTGAATTTCCTCGGCGGCAAACCAGTCTCTATTCAGGTAAAGCGATATCGCGCCGAGCACGACGGCGGCAGCGATAAGCGCCCAGTTCTTGGTCGTCATACGGCCTAAGAGGCTGACGTTGGCGGCGTGAGATTATTCGACCCGAATGTTTTATGAATGAGATCAGAGCAGGAAGACGAGCAGCCGGCGGCGGCGGGTTGGCGCCAGAACCGCCTGGGGCGGGCTCGCGGCGCGAGGGCTTTACGTTGATCGAATTGCTGGTGGTCATCGCCATCATTTCCATCCTGGCCAGCATGCTGCTCCCCGCCCTGGCCCGGGCCAAGGAAGCCGCGTACCGCATTCAATGCGTAAACAACCTCAAGCAGCTTACCCTCGCGGTGAAGCTGTATGCAGACGAGAACAACGGCTTCTATCCACCCCGCACGAATACTTTTCGCTGGCCCGCGCGGTTGTTGGAGTATTACCGCAACACCAACCTGCTGGTGTGTCCCACCGACGCCAAACGGGGGACGCCCTTGACTGATACGACTTCGATCGCCCCGGCGGATCGCGCGCCGCGCAGCTTTATGATCAACGGGTGGAATGATTATTTCACCAATGCGCTGGTGGGCGCTCCGGCGATGAAAGAGCTGGCCGTGGTCAAACCTTCCGACACTTTGATCTTTGGCGAGAAAAAGAATCTGCCCAACGAAAACCCGCCCGTGTCCATGCATTACTATATGGATCTGAACGAGGGGACCGGCAACGATTTTGACCAGGTCGAGCACGGCTGCCACTCCGCCGTCCGCCAAAAGCGCGTCCGGGCCGGCGGCTCAAACTTCGCCTTCGTGGATGGAGCGGTCAGCTTCCTCAAATATGGCGCTTCGGTGTGGCCGGAAAACCGGTGGGCGGTCCGGGACGAGGAGCGGCGGCTTTATGCCTTCCAGCCCTGAAGCGGGGTGAGATTTACGCCTCGAACCTCAAGCCAGTCCGACCGCACAGGCGCGAGGGCGGGACTCAGGCAGCGGCGCGTCCGGCTTTGCGGCCGATCAGGGGTTTGGATTCGCCCGCGACGACCGCCTTGGTAATGTTGACGTGAACGATGTCGTCGCTGCTGGGGACGTCGTACATGATGTCAAGCATCAAACGTTCGAGAAGGCTGCGCAGGGCGCGGGCGCCGGTGCCTTTCTTGATGGCCTGCGCCGCCAGCTCGTGGAGGGCGTCCTCGGAAAACTCCAGCTCCACCCCCTCCATGGCCATGAGCTTGGCGTATTGCTTGGTAAGGGCGTTGCGGGTTTCGGTGAGGATCGAGACCAGTTGAGTCTCGGTCAACTCCGCCAGCACCGTGACCATGGGCAGCCGCCCGATAAACTCGGGGATGAAGCCGAAGGACAGCAGGTCCTCGGGCTCGACATACTGAAGGATTTCCTGGCGGTTGATGGCGGCGGCCTTGATGCCATCCTCGACGGCGCGGAAGCCCATGACGTGCTTGCCCAAACGGCGCTGAATGATGCGTTCCAGTCCGACAAAGGCGCCACCGCAGATGAACAGGATGTCGGAGGTGTCCACCCGGATGTATTCCTGCTGGGGATGCTTGCGGCCCCCCTGGGGCGGAACGTTGCAAACGGTGCCTTCGAGAATCTTGAGCAGCGCCTGCTGCACCCCTTCGCCCGACACATCGCGGGTGATGGAGACGTTCTCCGTTTTGCGCGCGATTTTGTCTATTTCGTCAATGTAAACAATGCCGCGCTGGGCGCGTTTGACGTCGTAATCGGCGTTTTGGAGAAGACGCAGGACGATGTTCTCCACATCCTCACCCACGTAACCCGCCTCGGTGAGAGTGGTGGCGTCGGCGATGGCAAAGGGCACATCCAGAATCTGGGCCAGAGTGCGGGCGAGCAGGGTTTTGCCCGAGCCCGTTGGGCCGATCATGAGAATGTTGCTCTTTTCGATCTCGACCTCCGAGTGAGCATCCGGCGCGGCACCGGCCTCGCTCTCCCCCGCCCGGGCGGCTTCCTGGGCGATGCGCTTGTAGTGGTTGTGAACGGCGACGGCGAGCGTCTTCTTGGCGTGCTCCTGTCCGATGCAGCGGGAGTCGAGCTGCCGTTTGATTTCGGCGGGCTTGGGAACCTGGATGCGCGGGGTCGCCTTGCGGTTCTGGATGGCGAACTCCTTGTCGAGCACCTGTTTGCAAAGCAGAACGCAGTTGTCGCAAATGTAAACGCCGGGGCCGGCGATGAGCTTTTTGACCTCGGCGTGGGACTTTCCGCAGAAGCTGCAGAGCGTCAGGCTCGTGGGGCGGGCCATCGGGTTATTCCTTCTTGTCCGCCAGGCTGGTTGCCCGTTCGGCCAGGGTGGCGATTTCCTTCCGGGATTGCACCACCTCGTCCACCAGCCCGTAGGCTTTGGCTTCCTCGGGGGTCATGAAGTTGTCGCGGTCGCAATCCTTTTCCACCTGCTCGACGCTGCGGCCGGTGTGGCGGGCAATGATGCTGTTGAGGCGCTGCTTGAGCCGGAGCATGTACCGGACCCGGATTTCAACATCGCTGGCGGCGCCCTCGGCGCCCCCGAGCACCTGGTGAATCATGATGTTGGAATTGGGCAGGGCGTAGCGTTTGCCTTTGGTTCCGCCGCACAACAGCACGGCCCCCATGCTCGCCGCCTGGCCGATGCAGTAGGTGTTCACGTCGCAGGTGAGGAACTGCATCGTGTCGTACACGGCCAGGCCCGCCGTGACGCTTCCCCCCGGGGAATTGATGTAAAGGTGAATGTCTTTCTTGGGGTCGGCCATCTGCAGGAACAGAAGCTGGGCTATAATGAGGTTCGCCACCATGTCATCCACCGGCGTTCCCAGGAAGACAATCCGGTCCACCAGCAGCCGCGAGTAAATGTCATACCCGCGCTCGCCTCGACCGGTCTGTTCGACCACCATTGGTACCAGGAAATTATCCATAAACTACGATCTCTGATGCCACAACCTACCGGAGGCCCTGAACGAGGTCAAGCCGGGGTTTGATTCGTGCCCCATCGTCGGTGACTCCCTCGGAATGGGCCCTTTTTCACATAACGTGATGGATACTGGTTCCACCCCGCCCCACCACTAAAGCACTCCGCCCGCTAAAGATCGGGACTTTTCGTGTTGGCGATCCGGATGTCAGGCCGTTCGATCGTCTGGCCGCCCTCGAAGCCCCGGTCAGCCTGCCACACGTTTTCCCCCGCGTCTTTCACCGGCTCCGACTTTCCGGCCTTGCTGCGAATCGTCTTGATGGCAGACGCAGTCGCCGCCGGGCCGGGTGCCGGGATGGCCGCCCCGGTCTGGGGGGTGGCTCGGGTGGGCACGGGGACAACGGGACGGTCTTGGAACAGGAGTTGCGCAAACTGATGAAGGCTGCGCCGCCAGGTCAGGAACTCGTGCCCGGTGTTCGGCGACACATACGCGAGGTTATTGATGCCCGCTTTGTCGAGGGCTTCATGGTTGGAGGTGATGTTGCCCGGGTTTTCTTTGCTGCCGCAACTGCAGAAGACGACTTTGACCTTCTCCTTGAAACCCGGCGTGTTTTCGACATCGGTGGGCGTGATGACGCCGCCGCTGAAGAGGCCAATGTGGGAGAACTTGTCGAGGTTTTTCAAGGTGATGATCTTGGTTTCCGCTCCGCCCATGGAAAGACCGGCCATGGCCCGATGCGGCTGATCGGAGAGCGTGCGGAAATTGGCGTCAATGTAAGGAATCAACTCACCCACCAGCACCCGTTCGAACGCGGCCGCCGCGCTGGCAAAAGGATTTGGGCCGCCCCCCGGACCGCCGCGCCGCCCGCCAGGGCCCGGTCCTTCGTTGGTCAAACCATAGGTCATCACGATGATGAAGGGCCGCGCCTTTCCTTCCGCGAGCAGGTTGTCCAGGATCAGATTGGCGCGGCCTTGATTCCACCAGGCATATTCGTTTTCACCCCAACCATGCTGGAGATACAGCACCGGATAGCGCTTCGCGGTCTCTTTGTCGTAATCAGGCGGCGTATAAACGAAAGCGATGCGCGCGAGGATGGTGTTCGTAATCTTGGAGGGAAAGAGGACCTGCTGGATGCGCCCGTGAGGGACGTCCTTCAACGCGTAGAAACCCTGGTCATGCGCGGGAATCTCGACGCCGCTCTCCCAACGAGAGGAACCGAAGAAGTGCAAGGTGCCCGGATCGTTGAAGGTGCCCCCATCCACGGTAAGATGGTAATAGTGGAACCCTTCGTCCATAGGCTGCGACGTGCCGGTCCAGACGCCGTCCTCCCCTTTGGTCAGGGCGGTTCTGCCCGCGCTGACGCTTTGGGCCTGCGGGGCCACGATGCGGTATCGAACGCGACGCTCTGAGTTGACCTGCGGGTAGGGCTGGCCCGGTTGGTTCAAACTTGAGGGCTTGAAATCTTCCACCGGCGGCGGGCTCGGTTGGGCCACGGCCGACAGACCCGTCAGGAGCGCGAGACTCAGAGTTGCAGTTTTCATGGTGTTACTTGTTCGATCGGTTAAGCGGATTACGGCAACTAAAAAAGGTGATGGATGGCATGAATGCTGGCGGACGCGCAACCGAACCACTCCGTCCACCAGCAAATGAAACCATACGAACCACCTTCTAACGCTCAAGCCTGCGTAGCGCAAGTCGCAAGCGAAGCTTGCACCCAGCCCCGCACGGCAAGAAACCTGAAAGCGCACGCCGGGGCTCCCGTGCGCTTGGACTTCACGGATGAACTGCGGAAACCGGCACGGCGCGCACCTGGACATTCGTGAACAGCTCCGAGTCTTCGATCTTGCGAAAGCGGGTGTCTGTGCCGTTCGTCCAGATCGGCGAGGTGCTGCCATCGGCGTGGCGGAGGCGGAGGTTGTCCAGATACACCTTGTAGGTGCCGGGTTTGCCGCCAACGAAGACCAGACCTTGGCGGGGCAGCTTGCCCGGGGCGCTGCTGCACAGGCCGATGACGCGATGTTCCCACACGCCGGGACCGCCCTGGATTTCGGGGGCGGTGATCTGCTCGCGACCGAATTGGTCAATGCCTTCGCCGCGCTTGAACTCGAGCGTCAGCGACTTGTTGTCATTGCCCTGGAAGGGCGAGTAGTAAAAGCCGCGACGCAGGCTGTTCGGCGCGCAGGCGATGTCATACTCGATGAAATCGGTGGCGAACTGCTCGACATCGGCGTTGGCAATGGGAACGACCAGCCTGTCCTTGGGTTTCGATTGCGCGGTCACGGTGACGGTCACTTCAAGCACCTCGCCTTCGGGCGCGGGCCTGGCGTTGAGCTTCCGGGGCGCGGGTTGGTGCGTCAGCGCGGCGCCGAGCGATTCGGCCCACGCGTTCATCTTCGCTGTGAGTAATTTCACCACGTCGGGATGCGCCTCCGCCACGTTCGTCGCTTCGCTGAGGTCAGTGCGGAGGTCGTAAAGTTCAACGTGGTCGAAGAAGCGATGGAGCTTCCAGTCCGCCGTGCGGAGGGCGTCTTCATTTCGCCACGCCCAGTAGTAGCTCTCGACGGGGCTGGCGGTGTTGTCGCGCAGCGCGGGCCAGATGTTTTTCCCGTCGAGTGGTCGTGTTTCGGGCATCTTCAAATCCGCCATTGCCATCAAGGTCGGAAACATGTCCAGCGCGCCGCATAGGCCATCCCATTTTCTGCCGCCGGTGACGCCACCTTGCGGCCAATGAATCACCGTGGGAAGATGAATGCCGCCTTCGTAGATGCTGTGCTTGCCGCCTCTGAAGGGCAGGTTGCTGCCGTTTTTGGTCGCGCCGTTGTCGCTGGTGAAGACGACGATGGTGTTGTCGCGCAGGCCAAGCTGGTCGAGTTCGCCGAGGATGGCCGCGACATTCCTGTCCATCGCCATCACCATCGCGGCGTAGGTGCGTTTGGTCTGGTCGGTGACCTTGGGGTCCACCCCCTTGAGGTCGGCCTCCTTCGCCTGCAAGGGCGAATGCACGATGTGAAACGGCACATAGCAAAAGAACGGCTTGTCCTTGCTTTCGCGGATGAACGCGATGGCCCGTTGCGTGATGAGGTCCTCCGTGTAGCCCTCGTCTTGCGGGCGGAACTCGCGGTTGTGCCACCAACTGACCGGACCCCGGCCCTGAACCGTGCGGCGGGTGAAGTAATCCGCGCCGCCCCCGTAATAGACCCATGCCTCGTCAAAGCCGTGCTCGTTCACACCGAGACCGCTCTTGAGTCTCTTGTTCGGCATCGCCTTGAACGCCTTCTCAAACGCGCGGCGGTATTCCGGCGTGTCCGGATCCTCACCGTTGTGCCATTTGCCGAAGATCCCGGTGCGATAACCATTGGCCTTAAAGCCCTCGGCAAGGGTCGTCTCGGCCTTCGCCAATTCGCCGCCCGTCTCCGGCCCCGTGCCAACGCGAAACGGATGCCGCCCCGTGAGCAGCATCGCCCGGGTCGGCGAACAGACGCACCAGCCCATGAAGCTCCGCAGCTCGACGCCCTGCTTGAAGAGGCGGTCAATGTTCGGCGTCGGGATGCTGCCGCCCGGATGCGCGCTGAGGTCGCTCCAGCCGAGATCGTCGGCCAGCAGGTAAACGATGTTGGGCTTGGCGGGCGGCTTGGCCGAATCGGCGGCGTGGAGCGCGGTCAGCGGCCCGAGCAGCAGCGTGGTGAGGATGAGAATCGGTTTCATGGTTTGTTCTCTCCTAACGCTCAAGCCTGCGAAACGCAAGTCGCAAGCGAAGCCTCCACGCGGCATCCCGGTGCCGCCCATGACCGGACCAATGCGCACATCACAGCCGTTGACGGGTTAGTCTGCCTGCCTGAGGCGGAAGAACGCGCTGGCTCCAGAAAGGTGGTTGGTCCAGCCAAACCCGTTGGTGAGTGACGCCCCTGCGGAAAACGGTCCGGCGCCATTCGTGGCGGTTTGAATCTCGGTCACGGCTGCCGCGCGATCCCACTGCAACGCGAGGGCGCCTGGTGCGGCGGGTACTGCCACCAGCCGCGGAGCAGGGGTCGTCATGCGTTGGTGCCACTGTGCCAGCTCATCACGGTAGCCCGGGTAATCAATGTCCGGGGCGTATAACTCGCAATACGTGCTGCCGTAGGTCCCGAAGGCATAAGCCAGTCCGTCGCCCGGCGTGGCGTTGGTGACGGCGTTCTCGTAGTTGTTAAACGGTTGGCGCCACGAAGTGAGGGCCTGAAAGCCGACCCAGGTGTTGGTTTGCGACAGATGCAGCGGCGCGCCAAAGCTGGGGACCGGTTTGCCGGAAACCGGTTCTTGCCCCGGCGCTGGCCGGCTCGCCGAAAGATTTTCCATCCAGAAACCAACCCGCGGCCGGGTGACGCCGTTGAACTCGGCCAGGATTGCCTGGCGTAATTCTTCCCACAAGGAAGGGGACGCGGTGTAGTCCGTGACCGGCCAGAAGCCGATTTGGATGAACTTGGCCGGGAAGTTGGTCGTGGCGGCGCGGAGATTGCGTTGCACCGCGTCTGTCAGCGCCGCGCGCGAATAGCCGGGCATGTCGCGGAAACGCACGGAGTCGGGGTCACGAATCGCGAGCTTCGCGCCCACCAAACCGAAGTTGGCGACCTCGAGCACGGGATGATCCTTGAGCGGCACGCCGTCAATCGGGTGGCTGGCCAGCGCTTGCAGCAGGCACTCGAGCCGCGTCAGCAGAAAGGGATCCCAAGGCACCGGCCGATCCCGCCCGAGGCTGGAATCATACCAGGTCGTCAGATCCGGCGTTTGCGCCAGCCACGCCGGTTCGGTGTTCAGCAGCAGCAACGAGAGCTTCTGGCCCAAGGCGGCGAGCCGGCGGACGTTCCAGTCAATGATCGTGAACTCAAACTGGTCCCGGGCCGGTTCCAGGGTGCTCCAACTGGCGCGCAAGACGTAGCCGGTGACAAAGTCGTTGGTGCGGATGTTGCCATCGCGCATGGGGACCCCATTGATGTTCGTGGTGCTCGACGGACTGTCCAGCACGTAAAGCCCCCGCGGCCGCCCCGCCGCCGAAGCGGACGGCGCAGCGTTTGAAGCCAGCACCCCCCACTGAGTGAACCAATCCTTGATCAGGCCGAAGACTTCGTCCGAACGTTCGTTCACGAGACCGTGCCCCACGCCGTCAAAGAGCACGCGCTTGTTCGGCACGCCGTTGCTCGCGAGGATCGCCTGCAACAGGGCGGACTGCTCGGGCCGCACGGTCGTATCAGCCGAGCCGTGCAGCATGAGGAAGGGCGCCCGGATGCCTTGCACTTCCTGCACTGCGGGCGAGGCGACATTGGTCTGGGTCGAGCCGGAAGTGCCGCCGGCGGTGATGGCGGCGGCGCGAAAGACGTTGGTGAGTTCGCCGCACAACCCGGCCGTGAGAAACGCCCCCATGCTGTTTCCATACGCGGCCAGGCGATTGGTATCAACGCCGGACAGGTTGCGCAGGATGCTCAGGCACGCCCGCGCCCGCCGGCTGTTCTCCGGCGAATAGCCTTCCTGTTCAGGAATCGAGCCGCTGCCGGCATGCGTGTAGTCCGGGCCGATACCCACCACTCCCCAATTGGTCATCAGGTGCGCTTTCGGCAGCGAAAACCCGCTCGCCGTGCCCCCCTTCCCATGACTGATCAGCACCGCCGGCAGCGAGCCGGTGGTCGCAGGCTGCGACAAGATGCCCGTGATCACAGCTCCGCCGTCACCCGGATCATAAGTCCAGTTCTCCCCCGCCAATGTGAAGCCGGGAAGCGTCTGGCAGAAGGCGTTCGGGCCGGCCAGGAGCAGCCCGAGCGACACGAGCAAAAGCCGTGAGTGCACGAGGCAATAGACGCAGACTGGCAGGGCGAAGGTTACGGGGAACACTCGCATCGCCCCCCATCCGTTCATCGGTCATAATTGCAAAATCGCATTGCCAACGCCGTCCGGTTTGCTCATGGTAGGCGCGCGAAAATGCTTCCTTTGAGCAACCAAGAACCAACCGAGTAACCCAACCGGGACCGCCCCGTGCGAACCATTCCAATTTTTCTGACTTTCTTCCTCATGGGTCTGGCCGACGCGATGGGGCCAATGTCGGATGCGGTGGAAAAGCACTACCACGTGAGCAAAGCGATGTCCACGCTGCTGCCGTTTTTCGTCTTCATCGCCTTTGCGATTTTCAGCGTGCCGGGCGGGCTGTTGGCCGCGCGGATCGGCAAGAAGAAGCTGTTGCTTTTGGGATTGGGGCTGAACGCGGCGGCCTGTTTGATTCCGTCGCTGCAGACGCCGGCCTTTCCGGTGCTGCTGGGTTGCATTTTTCTGCTGGGCGTCGGCACCACGTTCCTGCAGGTCGCCGGAAACCCCATCATGCGGGACGTCAGCGCCGCCGGCCACTACAGCCGCAACCTGGCCTTTGCGCAGGGCATCAAAGGCATCGGCAGCACCGCTTCCACCTACCTGGTGACCGCGGTGACCACAATTGCGTTTTTCGCCAGCATGGGCTGGCGCGGCACCTTCCCGCTTTTCTTCATCCTCATGTCGGTCGCGTTCGTCGGGGTGCTGCTGGTGCGTGTGCAGGAAACCCAGGCGGAGGTGCCCCCCAGCATTGGATCGAGTCTCGGATTGTTGAAACAACCGGTCTTCTTCCTGGCCGTCCTTGGCATCTTTTTGTACGTGGGCGCTGAAGCCTCGATGGGGAGGTTCCTCTTTCCTGGTCTCAAGGACATGGGCGTGAGCCCTGAAACCGCCAGCCGGTTTGGTCCGGCGCTGTTCTTTCTGCTCTTGACGATTGGGCGTTTGCTGGGCGGCGTGGCCCTGACCGTGATGAGCGCGCGCACGTGCTTCCGCCTGTCGGCCCTCCTGGGGCTGGTGGGCGCCGGCGTCCTCATGACCGGGTCGCCCACTTTGGCAATTCCCGGCGTTTTTGCGGCCGGCCTGGGCTTCGCCAACATCTGGCCGATGCTCTTTTCCATCACGGTCGAGGAAAAACCCCAGTGTGCCAGCGAGCTGAGCGGGCTGATGTGCATGGCCATCTCGGGCGGGGCGATTGTCCCGTTGATCATGAGCAAGTTTGTCGGCCCGCTCAAGTCCATGGCCTTCGTCGTTCCAGCCGCTTGCTTCGCTTATCTGCTGCTGCTCTCGCTCAAAGGCGGGAAAAAGCCGGGCGGGCCCGTGGTCGAACCCCCCGCCGCCACGACATGAGCCGATCGGCGCGGAGAATGCCGGGCCGCGGAGGCCAGCGGCCGGTTAAGAGCATAAGGCTGATCGTCTGCGCCAACCTTTGCAACCTTTAGCTGTCAAGATTATGAGCCACACTCCAGATCAACGCATCGTCATGACCCTCGACGCCGGGGGCACCCATTTCCGTTTCACCGCCATGCGCGGAATGCAGGCCGTCACTGAAACAGTCACCCTCCCCGCCAACGGCGACAACCTCGACCGCTGCCTGGCGAACATCGTCGAAGGGTTCACGCGGATCAAACAACAGTGCCCCGACCCGCCGGTTGCCATCAGCTTCGCCTTTCCCGCCCCCGCGGATTATCCCAACGGCGTGATTGGCGACCTGGGCAACCTGCCGGGTTTCCGGGGAGGCGTCGCCCTCGGCCCCATGCTCGAGCACCAGTTCGGCATTTCCACGTTCATCAACAATGATGGCGACCTGTTTGTCTATGGGGAAGCCATCGCGGGATTCCTGCCATACGTCAACGGGCTCCTGGAACAGGCCGGGAGCCCCAGGCGCTTTAAGAATCTTTTTGGCGTCACTCTCGGGACTGGATTCGGCGGCGGCATTGTGCGCGACGGCCAACTGTTCATCGGCGACAACTCGATGGCGGGCGAAATCTGGCTGCTCCGCAACAAACTCGCGCCGCAGACCAACGCCGAGGAGGGAGCCAGCATCCGGGCGGTGCGCCGCACTTACGCCGAGCAGGCCGGCGTGCCCTTCGACCAGGTTCCGGAACCGAAAGTGCTCTTCGCCATCGCCCAGGGCAAGGCCCCCGGGAACCAGGCTGCCGCGCTCGAGGCCTTCCGCCGGCTGGGCGAGGTGGTGGGGGATGCGATGGCGCAGGCCCTGACGTTGATTGACGGCCTGGCGGTGATTGGCGGCGGGGTTTCGGGTTCGTGGCCGCTATTCCTGCCGGCGCTGGTGGATGAACTTAACGGGACTTACACCGCCCCCAACGGCGCCAAATTCCGGCGCCTGGTTCAGGTGGCTTTCAATCTGGAGGATGCCGCGCAGCGCGAGCAGTTTGTCCGGGGCCAAACGCGGGAAATCGCAGTGCCGGGCACCAACCGCAAGCTGCGCTACGATCCGCTGGCGCGCATTGGAGTCGGCATGTCGCGCCTGGGCACCAGCGAGGCGGTGGCCATCGGCGCCTGCGCCTTTGCCCTGCAAAAACTGGATTCCCGCTAAGCAAACCGCTGTGTGAACCAACCCGAACGGTTCCTCAAGACCTTTCAGGAGCGCCTGCCCCTGCTGAATCAGCTTCGGGAGCCGGCGGCGGAGGTTTTCCCAACTCCCGGCGCCATGCCCGGCCGAGCGCGGTTTCGCGATTTCGAGAATTACCTGCGGGCAACGCAAGAGAGTTGACTTGCCAAAGCTGATTGGCAGTATCTTGCCGGCTTATGCGGCTGGCAGCCGGAATTCCTTGCTCAGCGGCGAGTGCGGGGCAACCAGGGCGGAACCAGGCGCCGCGGCCGTGATTTGGTTCAGTCTCGTATGCACAAAATAGTCTCGAAAGCCAATCTCAGCCCAAACGTGACCCGGCTGGATGTCGAAGCGCCGCGCCTGGCCCGGATTCGGCAGCCTGGGCAGTTCGTCATCGTCCACCGCGCGGAGGGGGCCGAGCGCATTCCGCTGACGATTGCGGACGCGGACCCGGAGGCGGGGACCATTACCCTGGTGATTCAGGCGGTGGGCAAGAGCACGCGGGACCTGGTGGCGCTGGAACCCGGCGAGAGCATTGCGGACATTGCCGGGCCGCTGGGCAAACCCACCGAGTTGATTTCGTCGGGCCGGGCGCTTTGCATTGGCGGCGGGGTGGGCACGGCGGTGGTCCATCCCATCGCCCAGGGCTTGCATCGGCGCGGCGTGAGCGTGCTGAGCATCATCGGCGGCCGCAGCAGGGAGTGGGTGATTTTTGAGAACGAACTGCGCGCGCTGGGCGACGTGATCGTTTGCACCGACGACGGCAGTTACGGACGGCGCGGCTTCGTCACCGACGCCGCGCGGGATGCGCTGGCGGCGGGGGGAATTGACGTGGTGTACGCCGTGGGACCGGTGCCGATGATGCGAGCGGTGGTCAACCTGACCAAGCCGCTGGGCGTGCGCACGATTGTATCGCTCAACCCGGTGATGGTGGACGGCACAGGCATGTGCGGCGGGTGCCGTGTCGCGGTGGGCGGCCAGACCTTGTTTGCCTGCGTGGACGGCCCCGAGTTTGACGGGCACCTGGTGGATTTCGATCTCTTGATGGACCGCCTGACCACCTACCGCCAGTTCGAGCAGGCGGCCAATGCGGCCTGCGAGGCCGACACCTGCCGCATCGGTTTGCGCTGAGGAACCCGCCCCGCGCCGCTTTCTCAAAACCTCTCCTCTGCCAATTGTGAGTTCCAAGATTACCACCAAGCAACGACTGCAACTGGACCGGCAGAAAATGCTGGAACAGGACCCGCTGATTCGCAACACCAACTTCAACGAGGTGAACCTCGGGCTGCCCGAAAAGGTCGCGTTGATCGAAGCCGAACGGTGCCTTCAATGCCGGGACCCGAAGTGCGTGGCGGGTTGTCCCGTCATGGTGAACATCCCCCGGTTTATTGAGCTTCTGTCCGAGGGCAACCTGGCCGGCGCCGCAAGGTCGCTGTTGAATGACAACGCGCTGCCAGCCATCACCGGGCGGGTGTGCCCCCAGGAAACGCAGTGCGAGGTCGAGTGTATTCGGGGCCACAAAGGCCTGCCGGTGGCGATCGGATACCTGGAACGATTCGTGGGCGATTGGGCCCGGGATCACGCCGACGTGGTGCCGATGGAGGTCGCCCCGCCCACCGGCAAGCGGGTGGCCATCGTGGGCGCCGGCCCCGGCGGACTGACCGCCGCCGGCGAACTGGTCAAACGCGGCCACGACGTCACCCTTTACGAGGCGTTGCACAAACCGGGCGGCGTGCTGGTTTACGGCATCCCCGAGTTTCGTTTGCCGAAGAGGATTGTCGAAGCCGAAGTGGCGCGGCTCCAGGCGGCGGGCGTCAAGATCATCTGCAACACGGTCATCGGCCGCACCTACACCCTGCCGGAACTGCGCGAGGCGTTTGACGCCGTGTTCATCGCCAACGGCGCCGGCCTGCCGGTGTTCATGGACGTTCCCGGCGAGAACCTCAAGGGCGTCTATTCCGCCAACGAATACCTTACCCGGGTCAATCTGATGGCGGCGTATCAGTTCCCGCGGGCAGACACGCCTGTGCTGATCGGCAAACGCGTGGCCACCGTGGGCGGCGGCAACGTCGCCATGGACGCCGCCCGCACCGCCAAGCGCATCGGCGCCGAAACTTCGATGATCATCTACCGCCGCACCCGCAAGGAAATGCCGGCCCGCGCCGAGGAAATCCATCATGCGGAGGAGGAGGGAATCCAGTTTGAGTTCCTCGTGGCGCCCGTGGAAGTGCTTGGCAACGAAAACCACTGGGTGACGGGGCTCAAGTGCGTGCGCATGCAACTGGGCGAGCCTGATGCCTCCGGCCGCGCCCGGCCCGTCCCCATCCCGGACTCCGAGTTTGTCATTCCCTGCGACGTCGTGGTCGTCGCTATCGGCACGCGCGCCAACCCCCTTTTAACTTCCACCTGCCCCGAACTCAAACTCAACAAATGGGGCAACATCGTCGTGGACGAAAAAGGCATGACCAACCTCCCGGGCGTTTTCGCCGGTGGCGACATCGTTCGCGGCGCGGCCACGGTCATTCTGGCCATGGGCGACGGCAAACGCGCGGCCGCGGCCATAGACGAGTACCTGCGCAAAACCTGAGCCGCCGCCGCGGGAACACGGGGACGCGGTGGAACGCGGGCCTGCCCGCGATGACCGACGGGATGCAGGACGGGGATTGATTCACTTGCCAAGGCGGCGCCGGCTGCCGAAACTGAATCATGCGTCGTCGCAAGTTCCTAACGGTTGTCTTCGCGCTGCTGCTGCCCTGCTGGCTTTCGGCGGCCCCCGCCTCGTTTCGTTTCGCGTGGCTGAGCGATACTCACATCGGATCGCAAACCGCAGCGGACGATCTGCGCGCCGCTGTCCACGACATCAACAGCCTGCCGGGTTTGAGTTTCGTTTTGGTTTCAGGCGATCTCACCGAATATGGCTCACTGGAACACCTCAGCCTGGCCAGGGCGATTCTGGGCGAGCTGAGGATTCCGTGTTACGTCCTGCCCGGCAACCATGACACCAAGTGGTCCGAGTCGGGGGCGACCGATGTGGCGCGGCTGTGGAAGGCCGACCGATTTGTATTTGACCATGGCGGTTATCGGTTTATCGGGCTGCACCAGGGGCCGTTGATGAAAATGGGGGACGGCCATTGGGCGCCGCAGGATGTGCGCTGGCTGGAACAGACTTTGAAGCAACTGCGGCGGCCAAACCAGCCGATCATTTTCGTCACGCATTACCCGATAGACAACGGCATCGCCAACTGGTTCGTGGTGCTGGACGAGCTCAAACGCCACAACGTGCAGGTGGTTCTTTGCGGCCATGGCCACTCCAACCGCAAGCTCTCCTTTGAAGGAGTGCCGGGCGTCATGGGCCGGTCGAATCTGCGGGCCCGGAACGAGGTGGGGGGGTACAACCTGGTCGAAATCAACGACGGCACCATCACGTTCTCGGAGCGGGTCACCGGCCGGGAGACCAAACCGGCCTGGCACTCGCTCGCGTTGGGGCCGCGGGATTACACTTCCGATACAAACCGCTATCCGCGGCCCGACTTTTCAGTAAATGCCCGTTATCCCGAGGTTCGGCCGCGCTGGACGTTCAACACGGGATACACCATTGCCAGCAGCCCGGCGGTGTGGAGCAACCTGGCCGTGGTGGGCGACGCCTCGGGCACGATTTGCGCCCTGGACCTTGGTACAGGTGACCCCGTCTGGAAATATCGGACGCGGGGCGCGGTCTATTCCACCCCGGCGGTGGCCGGGGACCTGGTGATTGCGCCCTCGACCGACGGCACGGTGTACGCCTTGCGGGCCGCCTCCGGAAAGGTCGCGTGGCGCCGAAAGACCAGCCGGCCGATTGTCGCCTCACCGGCCGTAAGCGATGGCGTGGTCTATTTAGGCTCCAGCGAGGGCCGGTTCCGCGCGCTGGACGCGGCCTCGGGCCGGACGCGCTGGGAATTCGACGGCGTGCGCGGCTTTGTCGAGACCCGGCCCCTGCTTTACGAGGGCAAGGTGATTTTCGGCGCCTGGGACCAGCATCTTTACGCGCTCGATGCCCAAACCGGCCAATTGGCGTGGAAATGGAAAGGGGACAAGGCCGGGGATTTGCTCTCGCCCGCCGCTTGCTGGCCCGTGGGCGCCGCCGGGAAGGTCTTTATAGTCGCTCCGGACCGTCAAATGACAGCCATTGATGTCCGCAACGGTCGCCAGATTTGGCGCACCGGCCAATACGTCGTACGCGAGAGCCTCGGATTGTCCGAGGACGGCAGCCGCTTGTATGTCCGCGCCATGAACGACTTCTTTTACGCCTTCGCAACTGATGCCGCGGCGCCGACCCCATTGTGGCAGCAGAACGCCGGTTTCGGATACGACATCAACTCCGCCATGCTCGTCGAGAAGGATGGCACGGTGTTTTACGGCACCAAGAACGGCCTGCTCTTTGCCTTGGACGGCCGCACCGGCGGGATTCGGTGGCAGCACAAGCTCGGGGTGGGAATTGTCAACACCCTCGTGCCGTTGGGACCGGACCGGGTCCTGGCGACGGATTTCGACGGGCGCGTGGCGCTGATTGAGCGAACGCCTTGAAGTCTGAACACCCGGATGGAACTGAAACCGTGAAACCGTCGTGCAGCAAAAGTTTCCCTCGAGGCCGACCCGGCTGCTTCCGCCGCCACGCGAGCCGGCGCATTCCGACGCTCTGGGTGGCCGGCTTATTGGTTTCGACGCTTGTGCCAGGCTTCGGCGCACCGCTGGTCATTGACGATTTCGCCTATCCAAGCACGACCACGGCGCGATGGGCGTGGAGCGCCATCAGCGCGCCACCCGTGAGCATGGCAACCTCGGGAGATTGGGGCGATGAAACCGTCATGCTGCTGCCGTGCGATTTTGCCACGCGCGAGGGACGCTGCTACTGGGACCGATCGGTGGCCTTGAATCTGGCCGCCTATACGGACTTTGCCCTCGAATTGTTTGCGCCCGATCCCGGGGCGATTTCGCATTTCACACTCTATTTTCGGTCCGGCGCCGGATGGTATGGACGGCCGGTTTCGATCAGCCAAACGGGCTGGCAGCGCCTCCGTTTCACGAAGAGTGAATTCATTCCCGAGGGCACACCGGCGGGCTGGGACAAGGTGGATGGCATTCGTCTCTCGCCGTGGAAAGGCGCCTCGCGCAACACCGACCTCGCCTTGCGGCAATTGCAAGCCTATACCCCCGAAGTGCTCCTGCTGCGTGACGATCTGAGCAGCAACCCCACCATTGTCGAGCAAACCATTGACCGTCACCGGGACTGGCTGGGCCGCTACGGCCTGGAATGCGGGGTGGTGTCGCGGGTCGAGGTTGAGGCGGGATTGCTGGCCCAAGCCCGGCTGGTGGTCTTGCCTTACAACGAGAACATCTCGACCAACGAATGGACCGCGCTGGAGAACTTTGTGGCGGGGGGTGGCAAGCTGCTGGTGTATTACCTGCTGCCGTCGCGAATGGAGCCGCTGCTGGGGGTCCGCCGCACGGGATGGGCCCAGGGCGACTACACAACGTGGGTGTTTTCGGACCCGGCAATTCCAGCCCTGCCGAGCCGGGTGCAACAGGCTTCGTGGAACATCACTTTCGCGGTCCCAAATGGCACACTCAATTCGCGGGTCATCGCCACGTGGGAGGACAGCCGCGGCGTGTCCACCGGCCGGGCGGCCTGGTTGAGAAGCGACCACGGGTATTTTGTGTCGCACGTGTTGCTGGGCGACGATGCCGGGAATAAATCCTACGCGTTGCTTTGCCTGCTGGGCTATTTCCTCCCGGATGCATGGCCCACGGCGGCAACCGGGGCCATTGACGCCCTCGGCTGGCTGGGGCCTTATCAAAATTATCCCGAGGCCGAGGCCGGCATCCGCGAGGCGGCGCAAACCACCCTGCGCGCGCCACTGGCCGAGGCCGAGCTATCGGCAGCCGCGGCGGATCGAAGCCGGGCGCTGTCGGCTGTGGCGGCGACAAACTATGCGGAGGCCGTCCAGGCGGCGCATGCGGCCCAGGCGCATCTCAAGCAGGCCTACTATCTGTCGTTGAGGCCGGTTACGCCGGAATTCCGCGCGATGTGGGAACACCATGCCACCGGCCCTTATCCCGGCAATTGGGCCGCGGCGATTGACGCCCTGGCCACCAACGGTTTCACGGCGGTTTTCCCGAACATGCTGTGGGGCGGGCTGGCCCACTACAACAGCTCGGTGCTGCCCCGCTCGGCGGATTACACCAACCATGGCGACCAGATTCAGGCCTGCGTCAACGCGGCGCACGCTCGCGGAATCGAAGTCCATGTCTGGAAGGTCAACTGGCGCTTGAGCGGAGCGCCGCAATCGTATATAGACGCGCTTCGGGCGGCGGGCCGCACGCAAGTCTCGAGCAGCGGCCAGCCCATGGATTGGCTCTGCCCCTCGCATCCCGACAACTTCGCTCTCGAGACCAATTCCATGCTCGAGGTGGTGCGCAATTACGCGGTGGATGGCATCCACTTCGACTACATCCGATATCCAGACGGCGACCATTGTTATTGCGCCGGTTGCGCGGCGCGCTTTCAAAGTCAGACCGGCCAGACAATCACCAACTGGCCGGCTGCGGTTCTGGCCTCCGGCCCTTTGCGCACCGCTTTCCTGGACTGGCGCCGCGCGCAAATCACACGCCTTGTTGCCGCGGTTTACGCCGGCGTCAAGGCCCTCAAGCCCGCCGTGCGGGTGTCGGCGGCGGTCTTTCCCGACGCCGCCAGCGCCTACGACGGCGTGGGCCAGGATTGGCGACTGTGGATTACCAATGGCATTTTGGACTTTGTCTGCCCGATGGATTACACGACCAGCCTGAGCCAATTCACCAACCTGATGGCCCAGCAACTCGGTTTTGCCTCAGGCCGCCTCCCGCTCTACCCCGGCATCGGCGCCTATGTCCTGGAGCCGGACGCTTTTCTCGCCCAGCTCCAGGCCACACGCGCCGCCCGGACGCGAGGGTTTATCGCCTTCGAGTTGAGCCCCGGCGCGGTCAAAACCCTCCTTCCTCCCGTTCGCGCCGGCGCCACCGCACCGGATGAGCCCGACACGGATGAGGATTTGCTGCCGGACAGTTGGGAAGCGCGCTGGTTTGGGAGCCTGGCCGTAGCCGCAGCAAACAGCGACAGCGACGGCGATGGCGTGACCGACTACGACGAATATGTCGCCGGCACCGACCCCACGCAGCCCAATCCCCGCCTGAACTTGCAGGCGCGCTGGACCGGCAGCGCCGTCGAGATCTCCTTTCCGGCCCAGGCGGCCGAAGGCGCCGGGTACCAAAATGCCGCGCGCCACTATCGGCTCGAGACCCGGGCCGGTCTTGAACCCCATGCGGTCTGGACGGCCGTGGCGGGCTTCGAAGATCACCCCGCCATTTCCGGTTCCGAGGTCGTGACCTACAGCGTGACCCCGGCTTCGACTGCGCCCGCTTTTTTCCGCACCCGCGTCTGGTTGCAGCAACAGCCGTAACCGCCAGGGGCTGCAGGCCGTCTCTATGAAAGGCGCCACGCCCCGGAGGGGGGATGTTGGCGCGGGCGGGGGACTGGAATTGAGTTGTAGTCCGGTCTCAGAACCAGTATAAGTTAAGGGTCCGAGAGTGCGGACCGCGCGCATGATGAGAAGATTGTTAATCCTGGGCCTGGTCGTTGCAGCGGCGACGGCTGAAGCTGCGACGCCGAAGTCCGGACCGGAGTTATACGAAAGTTCGGCGGCGGTCACAGCGCAGGGGGAGATTGACCGTTTGGTTCTGGCGCGGTTGACGAAGCTGGGGATAAAACCCGCCTTGTGCTCCGACGAGGTATTCGTTCGCCGAGCCTATCTCGATGTCATCGGCACACTCCCGAGCGCGAAAGAGGCGCGCGAGTTCCTCGAAGACCCCGATACGAAGGGCAAGCGCGGGCGCTTGATTGACCGCCTGCTGGAGCGGGACGAGTTTGCGGACTACTGGTCCATGAAATGGGGCGACCTTTTGCGGATCAAGGCCGAGTTTCCCGTGAACTTGTGGCCCAACGCCGCCCAGGCCTATCACCGGTGGGTTCGCGCGTCGCTGGCGGAGAACAAGCCCTACGACCAGTTCGCCCGCGAACTGCTCACCTCCAGCGGCAGCAATTTCCGGGTGGGGCCCGTGAATTTCTACCGGGCGATCCAGAACCGAACCCCGGAAGGCATTGCCAGCGCCGTCGCGCTCGCGTTTATGGGGACGCGCACCGATACGTGGCCCTCCAACCGCCTGGCCGGCATGGCCGTTTTCTTCTCGCAGGTGGGCTACAAGCCCACCCGCGAGTGGAAGGAGGAGAATGTCTTCTGGGATCCGTTGGCTGGCATTTCCCTTACGAACCGTAATGCGCCGGGGCCCGCAGAGCCGGCGCCGGCGAACCGCCCGCCGCAGGTCGCGGTTTTCCCCGACGGCACCCGGATGGAGCTGCCGGCGGACCGCGACCCGCGCGAGGTCTTCGCCGAGTGGCTGATCAGCCCGAAAAACCCCTGGTTCACGCGCAGCATTGCCAACCGGATGTGGTCCTGGCTCCTGGGCCGGGGCATCATTCATGAACCGGACGACCTGCGGGAGGACAACCCGCCCGTCAATCCCGAGCTGCTGACGTACCTGGAGAAGGAGATGATTGCCGGCCGCTACGACATGAAGCGTCTGTTCCGGCTGATTCTCAATTCGCAGACCTACCAGTTTTCGTCCGTGCCCCGCCCGCAGGGCGCGGAAGCGGAGGCGAACTTCGGCAGCTACGCGCTGCGGCGGCTGGATGCCGAGGTGTTGATTGACGCCATCAACAAGGTCACAGGCACTTCCGACCTTTACACCAGCGCGATCCCGGAGCCGTTCACCTATATCCCCACCGATCTCCCGGCCATCGCCCTGGCCGACGGGAGCATCACCAGCCCATTTCTGGCGCTGTTCGGCCGGTCCGCTCGCGCGACGGGGATGGAAAATGAACGCGTGAACCGGATGGTCCCCGCCCAATGGCTGCACCTGCTGAATTCGAGTCACATCCAGCGCAAACTCGAGCAGGGGCCCAAGCTGCGCGCCATCGTGGATTCCGGCCGCAAACCGGCCGAGATTGCCCAGGAATTATACCTGACGATCCTGTCGCGTTTCCCCACGGAGGAAGAGGCAAAAGCCCTCGAGGAAATGGGCCGTCCGGGCAGGAACGGGCGAATTAAATCGCGGGACGACTGGGTGGACATCGCCTGGGCCTTGATCAACAGCACCGAGTTTTTGTACCGCCATTGACCGCAGTCACCAGCGTCATCATCCAGAAAGCAGACTTATGGACCACCAGTCAAATCCCCATCGTCCCTCGGCCGGCATCGAGTCCTTGGGCATGACCCTCAGCCTCCCCATGTCGCGCCGCGATGCCATGCGGGTGGGATTGTTCAGCGCCGCGGGCCTGTTGCTGGCCCGCCACCCGCTCCTGGCCGCGGCCATGACCGCCGCCCCCGCCGCGACGCCTGCGCCCAGCCCGGGCAAGGCCAAAGCCAGGTCCGTCATCCAGATTTTCCTCTGGGGCGGGATGTCGCACAACGATACCTGGGACCCCAAGCCGGACGCCGGCTACGACTACAACGGGCCGCTGAAAAAGTTCCTGCCCACGAACGTGAACGGCATTCAGTTGAGCGAATGGTTTCCGCAACTGGCGAAGCAGGCGGACAAATACGCCCTGATCCGGAGCATGACGCATCGGAACAACGGCCATGAGACAGCAGCTTACCTGATGCAAACGGCCCACGTGCCGGGCGAACGGCTGGCTTACCCGAGCATTGGCGCGGTCTTTGCCCTCTTCAAGGGCCCCGAGTATAAAGGCCTGATCCCCCCTTACGTCGTGTTGACCCGCCCCCAGGGCCGGTTCTCCGAGGAGGGTTTCCTCGGGCCGCGGCTCAAGCCTTTCGCCACCGGCGGGGATCCGAATGCCAGCCGGTTCGAGGTCGAGGGGGTGGTGGCCCGGGGCATAACCGATGAGCGGCAAAAGCAGCGACGGGAGCTGCTCGAACGCCTGGATAGCATGGGCAAGGCAATGGAGGCGAGCCCCCAGTTGGCGGTGGCCGAGGAAACCCGCAAGCAGGCTTATGAGTTGATTCTCGGGGAGGGAAGGCAGGTGTTTGATCTGTCGCGCGAGAAGCCGGAGGTCCGCGACCGCTACGGACGCCATACCTTTGGTCAGGACTGCCTCGCGGCGCGGCGGATGGTCGAGGCCGGGGTCCCCTATATTGTCATCAATTACCCCGGCGGCTGGGACACGCACAAAGACCACTTTCAAACCATGACCCGGCAGTGCCCGCAACTGGATCAGGGCCTGGCAGCGCTGCTCCTCGACCTGCACGAGCGCGGCTTGTTGGAAAGCACGATTGTCTGGTGCTGCGGCGAGTTTGGGCGCGGACCCAAGGTGGACTGGCAACCGCCGTGGAACGGCGGACGCAACCATTACGGCAACGTGTTCACCGCACTGGTTGCCGGCGGCGGCTTCAAAGGCGGCCAGGTCGTCGGCGCCTCCGACGCCAAAGCCGAGGAGGTCAAGGACCGGCCCGTTTACCCCGTGGACTTGTTGGGCAGCATCTACAAACTGGCCGGGATTGATTACACGGCGAAACTGCCGCACCCGATGGGGCTCGAGGCGCGGGTGTTGCCGGACCCGTCGGAAGGCGTCAAATCCGCCGGCTTATTGACGGAGATCATGTAGTTATGCGAACGGCAAACGGGCTCGCCATCGCGGGCGCACTCGGGTTCCTTACGCTGGCTCCCGCCGCCTGGGGCCAGACGCGCCCCTACATCGGCTACGCCTATCCCGCAGGGGGCCGGCAGGGCACGGTCTTCCAAGTCAAACTCGGCGGCCAGGGACTGGACGATGTCAACGCGGTCTTCGTGACCGGCGCGGGCGTCAGCGGGCGGGTGGTGGAATATCATCGCGCGCTCAATCCGCAGGAGATTACCTTGTTAAACGAGCAACTGCGCGAGCTGAAGCGGGCCCAAAGACCCGCCGCTGGCGCCGCCCGGCGCGCCGAAAAAAAAGATGGCGCCGAGCCGGCTATGATGATGTCCGAGGATGCCATGATGGCTTCGTCCTCCGGCGGGCGGCCCCGGGGAAAGGCGGCTGCCACCTCGAACCAGGCCGCCGAGGAACTGATTAAAAAAATCGAGAGGCGGTTGGCGGGTTATGTCAACCGCCCCGCCAGCGCGGCCCTGGCTCATATCGTTTGGCTCGAGGTAACCATCGCGCCGGATGCGGCCCCCGGCCTGCGCGAGTTGCGACTGGGCACGCCCCGCGGCGTTTCCAACCCCCTGGTCTTTGCCGTCGGCCAACTGCCCGAGGTCTCCCGCAAGCCGATGGTGACCGCGCCCTTGCAGGTGCTGGGCAAGGAGGAACTGGCTTTGCGCAAACGTCCCCCCGAAGAGGAGGAAGAGCGCATCACGCTGCCTTGCACCCTGAACGGTCAAATCGCTTCCGGCGAGCGCAACCGCTACCGTTTCACCGCGCGGAAGGGGCAACAGCTCGTCATCACCTCCCAGGCCCGGCAATTGATCCCCTACATCGCCGACGCCGTCCCCGGCTGGTTTCAACCCGTCCTGGCCCTGTATGACGCCAAAGGCAAAGAGGTTGCTTATGACGACGATTACCAGTTCCGCCCGGATCCGACGATCCTCTACCGCGTGCCCGAAGACGGAGAATATGTCCTGACCATTTACGATGCGATCTATCGCGGGCGCGAGGATTTTGTATATCGCATTACGATTGGCGAGATTCCCTTTGTGACCAGCCACTTCCCCTTGGGTGCGCGCACCAACGCCCCCGCCAAAATCACGGTCAAGGGCTGGAACCTGGGCGCGGAGCAGCTTGCCGCTCCCGGGGCCGAGGGGCAGGCTGGCCGTTACTCGTTTTGCGCAACATCGGGGCCGTATGTCTCGAATCCGCGCTGCTTCGCGCGGGACATCCTGCCCGAAACCCTGGAACAGGAACCGAACAATGCTCCCGCTCAGGCGCAGACCCTGTCCCTGCCCATGATCATCAACGGCAGAATAGACCGCCCCGGCGACTGGGATGTGTTCCAGTTCTCCGGAAAATCCAACGACACGGTGGTTGCCGAAGTGTCCGCGCGACGCCTCGAGTCCCTGTTGGATTCGGTGGTGAAGCTCACCGACGCAGCCGGCAACCTGGTCGCATTTAACGACGATTGCGAAGACCCGGAAGCCGGGGTGATCACTCACCACGCCGATTCCTGCCTCATGGCCCGTTTGCCCGCCGACGGGACTTATTATGTTCACCTCGGCGACACCGCGCGCAACGGGGGCCCGGACTACGCCTACCGCCTGCGGGTGAGCCAGCCCCAGCCGGACTTTGCCCTCCGCGTGGTTCCCTCCAGCGTCAGCCTCCGCAGCAAGGGCAACGCCACCCTCAATGTCCACGTCATCCGCAAGGACGGTTTCACCGGCCCGATCAAACTGGACCTCAAGGACCCCCCGGCCGGTTTCTCCGCCAGCCCCGTGTCCCTCACCGGAACCCAAACCGTCGCGCGGCTCAATGTCAGAACGACTCTCCCCGCCACCGAGAAACCCCTGGTCCTCTCGGTCATCGGCACCGCCCGCATTCAGGGACAGGACGTCGCCCGCGAAGCCGTCCCGGCGGAGGACCGGATGCAGGCCTTTCTGTGGCGGCACCTGGTTCCTGCCGCGGATTTCAAAGTCTTGGTGTACGACCCCAATTACCAGCCTCCGCCCAAACGGGTCCCGCCCCCGCGTCCCCCTGCCCCGGCGGAGCCCAAGCCTGTGCTGGTCGCCGCCAACGCCTCCACCGAAAAACCCAAATTCAGCAAACAACAGGTCGCCGGCCGGTTGCGCCAACTCAAGCTGCTCTACGAAGAGGGCCTCCTCACCGACGAATTCCACGCCGAGAAAGTGGCCGAATGCGAGGCGGCGCGGTGATTCGGCCTCCAGCCGCCTGAAGCTGCCGCGAGCGGCGGAGCTGCCACGCCCGGCGGCGGCGGCTTGATCGTTGCCCGGGGATTGCATCGGCCCGAATTGCGATTATCCTATAGGCAGCTATGGCAAAACGAATTTTTCTGCTGCTGGCGGTCAACCTGCTGGTCATGGTGACCATCACCGTGATCCTCGGCCTGCTCCGTGTCGGAAACTATTTCCCCGAAGGCGGTTTGGCCGGTCTGGCCGTATTCTGTTTGATCTGGGGTTTTGCGGGCGCCTTTATTTCCCTGGGCCTTTCCCGCCTGATGGCCAAATGGATGATGGGCGTCCGGGTGATTCCGCCCGACACGCGCGATCCCAGGCTGCAGGAACTGGTGCAGATGGTCCATCACCTCTCCCGTCAGGCCGGTCTGCCCCGCATGCCCGAGGTGGGCATTTACGACTCCGCTGACGTCAACGCTTTTGCGACCGGCCCGACCCGTTCGCGCGCGCTGGTGGCCGTTTCCACCGGTCTGCTGGGGCGGATGCGCCAGCAGGAGGTGGCCGGCGTCCTGGCCCATGAAGTCGCCCACATCGCCAATGGCGACATGGTCACCATGACCCTCATCCAGGGCGTGGTGAACGCCTTCGCCTTGTTCCTCTCGCGCGTTCTGGCTTTTGTCATCAGCCAGGCGCTCCGGTCTCGCGACGACCGCGGCGGCGGTTGGATTCAGTTCCTGTTGGCCCAGCTCTTTTACATCCTCTTCTCGATTCTCGGCTCGATTGTCGTCTTCTGGTTCTCGCGCATTCGCGAATACCGGGCCGATGCGGGCGGCGCCCAGTTGGCCGGCCGCGACAACATGCTGGCCGCGCTCCGGGCCTTGCAGCGGCTTTATGATCCGGAGATCGCCGCCGCCGATGCCCGGCAGAGTCAGGCCTTCCAGTCCTTGAAAATTTCCGGCGCTCGCGTCGGCCTGGCCCGGCTCTTCTCCAGCCATCCGCCCCTCGAGGAACGCATCGCCCGGCTCGAGCAGGCAAACTTCTGAGCGCGTCAGTCTCCCCTTACGCGCAGGAGTACTTTGCCCATCGGCCCCTCGGCCAGCCGCTCGAACGCGGCCGGGAGTTCTTCAAACGGAAACACGCGATCCACCAACGGACGCGCCCCGGTGCGGCTCAGCAAGCGCAGGACTTCCTTCCAAGCCGCGCGCGCTTCCTCGTTGGTATAGGCGCCCACGGCCACCCCGCCCATCCGGATGCGGCGGAAGAACAGCGTTGCGGTGTTGAACTCGGGCACCGGCCCGGCCAGCCGCCCCACCAGGCTCACCCGGCCCAATTCGCCCAGGGTGTCAATCACCTCCGGCAGCAACCTGCCGCCGATATTGTCTATGGCCAGGTCCACGCGCCGGGGTGCAATCGCCGCTTTGGCCGCCTCGCGCCAGTGTGAATCCTCCGGGTTGAAGACCGCCGACGCCCCCAACCGACGCAGCCGCTCGCCTTTGGCCGCGCTGCGCGACAAGGCCAGCACCCGCAGGCCCATCCCCGCCGCCAACTGCACCGCCGCCGTCCCCACCCCGCCCGAAGCCCCCGTCACCAACACCACCGCTCCCGCCAGCAGCGCTCCCCACAACGTCAGCGCCTGGTAGGCGGTCAGGTAAACCAGCGTCGCCCCCGCGGCTTCCGGCTCGCTCCAGCCCGGCGGAATCTCCACCAAACCCTCGGCCGGAACCGCCACCCGCTCCGCAAACGTCCCCGGCCGGTTGCCGCCGACGTCGCCGCGCAGGATGGCCATGCGTTGCCCCACGACCACCCCCTTCACCCCGCTGCCGACCTCAATCACAGTTCCCATCCCGTCCCGCCCGAGAATGTGTGGCAGCGCCGGCCTGGCCGGATACTGCCGCTCGGCCAGGTAGCGGTCGGCCGGGTTCAGCCCCGCATAATGCACCTCGAGAGTCACCTCGCCGGGTTGCGGCGCCGGGTTCGGCACGTCGCTCAGGCGCAGCGATCCCAGGCCATTCTGTTCGTGAAGCAGCCACGCTTTCATAACACGTCGCGGCAGTCTAACCCGGGCTGGCGGCGGCGAAAAGCGCCGGGGTTCGCGGGGACGCGCCTCACTTTCGGCTTAGAACGACGGCATCGTCAGGCTGGAATGGTCCCGCGCCCAAATGGCCCGCTCGCTGGTGCGCGGCAGATTATAACCCATCGCGCTGTTCCGGATGGTTTCGACATGCCCGTCCATGAAGCTCGCGTTGACCTTGCGGTTATGGCGCGGCACCGAGCGCGAATCCCCCACCGAAAACGAACCGTCGCTCGGCACGCGGAAATAGCTGCAGCCAAACCCCACCGTCGCCAGCACCACGTCAAAATCCTTGTCCTCCTGCCAGCTATCCGGCCCAAGGTCCTTGGTCGCCAGCGTCACCGCTCCCGCGTCGGCGTACACCACGGCCGCCGACGGCTTGGCGACCGCCGCCTCGTTGAGCCCCCGCCGCTGCGGCACCGAGTTGGCCAGCGTATTGCCAAACTCGCGGTGATTCATCCCGATCCCCAGGCAATTGTTGGTGCTGATCGAACCGCCCCCCGCCCGCGCCGCCAGCCACACCAACGCCGCGCAGTCAAATACCTTCCGGTTCGGCAAATGCCCGTTCAGCCGCAAAATGTCCTGCCACCACAGCGTGTTGGCGTTCTGCACCACAAAGGTCGCCGCGTCATACGTCCAGGGGTCCCACGACGGAAACCCGCGCTCCACCCACAACGGCGTCAACCGCCCGTTGTTCTCCTCGATGAACAAACGCAGGCCGACATTCACCTGGCGCATGTTGCTCGAGCAATTCGCCGTTTTGGCCCGGTCTTTCGCCCGGCCCAGCGCCGGCAACAGCATGCTTGCCAGAATCGCAATGATCGCTATCACCACCAGCAGTTCAATGAGTGTAAAACCGCCTTGTTGGCGCCAGCCGCGTCCCCCGCCTTCGAAGTTAAGTCGCTTCTTCATAACGTTCGGGGCCTTTACCCGGTAATGGTCTCTCCCGATTTCGATAAATGGCCTTGAGTCATTTTCCTCCATCTTTTCCCCAAGCGCAACGTCGTTTCCCGCGCCGAACAGGGTTCCATATATCCTCCTCTCCACTCGCGCCGGTCGGGTGTCTCCAGACTGGCGGCCAGGAGCCCCGGCGAAAAGCCCCGCTTCACTCAATGATTCTCCAGCCGTGCGCCGGTCAGCCGCACAAGCCGGGCCCGCACGAACCCCAGGGTTCCAAAACCCGACATGGGACGGAGTCCCGGGCGGGACCAGCCCAACGGGCTAGCCGCCCAGCGCGGAGGGGTCGCTCACATCCCCCTTGTTGAACTCCACGTACGCCTCGGTGAGGTCGGCCGCGTAAACCAGCGCGCAAGCGCGTCCGAGGTTCAAACGGATGTGCAGATCAAACTCGCGCGGCGCAACGGCGGCGCACAGGTCCCGGAACGAGACCCGGGTCGGCTGTCCGTGTTGAAGGCTCCAAAGAATGCGGCGGCTGCCGGGGGCGCTGTAGCCGATGTCCACTTTCTCCTCCACCACTTTGGCGGGACTGTAGCCCAGGGCGTCCATGATGCGGCCCCAATTGGGGTCGCCGCCGTGCCAGCTCGTCTTCACCAGCGCGCTGTTGGCGACGGCGCGGGCGGCCGCCTCCGCATCCGCCGCCGAGCGGGCGCCCTCGACCCGCACGGTGACAAAACGCGACACGCCTTCCCCGTCGCGAACGATCATCCGCGCCAGCTCGAGGCAAACATGATCCAGCGCCGTCTGGAAGGCGGAGAAGCCGGGCGCCGCCGTGGTCCGCAGGATTGGATGGTTGGCCAGGCCGTTGGCCAGCAACAGCACGGTGTCGTTGGTGCTCATGTCGCCGTCCACGGTGATGCGATTAAAACTGCGGGCGACGGCTTGTTCCAGGGCGGCCTGCAGCGGACGCGGGGCAATGGCGGCATCGGTGGTGATGAAACAGAGCATCGTGGCGTGGAGGGCGGCGGCCGCGGGCCGGCGGCCGCTGGCGCTCATGCCGGGCTGGATCATGCCCGCGCCTTTGCAAATGCCGCCGAGCCGGACCTTTTTCCCGGCGATTGTCAATTCGACCGCGACCTGTTTGGGACGGGTGTCGCTGGTGAGGATGGCTTCGGCGGCCTGGTCGGCATGCCGGGGGGTGGCGCCCAGCTCGACGGCGGCCTCAATAATCCCGGCGCGCACGTTGTCCATCGGCAGCGTCACCCCGATCCGCCCGGTCGAGCCGACCAACCCGCAGCCGCGCGGCAGGTTGAGGGCGCGTTCGGCGAACCGCGCCATCTCCTCGGCGTCGCGCAGACCCTGGCGGCCCGTGCAGGCGTTGGCATTGCCCGAATTGACGACAATAAGCTGCGCGCTGCCCTTGCGCACGCGTGGAATGCACAGCTTGACCGGCGCGGCGCACACCTGGTTGGTCGTGAACATGCCGGCCACGGCGGCGGGGACGTCGGACACGATCAGGGCCAGGTCCCGCTTGCGTCCCTTCTCCGAGCCTTTGCCCGTGCCCAGCCGTTTGATGTCGCAAAACACACCCGACGCCCGAAATCCTTGCGCCGCCACCACCGATCCCGCAACCGATTTGAGTTTGCTTTTCATTACAATCAACGCCTTCCCGAATAACGCAAACCGCCGCCGAGCAAAAGCGAATTATCCGGGCAGCGAAGGATTTTTACTCCGCCCGAAAGACAACGCAAATGATCCCCTTCTCCTCCGGGATTGCGGCGCGGGTCGGCGGGGGACTATGCTCCCGCCTCATGAGTGATGCCACTCTGGCAGGCAGACTGGGCGCCCTGATGGCCTGGGCGCGCCAGTGCAGCTCGGTGATCTGGCGCTGGGAAGCGCAGCTCCGGGGCGTGGAGTTCCAGGGAAACGCGGTATTCCTGGGACGGCCGATCATCAGCGTCGCGCCGCGAGGCCGGGTTGTGCTCGGGCACGGCGTGCGGATTGCCAGCGCGCTGCGTTCCAACCCGCTGGGCCTGTCACAACCCTCGGTGCTGCGCGCCTTCGCGCCCGGCGCGCAACTGATCCTGGGCCCGGGCGTGGGGATCAGCGGCAGCGTGCTGTGCGCCGGCAGCCGCATTGAGATCGGCGAACAAACGATCCTCGGCGCCGGCGCCATGATCCTCGACAATGATTTCCATTTTCCGGTGGGCCAATGGGGCTGGGGCGCCGACAGCGCGGTCAATGCGCGCCCGGTGATGATTGGCCGCGGCGTGTTCATCGGCGCCCGGGCGATCATTCTCAAGGGCGTGACGGTCGGCGACCGGGCGGTGATCGGGGCCGGAGCGGTCGTGACGCGGGACGTCCCCGCAGGACACCGGGCGGTCGGGAACCCGGCAAGGATCATCGCCCAGTGAACCAAGTTCTGGCTTGCCACCGGTGCGGACGGCATCTTCAATTTCATCCATGCCGCTCCCTTTCGGCGGATGGTTTCGCCGGACGGGAGACGTAAGCCCATACCATGGCCAATGACTCACGCAACCCGCATCGCCCGCCGCCCCGCATTCTGATCGTGGATGACGATCCGGGGCAGCGGAGCCTGCTGGATTCGTTTCTCAAAAGCCAGGGGTTCGAGACCGTCGTCGCCGGGTCGGGCGAGGAGGCGCTGGCGCGCCTGGCTGCCGAGGAGTTCAACATGATGATCTCGGACGTCCGGATGCCCGGCCTGTCCGGTCTGGAGACCCTGCGCCGCGCCCGCGCGGCCAACGCGGTCCTGCCGGTTCTGCTGGTCACGGCCTATGCCGACATCCGGGAGGCGGTCGGCGCCATGAAAGACGGCGCGCTCAATTACCTTGCCAAACCCATTGACCTCGACGAACTGCTCGCCACCGTCCGGCAGGCTACAGGCCTTTCGCCCAGCGCCCCGTTGAAGTTCGGCGCGGAACGCGAGGTGCCGGCCCATGTGGTGGCGCAAAGCCCCCTGATGCGGGCCGTGCTGCATGATGCCTCGCTCATTGCCCCTTCGGACAGCCGGGTGCTGATCACCGGCGAAAGCGGCGTCGGCAAGGAGGTCCTGGCGGAAATCATTCACGGCTGGAGCGCCCGGGCCGCCGGGCCGATGGTCAAGGTCAATTGCGCCGCCATCCCCGAGACCCTGCTCGAGAGCGAGCTCTTCGGCCATGAAAAAGGCGCCTTTACCGGCGCGGTCGCGCAGCGCATCGGGCGCTTCGAGCAGGCCCGCGACGGGACGATTTTCCTGGATGAAATCGGGGACATGTCGCCCGGCCTGCAAGCCAAGCTGCTGCGGGTGACGCAGGACGGGCTGTTCAACCGCATCGGCTCGAACAAGGAGCTGCACACCAACGCCCGCATCCTCGCCGCCACGAACCGCAATCTGGAAGAGGAAGTCAAAGCCGGCCGGTTCCGCGAAGACTTGTTCTATCGGCTCAACGTGGTCGAGCTGCATCTGCCCCCGCTGCGCGACCGGCGCGAGGACATCCTCCCCCTGGCCAACGCGTTCCTGGCCGAGTTCACCCGGGGCCGGGCGCGGTTCTCCGCCGGCGTGACCGAATGCCTCACCCGTTACCCCTGGCCGGGCAACGTGCGCGAGTTGCGCAACTCGATGGAACGCGCCGCCCTCTTGTCCCAAAGCGACGTCATCCTCCTGGAACACCTCCCCGCCCGGGTCCGCGCCGCGGCCGCCAACGCCCCCTCGGCGGCGGAAATCGAAGCCGGTCATTTGGACGACATCGAGCGCCAGGCCATCTTCCAGGCCTTGCGGAAGCACAACTTCAACCGCACCGAGACGGCGCGCGCCCTGGGCATCAGCCGCCGCGCCCTCATCTACAAGCTGCAGCGTTTCCGCGAAATGGGCTTGCAGGTGGACGCCGACGCCGGCTGAGGGTGGCGGGCCGACCTTTGGCAGGTGACCTGTTCGGAAGAGGTGCTAAACTGAGCGTGGTGTTTAACGAAGACTCCATCGCCGCGCGCGGTCAGGACGCCATCACCATCCATGGCGCGCGCGAGCATAATCTCAAAAACCTGTCGTTGCGCATCCCGCGCGACCGGTTCGTGGTGGTGACCGGCGTCAGCGGCTCGGGCAAGAGCACGCTGGCGTTTGACCTGCTTTTCGCCGAGGGACAGCGCCGCTTCCTGGATTCGATGAACACTTACGCCCGGCAGTATGTCGAGCAACTGTCGCGGCCAGATGTGGACCTGATTACAGGCATCCCGCCCACCGTGAGCATCGAACAGCGACATTCCCGCGGCGGCGGAAAAAGCACGGTGGCGACCATCA
>CAZVYG010000014.1:0-83222 GCA_964631605.1 uncultured Verrucomicrobiota bacterium
CGAACCGCCGGCAGTCACCTGCCCGGCCACGGTGATCCAACCGAACACGCCAGGTCTCTGCAGCGCCGTGGTGAGTTTCGCCCCGGTCGCAACTGATAATTGCCCTGGTGCCGTTACGGTGACCACCACCCCGGCTTCGGGAAGCGTTTTCCCGGTGGGCACCACGCCCGTGCTGGTCACAGCGGTGGATAGTCACAACAACACCAACACCTGCGTCTTTAACGTGGTGGTTCAGGATGCCGAGGCGCCCTCTCTTACCTGCCCGGCCCCGGTGGTCAAGTTGGTGCCCTTTGGCCAAACCTTCGCCAACGTCACCTTCCCGCCGCCCACCGTCAGCGACAACTGCGGCCTGTTCGGTTACTCGGTCAATCCCGCTCCGGGCAGTTTGTTCCCCGTCGGGACCAACACCGTGCAGGTCACCGCTTGGGATGTTGCCAACAATACCAATACCTGCACCTTCACGGTGGCGGTGGTGCCGTCGGATCCGACACCGGCGGTGCAGGTCCTGACCTACACCAACAGCACTGCGGTGGTCGAAGTGATCGGAATTCCCGGCTACCCGGTGGTTTTGGAGGCGTCCACCAACCTGTTTGATTGGACGGCAATCCGAACGAACCTGGCGCTCTATTGGCACGTGGATGCCGAATCGCCCGGCTATAGTCAGCGGTTTTACCGCGCCAAATTCGTGCCCTGACAAATGAGTTCTGCGGGAGGCGGCCCTTAGCTCCGCCTCCCGCGCCTTGACTGGCTTGACCATGAACCTGATGCCGTTAGCAAGCGCCCTTTGCGGGATGGCCGTGGTGATGTGCCTGGCCCCCCTGGCCCTGCAGGTGTGTGCGCGCCGCAAATGGCTCGTCAGGGCCACCGACCTCCATCACACCCACCAGGGCCACATCCCCCGCCTCGGCGGGCTGCTGTTGGTCGTGGCTTTCCTCGTCCTCGAGCTGGTCATTGCCCTGGCCTGGCCGGAAAAACGGGCCGCCACTGCCGGGCGCAACGTCGTGGTCCTCGGCTCGCTGGCCATGTTCGCCCTGGGGTTCTGGGACGACATCCGGCCGCTTGGCGCCCGGAACAAACTGATCGGCCAGATTCTAATCGCCGGATGCGTTTATGGGCTGGGCGTGAGCATCACCCAGTTCAAAATCCCGTTCACCGGCGAGATCATTGACCTGAACGCCTGGGGCGCGGTGCTCACCATCCTGTGGCTGGTCGGGTTGACCAACCTCGTCAACCTGATTGACGGCGCCGACGGCCTGGCTGGCGGCATCTGCCTGATGCTGATGCTGCTGCTGGCTTTCGTGGGACATCAACATGGGAATTTCGAGCTGCTCGCCGCCGGCATGGCGGGCGCCCTGCTGGGGTTTCTCTGGTTCAACTTCCCGCCCGCCCGGCTTTATCTCGGAGATGGCGGCGCCTATTTCCTGGGCTTCCAGATTGGGCTCTTTTCGATCGTCAATTCCCACAAGGGAACCGTCATTGCCGCCCTGGTGGCGCCCCTGTTTGTGCTGGCCCTGCCGATTGTGGACACCGGCCTGGCCATCCTGCGGCGCGGCCTGCGCGGTCTGCCGGTGTGGCGGCCCGACCGGCAGCACATCCACCATCGTCTGATTCAAATGGGCTTTTCCCGCCGCAAGACCGTTGTGTCCCTCTATGCCGTGACGCTGATTTTCCTCGGCATGGGATTCCTCGCTTACTGGTCCCGCGGCGGCCTGGTGCCGCTGCTGCTCGGCGCCTCGGTTGTTCTCATGCTCTATCTCGCCGGCAAGTTGAAATTCAGCCGCGAATGGTTCTCCATCGGCCGGGTCATGGGCAACTCGCTGGGCATGCGCCGCCAGGTCCAATACGCTCTGTCCCTCATGCGCTGGCTCGAACTGGAAGGCACCCGCCAGCCGTCCCTCGAGCTGCTCTGGTCGGATTTTGTCTTCGCCGCCCAAAAGCTCGGCTTCCACTCCGTCAAACTCAGCCTCGAGGACGGCGCTCGCAACTGGCAGCTTGGCGCTCTGACGCCCGATTCGCTCTCCATCAGTTACATCCTTAAAGGGGGACGGCTGGGCGTTTTGGAGGTCTCGGCCTCTCCTTGCTCTGCGCCTGACGCGGCCCCAAACCATCCGGGCGCGCAGCCGCCGGCGTGCGACGGCCGGGTTTGCCCCTGTGTCTGCAATCCCCAGGTTTTCGAAATCATCAGCGAGTTGCTCGCCGAAAGCTGGACCCGCGCCGCGACGGCCTGGACCCGCGAGTTTCAAACCGTCCTCCGTTTCAACGGGCGGACAGCCGCGGAGGCGGCCTCCCGGCGCAAACCCTGGCTGGCGCCCCTGCCGCTGGCTGACGGCGTTTCGCGAGATGCCTGATATGGACAGACCATCAGACTTTGAGATTGACACCGAGAATTGATCTTTTAACAATGAAATTGAAGTAGAGGCAAATTCTATGACCACTAGAACCAACATCAAAATCGCGAGTACACTTGCTATCAGTCTGCTGTGTCTGGGCAGCGTTCAAACTTTCGGCAAGGACACTCCAACTGCCAAACCCGCCCAGGCGGCCCTCAGCTCCGTGCCGGCGGCTGAACTTCCCGCCCAGGCCGCGAAATTGATTCAGCAGGCCAAAGCCCGGCAGCGCGAAGCCCGCACCATGGAAGTGGTCAAGGCCGCCCTTGCCATCAATCCCGCCGCCGCCGCCCCGCTGGTTGGCGCCATCGCTCAGGCTGTCCCCGAAATGGCCGCCGTTGCCGCGGGCGTCGCGGCCGCCGAACAGCCCGGCCAGGCCGCCGTCATCGCCAGGGCCGCCGCCGCCGGAGCGCCCTCGCGCGCTGGCAAGATTGTGGTGGCCGTTTGCGGCGCGGTGCCCAACGCCTATCGAAACATCGCCCTTGCAGTCGCCGAGGTCGCCCCCACCGCCAGCAAAGAGATTCTCAAATCGGTCGGCGCGGCGGTTCCCGAATTGAGACCCCACATTGAAAAAGAGCTGGCGGGCTACGGCCTCACCCTGCCGCCGGTGGCCAATACCCTCGACCTCGCCATCACCCAGGCCCGCGCCAGCGGCGCACCTTCGGTTGTCGCAGGCATGCCGGCCGCCGATGCCCCTCCGGCCCCGGTCATCCCCGGCTCCGGCACTACCGGCAACTCCGAGCCGAATACTGCCGGCGGCAACCCCCCGGGCGGGCGCAACTACGCCCGGCCCTAGGCTGCCGGCTTAGGCTTTTATCCCAACAGCCCGTCTCTGTCCGAGGCGGGCTCTTTTTTTGAGGGGGGGGCTGATCGGCCGCAGGCCGAGGGCGGTTTTTTCTTCCGCCTGCACAAAACGCAGCAACGATCGCATACACCACAGCCGTGGTTCCCGGTCTCCTCGCCGCCCGCCGAGACGAGGAGACCGGATTTGCAGTTCGGCTTCCGCGTCCGCCGCAAAGCATGACTTCGCCCTTGTGCCAGGCGCGGGTCTGCGGTTGAATCCGAGGAAGCATGGATGATGGCGAGCAGGCTCGACACGTCTCGCGGCGCGGGATGCCCCTTCCGGCGCCTCGGCGCACCTCCGCCGCCGGCGCCCTGCCCCGGTTTTCGCTCCGAAGCAGCGACGTGCAGCTTTACCGACTGAGTGAGGCGCTGACCGAGCTGTTGCTCTATGGAATGGTGGTGTTCAGCCCCTGGGCTTTTGGCACCACCGAGCCGTGGTCGGTCTGGACCCTGAACGCGGCGGGTTACCTCCTCGGGGTGTTGTGGGTGATCAAACTTGCCATCCGACGGCTCAAAGGCTACCGCCCACCCCGCTGGGATGACGCGCCAGGCCCTGCCGACAACGAGGCGCATCCTCGGGGAAAGGCTGCCCCGCGGCTGACCACAGCGCTGGCGGTGCTAACGGGAGCCATTCTCGTTTATTGTTTGATTGGCGCCCTGAATGCGCGCTCGACCTACTATCCTCATCAAATTCGTTTCGAATACCACGATTACGTCCCCTGGTTGCCGCACAGCTTCGACCGCTCTCGCACCTGGCTCGCCTTCTTTACCTTGCTTGGACTGGCTGGTTCCTTCTGGGCCGTGCGGGACTGGTTGCTCGGCAAGACCGACGGCGAGGAACGGGCCGAGCGGCGCCCGCCTCCTTCCGTCGGGGCGGCGCTGGACTCCGCCCCGTTCCTGCCTGCGCGTCTGCGGCGCCTGCTCTGGGTGCTGGCCATCAACGGCGGTTTGCTGGGCCTGGAGGGCATCGCGCAGCGGCTCGAGGGCTCGGGCCATTTGCTCTTTCTGGTGAAGCCGCGTGTGAACCCCGGGGCGGAAACCCAGTTCGGCCCCTATGCTTACCGCGCCAACGCCGCTCAATATTTCAACCTTCTGTGGCCCGTCTGCCTGGGGTTTTGGTGGACTCTTCACCGCAGTGGCGGGTTTCGGCGGGCCCGGCATCACCTCCTGCTTGTGTGCGGCGTCATCATGGCCGCCTGCCCCATCATCTCCACCAGCCGCGGGGGCGCCCTGATCACGGGGGGGTTCGTGGTCGCCTCCGCATACTTTCTCCTCTACACGCACATTATCCTCGTGGCGGCCCGGCAGCAGACACGCCGCACCCGCTGGCTGACACTGGCGGCCGTGATGGTGTTCTTTGGCGCAGCCCTGGCGGTGGGCTACTGGCTTGGATGGAAACCCCTCAAGCCGCGACTGGATCAGATCAGCGAGGGCTTTGTTTTGCGGGAGGAAATGTACGACGTGGCCCGGCCGATGATGCGCGATTACCCCTGGTTCGGCATCGGGCCGGGAGCTTTCGAATACGTCTTCCAACTCTACCGCATCTCGCCCCGCACCTATTGGCCCGCCCAATTGCACAACGACTGGCTCGAAACCCGCATCACCTACGGCCTGGTCGGCACCGCCCTGATCCTCTCCGCCCTTGCCCTGGTGCTCTTGCGCTGGTTCTTCCGCGGCGGCATTCACGGGGGACGCCGTTTTGTCATCTTGATGTGGCTGGCCCTGGCCGGCTGCCTGGTCCATGCCCGGTTCGATTTCCCCTTCCAGGTTCACTCGATCCAGTTCCTCTTTATCCTGCTTTGCGCGATCCTGGTGAACCTCTCGCGGCGGCCCTGATTCTTCGCCAAACCACAGCGGCCGCGCAGTGGCCGGCCTTCAGCGAAACACGTGCCGGGCCGGATTGCCTGGTTGAATCAGCAAGTCGCGGCTGAGCTCGACGCTCGTTTGACGGCCGAGAAACTCCAGGAGAATGGCCACCCGCTCCCGCCCCGGCATCACCCGGCTGACCACGGCCAGGAGTCCCGCAAATGGGCCGCTGGCAATCGTGACTTCGTCGCCCGGCGCCAGCGAAGGCTCGAGGACCCGCACGGCATCCGCGCCGACCGCCGACTGAAGCTGGCGTATGGCTTCCTCTGGAATCGCGGGACAGTGATTGCCAAAGTGCACCACGCCCCGCACACCGCGGGCGTGATGAACCTGCCGCAACTGCCGGACGAGATCGAAGCGCGCAAAAAGGTAGCCTGGGAACAACGGTTCGTTAAACCAAACCGGTCCGCGCCGGGTCGCTCGCCGAAAGCGAATGCGCGGCAGATAAACCTCAACCCCCGCTCCGCCCGTCAGGTGCCCGGCCGCAATGTGTTCGTGCTTCGGTTGCGAGCGCACACAATACCAGGCTGGCACGGCGGACTCGGCCGGGCCGGGCGTTGAGGCTTCGGGAATCACGCGGTCTCCGCTCGTTTCTCGGGATACGGGCGGTAGTAATCGTCGTATTTGTAATAGTAATAATCCCGGCTGCTGGGCCGGACGCCGTTAAACACCAGGCCGAGCACTTCGACCTGCCTTTGATACAACAAATCCAGGGCCGCCCGCGCCACCCGCGCCGAGGTCTGCTCCGCCCGGATGACGAAGACCACCCCGTCCACCAGCGGCGCCAGGCTGGTCACATCGTCCGCCGCCATGACCGGCGCGGTGTCAATGATCAGGTACTCATACTTCGCGGAGAGTTCCTTGAGCAGGTCCGTCGTCAGGTTTCGAACAAAGAATTCGCTCGATCTCTGCGTGGGGGTCCCGCGCGGCAGCAGCGAGAGGTGCGGCACGCGGGTCGGCTGCACGGCCTGTTCCCAGCGCGCGTTGCCCACCAGCACTTCCGACAGCCCGGGCTGGTCCGCCACCCCAAACCGGTGATGCAGATTCCCTTTCCGCAAATCCGCGTCCACCAACAGCACGCTCGAGCCTGAAGCCGCCATGGTGATGGCCAGGTTGGCGGAGGTAAGCGATTTGCCGTCGTTGGGCACCGCGCTGGTGACCAGGATGGTCTTGGGCCGGCGCCCGCCTTCCCCCATGTACAACAAGGAGGACCGCAGGTTGCGGTACGCCTCGACATACCCGTGGCGCTGGTCGTTGTCCTGGATCAACGGCAGTTCCCGGCGGGCCCCGCGGGTCTTCTCGCGCGGAATCTGCCCCAGCACTTCTTCATCAAACAATTCCTGCAACTCGGTGAAGCTCGCCATGCGGTCATCCAGCCGGTCCAGCAGCAGCAGCAAGCCCAGGCTGGCGGCCAGACCCAACAACCCGCCCGTGAGCAGTTGCTTCCCCAAAGTCGGTTTGGCCGGCATGGGCGGCGAGGCCCGCTCCATGATGGTGACGCTCTCGGGGCTGATCTCCTTGTTGACATCGAGCGTTTGCATGGTGGCCAGCAGGCGGTCGTACAGGCTTTGGATGCGCTGGGCATTGGCTCTCAGCTTCTGATACTCCGCGCTCTTCGTGTTGATCTCCAGCGTTTTGGCATCCCACTCCTTGACATCCTTCTCGAGGTTCTCAATCTGCAAAGCGAGGGACGTCTTCCGCGATTCCAACTGCTCCGCGCTCTGTTGGCGGAAGATTTCCAGCAGCCGCTCACGCCGGGCGATTTCTTCGCTCATTGCAATCATCTTGGGATGCTTGGGCCGCAGGTATTGCCCCAGCTCCTCCTGCTCCGCCTTGAGCAGCAGCAGTTGTTGCTTCGCCTTCAAGTAATCGTTTTCACCTTCCCGGGTCCGGCCGGTGTCCGAAGGCAGCGCGGAGGCGATGGGACGCTCCCGCTCGACGTTCTGGTCGAGCGTCAGGGTTTGCAGCAACGCATGTTCGGACTTGAGCGCGGCGAGGCGCTGGTTCAGGGCGACCAGGTAGTTGGCGGCGCTGTTGCCCTGGTCTTGCAGCAGGACGATGCTGTTGGTGCTTTGGAACGCCGCCAGCTCTTCGTCCGCCTTGCGGAGTTCCTTCTCCAGCCGCAAAACCTCCTCGGTCAACCCCGCCACCGTGGTATCAGAGGTTTGCAGCCGCATCTCGCGTTTGACCTGGATGTATTCTTCCATGCAGGCTTGGACAAAAGCCTCGGTGTATTCCGGGTTCTCCCCCGTGCCTTGCAGCACAAAGATCGTGGTCTTGGGCACGACACTGACGCGGAGAGCCACCAGGCAGGGCTCGAGGTTAGGGTGTTGCGCCGCCACGCGCGCCTGGGCGCGGTTCATCACCGCCCCGCTCTGCATCAAGGCGCTCTGCGTCCCCAGGAAGCTGCTCATCTCCTCCGAATAAACCGAACCCTCGGGAATCGAGAGCTTGATGTTGACGATCATTCGGCCCACGGAAAGGTAAGCCGGCGGCCCGAAATAGGCCACCGCCCAGCCGCCGCCCACCCCGAGGGCGATGCCCAGCAGCAGAAGCCACCACTTCCGGGCCAGCAACAGTTTGTAGCGCTGAAAGCGGCTGATTAAATGCGCGTTGGCGCGCTGCCGACGATGATGATAGGTCTGTGAAGCTGGCTCTCCGTTCATGCGCTCCAAATCAGAAGTTAATCAGCCGGGAGGGGACGATAATGAAATCGTCGGGTTGCAGCAGGACATCCTGCTCGGTCTTGCCCTCCTCCAAAATTGCCGTCATGTTCAACTCAAAGCTTTGTTTTCCGGCGGTCTCGCCCCCGCTTCCACCGCCGCGCACGACTTTGACCTTCTTCTTGTTGGCAAAATCGGAGAAACCGCCCGCCCGGAGAATCGCCTTGCCCGCGGTCAGGTTTTCGTTCACGGCGATGTCAATCGGCCCCTGGTTGCGGACTTGTCCCCAGACGTAAACCCGGCCCAGCAGCCGGTTGGCGACGTCCAGGGCGATAATGACGGTCGCCCGATAGTAATACTCCTTCTCCAACAAGGCTTTGCATTCCTCGGCCAGTTGTTTGCAGGTCTTGTCTCGCGCGGGCACGCGTCCGATGTAGGGAATGTCCAACTCGCCCGAATCGGCCACCACCAGGCTCTTGGGCAGGTCACGGTCCTCCAGGATCTGGAAGGCCACCTTGTCCCCCACCCGCAACTTGTATTTGTCATCCGGCACATAGCCGCTCAGTGAGGCGGGCAGCGTGCTGGCGTTGGTCGGGACAGTAAGCGTGGCCGGGGCGGGCGGGTTCGTTGCCGCTGGCGCTTGCGCCCTGACCACAGTGCCGGCCAGGCAGCAACCCAACGCCAGCACCAAGCCCCACCCCCCCGTTTTGGTCCGGCCACGGGTGCGCGCTCGAGAGTTGGTCCTCATGTTGAAAACAATCTTAGCAAGCTTCATTCTTACAAAACTCGAAACCCAATGCCAGCATTCTCTGGTCCAAACTCACCGCTAAAATGCGTAAGCCAGCCGCAGACTCACCACATTCACCGTGTAGTCCCGGTTGGGGTAATTCGAGTCACGCCAATAGAACCGGTAGCCCAGGCTTGCCGACAACTTCTCGGTGATGCGGCGGCCGAACGTCATTGCGGGGCCCACCCGGTCGAACTTCTCCGACCCATAGGTCAGGTATTCGCCGTGTTCGTAATCCAGCGAGGTGTTCAGGCTGATTTTGTGAAATAAGTGCCAATTGGCCGCCAACCGCGCGTAGTAAAGGTCAATGGTGCCGCCATAAAACGTGAAGCTCACGTTCCGGCCTCCGCTCAAGGTGTAAGTCACATATTCGTTCAGGCGGTGAATCAGCGCCACTTGGCTGTAAATCCCGCTGAATTCGTCCAAATCGGGGGCCGCCGGCACGGGCTCGGGCGAGAAAACCACGTAGCCCACGCTGCCCCGCATTTGAATATATTGGCTGATCTGCGCGTCCGCGAACAAACCCACATTCCACTGGCTGGCATCCTCGAATCCCTGGTTGGGCCCGGCCTCGTAGTGGATCAAGCCCCCGCCCAGGTCCACGCCGAACAACAGCCCGGCGGCGGGAGCGTAGCCGGCCGAAACCGAGACCACCTCGGAGTGGCCATCGGGCTGGCCCCCGGTGTCATCGTTCAACGAGATGTAGTTGAGGTGATCATAGCCGGCCCGAAGCAGAATCTTGTTCAGATCCCACAACGCGGTCAGGCCGGCGGCGTTCTCCAGGCGGGAGTAATCAGCCGAACCCACGACGGTTGGGTCCAGGTAGTTGTCCTCGAGAATGGAGAACCGATCGTGGACGTTAATCCAGAAATCGCCCACGTAAAAATCAAACGACAGTTCGGACCCGGGCCTGACGTAGAACCGGTTGTACTCGGAATAACTCGCGTAGGCTGTGTAGCCCGCGCCCAAAGAGAGATTAATGCTGTTCTTGTCGGAGATGGGCCACAACATGCGCGCCGTCATTTCCGGCCGAAACAGGAAATCCGACTTGGGGTTTTGATCTTCCAGCCGGATATTGTCGCTCCATTCGGTGCCCAGGCTCGCGCCAAAGCGCCAGGCCGTCGGACCCAGCTTGAGGTTGTAGTATCCCAGGGTGGCGGCCGCGCGCCGGCGCGCCTCGGCTGCCTCCGCGCTGGCCAGTGACAAGCGCACCGCCTCCTGGGCTCGCGCCCCACCCGCCAGCGATAAAGCCAGGGCAAGCCATAGCCCCCACGCACGCGTGGGCCGCGCCGAAACGTGCCGGGCATTCGTTTTGGAAGTGCGTTGCGCTTTTTTCAAGGCTGTACCAAGGCCAACGTCCAGGGGTCTGTTCCCCCCTCATCTTGTTCTCGGGCGAGTTTGCCAGCATTTCCTCCCCCGGAAAAGAAAAAGTGTCTCGTGAACATTACGGAAAGCCGCTCAGGCCTGGGCCCGTCCTCCCCTCGGCCGGGGCCGCGCTATTTTTGGAAAAACAGGGCCAGCGACGCGGTGTAGCCATGCAAAAAATTCCGATCGCCCACCGGCCCGATCTCCCCATTGCAAAAGAATCCCGCCAACCCGAGCGGTCCCAGATGCCGCTGCACCAGGCTGGCGTCATGATTCGGCCGCTCAAAAAGCCCGCGGCCGCGTCCGTTGCAGCAGCAAAGGCAGCCCCCGTAGAGGGTGCGCCCTCGCAGGCGCTCGGCCGCGCGGGTCAACAGTTCGTTCATGTCCTCCGTGGCGGCGGCCGCCGAGCGGCGCTGAAACTGGACGGTCTGGCCGGCGCGCGCCAGGGCGCCAATCGCGATGCTGCCTGAACGGGGATCGGCCCCCAACAGATTGCGAATCAGAAAATCGCCACGATGAAACTCCTCGAGATATTCATTGACGACCAGGCCGATGAACAGGTTGCCGCGCGCCTGGCGCTGTTCCTCGGGGGTAAGCCGGCCAAAGGTCTCCGCGAGCACCTCGTAGGCCGGCCGGTTGGCGATCTCGTGAATGATGTTGTGCTCGACCCGCGTAAGGGTCCAAGTCTCGCCGATCGGCGTGCAGCCTTGGGATGTCACTCCGGCCAAACCGACCTCGCCGCCGACCGAAAGCGCGACGCCCCCCTCCTCATGAACTTCCCCGTTGAGATACACCTGGCAAAGCGGCTCCGGCTGATCAGCGCTCGCCAGCCCGCCCAGCACCGGCAGGGGGGCGTAGGCCTCGTTCCAGCTTCGCAGCCAGCTCTCGCTGTCCAGGCGGTAGGGGTCAAGGAAGGCCAGCCAGCCATTGGTCTGGTTCGGCGCGATCCCCGTTCGCCCCCGCCAATAATCCGGTCCCTCCGCTTCCTCAACCTGCGATTGCGTGAAATGAAACGCCTCCAGCCTCGCCCCGGGCAGCGAATACAAACCCAGCGCGAAACCGGCGTTCTCCTCAATCTCCTCTCCCCCGGCAATGAGGCCCTGACTGGAGCAGCCCAACAACAAGGGGATGCGCGCGTGGACCCGCAGGATTTCCAGCAAGGTGGACGCGTGCCGGTACAATCGTGGGGAAACAAAGACCAAACCCAGCGAGACCGGCAGTCCCAAGTGCCCGCGCAGCGCCTCCGCCCAATCCTGAACGGCGCGCTCGTCAAACTCTTTGGACCAATGTCCCGCTACGGCAAACTGCTTGTCCACCCGTGCAGGGTATCCGAGCCGCCTGATTTTGCAACCTTGACGAAAAGTCCCGGGGCTCGACCGGCGACCTTTTGGCGAAAAGCTGCCGCAGTCCTTCGATTCCTGATCGGACAATTGCCCCTGCGGGGTGGGGACATTTGCCGGGTTGACGAATCGGAAAGAAGCGGGAGGATGGACGAACAAAACAAAACATTCGCTGTTAAACCTGAATGACGCCCATGCAAGACTTAAGACGGGTTGTCGTGGTGAGTGCCGCCTTGGCGGCCAGTTGCGCGGCGGCGCAAGACTCCCACCCCACGACCAATTGGTTCGAGCGCGTGCTCGTCGGCATGGAGGTGGGTCCAACAGGGGCGCAGTTCGGGTATAGCGACCCCCACGACACTCGCTATTGCGCCCGCTTTGACGGGCGGCAGGTCGTGCGCCGGGCCCTCCAAGCCCAGAGCGAATACCTGGTGTTTTGGGCGCGGGACGGGGACTTTGCCTACTACGACTCAAAGCTGCTGCCGAAAGCCCCCGGCCTGGGCCGGCGCGATCCTTTGCGGGAAGCCGTCGAAGAAGCGCGCCCGCATCGTCTGCCGGTCATCGCGTATTGTGTGGTGCAGCAGGGAGGACATTTCCTCAAGGCGCATCCCGAATGGGAAATGCGCGGCGCGGACGGCAAACCCCTGGGCCGTTTCTGTTACAATTCCGGCTACCTCGAAGCCATGAAGGCGATATTGGCCGAGCAGCTCGCGTATGGCATTGCCGGCTTCCACATTGACATGATGGACCAGGGTTTCGGCCCGCCTTACGGCTGCTGGTGCGACATCTGCCAGGCGCGGTTTGAAAGGGAATTCGGCCGGCCCATGCCGCGGGAGGCGACCTGGGACGAGGCGTGGGACAAGATGCTCGAATTCCGTTACCGCAGCAGCGAGCGTTTCGAGAAAGCTCTCGCGGGCCATGTCAAGGCGCTGAACCCGGCCGCCTCAGTGGATTTCAACTACCACGGCAACCCACCCTTCAGTTTCGAAGTCGGCCAGCGTCCGGTGCAGCATGCTGCCAACGGGGATTTCATCACCGGCGAAACCGGGGTGTGGGGTTTCAGCGCGTTGGCCGTCGGATTGAACGCGGAATTTTACCGGGCAGCGGCGCCGGGGCAGCGTGTGCAAGTGGCGATGCAGCGCGGCGTTCGAATGTATCACGATCAAACCACCCGCCCCCTGCACGACCTGCGCTGGGAATTGCTAACCCTGCTGTCGCATGGCGCGTTCGTCACGGTTGTGGACAAAACGGCCTTCGACGGGTGGCTTGACCCTGTGGCCTATGAGCGGATTGGAACGGCTTTCGAGGAAGCCCGGAGCAAGCGTCCCCATTTCGGCCAGACACCGTTGCAGGACGTCGGCCTCTATTTCAGCAGCCGCACCCGCGACTGGGTCGGACGCACGAAACCCGCCGACTATTTCACCGCGTTCCAGGGCGCCCACCGCGCGATGGTCTATGAGCACATCCCCTGGGGAGTGCTGCTGGACGAAAATGTGTCGCTCGAAACGCTGCGGCGTTTTCCTGTCGTGCTTCTGCCCAATGCGGGCATTCTTGCCGGGCGGGAGGTGGCGCTTCTGCGAAGTTACGTGGAGGCGGGCGGGAAGCTGATCCTCACCGGCTTGAGCGGTTGTTACGATGATTGGGGCAGGCTCGGAACCAACTCGGTCCTGGAAGCCCTCACCGGCGCGATGTTCGTTCGGCCGCTCGACTCGCTGGACAACTGGATGACACTCCCGGCCCCCGACTTGGGCCACGCGGCGGTGTTTGCCGCGGGTATTGCCCATGCCCGGGTTCCCGCCGGGGATGCGGCCCCGCCTTCCCGAGTGCCTTTCCTCGTCAAAGGGCCCGCCGGGGTTTTCGCCGCGGTCACCGCGGAGCCTCTGGGCGAGCTGCTTTCGCCCCATCGCACCAGGCGTCAGCAAGAGGGCAAGGAAGGCACTGAATGGCCGATGAGCGCGGATGCCGCCGTGGGCCCCGCCATCCTCATCAATCGCCTCGGCAAGGGAACCGTGGTGACCTTTGCCGGGTCTCCAGACTTTGCCACCGCCAGCGAGCATCATATCGCCGAAGCCCGAAAGCTGCTGGCCAACGCCGTTCGTTTCCTGCATCCCAAACCGAGGGTCCGGATCACCGCCCCGGCGGCCGTCGAGGCCGTGGTCACCGAGGAACCGGCGACCGCCACCTTGCGCGTGCATTTGCTGGGCTACAACGCCCCCCCGCAAACCACCCCGCCCAAGGAGCGACCCTATGCCCTCCCCGCGACCATCGAGGACGAACCCGTATTCCGGGTGATCATCGAACTGGACCGTCCGCCCAAACAGGCCACGGCGCTTAACAAGTCCACGGTGCTCCGCCGAAGGGGCGCCCGCATCGAAGCAACGGTAGCCGGCATCCACGAGGTCTTGCGGGTTCGTTGAATGGCCTTGCAACGATGGGGCGTCTCTTCCTCCTTCCTTGGGAGGCCTCGCTGGATTGCCTCGTCGGGCCACACAAGACGATCGCCCGCGCTTGGAGTTCGTCGGCTTTCTTGAACGGCAGCCCCCGCTGACCCTTAAAGAGCCGGCGCAGGTGCTGGTCGGCTGAACCGGACGTCCGGCGAATCCTCAGCGGGGCCACTCAGTTGCCCGTGTCCCGTCGGAAGCGCGGCCTGCCAATCACTCGTCCCAACTGATGGAGCGGCCCCTGGGAGTGATAGGGACTCGGTTTTCTGCGTTCACACGCCTGGAGCCAGGCTGGAGCCACGATTGAACAATTGGTCCACTTTGGCCTTCACGGCCGGGTCCATCTGGATGAGCGGGGGCCAGGGCCGCTTGAAGCCCTCGCCGGAAAGTTTTTTCGTGGCATCAATGCCCAGTTTGCCGCCCATGGCCATTTCGCTGGTGGCGTGGTCCAACACGTCCGCCGGCCCTTTGGTGAAGAGGCTGTCGCGCTGGGGGTCCGTGTTGGCGCACAACCGAAACAACACCTCGCTGGTGTTATGCACGTCCACATCATCATCCACGACAACGATGTATTTCGTGAACATCATCTGGCCCATGCCCCAGAGGCCATGCATGATCTTATAGGCCTGCATCGGGTAGGTCTTCCGAATGCTGACGAAGACCAGGTTGTGGAACACGCCCTCGGCGGGAAGCGCAAGGTCCACGATCTCGGGAAAATTCATCTTGAACACGGGCAGGAACAGCTTCACCGCCGCACTGCCCAGGTAAAAATCCTCCATCGGCGGACGGCCCACGATCGTGGCTGGATAAACCGCGTCTTTGCGGTGAGTAATGGCGGTGACGTGGAACACCGGGTAGGGTTCCGGCAACGTGTAAAAACCCGTGTGGTCGCCAAAGGGCCCCTCCTCGCGCAGGGGCTCGCGCGGATCCACATAGCCTTCAATGACGAAATCGGCGCTGGCCGGAACTTCAAGATCGTTGGTCTCGCACTTGACCAGTTCAACTGACTTTCTGCGGAGGTAGCCGGCCAGCAGGAATTCGTCCAGGCCGTCCGGCAACGGCGCCGTGGCGGCAAAGGGATAAACCGGATCTCCGCCCAGAAATACTGCCACCGGCATGCGCGTGCCAAGTTCCAGGTGCCGGCGGGCGTGGCGCGCCCCGACCTTCTGAAGCTGCCAATGCATGCCGGTCGAGCGGTCGTCGTAAATCTGCATGCGATACATCCCCACGTTCCGTTCCCCGGTATCCGGATCCCGAGTCACCACACAAGGCAGCGTGATGAACCGCCCCCCATCCAACGGCCAGCAACGCAGCACCGGCAGGTCCAGCAGCGTCGGACTCGGACTGCCGGCTTGCGCCCTTCCAATTGCCGGGGCGGGCGGCCAGGGTTCCGTTCGCGGGGGCGGCGCTTCGAACCGGTGAATGACCTCCTTGCAGGGACCGTCGGAGACCCGCCGCGGCCGGGCGTGGCGCAACTCCATCGCCGTCCCCAGGAGCTTGAGCGCCTCCCGAACCGACACCGGCGGTCTGGCTTTCATCAACGTCCCCAGCTCGGCCGCCACCGCCTCGACGCTCTCCGCCCCCAGGCTTAGCGCCAGGCGCTTCCACGACCCCAGCGTGTTGATCGCCACGGGAAACGGACTCGGCTTCCGGTTCACCGTCGGTTCTTCAATCAACAATGCTTTGCCACCCCCCGGCTTCTTCATCTCGCGATCTGCCAGCTCGGTAATCTCCAGCTCGGTCGCCACCGGCAGCGCAATCCGCTTCAGCTCGCCCGCCGCTTCCAGCCGGTCCAAAAACTCGCGAAAGGAACTAAACGCCATACCGTCTGACGGTACCAGAACGCCGCGCCGGCGCAACCACCGCCACCGCTTGCGGGTTTGATTTGGGTCAAAGCCCGTCGGACCGCTCTGGCGTAAAGGTATTCCCGCGCAGATTGCCGCGGGCAACAACGCTCGCGGAGCGCGAAACCGAGACGAGAGCAGAAGAAAAATTATGTTTTGTTACCAGTGCGAACAAACCTCGAAAGGAACCGGCTGCACCGATTTTGCGGTGTGTGGCAAGGATGAAGAGACGGCGGTGTTGCAGGACTTGCTGCTGCACGCGACCAAGGGGGTCGCGCAGTATGCCTGGCGAGCGCGGCAGCTCGGGGCGCGGGATGCGGCGGTGGACCGTTTTCTCCTGCGCGGCCTGTTTCTGACGGTGACGAATGTGAATTTTGATGCGGCGGCGATCGAGCGCGCGATTCGCGACGCGGCCGCGATGCGCGACCAGGCCAGGGCCCTCTACGAACAGGCGGCGGCGCGCAAGGAAGTCAAGGCCGAAGCGGTTCGCGGACCGGCCACGTGGCTGCCGGCGCCGGATCGCGCGGGCCTGGTGAACACCGGGGGAATGGTATCCGTGCTGGCGCGGCGGGACTCGTTCGGCGCGGACATCACTGGCCTGCAGGAATTGCTGACCTACGGCGTCAAAGGGCTGGCAGCCTACGCCGATCACGCCCAATTGCTCGGCCACGAAGCCGATGTGGTTTACGATTTTCTGGCCGAGTCCCTGAGCTATCTCGCCGAGGCGCAGTCCACAGTGGACGCCCTTCTCGGGCTCTGTCTCAAATGCGGCGAAATGAACCTCAAGGTGATGGAGTTGCTGGACACGGCCCACACGCGGACCTACGGCCACCCGGTGCCCACCGCCGTGCGCGTGGAACCGGTGAAGGGGAAGTGCATCCTGGTTTCCGGCCACGATTTGAAGGACCTCGAAACGCTGCTCCGCCAGACCGAAGGCAAAGGCATCAACATCTACACCCACGGAGAGATGCTCCCCGCCCACGGTTATCCGGGGCTGAAGAAGTATCGGCACCTGGTTGGGAACTACGGCGGCGCGTGGCAGGATCAGAAGATCGAGTTTGCCGCTTTTCCCGGCGCGATCCTGATGACCACCAACTGCATTCAGGAGCCGCAGCCCGGGTATCTGTCGCGCATTTTCACCACCGGCCATGTGGGCTGGCCGGGCGTTCGTCACGTCTCCAACGAAGATTTTACGCCGGTCATCGAGGCCGCCCTGGCCGCTCCCGGCTTCACCGAGGATGGGCCCGACAAAACCATCCTGGTCGGGTTTGGCCATCATGCCGTGCTGGGCGTTGCGGATAAAGTGATCGAGGCGGTCAAAGCCGGCGCCATCAAACATTTCTTCCTGGTGGGTGGCTGCGACGGCGCACGGACGGGGCGCGACTACTACACCGAGTTTGCCGAGCGCATTCCGCAGGATTGCGTGCTGCTCACGCTGGCGTGCGGCAAATACCGCTTCAACAAGCTGGATTTCGGCACGATCGGCGGGATTCCGCGGCTGCTCGACATCGGGCAATGCAACGACGCCTACTCCGCAATTAAGATCGCGGTGGCGCTTTCCCAGGCCTTTGGCTGCGGGGTGAACGACCTGCCGCTCTCCCTGGTGCTTTCCTGGTACGAGCAGAAGGCTGTGGCTGTCCTGCTGACCCTGCTGCATCTGGGAATTCGCAACATCCGGCTGGGTCCCACGCTGCCAGCCTTTGTAACCCCGGCCGTGCTCCAGGTGCTCGTCGAGAAGTTCAACCTCATGCCGATTAACACGGCCGAGGCGGACCTGCAAAGCATCCTGGGCAAGGCCGTTTAAGGCTTCCCTCGCGCTTCGTCCCGCCCGGCGCCGGTGCCGCCGGGCGGGGACTGCGTTTTGAGCGGCCGGAGGGCGGCCGCACATTCCGCCGCAGTTCGGTTGAAGTCCAGACCCCATCCGAGCGTCTGATCTTCCAATGCTCACGCGGGCCGAAAATGTTTTTTGCCGGGTCGCGGTTGGTGTTGCCGCACTGGCTTCGATTGCGGCAAGTCCGGGTCCTTCTTCCCGCCGGGCTTTGGACGTTGCGCCGGTCTGGACCGGCCACCCCGTCGGGTTCCACTCTCTGCTCGCGAGCAACCGCCAGTTTGTGGCCTTTTTCGATGCCGAACGCCGGATGACGGTTGCCGCGCGCAGCCTGACCGAAACCAACTGGACCTTTGCAGTCCTGCCTGAAACGCTGGGGTGGGACAGCCACAATTACGTGACTTTCGCCCTGGATCAGGCCGGCCATGTCCACCTCAGCGGCAACATGCACGCCAAGCCCCTCGTCTATTTCCGCACCACCCGGGCGCTGGACATTCATTCTCTGGAGCGGGTTCCGGCAATGACCGGCCTGCAGGAACAGCGCGTAACTTATCCCCGCTTCTTCACCGGGCCGGCTGGTGATTTGATTTTTACCTACCGCGACGGCGGCAGCGGCAACGGCGATCAAATCTACAACATTTACGACGCGCCAACCCGGTCCTGGCGGCGGCTCCTGAAGGGTCCCTTGATTTCCGGCGAGGGTCAGAAAAGCGCCTACCTCCATGGCCCTGTGCGCGGACCAGACGGGTTTTACCATTTGGTTTGGATTTGGCGCGAGACCCCCGATTGCGCGACGTCACATTGCATCTGCTATGCGCGCAGCCGGGACTTGGTGAACTGGGAAACCAGCCGCGGGACGCCGCTGTTGCTCCCGATCACCTTCCAGACCGGCGAGGTGGTGGACCCCGTCCCCATGCACGGGGGCGCGGTCAACGGCAATGTCGCCCTCGGCTTCGACGCCCAAAAGCGGCCGATTGTTTCCTATCACAAGTTCGACGCGAACGGCTTCACCCAGGTCTATAACACGCGTCTCGAAAATGGCCGGTGGGTTCAGCATCAGGCAACCGATTGGAGGCATCGCTGGGAGTTTGGTGGCGGCGGCTCGATCCCCTTCGAGGTTCGCGTCGGCCCGGTCAACCTCGACGCGGCCAACCAATTGACCCAGCACTTTTCCAGCCGCGAAAAAGACTCGGGCACATGGCTGCTCGATGACCGGAACCTCAGGCCGATGCGCCGCGTCCCGGCGGCGGATGCCGGAATCGCCGACCTGCGGAAGGTCCGGTCAGCCTTCCCCGGCATGCAGGTTCACCTCGTGCCGGTGCAGGGTTCCAACACCGGCCCGGCAACCCTCTGGTTGCGCTGGGAAACTCTGGACGCGAACCGCGACCGGCCTCGCACGCGTCCGTTGCCCCCGCCCGGCAGGCTCGAAGTTTACGAAATCGCTCAACCGAAACCCTGAACCCAACGCAGCCCCACGCTGTCCCTGTCAGCGGCTAGGCTGGGCAATCCGTGCGAAAATGCATTTCAACCGCAACGCGGTTGCGCTGGCTTTGGATTCACCTCCCGTCCGCATGGCGCAACCTTTTCGAGGCGGGTCTGTTCTGCTCATTGGCAACCGGAGCCAGTTGCTGGGCGAACTCCTTGATCTGTGTGTGGAGGCCAAGCACGAGCAATTCATCCCCCACTTGGAAGGAGTCCCGCCCGCTGGGCGAGAGAATCCGCTGAGCACCGCGCCGAATGCCGCCGATTTGAATGCCATATTTGCGGATAAGGTCCAATTCCGCCAACGGGCGGCCCGCCAGCGGACAACCCGGCGGCACCGCCACCGTTTCCATCGTCAGCTCATCGAAACCCGTCTGCCATTCCGAGGCGGATTCATAGTTGAGCAACTTCCGCCTTGCCCGTGCCAACTCCGCATGGCCGCCGAGCAACAAAAGCTTGTCGTGGGGATAAAGCACCGTCTCAGCGCCGGGATTGACCAGACTGTAGCCCTGCCGGTCAATGCCCACCACCGAGCAACCGAACTCGCTGCGCAGCGCAAGTTGGCCCAGGGTTTTGCCCGCGTGCGGTGTGTCGCCGGGCAAAGTGACTTCATCAATTTCGAGCTTCCAATCGGTGGTCTGCTGCGGCAGGTAGTCGGACCACGCGGAAGCTGAGGTTGGCTGGCTGGCGCGATGCAACTGCTCCAGCAACTCGATCTCGACCCGGCTTTGCCATTTGATGAAGCGCCGCCAGAAGACCACCGCCACCACCCCCAGCAACAGCACCACCCCGCCTGCCGCACCCAGCAGCGACCATCCGCTGGGCAACAGCGCCAGCAGCCAGGCCGCCAGCACGCCCAGCGCCACCGCGGTCAGCGCCCGCTCGAGCAACGGACGCAAGATGCGCTGTCGCCGCACCCCGGTTGTCGCGGCGTCCGCCACCATCATGGACAGCGCAACAATATTGCGCCAAATCGCGATCAGCGGGGCCAGCAGCACCGCCCCGAACAGACTCCAAAACACAAACGGCAACGCCTGCGGGAAGGGCCCGTCGGCTTCCAGGCTCCCGCGAGCCCGCTCATAAATCGGGCGCACAAACAACAGCAAAGCGGAGACAAACAGGACATAAACGCCCACCTGGAGCAAACGCTTCCGCGTGAGCCGCCACAGAATCCCCGCCGTCTGGCGCGTGCGCAGCCGCAGGAGCCAGTCATGATAGAAATCCACCCACTGGCGCAGGAAGCGGGGCTCCATCCGCGCCAGGCGTTCGCTGAGCGGCTCGGCATGACGTGTCAGCACAGGCGCGGCCAGCGCCGTCAGCAGGGCCGCTCCCGCCGCCACTGGATAAACGCTTTTCGGCAGCAGCCCCGTTTCCACCCCCAATTGCGCGATGACGAACGTGAATTCGCCCAGCGGCACCAGCGACAAGCCGGCCTGGATGGACTCGCGGCTCGAGTTCCCGACCACAATGAAGCCCAGGGTGCAGGCCAGCGGCCGCAATCCCAGGGCCAGAACGGTCACCACGATCAAATAGGGCCAGGCCTCCCGCAACAGCCGAAAATCCACCATCATTCCGACTGCGACAAAAAACACCGCGCCAAAAAGCTGTCGCAAACCGTCAAAACCGCGTTCGATATCGCTCTTATAGCGCGTGCTGCCGACCACCACCCCAAAAATAAACGCGCCCAGGGCCAGCGAATACCCCACGTAAACCGCCAGCGATGCCAGGGATAGAAGCACCCCCGCCACCACCAGCGTGCGGATTTCCAGCGTCGCCTCGCGGCTCAGCCGGGTGAGCAGCTTTGGGATGATCAACAGCGACATCACCGCCAGAAACACAATAAACGCGCCCAGGGTTCCCAGGGTCGGCAGCAGCGAGGGCGACGCGGCGCCCTGGTACCGCGCCAGCGACGACAACAGCGTCAGCATCGTAATGGCCACCAGGTCCTCGAGCACCGTCACTGCCAGCGCCAGTTGGCCGGGACGCTCGTGGGTGAGGTTCAGTTCCTCCAGCACCTTGCTGATGATGGCCGAACTGGAAACCATCAACATCCCGGCAAGGAAAAGGCTCGCGGTGGTCGTCCAGCCCATCGCCCAGCCAAAGATGCGGCAGCCGTTCAACACCAGGACCGCGCTGATGACCGTGGCGACCACGGTGGAAAGCCCCAGCCGCTTCAACCGGCTCAGGCTCAGGTTCAGTCCAATGGAAAACACCAGGAACACCAGCCCGATTTGCGCCAGAGTCTGAACCCGCTCCAAGTCGGCCACCAGGGCAAACGGCGGCGTAAACGGCCCGATGATGGTGCCCGCAACCAGGTAGCCCACGACAGCCGACAAACCCAGCCGCTGGCAAATCCACGCCGCAATCCCGGCTGTCACCAACACCACCGCCAGGTCTCGAATGAAGACGATGCCCGTCATAATCGGCTGGTGCCCAAGCTTACTGGAACCGGTAATTCCACCGGCGGTTGGGCGCGCTGTCGCCGTTGACACCCAGCTCGGACACCTCGCCGAAACTCTGCACGTTGTCCGCCCAGTGAAAATCAAATGCCGGCGCCTTTCCTACGTCCTGGCCCACCGCCTTGCGCGCCAGGCTCAACTCCATCCCGTTGCCGTTGACGCGGTACTCGGCCCGTCCAACCGTCTGCCAACTGCCGGCCCGCCAGGCTTTCACCGTGGTCTCGGTCTCTCCCGGCACCTCGAGGTTGATGATAAAATCGTACCCGAGCCAGCCGGTGCCACCGTTCTGGTCGGCATCCAGGAGCAACAGCATCCAGTGCGGATCCGTTCGCGGAGTGATCCGCTCCCGCGTCTGAACGAAAAAGAACAGCCGGCGGGCGTCATAGGCCGCTTTGGCAATCACAAAATCGTTGCGTCCCGTATCGTTCCGATACACCACGCCGCCGTAGCCCGGGTGCTCCCGGTGGATGGTGTCGCCGATCGTGTCCCGGTACTCCGGCGCCACCCCCCGCCAGTCTTCGAACTCGCCGTCAATCCGAATCCGGCTCGGGCCCGGCGATGTGGGCGGCGGGCGGACGCCTTTGAACCGGCGCACATAGCCGGCCAGTTGATAATAGTAGTTGTCGGTGTGGCCGCCCCGCATGGGCTCGCAGTCGCGGCTGTATTCCTGCGTGTATTGGTCCACAAACAGCCCGCCAGGAAAGTAGCAATCCGCGTCGGTGTACTTGCTCCAGCGCGTGTAGCGTCCGGCGGTCCACTCATTCCAGCCGGTGACGAAGATGAACTCCGGGTCGGCCCGCAGGGCGTGTTCCCATTGCTCCGCGAAGTTCAGGCCGAGGTTCACCGCCTCCGGGCGCGGGTCCTTGCCGCCGTCGTGCCAACTTCGCCCCATCGCCCCCTGTTTGTGGCTCATCGGCGCCGGTCCGGGCGTGTTGGGCAGCGCATTCTGTGCCACTCCCACGCTCATCTGCTCGAGCTCGCCCACGCGGTTTGTGAACCCATGCTGCGGATGCACCTCCAGCCAGCTCCATTGGTCGGGGCCGCTCGGCCCCAGCCAGTAATCCGGCATCGGCCGCCGGAATGTAAAAAATTCCACCATTTCCGGCGCCTCAAGATATTCCTTGTTGGCCAGCAACAGAGGCTTGCCCCTCCAAAGATACCACAACTCCCGCCAAAGACCGGGGCTGTATAAATCACGCCAGAGCCGGTCCGTGACCGGTCGCGGGTCGCCGAACGGCGCGATGAAAGCGATGGCGGGAGTGCGTGCTCCCTCGCGTCTCATGGCGGTGTATTCACGGCACAAGGCCTCGTACTGGTCCTTCCACGTGAACGGGGGATTCGTCGTGTCGAACAGGATGACGTCTATGCCCGCGTCCGCCAGCGCGCTGGCGTGCTTCCGGATCACGAAGGGGTCGGTCATGATGTAGTAGCCCAGCTCCGGTTCGCCCCAGTGATGCGGCGCGCCGTTCGCCGGCCAGGCAATCCTGCCGTCCTTCGCCGTGGCGATGAGCCGCGTGTTGTCGTTGGGCCCCCCCGACCGGGGCACATGCCACGTCCAATAGAAAATACCCACCTGCTTCCCCGGCCGCACTGGGCCACATTCTTTCCGCCCGGGAACCACCCGGCCCGCGCCATCGGTCGCCACCCACGTGTCGGCGAACACATCCTCCCCCGCGTAAGGCCGCCCCTCGTATTGGGCTGCGGCCGTCGGCCGGCCCCCGCCAAGCATGCCCCACACGGCGAGCGCCGCAAGTAGGTTGCGCCCCCGGAACAGAAAGCTCATCGCCATGCTGCCATTCTGGCCGGAGAGGGTTTCGTTGACACGAAAAAATGGAATCGAAACGGCGTATTCCAATTGCGTTGGTCGGACGGCCAAGCCTGCCCCCCTTACAGGGGGTGAAAACACCTTTGTTGAATTGGTCCGCGGGCGGCGGGTTTGGCTCAGCCGCCAGCCACGATCTTGACGATCTCGAGGCGGTCGCCGCTTTTAACCTGGCGGCTGGCGAACTCGGACGGCGCCACCGCCTCGCCATTGTGCTCGACCACCACGCTGCGCGGCGGCAGTTGTTGCCCCCGCAGGAAAGCCTCCAGCGAGCAAGGCAGTTCCGCCTCAATGATCCTGCCGTTGGCGGTGACAGTGCCGGTTTTCATAAATCCGGAGGTCTCCTCGCCAGTTCACGCGCTCAGCGCCTGGTCCCAATCTTTCCACACCGGCTCGTAACCCAGGCTGCGAATCCGCTCGGCCACCTGCCCGGCGGGCCGCGGGTCGGCAATCTGGAACTGTTCGGTGGCATGCATCTGTGCTCCCCCCGCCGCCCACTCGCTCGCCCCCAATTCCACAATCCGCCCCTTTTGTGTATGATGCAGTTTCTGCTGGCCCGCGCCGGTGTAACCCCCCGGTTCGGTGTGGCTGCCCGCGCTTAATAACGTGATGCCCAGCGGCATCAGGCCATCCCGCAGCCGCGCCGGCTCGCGGGTGGACAACACCAGCCCCACATCCGGGAACATCAGTCGAAACGCGCACACCAACTGCACCAGCTCCCGGTCCGTGATATGCGTCAACGGCTGAAACTCCCCGGCGCACGGACGAAGCCGCGGGAAGGAAATGGTCAGCGAGGATTTCCAGCAAACCCGCAGCAGGTATTGGGCGTGCGCGGCCAGGCACAACGCCTCGTAGCGCCAATCCGCCAGCCCATACAAGGCTCCGATGCCCAAACGCCGGAATCCCGCCGCGTAGGCCCGCTCCGGCGTTTCCAGACGCCAATCGAAATTCTTTTTGGGCCCCGCCGTGTGCATCTGGTCGTAGAGGTCGCGGTCGTAGGTCTCCTGATAAACCACCAACCCCTCCGCCCCAGCCTGAACCAAAGGACGGTAATCTTCCGTGGACATCGGCCCTACTTCCAGCGACGTGCCCGGCACCTCCCCCTGGACAGCCCGCACGCAGTCCGCCAAATAATCCCGCGAGACGAACCGCGGATGCTCGCCGGCCACCAGCAGCAGGTTGCGAAAGCCCTGCTCCACCAGCGCGCGCGCCTCCCGCCGCACTTCCTCCGGCGTCAGCGTCACCCGCAGAATGGGGTTGTCCCGCGAAAAGCCGCAATACCGGCAGTTGTTGATGCACTCATTCGAAAGATACAGCGGCGCAAAAAGCCGGATCACCTTCCCAAACCGTTGCTGGGTCAATCGTTGCGAACGCCGTCCCATCGCCTCCAACAACTCGCCCGCCGCCGGCGAAATCAAATGCGCGAAATCGGTCAGCGACAGCGACGAACGCTCCAGGCTCGCCCGCGCCGCGTTCACCGGCGCGCTCCGCGCCCGCCGCAGCAACTCGCCCACCGGCAGGGCATTGAATTCAGCAACAAAACTCACCCTGTAAAGGTAGCCAACAGTCGCAAAATGTCGAAAGATTAACTTGTCCACCATCGAGCTGAAGCCTTCACCTCGAGTCCCGGATTGATCCAAACCGTTGTCTTGTCGCAGATTGGCGGCTTTATTATAGCGTGAGCCTGGACGGCCTGCATTGGGAGATGCTCAACGGCGGCAAACGGGTGTTCGAGGAGTACCGCGGTCACGCCGACGTCTGCAACGGCTACGACGGACGTTGGCACCTGGTCGGCCACGGGGCCGATCACCGGCCGGACATCAATTTCCGGGTTTGAGAGGACCTCATCACTTGGGAGAAACATGGCGAGTTCGTGCCCGATCTGAAGCACGTGCCCGATTACCCGAAAGCCTTGCCCCGGATCAGCCGGAAGCAATACGACGCTTTGGTCGCCCGATTCGGCAAATAGCCGCCCAATTGAAAAGCCGGGCGGGAGAATCGTCTTGGGAGACCCCGCAAAAGGGTCTAAAAGAGGAGACCTTGGGATGGTCTTCGTCGGGTCAGCAGGCAGCGGATGGCTGGCGCTGACCCGACGATGCAGAGCGACTCAATAGCAAACGGCGCGGTAGAATTTTTGTCCGCCCGTGGTCGTGATGGGGTAAGGAGACGTTGCCCCTGGCACTTCACTCCAGGTTCCATTGACCGAAGAAGCTTCCTGCAGCTTGCCCTGGAAGATGACCTGCCATTGGCTGCCGGAGCGCTGAAGCTGGAGGGCGGGCTGTGGCCCCGCGTATCCATAAGGCCGCGGGATGGTGGTGTTGTAGCCGGACTGGCTCAGGTAGAAGTCATCAAACAGGGCGCTATCCGTCGCACTGTTGCCAGCCAGATAGACCCGGGTGAGATTCTCCGTCGGGAAACCGCCCGTCAGCGGGTCGGACAGGCCCAGATCGCGGTCGCTGAGGAAATTGGTGAACACCGCCGTGCGCGTCGGTTCCCCCTCTTTCTGGATGTAAACCGAGAAGATGTCGGCGCTGTCGAGATAATTGTCGAAATTGAGCACATTGGTCACGTCAATCCAAACCGAATACACGGCCCCCGGTTGGAGGACATTGGTGTCAAAGGTGAGCGGTGAGTAAGGGATATTACGCGCCGCCAGCACCCAGTCGCCGGGGTTTTGCGACGCGTCGCCCACCACGGTCTGCAGCACGGGCCCGACATTATTCTCCAATTGATAGTAGAAGTTGGCGGGCTTGTCGGTGAGGCCGATGATGTGTCGCAAAGTGGTGGGATTGCCTTGGGGAATCATGCGGAAGAACAGCGTGCGGCTTTGGTTGGTGCTGACCGTCAGGCCGTTCAGTTTCAGGTAGGCCCCACTGGCCGTCGTGAGGGTTTTCACCAGGCGGTTGCAATTGGTGGGCGTCACGACGGCAACCGAATTCCCGGTGAGGTCAACCCACCAGCCGTTGGCGCCGAGCGAACCCGGCGCGTATTGGTCAAAGTTATCCAGCAGGCTCCAATTGGCCGCCACACCGTCCACCACGCCGATGGTGTTGGTCGCCCTGGCCTCTTCCAAACCTCGTTTGACGATGAGCACGTAGGTGGTTGTCTGGGTCAGGGTCAGGTTGGTGGACCCAATGCCGGAAACAGTCCTGGCGGTGACGTCGCCGAGGGGATCAATCAGCACTTGGGTGGCGTTGGCCGGGACGTCCCACCGCAGGACGGTTGAATCGCCTTTGACCACAGCCGGGAAGTCGGATTTGAAAGAGTTGACGACCAGCGGCGTCAGACGGCTGGGTGGATTGGTAATGTAACTATTGGCAAGCAGAGCAATTTCCTCAGGCGACAACGGGCGTTGCCAAATGGCCACTTCGTCCACCAACCCGGTGAAGAATTGTCCCGGGGTAGCCCGCGCAAAGGCGCCGAGCGCCGTGTTGTTCACGCTGACCGGGTAGGCGACGGTAAGCCCGAGGCTGTCCCGGACGCCGTCAATATACAGCTCGGCCTTGGGGTTGCCTCCAACGTCGCGTTGGACCCATGCCACATGGTGCCAAGCGTCGTCCCACACCACTGTGGATGAGACCCGGTTGTCGTTGACTTGGGTGCCGCTGTCAATTCGAACGAAGGTGTTGAGCTTGTCGTTGTAGGAGTTGCGCTGTCCGAGGCAAAACGCGGGATTGTTGTTCAAAGTGGAAGACTCCGTGAAAAACCAACTGCCGGCAGTCCACGGGGCCTTGACCCAGGCGGACACCGTGAAATTGGTTCTGGAGTAGGCCGGCAGGGCATCCCCCGGATTGTGGATGCGGCGGGCGTATTGCGAACTGGCGGCATCAAAAGCCAGCGCATTCCCCCATTTGCCCGGGACAACATTGGAGCTAGCCATGTTGTTGACCGTCAGGTCATAGGCGCTAACCAGATCGGGGGTCTTTACTCCTGAGATGGTGTCCAGCGGCCAGTAGGCGACCAAGCCGTTGGTGAGGTCCGGGCTGCCGAACGTGTTCACGGTGATTTGAGCCACCACGCTGGTCGCCGCGCCGACGGCATTGGTGACGACAAACTGATACTGGCCGGAATCGGCGGCGGTCACGCTCGAGAGCGTCAGGGAAAGGCTGTTGGCGCCGGGGACATTCGTCCCATCTTTCAGCCACTGGTAGTACAAGTGACGGGAACCGTAAGCGGCCGCGCTCATGGTGTAATTGTCCCCGACATACAGGTTGGCCGCCCCCTTGGGCTGGACTGTGAGAGCCGGCGCAAATTGCGGGATGGGCGTGGCAATGCTGTTACTGAGGACCTCTTGAATTTCGCCCTGGCTCAGCACCCGTGCCCAAAGGGCCACGTCGTCAATCTGGCCCAAGAAAGGGACTCCGACCGTGTTCCGCACCAACGCTCCGATTCCCACTTGATCCCACGAGGCGAGATTCCTCGTATAGGTGAAGGTGTTGGTGTAGTCCGGCTGGCCATCCACATAGACCAAGAACTTGCCGTCGTTGGCATCGTAAGTGTAAGCCACATGATGCCAGGTGCCGTCCAGTGTGGGTTTGGTGCCGACATACGAGCTCTTGACGACGTTATTAATGTCGCGGAGGAAGTAGCGGGTTTTATCCGTCCCGTTTCCCTCCATGGAAAACCGGGGGTTGCCGCTGGTGTTAATGCTGGACGATTCCGTGAAATAGGTTGTTTGATTAGCCTGTCCGCTGGGGCCATTGACCCAAAGCGCCCAGGTCCAGCTCCCGTTGTTGGCCACCGGCAAGCCGGTGTCAGTTCCGGGGGCGGTGATGAAGTTGAGATAATCGCTGGTGGAACCGAAGAATTGCACACAATTCCCGAATTTGCCCCCGGACACAACGTCCGAGCTGGGTTTGACGGGTCCCGTCAGGTCGTTGCCGGCCACAAGATCGGGTGTGGTCATGGGATAATCGCCGCTTGCGGTGTTCAATGGCCAGTAGGCCACCAACCCTTCGCGAACGTCGGCAAGCAGCGGGTGGGCGGCCAGGAGAACAGCCGCACTCGAGGCAATTAAGGTTTTTGTTTTCATTGGACTTTAGGCTTTGAGGTTTGTGTTTGAAGTGGCGACGAAGGAGACAGCGGCCAGTGGGCGGGCGGCGAGGTCCGGCTCCGTAATGGAAGCGGCCCTCTTGGCCTCAGGCCCGGTGGCGGGGTGCTGGTGGACGAGCCGTTTGTCAGGGCAATTTGCGGTTCTCATCAAACGAGATGTTGAAGCTGTTTAGGTACTGCCTGACGGGGACCCACTCCGCGTGACCGTCACAAAACATGATATTGACACCGTCGGCTCCGTGGTTGTCGGTCTTGTCCGGATAGTTGTTGATCCCGCCGCTCATGTTCGAGTCGTCCGCGTCCGCAAACAGCCAGACGCGCGTGGGGCCGGGCCGCAACCCGCGATTCTCGAAGTTAACCTTCAGCACGTAGCTGTTGATCGCCTTCTCGGATTTTTTGTCGCCCGAAGAGTTGGACATGGACCCGAAAATCTCGTAACTGTGGCCCCGGCCGCTGAGACGCCCCGCCGGGCAGTTGTTGGTCAAGTCGGCGACCAGGGTTTTGCCGGCGATCAAGAGTGTCTCGTTGGTGACGGTATTCTGCGTGCTGGGACACACAAAGGTCTTCAGATTGGGAGCATAGGCGGGAAACAGGTAATTCACGTCGTCATCGTCCCCATTCCGCTTGCCTGCCGGCCAGCCACGCGTGTCACCGACCAGGTCGCCATTGGAATCATCCGCGTATAAAATCGAACTGAGCCCCAGTTGCTTCAGGTTGTTCAGGCACTGGATCTTTTTGGCCCGTTCCTTGGCTTTGCTCAGGGCGGGCAGCAGCATCGCCGCCAGAATGGCGATGATGGCAATGACCACCAGCAGTTCTATCAAGGTGAAAGCCGCGGCCAGGGTTCCACGTTGGTTCGTCGCCGTAAACGGACTCTTGTTTGCGGGTTTTTGCATAATTCTCCCTGGATCATAGCTTCATTTCGCCTGGGCGCCATTAGCCGAAAGGATAATTCCGCAGGAAGGTCTGCCCAGGGGTGCGTCAACGCCGGTCAGCCACCGGACTTTTTCATCGTTCAAAGCCCCTTATGGAACTTCCGGTTTTTTCGCGAGGAGAGCACCCGGCCGGAACGTCAGCGGGACGAAGCGCTCAGTACGATTGTCTGGCCGTCCCCCAAGGCGTCCCAGGTGTACACCGCGCCACCCGCAAAAGTGTCTGCATGGACACCATTGGTCCGCACTTCGACAACCTGTCCGCTCATGTCGCGGGTGTCCACCTTCAGTCTGCCGGTCACGCTCTTGACGCTGCTCAGGAGGGACAGCGTGAATTGCTTTCTGGCGCTGGAGAGCGAATAAACGAGGGTGGCGGCGGCATTCTGGCCGTCCCCCAGCCAGAGTTCAAAAGGGCGGGTTTTCACCCAGCCCGGCACATACAGTTCATCCTGGTTATTGAGTGTCGGTTGGGGGATGCGACCGCTTTTCAAACGCGTCAGATACCAGGACTCGGCGGCGGCTTGCTGGCTGGCGCTGAGGTTCCCATGGGGCCAGTACTGCAATTCGCCGGCGTCCTCGCGGCCGTTGCCATTGAAGTCGTGGTAAACACCCTTGGCGCCGAGATGAACGGTGAGGTTGGTGAATTCGCCGGGGAATGATTGTCCCGCCACCGCGTTGCTCCAGTAGCTGAGAAAGTTGACGGGGGGGCAGATGCGCTCATCCTGGTTTACAAACAAATGGATTTCACTGTAAGGATTGTTTTTGGCAGCCAGGTTGGAGGCACGGGCGCGATACCTGTCCAGGACCAACGCATCGCCGGTGTTCGGATTGCCAATATCCGCGTCGAGCTGCGGCGTGCGGGCGCCGCCGCGGTTGGCCCCGTTGTGATACCAGCCGTGAACGGGGTCCAGACCATAGTCGGATATCCCGAAAAAGGCGGACCCCAGGCAAAAGTAATCGGGGAATTTTGTGAGCGCCGAGAGGGTGTTGCCGCCGCCGCCCGAATAGCCGGTAATGTGAACATTGGCCGGATTGACTTGTCTCGGATAGGCGGCCTTCACCGCCTCGACAGCGTCGTAGATGTCGTAAATCTCGACTCCCCCCGAATCCCTCGCGCCTTCCGAGCCTTCCCGCCCTCGCAGGGTCGGCGAGATGGCAAAAAAGCCGGCATCGCGCAGGCGTTGCGCATGGGGTCGGACGGAGGCGACGTCACTCGAGGCGGAATAGCCGTGCATGATGACCGCGATGGGCGCGTTGGTCAGGCTGTCGTTGTAATTCAACTCGGCTTTCAGACGGATTGATTTGTCCGAGAGGCGGGTGACGCTTGAGTCATAGGTGAACCAAGTTTGGACATTGGCCGCCTCCAGACAGGGTAAGGCGAAGCCTCCCAAGGCCGCCAGGCAGACCATCAGGGCTCGCCTCACCCCACCTCTGGGACCGGGCGCAAATCCGCATCGGGCTTCCTCCCAAGGCCAGGACTGCTTTTCAAACCGCGAGCCAAAGGGGCCGCGTTGGCGACCGCCTGAGGTGGGAGCCGCTGCCACCGGGGATTTGGCGCGCGCTCGACTGCTCCTAAGCAACGTGGGGTTCGTCATGAGTTGATTGATGGGGCACCGCGGGAGGCTTCAGAAGCGCCGGCGCCAGGCTAGGGAAGATGCACCAGGCCGCGCTGCACGGCAATGGCCACCAGTTCGGTGCGGTCGGCCGCCCCGAGTTTGGTGAGCAGACTGCGCACGTGCGCCTTGGCGGTGAATTCCGTGAATTTCAGAATGCCGGCGATGTCCTTGTTGGTGAGCCCTTTGACCACCAGGGGCAGCACCTCGCGCTCGCGGTCGGTCAGTTCGCCAAAGGTGGCGCGCTCTTCCAAGCGCCGCTGCACTTGGGGCGGGATATAGCGCTTGCCCAAGGCGGCGGCCTCGATGGCGCGCAGCAACTCGGGCCCCGGCACGCTCTTCAGAAGGTATCCGCAAGCCCCAGCCTGCAATGCCCGGTGAATGTCCTCATCGCCGTCGAAGGTGGTGAGCATGAGCACCCGCGCGGCGGGAAATTCCTGCCGGATTTGTTGGAGAGCCTCGATGCCCGTGGCATCCGGCAATCGCAGGTCCATCAGCGTCATGCCCGGCTCATGGCGGCGAAACTCGGCGAGGGCCGAGGCCGCGTCGCCCGCCTCAGCCACCACCCGAAAATCCTTGCGCAGGCTTAAGACGGCTTTCAGCCCGGCGCGAAAGACGAAGTGGTCGTCCACGATCAGCAGTGTTAAAGGGGGGTCAAACGGGGGCATAGCTTAAGTCTCCTTCAGCCGCGAGGCCGGCACGGTCAGCCGCAGCCGTGTCCCGCGGCCGGGCTGGGAATCCAGCCTGAGTTCGGCCTCGAGCGCGCGGGCGCGTTCGCGCAGGCCGCGCAAGCCGAAATGACCGTTGACCGAGGCGGCGTGGGCATCAAACCCGCAGCCGTCGTCGTCCACCCGCAGTTCGACGGCTTCCGGGCTGAAGCGGAGAACGATTTCGATTCTGCGCGCCTGCGCGTGTTTAAGGGCGTTGGTCACGCCCTCTTGGGCCACGCGAAACAAGTGGCTGGCCACCCCGGGAGGAACCTGCTGGGGCTCGCCCTCGCACCGGACCTCAACAGCCGGCCCATGCGTATCCGCCAGGGCCTTGCCCAGTTGCTGCAAGGCTTCCGGAAGGGTGGCCTCCTCGAGTTTCACCGACCGCAAATTCCAAATCGAACGGCGAACCTCCAACTGGCTTTCGCGCAATTGTTCCGTGGCGGCCACCAGCAGCCGCTCGGATTCCTGCGGCTGATCCCTGAAAAACCCCCGCGCCGCGTCCAGTTGCAGTGCGGTGCTGGCCAGCGTCTGTTCGAGCGTGTCGTGCAGTTCACGAGCCATCCGGGTGCGCTCGGCGGTCAACAAGGCAAAATCCGCCTCGGCGGCATGGCGTGCCGCCAATTCCTCCTGCCACTCGCCGGTCCGCACACTGTAGCGCTTGGCCAGCTCGTCCCGTGCTGCCCGCAGTTGCTCGCGGGTTTCACGCAAAGCGGCGTTTTTCCGCGCCAGCACCACCGTGGCCAGCAGGGTGAGTCCCAGGAGCAACAGCGCCCCCAGCAGGGTGCCCAGGATGGTCTTGGTCAGCCCGGGAGAGGTCCACCAAGGCGCGGCGCGCACCAGTTTCACATCCGACAGGGCGCGAGCGTGAAGGCGCAGTTCGCGAGGAAATGGAAACATCGTGGGACGTTGACTGGGCCGGACGAAAGGCTCGGTGATGCCCGTCACGGCCAGGTGCGCCCCCTCGCGCAGCCAACCGGGGAACGCGCCGCCGGCGGCGGGCAGCCAGGCCTCGAATTCCTCTTCGCCATCGCTCAGATTCAGCACCCAGCTTCCCTCCCCCGGCCGCGGCGCGCTGCAAAGCCGCCCGGTGATGCGGCGCAGTTCGCAAGGGTGCTGCAAGGCCTCGCGCACGGAACTGGCGACGGGGACGGGAGGCGGACCCGAGGCCACCTTGCGCACCAGCGCTTTCATCAGCCAGAGGGAATGCTCGCGCATCTCGGGAAACCCGACCAGGTCCAACTCATCACCGGGAAGCAAGTCGCCGCTCCCGGTCGCCTCGACGAACAGGCCGCTGGTGGCGTCCCGAACGGTCAACCGCTGGCCGGCATGGCGGCCGAGCAAGTGACCCCGCACCCGCACCCGGTGCTGCGGAAAACCCTCCGGCGAGTAGTGGAACAACGACCGGATCGTGACCACCGGCAGCGTCTCCACCGGGCGCGCCGGACGGACCACTTTGACCTCAGCGTCAGAGGCGGCCACGACAATCGGCGCAAGCAATTGCCGTTGCCAGCTAAACACACCCGCGGCCGTGCCGCGCACAATCACCTCGGCATCCACCAGATTGGTGGTGGCGGGGCCGTACTCGGTCACCCGCACCAAGAGGTCCGTTCCATCCGAACGCAACTCCATCGCCAGATGCGCCTGCGCCTTGCTGGTTCGAAAGGCGGGCACTGCCGACCTCACAATGCCGCGCACCTCGACCCGGCGCGAATCATAACGCCCCGTGGCCAGCGCGGCGGCGGTCACCCGCTCCGGCTCCGGCAGCACGCCGCGGCCCAGGTTCTCCAGCCGGCGCAGTTGCACAATGGGCGCATAATCTCCCGAGCCGGTTTCGCCTTCGATGACGACGCGGTCCCCCACGCTCACTTCCGGCTTGAGCCCCCGCAGACTGATATAGATGCCGTCGGTGGAATCCTGAAAACATATCCCGTCGCTAAGCAGGGGATGATAATGCGTCACCACTCCTTCCAAACGCACGGGCAGTTTTTGCTCAGCCACCTCCGCGGGCAGGGCGTGCACCAAAGCTGCGTTGGTGAGTGTAATTCCGGCACTTGTCCCGCCCTGAGACTCCGCCAGCACCGGTAACGTTAAGCAAGCCAGCCCCAACACCCCACATCCCGCGACCCTCCGGTCGCGGATGGTTGACATGAGACGGCTCAACTGCATAGGTCGGGACTCCGCACACTGCGGCCTTTTTTTGTTAAATTATACCGCCAGCCCGGTTGGGGAAACTATCCTTTTGGATAACCCGCCGACCACCCGGGAACCTTCCAGTGTTGAAGGGGGTGGGGTTTCAGATCGTTTCGCCCGGCGCCTCGCCGCGCGCGCAACTCCAACAAACCGGTTCGTTTCTAAAAGAGGATCCCGAAACCCACCATGTGCAGGTTCAAACCTGGGTTGGGCCGGGCAGTGCTGCCGTTGGACATGTGCTGGAACCGGTAGCTGAGCCGCAGCTTTGAGGCGAGGTCAAGGTTGACGCCCACGTGGCTGGTGAACTGCAGCTTGGTTCCGAAATCCGTGGTGCCATAAACCTCCTGACTCAAATAAGTGGGACAAAAACCCACCTCGAGGCTCAAGGGAAATCGGAGGCTTCCAAACAGCAATCCTGCGCCGCCTTTGAGCGCTGCCCCGTCGCCGTAATCATCGCCCAGCCAGCCGGTCGAAGCCGTCAGGGTGGGGCGCAAGTACAAAGCCCCGTTCGATTCCCAGCGCCAGGGCAGCCCGACATCGGCGTAGAATTCGCCTTGGGTGAACTGCTTGCTTTCGGTGGGAAAGGAGACACCAAAACGCGCGCCGGCGGCGAGGATGGCCACCTTGTTGGTGGTCGAGGCAAAACCGCACGGGGCGCCAACGAGCAGCAGAGCCAACATCAGAAAAGCCGCCCGGCCCCGGCGCGGGAGAAGGAGCAGGTTGCCGCGGGCGTCTCCAGCCGGGGACGACACCGGCCTGATGCAAGGCGCTTTCCCGCGCGGTTTCCAGCAACGACGGGCGTCCATAGGATTATCGCTTCAGGAATTTCGCCACCGCCTCGGTCCGCGTCCGCACCTGAAGTTTTTCGTAAATGCGGCGGATGTAGGTGTGGACGGTTTCGTAGCTGATGCCGAGTTTGTCGGCGATTTCCTTGTAGAGGAAGCCCTGGCTGAGGCAGTCGAGCACTTCCTGCTCGCGCTGGGACAGATTTTCGGTCGGCTGCGGCGACGGGCCGGCCTTCTGGAAGGACTGGACCACTTTGCGCGCAATGTGGGTGGTCATCGGCGACCCGCCGCGGTGGACTTCGCGCAGCGACTCGAGCAGCTCGGCGCTGCGGGTGCGTTTGAGCAGGTAGCCCGAAGCCCCGGCCGCCAGCGCGTTGAAAATGTTTTCCGTGTCCTCGTAAACGGTGAGCATGACCACCTGGATGTGCGGGGCGATCTGCTTGAGCTGCCGCACGCACTCGACGCCGTTCATTCCCGGCAGGTTGATATCCATCAGCACCACCTCGGGACGGTCTTTGGGCAAACCCTGAAGCGCGGACTCGGCGTCGCCGTACTGGCTGACACAACGAAACCCCTCGGCGCGATTGATCACCCGCGCGAGCGTGTTTCGCAACTGTTCGTTATCTTCTACAATGGAAACCGAAATCGGCATTCGCAGCCTGCTCAGTGTTACCCGGCTTGGCCGGCGGGTCAAACGGAGACTTCTTTTGCGCCTACTTTTCCTTCCCGTCCCGCCCCGGCGCGCGCAACGGAACCACCAGCCGGATGCAAACACCGCCTTCCGCTCCGGGTCCGGTCTGGAACTGGCCGGCGATCTCTTCCATCCGGCGGCGCATGTTGCGCAAACCGTTCCGGCCCTTGTTTTCGGCCCCGGGCGGAAGGCCCTGGCCGTTGTCCTCGATTTCGAGGGTAAACTGATCCGGAGCGAGGCGCAACCGCAGCCGGGCGGCGGAAGCGCGCGAATGTTTTACGATGTTGTTGATCGCCTCTTTGGCGACGAGGAACACATTGTGGCGCAACTCGGGGGAGATGGGTGTCGCGGGCAACTGGGGCGGGACCTCGAGGCGGTATTGCAGGCCGGCCAGCGCCAGGTACTCCTGCGCGTACTTGCAGAGATAGTTGATCAGGCCGTCCAGCGTGTCGTTGGCGGGATTGACTGTCCACACAATTTCATCCAGAGCCCGGGTCGTCTCCCGGGCCGTCTGCGCAATCTGCCGGGCGTGGCTCTCGATTTCCGCCGGCAAATCCTTGTCCGCCTCCGCCATCTCACCCAGCAGCGCGACCTGGGTCAGGTTGGCGCCGAGTTGATCGTGCAGGTCGCGCGCGATGCGGGCGCGTTCCTTCTCGAGGGCTTCCTGCTGGCGCAGGGCGCTGAGCTGGCGCTGAAGTTTTTGCGTGGAGACGTAGTGCACCGACCCAATGATGGCCCCCAGCAACGCGAGGGAGGCCAGCGTGAGAAACCACCAGGTCCGCCAGAACGGAGGCTGAACGATGACCCCCAGCGACATGCCAGCCGGGTTCCAAACCCCGTCCTCGTTGCCGGCGGTCACCTCGAAGCGGTAGCGGCCGGGCGGCAAACGCGGATAGCGGACCACGCGACGGTCGGACTCCACTTCGGTCCAGTCGGTCTCGTGCGGGTTGAGCCGGTAGCGGAAGCGCGCCTTGTCCGGCGCGGCGAGGTTGAGGCTGGTGTAACGGATTTCCAGCGCCTGACTTCCCGGGGGAACCGTCACTTCGCGGAGGGGCGCCGCGCCGAGGGTGCCTGCGTCCAGGCGCCGGCCATCCAGGTAAACCGCTTCAATCATCACGGGCGGGGGATTGGTGTTGCGCTTAAGCTGGGCGGGGTCCACCGACACCAGCCCTTTGATGGTTGGAAACCAGACCCTTCCGTCGCGCGTGCGGCACGCCGCAGGCTGGGACCCCTGGGTGCACTCCGGCGAAGGCAAACCTTCCGCCCGACCGTACAGGCGCGGCGCCACTGACGGAATCAGGCCGGCGGCGAGGTCGGCCAGCTCCTTGGGCGCCACCCGCAACAGGCCCGCGGTCGTGCCCAACCAAAGATGATCGAGGTTATCCTCCAGCAGGAAGGCGATGCTGTCTCCCGCCGGCCCCAATCGTCCCGCATAAGAGGTCCAGCGCCCCTCCGCGAATCGGCACAAGCCGCTCGAGGTTCCCACCCAGAGCACGCCCTTTCTGTCGCGCAGCAGCGCGGTGATGTTGTCGCTGGGCAAGCCGTTGGTCCGGGTGAAGGCCTCGAAACGCCCCGCTTGCCAGCGGACCACGCCGCCGCCGTCGGTCCCGATCCAGAGCCCCTTCGCGCCATCCTCCGCCAGCGCGCGAACCGGGAAAGGGGGCAATCCCTCCTGGGCCGTCAACCGGCTCCATTCCGATCCATCCCAACCCGCCAGGCCCGCTTCGGTGCCAGCCCAAAGCCTGCCCATGCTGTCTTGATACAGCGCCGAAACATCCCGGCGCAACAGGTCCGGCCCCTGCGCCTGCCGAAACTTGTTTTCCGAGAGACGCAACAAACCACCATTGACGGTTCCCGCCCACACCTGTTGTTGCTGGTCCACGAACACGGACCGCACGAAGCACTTCATCGGCCCCAACGTGTGAAGGTCCAGTTTCGCCTGGAAATCCGTAAACACCACCGAGTGTCCGTCGGCAAAGCGGTCAATGCGCTGGTCGTTGTAGCCCACCCAGAGCCCGCCGAGGACATCCTCAGCCAGTGACTGCACGGTGGCGCCGCGGGAAGACTCGAGCACCTCGAAGAGGTGCCGTTTCACCCGCGCCAGCCCCCCCCCGTTCATGCCCACCCACAAGCTGCCCTCGCGGTCCATCGCCAGCGAGAGCACGGCGCTGTGGGAAAGTTCCGCGGTGGAAAGTTGAGCGTAACGCCCATCCGGTTGGAACCAGAACACTCCGTCCCCGTGCGTGCCGACCACGGGGTTGCCCTCAAGATCCTCGCAAACCGCGGTGATGGGGACGCCCTCTGTCCAAGGGTAGGGGCCCAGGTCGCGTTGCATCTGGTTCCGTTTCCATTTCTGGATGCGATTATCGGCCAGGCGCCAGTAACCGCCCTGGCGGCTGGCCAGCAGCGCATCCAGGCGCCGTGCCAGCCCCGGACGCCCATCCGGCCGCGCGGCGACCGGAAACTGAAATTCATAAACCACCGGCAGGCCGGTCGCGGGTCCGGGCGGCACTTGGCCAATGGCGGTGAGCTGCCAATCCGATCCAATCCAGGTCAACCCTTCGTCGTCGGTGATGACCGCCCGGCAGTTGCTGGCCAGCCCCGCTCCGGCGTTCCAAACATTCACCTGCCTGTTTTGGTAGCGGCAAAGCTGGCCGTCGGCGGTGTACAGCCACACCGCCCCGCTTCGGTCTTCGCAGGCGGACATCAGCCGGCCTTCGCGCGTGCCGCGCCCGATGTCGAGGCTGATCACGCGTCCCTGCCGCACGAGGAAGACGCCGGCGCTTTCGGTGCCGATCCATAAATTAGTTTGACTGTCCTCGAACAGCTTCAGAATGCGGCTGCTGGACAGCCCCGGCGTATTGGCCTGGCGAAAGGTGGTGAAATGCAGGCCATCGAAGCGAGCCAGACCGTCGAGCGTGCCGGCCCAGAGGTAGCCTTCGCGGCTCTGAACCAGCGTGAGCACCGCGCTTTGGGGCAAACCGTCCTCGACCCCCCAAACCCGAACGTTGAAGCCGGGCGGCGAGTCGGCGCAGCTCGCAGCCACCGCCCCGCACAAGAGCAATCCCGCTGCGGCAGATTTCCACAGGTCTGTGGGCATATCGGCCAACCGCGGCTCAGTGTGCCTTTGCCCCGGCGCGGAGGCAAGTCGGGGCATGGACGGCGGGCCTTAAACCGTATAGGGTGAAGCGCATCATTATGGCCTTAGCTGACATTCGGAGAGAATACACCTTGGGTGGCTTGCGGCGGCGGGACCTTGCACCCGAACCCATCTCCCAGTTTCGCGCGTGGTTTGACCAGGCCCTCGGAGCCCGGGCCGGAGGCCGGGTGCTGAAGTTCTTCGTCAACCTTTACAAGGCGTTTCTCATGTTGGGCGGCGCGCAGCCGGCCGACGTGAACGCCATGACGCTTGCCACCGTGGACGCCGAAGGGCGCCCCTCGGCGCGAGTGGTGCTGCTCAAGGGCGTGGACGAGCGCGGCTTCGTCTTCTACACCAACTATCACAGCCGCAAGGGGCGGGAACTGGCGGCCAACCCGCGCGGGGCGCTGGTGTTTTACTGGGCCGATCTGGAACGCCAGGTTTGCGTGTCGGGCGAAGTCAGAAAACTGCCGGAAGCGGAATCGGATGCCTATTTTTCCAGCCGCCCGCGCGGCAGCCGCATTGCGGCCTGCGCCTCGGACCAAAGCCAGGTGGTGCGGGACCGGGCGGAGTTGGAGCAGCGGTGGCGCCAGGAGGAAACCCGCTACGCCGGGCGCGAGGTGCCCCGGCCGCCACACTGGGGAGGGTATGTGCTCGTGCCGGACCGCATTGAATTCTGGCAGGGGCGCCCCAACCGTCTGCACGATCGGTTCTGCTACAGCCGGCAACCGGATAACACCTGGAAAATCGAGCGTCTCGCGCCGTGAAATCCCAACGCGCAAATCGCACGGGCGCGCGAGCGGGGCCGGAGGCCGCCTAGAACCGCTGATGAACTGGGTTCTGCTCAAGAACAGCCTGATGGTGAGCGGACTGACCACCCTCCTGGCAGTCGGATTCGGAGCGTTGGCGGCGTTGTGGGTGGCCTGCCTCGACCGGCGCTGGCAGGCGTTCCTGGCCGGCGCGGCGCTGCTGGTGCTGGCGTTGCCGCCGTTCCTGCTGGCCAACTGCTGGCTGCATTACCTCGGCCACGCGGGCGTCTGGCGCTCGTGGCTGTCCCTGAACCTTTTCTCGCTGGGCGGCACGGTGTGGATTCTCGCCCTCTGGCTTTGGCCCATCACCTTTTTGGCGGTTTGGAGCGCCTGGCAGCGGCTCGAGTCCGCCCACCTGGAATCCGACATGGCGCTGACCGGCACGGTGCTCGTCCGCGTGCTGCTCTTTCCCCTGGCCCGGCCTGCCCTGGCGCAAGCGGCGCTCCTGACCTTCATTCTCGCGCTGAACCATTTCGCCATCCCCGCCATCCTGCAAGTGAAGGTGTTCCCCGCGGAAATCTGGGTGCGCTTCAGCACCAGTTTTGACACCCTGGGCGCGCTTCAACTCAGTTGGCCCCTGGTCCTGGGACCCACGCTGCTCCTGCTTTGGCTCGCCCGCAGGCCTGTGGCCTGGCCCCACCTCCAACCACCGGTGCCGCCGCGTCTTCTGCGCCAACAGGTCAGGCCCGGCTGGTTCCTCGGCGCAGGCGCGCTGGCGACCGTAATCTATCTCCTGGGCGCCGGCTTGCCCTTGTTTCAACTGCTTTCGGCTCCGCGGACCTGGAGCGAATTGCCTGGCGCCCTGGCGGCGGGGAGCGACGCCGTTTGGAACTCGTTCGCCTTCGCGGCCCTGGCGGCCAGTCTGGTCATCGGCCTCAGCCTCCTGCAGTGTGGCGCCCCACGCGGTCGGGAAGCGCAAGGGGCGCTGGTGCAATCGAAAGGCGTCCGGGCCATTGCCTGGCTGCCATGGCTGCCCTTCCTCGTGCCGGGGGTGTTGCTCGGGATGGGTTTGATTTTCCTTCTCAACCGCCCGGCTCTGGCCTGGTTTTACCACAGCGTGGCGATCGTGCTGCTGGCGCTGGGCATTCGCTACCTGGCGCTGGGCTGGACGGCCGTGTCGCACGCGCTGGACCGAAGCGATCCCCGTCTGCTGGAGGTTGCCCGCCTGCACGGCGCCAGCCGGCTCCAGTTGCTCCGTTACGCGCATTGGCCGCAGGTCAAGTCTCAAGTCCTGGCTGCCTGGTATATCATTTTCCTGCTCTGTTTGTGGGATGTCGAAACGATCGTGCTTCTCTGGCCGCCGGGGGCCGAAACGCTGGCCCTGCGCATTTTCAATCTGCTCCACTACGGGCATAACGCCCAGGTCAACGCGCTTTGTCTGGCGTTGCTGGGCCTGGCCGCCGCCCCGCTGCTGGGGTGGCTGGTCTGGCGCCGGTTCCGCCGGCTGGGATGGGGCGGCGCGGCCCGGGCGGGCTGCCTCGCTGCCGGCGGGCTTTGGCTGTGCGGCTGCGCCCCTGAGTATGCGCCCCATGAAGCGCCCTTGCGCAGCCAGCTCTTCGACCGGGTCGAGATCATCGGCACACGCGGTGCGGGTGTTGGGCAAGTCAACAAACCCCGGTCGGTTGCGGTGGACCCCATGGACAATCTTTACGTGGTGGACATGACCGGCCGGGTTCAGAAGTTTGATTCCAACGGCGTTTTTGTACTGCAGTGGCAAATGCCCGAAACTGACATCGGCCGGGCCAAAGGCCTGTGCCGGGACCGCGAGGGCAACATCGTGGTGAACGAGCCGCACTATGCCCGCGTCAATCATTATTCGCCCGCCGGCCGGCTGGTCTTCCAGTGGGGGCGGCACGGGCCGGCGCCGGGAGAGCTTGGCTTTCCGCGCGCGGTGGCGGTGAACTCCCAAAATGAAATCATCGTAAGTGAATATGGCGCCAACGAGCGCGTGCAGCGGTTCCGGCTGCCGCCCACCCTTGGCGCCGGGGCAACGGTCGAGTTCCTTAACGCCTTTGGCGAACGGGGCGGTGGCCCGGGGCAGTTCAACCGGCCCGAAGGCTTGTGCGTGGACGCCCAGGACCGAATTTACGTGGCCGATTCCTGCAATCATCGCATTCAAGTCTTTACGCGCGAGGGCCGGTTCCTGCGCGCCTACGGCCGGGCGGGCCGCGGGCCGGGCCAGTTGAGCTACCCCTACGACATTTGCGTGGACAGCCGGGGATTCCAATACGTCTGCGAATTCGGCAACAGCCGCATCCAAGTCTTCGACGCCGACGATCGGCCGGTCGAGATGATTGGGGGACCCGGCGCCGAGCCGGGGCGGTTCAGCAACCCGTGGGGAGTGGCGCTTGATTCGGCTGGCAACCTTTACGTCGCTGATTCCCAAAATCACCGCATCCAGAAACTCAAGCGGTCACGGCCTTATGGCCGCGCTTCGAGCCTCGGGACGCCGGTTTCCATTCGATTTGGAGGGGACTTGCCGTTAGCTTTGGGCGTGGGCCGTTGAGCGATCATGAATTTTCAGTTCACCCAGCCTTACTACCTGCTGCTGCTGGTGCCGGCGCTGGCGTGGACGTTCTGGTTTGCCTGGAGGACCGATGTGCAAACCAGCCGCTGGCGGCGGGCGCTCTCCCTCGGCATCCGGGTCGTTGTCCTTCTGTGCCTGATCTTCGCCCTGGCCGGGTTGCAGTGGCTCCGGCCGGTTGAAGGCATGAACGTCTTCTTCGTGCTCGACCGCTCGGACAGCATTCCCTCGCCCCAGCAGGAAGCCGCCCGCGAATACGTCAACCTGGTCAGCAACCGGAAGAAACCGATTGACCGGGCCGGCGTCATCGTCTTCGGCAGCGAGGCCAGCATCGAGTCCTCACCGAACTACGCGGTGGACCTGCAAAAAATCCAGGCGGTCGTCGGCACCGAACGCACCGACCTGGCCGGCGCCATTCGCCTGGCCACCGCCGCCTTTCCCGAGACCGGCCAGAAGCGGCTGGTGCTGCTGACCGACGGGAACGAAAACGTGGGCGATGCCCTGAGCGCCGTCCTGGCCGCCCGCCCCCTGGGTGTCTCGGTGGATGTGGTGCCGCTCGGAGTCGCCCGCGCCAACGATCTGTTCGTGCAAAAACTCCAGGTCCCCGCCCGGCTCAAGAAAGGCCAATCTTTCGAGGCGAAAATCTTTGTCCAGTCCGAGCAGGCCCAATCCGCCACCGTCCGGCTTTACCGCAACGACCAGTTCCTCGGGGAACAGAAAGTGACCATGAGCCCGGGCAAAAACCTCTTCACCTTTCCCCAAACCCTGACCGAGCCCGGGTTTTACAGCTACGACGTCCGCATTGATGCGCCCGGCGACCCGCTGCCGCAGAACAACCGTGCCACCGGCTTCGCCATCGTCCGCGGCGAACCGCGCCTGTTAATCGTGTCGGCGGATCCCCAGCAGGATCGCCAACTGGCCGCTGCCCTGACCTCCTCCCGCCTCGAGGTCATGCTGGTGGGGCTGCCGGGTTTCCCGGCCACACTGGCTGAAATGCAGAGCTATGACGCGATCTTCATCAGCAATCTGGCCGCCGGCGATCTCGGGATGGACCGGCAGCGGCTCCTGGAAAGCGCCGTGCGCGATTTTGGTGTCGGGCTGGTCTGCGTGGGCGGCGACCAGGCTTATGCGGCGGGCGGCTACCGCGGCACACCGCTGGAAACCACCCTGCCCGTCAACATGGAGCTGGATAGCAAGAAAGTGCTGCCCAGCGGCGCCGTGGTGCTCGTCATGCACGGGATGGAATTCGCCAACGGCAACGAGGTCGCCCGCCAATGCGCCATCGGCGTGCTCGAAGCGCTCGGACCGCAGGACGAAATGGGGGTGCTGCTCTGGGACGGCTATGAGCGCTGGCTGTTCCCGCTGCAAAAAGTGGGACAGAAAGCCAGCCTCCGCCAGCAAATCGCCGGCATGAACCAGGGCGACCTCGGCAGCTTCCAGCAGATTCTTGAAATGGCCCGCGAAGGCCTCAAGAAATCGTCCGCCAACTTGAAACACATCATTGTATTTAGCGACGGTGACCCCGGCGCGCCCTCCGCCGAGCTGATGCAGGGAATTGTTGGGGACCGAATCACCGTGAGCACTGTTCTGATCGCGGGTCATGCCGGTCCCGAGACCATGATCCAGATGGCGGACCAGGGACGCGGCCGGTTCTACAACGTGTCGTCGGCCTATGATCTGCCCCAGATTTTCATCAAGGAAACGGCGGTGATTCTCAAATCCGCCATCTACGAAGAACCCTTCAAGCCTCAACTCCGGTCCTCGAGCGAAGTCGTCCGCGGCATTGGAGCCGATGAATACCCGCAGTTGCTCGGCTACGTGGCCACCACTCCAAAGGCGCGCGCCGAAACTCCCCTCTGGACCGACAAGGGCGATCCGTTGCTGGCGCATTGGCAATACGGCCTTGGCCGGTCCGTAGCGTTCACCTCCGACGCCAAAGCCCGCTGGGGCCGCAACTGGCTCAACTGGGAGCGCTACCGTCAGTTCTGGTCCCAGGTCGGCCAGTGGAGCCTCCGCCGCCTGGACAATGCCGACTTTAACACCGAAGTCACCGTGGACAAAGGCGAGGCCATCCTCACCGTGGACGCCCTCGATGAACAGGGCAATTATCGCAATTTCCTCAACCTCCAGGCCGCCATCGTCAACCCAAAAGGTGAGCGGCAGACCGTCCGCATCGAACAGACCGGTCCGGGCCATTATGAAGCCCGGTTTCCCACCAGCGAAGTGGGCGCCTACCTCCTCAACATCATGGACATGAAGGACGGCCAGTTGCGGGGCACCCAGGTCGTCGGCGCCAGCGTCAATTATTCCCCCGAATTCAACACCGCCGAACCCAACCTCAACCTGCTGCGCCGCCTGGCCGAGAGCGGCGGCGGCAAGCTGCTGGGCCGCGCCAACCTCGCCCTCAACTCCTTCTCCCACGACCGCCAGAAAACCTTCCAGCCCCAGCAGCTTTGGGAGCAGTTGCTCAAACTGGCCATCCTGCTGTTCGTGGCCGACGTGGGGGTGCGGCGGGTCCAAGTTGATCGTGCGGAATGGCTTCGCTGGATGGCGGCGCTGCGCCGGCGTCTCTTTTTCTGGGAGACCGCGCCGCGGCCGGTCGAGGCGGATGAATCGCTCGCGGCACTGCTTGCGCGCCGTCAACAGGTCCGCTCCACCACCACGCCGCCTGTCGAACCGCGGCCGGATTTATTCCGGCCGCAACAACCGCCCGCAGTGGGTGAGCCCGCCTCGCCGCCGGCGACCGAACCGGGGGCAAGCCCCGTCTCCGCCACGCCCCAACCCGTGCCTCAACCCGCGCCCGAGCCTCCGCCCACCCCAGCGCCGGGGGGCACGACCAGCCGCCTGCTCGAAGCCAAACGTCGCGCCCAGCAGCGCCGTCGAAAGTAGCCCCTTTTTCTTTGTCCCGTTTTGCCGTGCACAGGGGCCGCCGGTCTGCGGTATCAACGGCTGCCAGGCTTCATGGCTGGTACCGCCGCAAGGTCGGGGGGCAGCTTGTCCGGCTCGAACGTCTCGACCTCAATTTTCAGCAGGCTGAACATGGGCAACCCGAAGTCAACCGCCCCGCCGGACCGGTCCACCGCCATGGCAACGCCCACGACTTCGCCGCCGTGGGCGCGAACAATCTCAATGGTCTCCTGCACCCGGCCCCCCTTGGTAACCACGTCCTCAACCACCAGCACCTTTTCCCCGCTTGAAATCCGGAAGCCGCGCCGCAACACGAGTTTGCCTTCTTCCTTCTCGACGAAGATGAAGCGCAGGCGCAGTTGGCGGGCCAGCTCCTGCCCCAGCACCAGGCCGCCCATTGCCGGAGAAACCACCGTCGCCGCCCCCAGCCCCTTGACTTTGGCCGCCAGCTCTGCGCCCAGCTTCTCCACGATCGGCATCTGCTGCAGGGCCAATGCGCATTGAAAATACTGCCGGCTGTGAAGCCCGCTTCGGAGGATGAAATGCCCCTCGAGCAGCGCTCCTGTATCGCGAAAAACCTGGAGAATTTCTGACTCGGTCATGCGCGGAGACTAATCGCGGTGGCCGGCCATGACAAGCGGCTGGCGGCACTGTTGGCAAGAGTTGCCAACGTCCGTCTCGCGGCGACCGTTTTTTGTGCAATGGCCCTTCGGCCTCCAGCGGGCAATCAGAAACCGATGCTGATGCCCCCGTCCACCGGCAGCAGCGCGCCGGTGACAAACTGGGCCGCTGGCGAACAGAGGTAAACCGCCGCCCACCCCACGTCCTGGGGTTTGCCAAACCGGTTCATGGGAGTGCGCCCCAGGACCTTTTGTCGGCGCGCGGGATCGCCCTCCATGGCTTTGCGCGTCATGTCGGTCTCGATCCAGCCGGGAGCAACGGCATTGACGCGCACTCCGTAACATGAGACTTCCGTCGCCAGCGTCCGGATCATGCCCAGCATCGCGGTCTTGGCTGCCGCATAAGCCACCACCAGCGGAATGCCAAACAGGGAGGCCATTGAGGCAACAAAAAGAATATTCCCGTGTTTGCGTTCGATCATGCTGGGCAGGACTGCCTGGTTCAGGGCGTGGGCGGCCAGCACGTGGGTCTGCAAGACGGTTTGGAATTCCGCCGAGGTGGTTTTCAATGCCGACTTTTTCAAGTGGTTGCCGGCGTTGTTAACCAGAATGGAAATCGGGGCGCCCGCGGCTGATTCCGCGGCTTTCACCAGCCTCTCCGCCCGCTCCAGATGGGTGACGTCGTGAGCCACGAACGAGGCCATCGGGCCCAGGCGGGCGGCGGCCTCTGCCAGCGGCGCTTCCCGACGCCCCGCCAAAACCACCCGCGCCCCGGCGGCCACCATGCATTCCGCAATCGCCAGGCCCAGACCGCTCCCCCCACCCGTCACCAAGGCTGTTTCGTCATCCAACCGAAACGGGGTTGGGACCTGCTTTCGTTCTGATCCTGTGGGGCGCGATGCCTTCATTCTGTCTGACAATAAGCCTCGCCACCCGCCTCCGACAAGGCGGATTCCCCGGGACTGTTTCCCCGCTACTCAGCTTGGGGTGGGCTCCGGGTTTTTACGGGGCTTTTGCCCGTGAAAATCGTGAACAGTTGTAGGTGCAATTCGTCCAAGGTGTGGTATTCTGAATCGGATTTTAGAATGAAGTTGGAACTTTTTGCCGTCAGGCTCCTGGCTCTGGGTTTTTCCGGATTGCTCCTTCTTAACACTTGGGCTCAGCCCGGCCCGGCCGCGCCGGCAGCGCCCGAGGCCCGAAAACCCGGCACCCATGAGTTCCGTCTCATCAGCCCGGGACCGGCGGATGCCCGCATTGCCTTCATCACGGCCAAAATGCTGGAGGAACTCCAGTACGACCGAAAGCCGTTTGGGGACACGATCTCCAGCCAGTTCCTGGACCGCTACCTGGAGTCGCTTGACCCTCAGCACCTTCACTTCCTCCAAAGTGATCTTGCCGAATTCGAACGTTACCGGACCAATCTCGACGACCTCACCATTCGCCGCACCCAGCTTGCCGACACCCGCCCCGCCTTCGAAATTTTTAACCGGTTTGTGGAACGTTTGCACCAGCGCGTGACCTACGTGGACAACCTCCTGACCAATGAAACCTTTACCTTCGACACCGACGACAAAATCACCATAAACCGGCGCAAACTGCCTTATCCCAAGGACATCCAGGAAGCCCAGGAGCTCTGGCGGGGCCGCCTCCGTTACGAATACCTCCAGGAAAAACTCGGGAAAGCCGAGGCGCGGAAGAAAGCCCAAAAAGCCAGCGGCGGGACCAACCAGCTCAACGGAGCCGCCAGTCCGCTTAAGAAACCCCGCAGCGACGCCGAACAGATTGTCGAAACCCTCACCAACCGCTACCATCGAACCCTCCGCACCTTCCGGGATTGGGACAACGATGACGTGATGCAGGTTTATTTGACCGCCCTGGCTCACGTGTACGATCCGCATTCAGATTACTTCGGCCACGAACAACTTGACAGCTTCTCCATCACCATGAACCTCAGTTTGTTCGGCATCGGCGCCGAATTGCAGTCTGAGGATGGGTATTGCACCATTCGCCGCCTTCTGCCCGGCGGGCCGGCTGAGAAAAGCCGCAAGCTCAAGGAAAAAGACCGCATCGTAGCCGTGGCGCAGAGCAATCAACCGCCCGTGGATGTGGTTGAGATGAGCCTCAACAAAGCCGTCCAGCTTATTCGCGGACCCAAAGGGACGGAAGTGCGCTTGACGGTCATTCCCGCCGGCGCCGATTCCTCCGAACGCGTTGAAATCCGCCTGATCCGGGACGAAATCAAGCTGGAAGACCAGGCCGCCAAGGCCAAACTCATCGAGTTTCCTCCGCGCGGCCCGGCCGAGAACCCGGTGCGCATCGGGGTGATTGATCTGCCCTCTTTCTACGCTTCGTTCGATCCAGCCCACACGCGGGGCAAAGGAGAAGTTCGAAGCACGGCAGCGGATGTCGCCAGGCTTCTGACCAAGCTGAAGCAGGAGAACGTCAGCGGCATCGTTCTGGACCTGCGCCGCAATGGCGGCGGGTCCCTCGAGGAAGCCAAGCGTCTGACCGGCCTTTTCATCAAGGAAGGCCCCGTCGTCCAGGTCCGCGACGCCGACGGCTCCATCGAGGAGGATCGGGACACTGACCCTTCCGTTCTTTATGAAGGGCCGCTGGTTGTTCTCACCAGCCGCTTCAGCGCCTCCGCCTCCGAGATTCTGGCCGGGGCGCTCCAGGATTACGGGCGCGCGCTCATTGTGGGAGACGCCTCCACGCATGGCAAAGGCACCGTCCAAAGCGTCAACACGCTCAAGCCTTACATGCGACTGGGCAATGTGGTCTGGACCAATGATCCCGGAGCGCTGAAGGTAACCATCAAAAAGTTTTACCGCGCCAGCGGCGCCTCCACCCAACTCAAAGGCGTCGTGCCTGACATCGTCCTGCCTTCGGTCATCAGCGAATCCCAGGACTTCGGGGAAAGCTCGCTGGACAATCCCATGCCTTGGGACACCATCCCCAGCGCCGAATTTCAGCGTCTCAATCTCGTGGACAGCTTTGCCCCCGAATTGCGCAAGCGCTCCGCCGAGCGGGTGGCCCGCGACCAGGACTTCGCCTACATCCGCGAAGACATCGAGCAGTTCAAGAAACTGCAGGAGGACAAGACCATCTCGCTCAACGAACAACAGCGGATCAAAGAGAAGGAAGAGGCTGAGGCGCGTCAAAAAGCCCGTGACCGCGAGCGCCGCGCCCGTCCGGAACCGCTCGAGAAAGTGTACGAGATCACGCTCAAGCAAGTGGATTTGCCCGGACTGCCGCCCCCGGTTCAACGAACGAACCAGTTGTCCAGCGCGACCAGCTCCGGCGCCGATGCCCACCTTTCCGCCAGCGTGGACGCCGGAGGCGGCGACGGTTCGGAGGACCTCGAGAATGCCAACGAGTCGGCCCCGGCTGTGGACCCGATCCTCGACGAGGCCCAGCGGATTCTGCTCGACTACCTGTCCCTCCTCCGCAAGCGCGAGGTGGTGGCCGCCGGTTCCTGAGGCCTTGCTTTGCGGCGCATCCGGGAAGAGAACTCGGACATTCCTGTCCGCCTTCTCCATTGCCAGAGTTCGGCGTGACCGTCGGCGAAACTGACGAGTCAGGCGCGCCTTGGTGTCAGGCTAACGTTTGGCCGGGCGGGTTGCCGACTTGATCCTGCCCGAGGCGTGGAGCACCTGGCCGTCGGCCAGGAGGCGTTGGCGGAGCGCCTCGTACGGCACGTCCTGCGCCGGGCACGAGCCGTCCAACGCCAGCACGGCGGCGGTGGCGGCGGACTGAGCCAGGATCATGAACACCGGCTCCATGCGAATCGAACCAAAGGCAATGTGCGACGCCGAGGCGCACACCGGCACGAGCAGATTGTGGCACTGATCGCGCTTCGGCACCAGCGCGCCATAGGCGATCTCGTACGGACCGCCGGTGGATACGCCGATGTCACCCTCGTTTTGCACGCAGCCCTCCGGCGTGATGTAGCGTTGCACGTTATGCGAATCAATCGTGTAGCTGCCCATGCCGACCGACTGGGGCGTGGGGCGCTTTTTCAGCAGCTCCTGCTCGGTCATCACGAACTGGCCGATCATCCGCCGGGCCTCGCGCACGTAAATCTGGTGCGGCCAGCCGCCATTGTCCTGGAATTCATCCTTCGGCAAGCCCCAGCGGCGCATTTCCTGTTGCACGTCCACCGGCACGCGCGGGTCGTTGGCGATGAAGAACAGCCAGCCTTTTTGGTAGGCTTCGTGTTCGCGCAGGATTTCCCGGCGGCGCTCGTAGCCGGCTTCGGGATAATCGTAGTTCATCCCGATATTGTCGGTGCTGAACGGGCCGTGATTGTTGGAATCGGTCTTGCGATTCGGGATGGGATCAAATTTTTCGAAGGTCTCGCGCCAGCCTGCGTTGAAAACCCGCACGAGCACTTCGTATTGTGCGGGGTCGTAGCCCGCCGGTTTGGGCAAGGGGAGGCGGTTTTCGGGATGGTCGGTCAGGCACATGCGATAGCAATAGGCCTGCACCTTGCGGTCGCCCTGGCCATACTCGCCCGGGGGCTCGGTGCTGATGCGGGGCAGCACGCCACTGGCCGGGTTGCCGGGCACGACATACGGACTGATCTTTTGGCGAAGCACGCCGAAGTGATGCCGATGATGCAGCACGCCCGTTTGGACGCCGTTCCAGGTTTCGCCGTAAACCGCATTGGCCTCGCGCCCCACGTGATACTCCACGCCCGCCGCGGCCAGCAGGTCGCCCTCGTAGGTGGCATCAATGAACATCCCGCCCGCAAACGTCTTGCCGCTCAGCATGGTTATGGTCTGGATGCGCGCGCCAGACTTCTTGACGCCCTGGGCGCGATCCAGCCATTCGTCCCGGAACACGGGAATTCGGTGCTCGCGGACCAAATCTTCGAAAACCTGCTCGGCCACGTGCGGCTCGAAGACCCACATGGTTTGGTACTCGCCGTCAATGGCCGGGAGGCCCTGGCCTTTGTTGCCGAAGCTCTCGGGACTTTGCCAGCGCCAGGCTTCCGGTTTCTGGTAGTGCAGCCAGACGCGGTGGTAAAACTCGCGGGCCAGACCGCCGATCACGGATTTGTCCCCCGTATCGGTGAAGCCCAGTCCCCCGCTGGACAGGCCGCCCAAATGCCTGTCCGGGCACACAATCACGGTGGACTTGCCCATGCGCGCGGCTTGGACGGCAGCGATCACGGCCGCGCTGGTGCCGCCGTAGATCACCACGTCGGCCGTGGACGGGGCGGCCGGCACGAGGGTATTTGCCTCAGTCAGCAACAACAACAAAAGGGTTCGGAGTTTCATCAAGTCGTTTCCTACGGTCTGGCCGGGTTGCCTGTTTCGAGCGCGCGCGACAGGTCCGGAAGCACCACGGGCTCGCCCAGAACACGACCGGGGCCGGGTCGGTTTGTTTCGCCAGCGGGCATGACAAACACAGCCCTGCTCCCATCTTACATGAATGTACCCGGCCAGACCTTAACCAGGATCTCGCTGACAGACTCAAGCCTGCGCTGGCCTCAGTCAAAGCCAAAACTCGCCGGCGCAGGACGCCGAGCTCCGCGCAAATCCGTTCCCTGGTCGAGCACCCCCGAGAGCCTGCCGCCCTCGGAACTCAACGCCGCACAATGGCCGACCGTCAATCGGGCCGCCCGGAGCATCAGGACTTTACCTGGTCCACTCCCGCCCGATAGAGTTGCAGCCATGGTCGGCATCGAAAACAGCAAGCTATTCGCCGCGCTCGGGCCTGGGGAGCAACGCCGGTTGCGCCAAGCTTCCCGGGAGCAACACCACCCTCGCGGCCGGGTCATCTTCCGCGAGGGCGACCCCGGCGATGGCCTGTACCTGCTGAAATCAGGCTGCGTCGAAATCTCCGGCCTGTTGAGCGGTGCGCGCCGCCAAATCCTCTCCCGTTTCGGCCCGGGTGACGTCTTCGGTGAAATGGCGGTGATCGAAAACGCCCCGCGTTCGGCCACGGCCATGGCAGTCGAGGACACCGTGGTGGACTTCATCCCCCGCCAGGCCATGCTTGAGGCTGTCGAGCGCTCGCCGGCGCTGGCTCTCGCGCTCTTGCGGGAAATCAGCGCCCGCCTGCGCGACTTCGACCGGCAGTATCTGCGGGACGTGCTGCAGGCGGAACGACTGGCCATCGTTGGCCGATTCGCCCGCTCCATCATCCACGACCTGAAGAATCCCCTTGCAATCATCGGCCTGGCCGCCGAGATGGTCAACCTGCCGAATGCTTCGCTCGAGGCCCGGGAGCGGGCGGTGGGCAATATCCGCGCCCAGATCGAACGGATCGGCGAGATGATCGGGGAGATCATCGAGTTCACCCAGGGCCCCCAGCCCGCCGTGGTGCTCCCCGCCATGGATTACGCCCGGTTCACTCGAGAAGTGGTTGACGAATTGCGCCCCGAAGCGGCGCTCAAACGGGTCACGCTCGAGCTCGACGCCGGCGCCGATCCTGTTCCCGTACGACTGCATCCCAAACGCCTGCGCCGCGTCTTCCACAACCTCGTGCACAACGCCACCGACGCCATGCAGGGCGGCGGCGTCATCCGCGTCCGCCTCCAGCTCAAACCGGCGGAAGTGGTCACCGAGGTGGAGGATACCGGCCCGGGCCTTCCGCCTGAGATTCTCGGCCAATTGTTCGAGCCCTTCGTCACCCACGGCAAAGCGGAAGGCACCGGCCTGGGGCTTTCAATCTGCCGCCGCGTGATTGAAGAACATGGCGGCTGGATTGCCGCCCGCAACCTGCCGGACCGCGGCGCGGTCTTCTCGTTCGGCTTGCCGCGGCCCAAGCCGGAGGCCGTATCATGAACCGCATTCGGCTCCTGCCCGAGCAGGTCGCCAACCAGATTGCCGCCGGCGAGGTCATCGAGCGCCCCGCCAGCGTCGTCAAGGAGCTGGTCGAGAATGCCCTCGATGCGCAGGCCGGGCGCATTTCGGTCGAAATCCAGGCCGGCGGCCGCAGCCTCATCCGCGTGCTCGACGACGGTGTGGGCATGAGCCGCGACGACGCCCTGCTCTGCCTCGAACGCCATGCCACGAGCAAAATTCGCCGCGCGGAAGACCTCGCGGCCATTGCCACCATGGGTTTTCGGGGTGAGGCGCTGCCCAGCATCGCCAGCGTCAGCCGCTTCACCCTCACCACCCGCGAACGGGACGAACCGTCGCCCGAAGGGACGCAAATCACCATCAGCGGCGGGAAAATCCTTGAAGTCAAAGCCGCCGGCGTCGCTCCGGGCACCCGCGTGGAAGTCCGCCAGCTCTTTTTTAATCTACCCGCCCGGCGCAAATTTCTGCGCACCGAGGAGACGGAAGCGGCGCATATTCAACACTACCTGATGCTGGCGGCGCTGGCGTTCCCCGAAGTCGCGTTTACTTTCCAAAAGGACGGACGTGTGGTCTGGCAGTTGCCCGCCGTCAAAAGCGGTCTCGATACCGCCGCCCGCCTCGGCGCTCTCCGCGAGCGCTTGCGCGCCTTGTACGGCAACGATCAGAAACTCCTGCCCGTTAACTTCTCCGCCACGCTCCCCCGGCTGGCGCCCCCCGCCCACCTCGAGGCTGAAATGGAACCGGAACCCGAAGTCCAGGACCCCGGACGCTTCCACCTCTGGGGGTTCATTGGCGCGCCGGGCGTTTCCCGCGCCACCCGCGAAGACCAACACCTCTTCGTCAACCGCCGTCCCGTGGAAAATCGGGGCCTAAACTTTGCCTTGCTGGAAGGCTATCACACCGCCTTGATGAAAGGCCGCTACCCGGTGTGCTGCCTGTTCCTCGAGGTGGATCCCGCCGAGGTTGACGTCAACATTCATCCCGCCAAGCGGGAGGTCAAATTCCACCGCGAAGCCGAAGTCCGCCGCCTGGTCGCCCAGGCCGTCCGCGAAGCTCTCCTGGAATTCCACAGCCCGCCCGCTCCGGCAAAGACTTTCCTCCCGCCTCCGGCGCCAAAAGCCCAATCCCAATCGCCGACGCCCAGCCCGGTTCCCGCCCGGCAGCCAAGCCTGCCCCACTTGCCGCTCGAGCTCGAATCGGCCCCAAGCGAACCGGCCGCTCGCGCGCCGGTTCAACCCGCTCTGGGACTGGGCTTCCGTTCCTCGTCTGCCGTTCCACCTCCGGCACCACCCGTCGCGCACCCGCCCACTCCCGCAGCGTCGTCGGCGCCCACGCCGGTACCCGCCGGGCCGCCGGCGTGCGCACCGTCTCCCGTCGCGGCTGCGGTGCCGCTGCTGCAAGTGCCGCTGCGGCTGGTGGGCGTTATTGGAAAACTGTATGTGGTGCTCGAGTCGGATCGAGGGCTGGTGTTGCTCGACCAGCACGCCGCGCATGAACGCATTCTCTTCGAGCAAATGCTCGACCGCCTCGAACGGCAGGACCAGGCGCCCTCGCAAAAACTGCTGCTGCCCGCGACCGTCGAGTTGTCCGCGCGCGACGCGAGTTTTCTCCGGCAACAGTTGGGGGTCCTCACCCGGCTCGGCGTGGGGTTAAGCGAGTTTGGCGAGCGGACGTTTCTGCTGGATGCGCTGCCGCCGTTCGTCAAAGCGCCGGACCCCCGCCGCTTCGTCCTCGAACTGGTGGACGAGCTCAAAGCGGCGGGTCAGGCAGTAAACACCCTCCGTCTGGGAGAACAGGTGGTGGCCAAGACGGTGTGCCGCCATGCGGTGAAAGCCAACGACCCGCTGGCAGGCAAAGAACTGGAGAATCTGGTCGAGGATTTGCGCCGCTGTGCCATGCCCTACACCTGTCCCCATGGCCGCCCCACGCTCATCGAAATGAGTTACCGCGAGCTGGAGAAGAAATTTGGCCGGTCGCAATAAGGCCCAAGGCCTTTCGTTTCAGGCCCTCCAGCTCCCGCTCCAGGCGACGGCGCCGGCGCCGGGCGCTCCAGGCGGCCGGACGAAAAATCCAGGGCCAGCCCGAAGCCCGGGCGGCCTCGAGTCTTTCCTGCGCCGCCAGATGCCCGGCCAGTAATTCGAACATACGGCCCACCTCAAGGCGGGCGGCCGCGGCCGCAAATACCGGGTCCAGGGCGGCCCGGTCCTCGAAAGTTCGCCGGATCTCCTCCAGCATCTTCTGACGCAACCGGTCCACCGCATACTCCGCCTTCGCATACGACTTGGGATGTTCCCGGAACGTCGAGAAAATTTCCGGAGTGATGCCGAGCACGATGCGGAGGCAATTCTGCAGGCCCCAGGCGCCATCGCCGACGGTGCCGTAATCGGTCGGAAACGGGTATCGCTGCAGCGTGGCGGTCCGGTACAGGTTGCTGGCGGAACTGCCCAGGATGGCGTCACGAAAGTTGAGGAGTGTAAAAACGAAAAGCGCCTCGCCGCGAAGGGCGACCGGCTGCGACACCCCAAGCGTTTCGATCAGGTCGTGAACCGGCCAGCGCGACGGCGGCATGGGTTGCCCTTTCGCGCTGATGAATTGGGGCCGGCTGACGACCACGTCGCATGCGAATTCCCGCATCACTTCGGACAGATGCCGCAGCCCTTCGAGCGTGATCGTCTCGCCCACGGTCGAAATATAGCAGAACTCGGCTTCGACCTGGCGGATGCCGAAGTTCCAGGATTGGTATAGTCCGGGGGGATGATCCAACCAGCGGAGGCGCGGATGGTCCAGGGCCGCGTGAAGCAAATCCCGCGTGCCATCCCGCGATTCGCTGTCCACCACCACCATTTCCTGCACGTGCGGCAGCCAGGCGCGCATCGCCGCCAGATGCGCCGGCAGCAGCGCGGCGGCATTCCGCGTGGGCAACACCACGCCGATTGGCAACGGAGCCGACGGAGCCGTGCGCTGGCCGTTGAGGCTCTCCAAGTCAGAATGCCGCGGGGAGGGTGGCATAACCCCGAGCGGGCTAGGGGGCAACCCCCGGCATTTCGGCAGATGCCAAGGGCTTGTTGCCTTGCAGCAGCGGCGCCAGGTGGGTCAACAGCCGCCGCGTCCGCTCATGGGCGCCCTCTTCAATGGGATGATACAGGGTGTCGAAGAACCAATCCGGGTCGAGCATCCCTTCCTTTGCCTCCCCCAGAACCGGCACTCCCTGGCTCTCGAAAAACGCGCGGATCGTGGCCGCGGCGCGCTGGGCAGGTTCGGCCTCATACTCCGGCCGATGAGAGATCGTGGGATAGGTGGCCAGCACCCGCACCCGGTTCTGCCGCGCCCACTCGATGAATTTTCGGAAAATGGGGAAGCCGTTGGGCTCGGCAGGCAGTCCGCGGGCGAGGTTCTCGCTCCGCAGCGCGAACCAGGGCTGGCCGGGACCGCGATTGTCCTTCCGCGCGCCAGTCTGGTCGCCGTATTCGTTCAGCATTTTGACGGAGTAAATCCCGTGGTGGCCCCCCAGGTCGCCGCGCCCGCGATTGCGCCAGCCTTCCTTCAGCCGCCGCGTGGAAATCCACATCGCCGCGCGGAGCTGCTCCGTCAGCGGCCAGGAACGAAAATAGGCCGCGTCGCGGGCGAAGAGGTAATCGAAGTAGAGCGGATCGGTCCACTGGCTGGGCTTGCCGGGTGGCCCATGCTGGTAAGCCTCGTACTCGAATGCCAGCAGGACGGTGTCGCCGGGCTGGGCGCTGCGCTGGGCCAGCCGCAAGATGTATTCGGCGCCCAGGGCCGCGTGCGTTCCCAGGTTCACCGTGGGGAATCCGGTCTGCTTCTGGATGTCTTTGGCGCTCAGCCCGAACAGGACCGACGAACCGCCCACCAGCAACAGCTTGGGCGTGCCCGCCGCCCGCGCCAGTTCCTGCTTCCGCGCATTCAAGTCCCAACACCACTGGGACGAGAGGGTCGGCGCGCCGAGCTGGGCGAAAAAAACGCCATAGAAAACCGTAAACGCAGTGACCAGGCCGAGCCCGAAACCAACATAGAATCTGGTGGGAGCGGTCATGGTCTAGAAGTTGAAGTACAGGAACGGACTCTGCGGCAAGGTGAAGTAGCCGCGAATCACAAACAGGAACACCACGCCGCAGGCAAAGCCGGTCAAGGCATTCAGACGGAGGCGGAACGGTGGCGGCCGGGCGACCGCCTCGAGCGTGGGCTCGTAGGCGGAAAGCAGTTGCTGCGTGTTGGGCAGGCACCACGCGATGAACAGCAAGGCCACGATGATCTTGAGCGCCTTCCGGTAATCGGCGCTCATCAATGGCACCGTGTTCTCCACCGCCCTGGCCCCGAGCCAGGCCATGATCTTCTCCGCCTCCCGGCTGCTCCCCTGAAACTCCTTTTGCGCGGTGAAACCGTTCGCCCCGGCCATGGTGGCCAGCAGCCGGCCCGCGGTCGGCAGGTTCGAGGCGCGGAAGAACACCCAGGTCACCAGCACCAGCAGAAACGTGAACGCCACACACGCCCCGCGATAGCTCCAGTGCTCGAGACGCCAGCCGCGCGCTTTCTTCAAATTTCGCCACTGATGGTTCACCAGCAGGAACAAACCATGCAGCCCGCCCCAGATCACGAAGTTCCAGCCCGCCCCGTGCCACAGCCCGCTCAGCAGCATCGTCACCATGATGTTATACGCCTGCCGCCATTGCGAACACCGGTTGCCCCCCAGCATGATGTACACGTACTCCCGGAAGAAACGCGTCAGCGTCATGTGCCACCGCCGCCAGAAGTCAATAATGCTCCCCGCCCGGTACGGCGAATCGAAATTGCACGGGAACTTCATCCCGAACATCCGCGCCAGCCCGATCGCCATGTCCGAATACCCGGAAAAGTCAAAGTAAATCTGCATCGCGAAGGCCAGGGTCCCCAGCCAACTGTCAAACCACGAAACCATGGCCCCATGCTCGGCCGTCGCATACACCGCGATCGCAAACTCCGAAACCGGGTCGGCCAGCAGCAGCTTCTTATACAGCCCCAGCAGGAACAACAGCACGCCCATGCCCAGGTCCGTCCGCGAGGGCCGCAAATCCCGCTCGACGTACTGCGGGATGATTTCCCAGTGCCGCACGATCGGCCCGGCGATCAGGTGCGGGAAAAACACCACGAACAGGAAGTAATCAATGAACTTATAGTGGCGCGTGTGGTCCCGGTAAACATCCACCAGATAGGCAATCTGAGTGAACGTGAAAAACGAAATCGCCAGCGGCAGGATGATGTCGTACCGCCCGAGGTCCTTCCGCACCACCATCCCGAGAGCGGACAAAACGAAGTTCGTGTATTTGTAATAGCCCAGCAGCAGCAGGTTCACTCCCACCCCCCCCGTCAGCACCCACTTCCCTGAGGGCCGGTCGCGATAACGCAGCAGCAGCTCTGCGATCGTGTAGTTGAACCCTATCGAAAACAGCAGCAACGGGACGTACTCGACCTTCCAATACGCGTAAAAGAACAACGATGCCACCGTCAGCCACAGTTTCTTCGCCACCCGCCACTGCCCGGGTAGTACCAGAAACACACCGAGGGCGATCGGCAAAAAAACAAAAATGAACTGCCAGGAACTAAAAAGCATCTAGCCGGATAACCGCCGGGCGCGGCCCACCGCCGCGGTGGCGATGTCAACGGCCCGCGCCGGGAAGCCCTCGCCGATGCGGGCATCAGAAACCTCGCCCCAGACGCGGACCTCCACCAACCAGCCCGGACGGCCTGGCGCGCGAGAGAAACAAGCGTAAAGGTAATGGTGCAATAGCAACTGTTCCGTTCAAAGGCGGGGAGGTTAGTAGGCCCGCTACGCGCGGGCAAGCGGCTTTTGGGACGTTTTTGGACGTTTTGCGGCCTCCCGAGACCTTGCCCCGCTACAAAACATCCCCAACCTTGTAATTGAACCGAGCTCCACGACAACAAACTCTACGCGATGTGCAATGGCGAAATCTTCTGCCTGGACCCCCTCACGGGGGACGGCTTTTGGCATAATCCGTTGCGTGGGTTCGGGACGGGGCTGGCCACCCTTGCGCTCGCAGGGGCTGCCCCGACCGGCAACGCGCCGGCCCTGGCGGAAGAGCGCCATCGCGCCGCCCGGGCAGCCGCTTCCGCCGCCTGAGGCGCGTCATCAGCCTCTTCTGCTTGCCGGCCGCGGTTTCAAGGGTGAACCCCGGGGGATTCGTCGGCCACCGTAGAATGACGGTGTCATCGGCAAGCTCGATCTCGAGGCGCGGCGGCCTCGCCGGCGGTGGGGTGGGATCAGTGACGTACACCAAAATCTTCTCCCCATCGCTCACCCCGTCCCCGTCGGTGCCCGCCCGGTTCGGATCGGTGCCGAACCGCCCGGTCTGAGCCTCGTCGCTGAGGCCGTCGCCGTCGTTGTCCAACAACCGGACGAGCAACAATCGGGGCCCGTTGCCTCCCGCGCCCGAGGTGCTAAAATGGTGGCTGAGGGGCCGGGGGGTTGCTAAATTGAGAGCGGAATGAAGTTGAAAGCCGATGCTTGGCTGTTTGGGGCTGGAGTCCTGGGCATCGCAGGGGTGTTGTTTCTGCCTCTGCCCTGGGTGGACCGCTCGTTGACTTGGCTGGGGAAGCTGACCACGCCTTCGCTGGTTTCGCTTCTGGCCTGGTTGCTGGCAGCGGGTGGGTTTTGGGCTTTCAAGGCCCGATTCTGGCCCCCTGACGCCCGAGCGGGCCGTCAATTGCGCAATGCCGTTTTGCTGTTGGTCCTGCAGGCGGTTTTGCTGCGCGGCGCGATGGAACTGATGGCCGCCTACGGCGCGGGACGGTGGCCGTGGCTGCCCGGGGAGGCGTGGGTCTGGGTGCCGTGGTTTGTGGTTCCGGGCTTGACGGGCATTCTGCTCGGCGGGCGGTTGGGGGTGCTGGCCAGTTTGAACGGAGGGTTGATGCTCTATCTGGCGGCCAACCCCGGCCCCTGGCCGGTGGTGGGCTGCGTGGTCTCGGCCTTGACCGGGGTTCTGCTGATGCGCCGGTCACCCACGCGGAGCCGGGTGCTGCGAGCGGGGGCCGGGAGCGGGGCGCTGCTGGGGGTGGTGGCGGCGATTCAGTATGGTTTGGAGGGCAAGCCGGTGGACGTTGTTGCGGCGGGGGTGTTGATCCCCGGGATGATCGGATTCCTGAGCGCGTTTGTGGTGCTGGCAGTGCTGCCCGTGCTCGAGTGGGCGCTGGGCGAGCTTTCGGATGTGACCTTGATCGAGTATGGCACGGACCATCCGCTCCTGGATCAACTTCGCCAGGAGGCGCCGGGCACCTGGCACCACAGCCTGAACGTGGCGGACCTTTCGGAAAAAGCGGCGGCCGAGATCGGCGCCCGGGCGTTGTTTTGCAAAGCCTCGGCGCTCTACCATGACATTGGAAAACTCAAGGAGCCGGCTCTCTTCGCCGAGAACAACGACGGGGTCTCGCCCCACGAGCAACTGGACCCGCTGACCAGCGCGCAAAAAATCAAGGAACACGTTGCCTACGGGGTTGAACTGGCGCGGAAACACCGGCTGCCCCGCGCCTTTCGGGAGATCATCGCCGAACACCACGGGGTCTCGCTGGTCCGTTTCTTTTACGCCAAGGCCTGCGAACGGCTGCCGGATGGGACCAAGCCGGAAGTGGATCGAGCGGCGTTTTGTTATCCCGGCCCGCCGCCGTCCACTCGCGAATCCGGCATTGTGGCGCTGGCCGACGCCGTGGAGGCGGCCAGCCGGTCCGTCACGCTGAAAGCCGAGGCCGAGATGCGCGCCTTCGTGCGCAAGCTGATCGCGGATCGGATTTCGGAAGGGGAACTGGGAGCCTGCCCGCTGACACTCGCGGAGCTGGCCAGAATTGAGTCAGCCTTTGTGAGCTGGTTAAAAGGGCGGAATCACCTTCGGCCGGCCTACCCGGGAGCTGGGACTCCACCGGCGCGCCCCGCCCTGGGGGACGGCTGAGGCGGGCCGGGCCGCGTTGCAGGGGGCGAGTTGCGCCCCCGCGGAGGCGTTACTCCCATTCGATGGTGCCGGGGGGTTTGCTGGTGATGTCGAAACAGACGCGGTTGACGCCTTTGACTTCGTTGATAATGCGGCTGGAAAGCCGCTCCATCAGATCGTAGGGGAGCTTGACCCAGTCGGCCGTCATGCCGTCCTGGGATTCCACCGCCCGAATGGCGATGGTGTAATCGTAGGTGCGCTCGTCGCCCATCACCCCGACGCTGCGCACCGGCAGCAGCACCGCGAAACTCTGCCAGACCTTGTAATACCAGCCGGTGCTTTTCATCTCCTCAACGACAATGCGGTCGGCGTTGCGGAGAATTTCCAACCGGGCGGGGGTGACCTCGCCGAGGATGCGGACCGCCAGGCCGGGGCCGGGGAAAGGCTGGCGGAGAACGATTTCGCGGGGCAGCCCGAGTTCGAGGCCCAGTTCCCGCACTTCATCCTTGAACAGGCATTTCAACGGCTCGAGGAGCTGAAAGCGCATCTTCCTGGGCAGGCCGCCCACGTTGTGGTGGCTCTTGATCATCGCGGCCGGGTTTCCCCCGATCGGCACCGATTCGATCACGTCCGGGTAGAGGGTGCCCTGGGCAAGGAACCTGGCCTTGCCGGCGCGGCGGGTGGCGGCCTCGAAGACTTCGATAAAGGTTTTGCCGATGATCTTCCGTTTCCGCTCGGGGTCGGTCACGCCTTTGAGCCGGCGCAGGAACAGTTGGGTGGCGTTCTCGTATTGCAGTTTGATGCGGAAGTGCCGGCCAAAGACTTCGCGAACCACTTCCGCCTCGCGGCCGCGGAGCACGCCGTTGTTGACGAAGATGCAGGTGAGCTGGTCGCCGATGGCTTTGTGGATCAGCGCCGCCGCCACGCTCGAATCCACGCCGCCGCTCAAGCCCAGGATGACGCGCTCGGAGCCGACTTCGCGCCGGATGGCCTCGACCGCCTGCTCGATGTAGTTGTGCATCGTCCAGTTCTTGCCGCAACCACAGACGTTATGCACGTAATTGGCGAGAATTTCCTTGCCGCGCGGCGTGTGCGCGACTTCCGGATGAAACTGCAAGCCAAAGAGCTTCCCGTCCTGGTGCTGGATGGCGGCAAAATCCGAGTTTTCGGACACGGCCACGGATTTGAAGCCCCGGGGCAGACGGGTGAGCCTGTCGCCGTGGGAGTTCCACACTTGCAGGGTTTCCGGCAGGTTCGCAAACAGGGGACAGAAGCTGTCCTGGACACGGAGGGTGCCCTTGCCGTATTCGCGTTTCTGGCCGCGCTCGACCTTGCCGCCGAGGAAATGGGCCAGGAGTTGCAGGCCGTAACAGATGCCCAGCACCGGCACTCCCAACTCGAAAATCGCCGGATCCGGCAGGGGCGCATCGGCGGCATAGACACTTGAAGGGCCGCCCGACAGGATGAGCCCGCGGGGCGCCAGCGCTTTGAGTTGGGCCGCCGGAGTGTCGTAGCGGACGATGACCGAATAGACGTTGCACTCGCGAATCCGGCGGGCAATCACCTGAGTGTATTGCGATCCAAAGTCCAGGATGACGATCTGCTCGAGCATGAATGATTCCAGAAAGCCCCGTTTTTTTGCCTGTATCCCGCCGTTTTGGCGAGTCAAAACTGACGGCCAAAAACAAAAGAGCCGGGCGCAAAAATCCGCACCCGGCTTGCAAGGATATTTCCCGATAAACGGTTGGGAAAGTGCTGTGTTACGGAGTCGCCGCAGGGGCGTTGGTGGCCGGAGCCGGCGGCGGCGTGGATTGATCGCCGCTCCCGCACCCCACCAAGCCGACTGCGAGACTCAACAATGCCACAAGGGCTAACAGTTTTTTCATAGTGAACATAACCTTGACCATGCGACGGCAAAGCACAAGCAAAATTTCACACCCCCGCCAGCGGCGGTTGGGGCCTTTCAAAGTGGGACGGGGGCGCGGCGGCGGGAGCGGGCGGGATTCAGAGCTTGTCCACGTATTTTTGCATGGCCTCCTCCTGGCGTTCGATGGACTTGACGAGGCTGAACTGCGTGCGGCAGCGGTCGAGGTTGTGCCCGGGCCGGTGGATGCGGAAATAGGTGTCGCCGCTGAGGAAGTCGGTCAGGAACCGCAGGCCGATTTCAAAGGTGATGAGCTTGCCCGAGAATGCGATGAGCGACCGTTCGGCCTTGGTCAGGAACAGGCCGGCGGTCGAGAGGTAGCCTTCCGCCAGTTTGCGGAACATGGGCATCTGCATTTTGACTTTCGAGAGGTCTTTTTCGTCCTCGAGTGTCGGGCTGGTGGTGGTGCGGACCATGTCGCCAAAGTCGTACAGGGCGCATCCCGGCATGACGGTGTCCAGGTCCACCACGCACATGGCCTGGCCGGTTTTGGTGTCGAGCATGACGTTGTTGAATTTGGTGTCGTTGTGCGTGATGCGCTCCGGAATCGCGCCCTTGGCCATCGCGTTGAGGATGACGTCCACGATGGGCTCGCGGGAAAGGGCGAACTCGATTTCGGGGCGGGCCTCGCGCGCGCGGTTGTAGTGGTCCTTTTCGACGGCCTCCTGCAGCGCGGCGAAGCGTTTGCGGGTGTTGTGAAAATCGGGAATGGTCTCGAGCAGCCGGCCGCCGGGCAGATCCACCAGGTGCAGTTGGAATTCGCCGAACGCGCGGCCGGCCTCGTAGGCCTGCCGGGGCGACTGCACGGACTCAAAAGTCTGCACCCCTTCGACGAAGACGAAAGTGCGCCAATACTCGCCGTCGCCGTTGTAATAGTAGGACTGGCCGTCGCGCGTCGGGATCACGATCAGGGAGCGGCGGGTGATGTCGCTGGCTTCCTGGGCCTCGAGCTTGCTGCGAATGTGAGAGGTCACGCGCACCAGGTTTTTCATCACCGCGGGCGGTTCCTTGAACACCCGTTTGTTGATCTTCTGGTGGATGTAGCGCACGCGCATGCCGCCCTGGTCGTAGGTGGCGGAATAGGTTTCGTTGATATGCCCGATTTTGAAGGTCTCGGCGTGGAGAATCTCGCCGTAAATCTGGAACTGGCGCGAGATGTGTTGCAGTTCTTTTTCCTGGTAAGCCATAGAAACGCTTGCTGGACCCCATACTGCGCCGGAGGCGGGCAAACTGCAACGGGGAAAAGGCCCGAAGGCCAGACCGCAATTCAACGGATGGTCGGGAGCGCGTGGGCCGGGTCTGTTTTGTGCCTTCTGCCGCGAGCGCAACCGGGACCGCCCAGAAGACCTTGCGCCTCCCCGCGCCAGGCGCGCCACCTTTGGCAAGCCCTCCGTTGCGGTTGCTCAGGGCATTCCGGGCGCGTGGTAGCGGCGGCGGGCGGGCACCTGCAAAAAGGCCGGCGCCTGGATGTCCTCGAAGATCATGGCGGTTAATTTTCCGCCGTAGCAACAGGAAGTGTCGAGGTTGGTGGACCAGGGGGTGCGATGAACCTCATCCATGCGCCAGTGACCGTGGATGATGTGGCCGAAACGGCCATCATACATCTCCCACCACGGCCGCGCGCCGGGCACGTTGTCCATGCCAAGCCGGAGGGAATGCCCCTTCTCGTCCACCTTCCGGATGCGGATAAGGCGGTCCCGCGCCTCCTGGGTCTGGGTCAGCGCTTCCAGCGTTGGATGGCGGAGCGGGCAAATGCCGGCGTGCACGACGAGGAAATCGGGGCCGCGGTAGTAGTAGGGCAGTCCGCTCAACCACTCGAGGTCCTCGACCGACAGACTGGCGTAAACCGCCTGTTTGGCGGGGGGCAACAGCAGCATCGCGGCATCGGACTTTTGCCCGGTTCCGCGATCATGGTGGAGGTAATGGTGGACGTACTTCTCATCATGGTTGCCCCGCAAAGCGACGGCGCCCCCCTCCTGAGTGAGCTGCCGCACCCGGCGCACGACGCCGGCGCTGGCGGGGCCGCGATCCACGAAATCCCCGACAAACACAAGCTGCTGGTGGCGGGGATCAAAGCGCAACGCCGCCAGGAGCCCTTCCAGTTCCTCGAGACAGCCATGCACGTCCCCGACCACAACGTGTTGTTTTTTCACACGCGTCATGCGCCAGAGTAGCCGTTGGCGGGGCAACAGACAAGGGACGGCGGCGGTTCGGAATCGAATCCGCTTGCCGCCGGCCCGGCCTCGGGACTAAATGCGGCATGCAGTCAACAAACCTGTCTGGCAGGCGCCTGAACTCGACGCTGGGTTTAAGGACAGGCGCCATCATGTTGCTGTGCTTGACGTTCGTGGCGACGGTCAGGGGCGACCCGGTGGAGTGGGCCAGCCACGCTCGGCAAATCAAGGAACAACTGATTCGGCAAATCATGCCCTACTGGCATGACCGGGGCGTGGACCGGCAGCGGGGCGGCTATGTTTTGGCCGACAATGGCTCCGCGGTTCCGGCCGCCGCCTCCGAGAAACAGTTGGTGACCCAGGCGCGGATGATCTGGGGGTTCGCGCATGCCCATCGCAAAGGACTGGAAGACGGCAGCCGTGATTACCTTGGCGCAGCGCGGCAGGGACGGGAGTTTCTGCGGCGGCATTTTCACGACGCAGCCCACGGCGGCTATTACTGGACCACCGACCTCGAGGGCCGCGCGTTGAACCGAAACAAAATCGTTTATGGGCAGGCCTTCGTCATTTACGCGCTGGTGGAATATTACCGGGCGAGTGGCGAGGCGGCCGCCCTGGAGGAGGCGCTCGAGCTTTACCGGCAGTTGCAGCAAAAGGCGCACGATCGGAAGCACGGCGGCTGGATCGAACATTTTCAGGCGGATTGGACCCCGATCCTGGCCCCCTCGCCCGGGGCGGTTGTCGAGGTGGCCGGTTACAAGAGCGCCAACACCCACCTGCACTTGATGGAGGCGCTGACGGAGTTGTATGAAGCAACGCGGGACACCGCGGTGCGCCGGTCGCTCGAGGAGGCGCTGCGGCTGAACCTGAAGTATTTCTATCCCCGCAAGCCGGGCCGGTCCTGTTTTCACCGCCGGCTGGACTGGGCGGAAGTCACGGACCCTGCCAGCGCGGGGCTTTCCTACGGGCACAACGTGGAATTTGCCTGGCTGATGGTCCGCGCCCAGGAAGTGCTGGGACGCAAACCGGCCTGGGCGCATTTCAAGGCGCACGTGGATCACGCACTTCAATACGGGTATGACCATGCTCGGGGCGGGCTTTACAACCGCGGCTTTGATGACCAGCCCGCCACCCAGCGGGACAAAATCTGGTGGGTGCAGGCCGAGATGTTGGCGGCGCTGACCGACGCCCTGAAACACCGCCCCGAACCGGCCTACGAACGCGCCCTCGAGAGCCTGCTGAATTTCATCCGCGACCACCAGGCCGATCCCCGGGATGGCGTCTGGTTCGATACCCTCGCGCCGGACGGTTCCCCCAGGCATCCCGCCAAAGCTCACAATTGGAAAGCGAACTACCACGACGTGCGCGGCCTGGTGAAATTCGTGGAAGCGTTCAGCGACGCGGGTTGGGCTGCCCCGCGTTAGGCGAGTTCGGCGTTAGCTTGGGGAAGCAGGGGAAGCAGAATGGTGAACGTCGAGCCTTGTTGCGGCTCGCTGTGGGCGTTAATAGTGCCACGGTGCTGCTCGATGATCCGCCGCGTGATGGCCAGTCCCAGCCCGGTGCCCCCCGGCTTGGTCGTGAAGAACGGCTCGAAGAGCCGGTTCACCTGGTCGGGGGGAATGCCCACTCCCGTGTCTTGAACGGTCACCCGGATGCTCGACGCGGGCCCGGGGCCGGGGTGCAGCTCGGTGGCCACAACCAGGGTGCCGCCGGATTCCATGGCGTCGAGGGCATTGAGCAGCAGATTCAGAAACGCCTGTTGCAGTTCATACTCTCCCCCCAACACCCGGTCCTGCGCGGCGTGGAACTCACGCTGAATGCTGACCGTTCCCCCTTTGATCCGGGTACGGACCAGATGGAGGGAGTGGTCCAGCACCTCGTGAAGGCTCAGCGGCGCGAAGGTTGCTTCGGCCGGGGCGGAAAAGCGCAGCATGCGATTGACCATGGTGTCAATGCGAGCCATCTCCCGTCGTGCCACCTCCGCCAGCTCCAATCCCGGGTGTTGCTCGATGAGGAGCTCAATCAGCGCCTTGCCCGCCACCAGCGCATTCCGGATTTCGTGGCTCATCCCGGCGGCAAGCATTCCCATGGCCGCCAGCCGGTCCAGCCGCCAGAGGCTTTGCTCCAGCCGCCGCACACTGGTGAGGTCGTTCAACACCAGCACCAGCGAGGCTCCGTCCCGCGGGTCCCGCAGCGGGACGGCCGTCACACTTAAGATCATCTCATCCGAGCCGTTTGGTAAACTGATCTGTCGGGCCACCACCGGAGTGCCGCCAGCCACCGCTTCCCGCGCCAGGCCCCGGACCGCCTCGGGCAGGGCGCCGGCGGCGGATGCCCCCTCGGTTGGGGAAGCGAGGCGAAGGATTCGGGCCGCCTCCGGAGTCAGCTTCAATACCTTCCCATCACCATCGAACAAGACGAGCCCGCAAGCCAGGCACTCACCCAGCGCGGCAGCCAGCCCCAGCCCCGCCTCCCCGGGCGCGACGTTGTTAAAGAGCTCAACGGGCATGGGGAAAGGCTCCGGTTCCGGAAGAGGATCCCCGGAGGGCAGGTTTTTGTTTGTGCGCCAATTCAGGCGGGGTTCGCTGTCTGGTCAGCGTCATGGGACAAACGACTCTAATGCCGGGAGGCTGCTTCCGCAAGCCGGTTGGGCGATTATTTTTGCGCCCAAGCCGGGCTCCGTAATTGAATTGACGCTGTCGGCGGTTTGAGGAATGGTGTCCGCTGATGGCCCTGAACGACCATTGGTTATGAACTGTGTCCGAATGCCGCCCCTGCGTTCTATTTCTCTGCCGCTGCTCGCCGGCCTCCTCCTTGCGCTGCTGGCTGTCACCGGGTGCAAGCCTGGCTCCCCTTCCGCTGCCGAGCACAGGCCCCGGATTGCCCTGGTGATGAAATCGCTGGCCAACGAGTTTTTCAGCACGATGGCCGAAGGCGCGCGGAAGCATCAGGCGGCCCATGCCACGGATTACGAGCTGGTGGTGAATGGCATCAAGAACGAGACCGACCTGGCCGAGCAGGTCGGCCTGGTCGAGCAGATGATCGCGCGGCAGGTGGACGCGATTGTGATCGCCCCGGCCGATTCGAAGGCATTGGTGCCCGTGCTCAAACGCGCCAAGGCCGCCGGCATACTCGTCGTCAATATTGACAACAAACTGGATGCCGAGGTGCTGCGGCAGGAGGCTCTGACCGTCCCGTTTGTGGGGCCGGACAATCGGGCGGGTGCGCGGATGGTGGGGGAAGCGGTGGCCCGGCGGCTCCACCCCGGCGACAAGGTAGCCATTATTGAAGGCATCCCCACCGCGTTCAATGGCCAGCAGCGGCGGCTGGGCTTCGAAGACGCGATGAAAGCAGCGGGGATGACGATCATTTCGATTCAAAGCGGCAACTGGGAGATGGAACGAGCCAACACGGTGGCGGCCGCCATGCTCGCCGAACACGCCGATCTGCGCGCCCTCCTCTGCGCCAATGACAGCATGGCGCTGGGGGCCGTTGCCGCCGTTCAAGCCGCCGGCAAGGCGGGCAAAGTGCTGGTGGCGGGTTTTGACAATATCAGCGCCATCCGGCCGATGCTGGCCGACGGCCGGGTGGTCGCGACCGCCAATCAGCATGCCGACCAACTGGCGGTGTTCGGCATCGAGGCCGCGCTCAAGATGCTCAAAGGCGAGGCGCCGGCCGCCGACCAAACCACGGCGGTGGACCTCATCACCCGCTAGACCAGGGCCTTCATGGTCATGAGCGACTCGGCTCCCTTGCTCCACGTCACCGGCCTCTGCAAGACTTACAGTGTGCCGGTGCTCTCGCAGTTCTCCTTCGAGCTGGCGGCGGGCGAGGTGCATGCGCTGGTCGGCAGCAACGGCGCCGGCAAATCCACCTTCGCCCGCATTCTCTCGGGCCTGACACCGCCCGATGCCGGTGAAATGCGGCTGGCGGGCCGGCTCCATACGCCGCGGACCAAACGGGAAGCGGAGCATGCCGGCGTGGTGATGGTCATGCAGGAGCTGAACGTCATCGGCACCCTGACCGTCGCCGAGAACATCTTTTTGAACCGCCTGCCGCGCCGGGCGGGGTTTGTGTCCTATCGCCGGCTGCACGACATGGCGCGGGAGGCGTTGAAGCGAGTCGGCTTGCAGCACGTGGACCCCGCCACCCCGGCCGACCGGCTGGGCATCGGCACGCAGCAACTGGTCGAAATCGCCGGCGCGCTGGCCCAAAACTGCCGGCTGCTCATCCTCGACGAGCCCACCGCCGCGCTGACCGACCCGGAAATCGAGCTGCTCTTCAACAATATCCGCCGCCTCAAAGCCGCCGGCGTCGGGATCATTTACATCAGTCATCGCATGGATGAAATCCGGCGCATCGCCGACCGGGTGACCGTGCTGCGCGACGGCCGCCGGATTGCCACGCATCCGGCGGCCACCGCCTCGACTGAGGAGCTCGTCCGCGAAATGGTCGGACATGATCTCCCCGAGCGAAAAAGCGCGGGTGACCGCCGGCTTGGCGAACCCGGCTTGCGCGTCCGCGGCCTGTGCGCGGGCGACCGGGTCAAGGACGTCAGCTTCGAAGCCCGTCGGGGCGAGATTCTCGGCCTGGCGGGGTTGATTGGGTCCGGCCGCACCGAAACCCTCCGGGCCATTTTCGGCGCGGACCCCAGGCAGCGGGGTGAGATTTACGTGGGCGGCGATCCGCACCCTGTCACGATTCGAGAGCCGGCGGACGCCGTTCGCGCCGGCATCGGCATGGTGCCGGAAGACCGCAAGCAGGACGGCTTGCTGCTGCAGCAGGCCATTCGTGTGAACACCACGCTCGCAACGCTGGCGCGGCACACGCGGTGGGGCTGGATCAGCACCCGCTCCGAAACGCGCACGACCGAGGCGATGCGCCAACGGCTGGATGTGCGGTGCGCCTCCCTCGAGCAGGCGGTGGCGGAATTGAGCGGTGGAACTCAACAGAAGGTGGTGGTCGGGCGCTGGCTGGCCCGCGACTGCCAGGTGCTGCTGTTTGACGAACCCACCCGCGGGATTGATGTCGCGGCCAAAGACACCCTCTACCAGGTTTTGCGCGACCTCGCCGCCGAGGGCAAAACGGTCGTGGTCGTCTCGAGCGAACTGACCGAACTCATGGCCTTGTGCGACCGCATTCTCGTCCTCTCCGCCGGCCGCATCGCCGGTGAGTTCCTCCCGGGGCAGTGGAGCCAGGAGAAAATCACCCAGGCCGCCTTCAGCGGCTACCTGGACCGCACCGCGGCTGCGCCGGCCGGGGGCCGGTCCGCATGAGCTGCGGCGGGGTCCAGCGGGAAGTGCCGCGGGAACCGTTTGCTGGCGCGCTGCGGAAAGCCGGCGAGTATGGCGCCCTGCTGCTGGTTTGGATTGCGCTGCTCCTCCTTTTCGGCAGCCTGAGCGACACGTTTCTGACCGGGCGCACCCTCGGCACGCTGGCCAACCGCATTCCCACTCTGACAGTCGTGGCCACCGGGATGACCCTCGTCCTGATCATCGGCGGCATAGACCTGTCAGTCGGGTCGGTGCTGGGGTTGTGCGGCTCGGTGCTGGGCCTGGCCATGGTGAACTGGGAATGGCCGCTCTGGCAGGGGGTGCTGCTGTGCCTCGGAGTCGGCCTGGCCGCCGGCACGTTCAACGGTTGCATCAGCGTGCGGCTTGGCATCCCCTCCTTCATCGTCACGCTGGGCACGCTGGAAATCGCCCGCGGCCTGGCCTACATGGTCACCCATTCCCAAACCCGGTATATCGGCCAGGGGGTCGCGAGCTTCTCGGAGCCCCTGCCGGGACTGGGCATCAGCCCCGCCACGGTGCTGGCCATCCTCGTGGTGGCGGCGGCCCAGGTCGTGTTGTCGCGCAGCGTGTTTGGCCGGAAGCTCGTGGCCATCGGCACCAATGAAGCGGCCGCCCGACTCGCCGGTCTCAATCCCCGCCCCTCGAAAATCGCGGTGTTCGCGCTGGCGGGGGCGCTGACCGGGCTGGGCGCGGTGTTTTACACCTCGCGCCTCGGCTCCGCCGACCCCAACGCCGGGGCCGGCCTTGAACTTTCGGCCATCGCCGCCGTGGTCATCGGCGGCACCAGCCTCATGGGCGGACGGGGCTCGGTCGTGAACAGCTTTTTCGGCGTGCTGATCATTGCCACGCTCGAGGCGGGCCTGGCGCAGGTCGGGGTCTCGGAGCCCAGCAAGCGGGTGATCACCGGCCTGGTCATCATCGTGGCCGTGGTTCTCGACGCCTGGCGGCACCGGCTGGCGGGCGGTCCCTTCGCGCTTCTCAAACGGCTGTTCCGCGCAACCTGATGCGGCGTGTGAAAAAGGGTCCTGGTGGCCGGCCGGCCGCACTGTGGCCTGGGCAAATAGTCTCCAAGTTCCCGCTGCCCAACCTTAGCGCCCTCCCGATCCCTTCTTCGGCCGAACCGGGGCGGGCACCGCCACAACGTGCCCCGTGACAACGACCGTGGCCCCGCCGCCGCCGCTGAAAGTCAGTAACTGGCTGTCGCTGCCGCCGCCGCTGGGCTGGTAGATGAGGGTCATCACCTGCGCCTGGTTTCGGGTGAGATTGTAAGTCTCCCCCGAGATGATCTTGAAGGGCGCGGCCACCTTGGCAACACCGATAAGCCGCCCGCCGCCCGCATTTTCCACCAGGACTGTATTGGTGGCCGCGGCGCCGGGCGCGACGGCCCCGAAATCGAGCACGCGGGGGGAAACGAACACGATCGGGTTGGTCAGAAGCGAACCCGCCAGCGCCGCCCACTGCGGGCCGCACATGAATGCCACCGTGAAAAACAATGCGAAGCGTTTCATGGTCGTTGTTTCCTATCGGCCATCCTCGGACCCGCCGCCAACAATGTCAAGGCGCGTCTGCATTGGCCAGCCGCGTCGTGGGGCGGAGCTCCGCTCTGCCGGTAACCGGAAACTCCGTTTCCGGGTTTGTACGGGGCGCGGCGGAACCGCAGACTGCCTTGCAGAGCAAGCCGCAACCGGAAGGTCGGAGACTTGCTCCACCCGGGCCACGAGAAACGGCTCAATCCTTGCGGACCCGGCGTTTCAAAGCGTGACGGAAGGCGCGTTGCTCCAGCGCGGTTCCGAGCGGACGACAACGGTAAAGTCGGCCGCCGCCCGTCGCGCTGCGGGTGAACACGGAGTTGACGCTCGGCGTCCTTCGCGACACACTGCCGACGATGGCAGCAGCGACGTACCAGGAAATCCAAGATTCACTCCGGCAGCTCTATCTTGAGGACGCCCGTCCCTGGCTTGTCGGCTTCAGCGGGGGCAAGGATTCCACCTTGGTAGCTGCGCTGGTGTTCGACGCCATCCTGTCCCTTCCGCCGGGGCAACGCACCAAGCCCGTTACTGTTCTTTGCACCGATACGCGGGTGGAAATCCCGGCCATTGCCGAGGGCGTTGAGAGCACGCTGGAGCGGATGCGCCGGTGCTCTGAACGCGAGGGACTCAACATCGAAGCCCACTTGCTCAAACCCCCGCCCGAACAATCCTTCTGGGTCAACATTATCGGGCGCGGCTACCCGCCGCCCAACCGCAGCTTTCGCTGGTGCACCCAGCGCCTGAAGATTGACCCGGTCACAAGCTTTGTGCAGAAACGCCTGGGCGGCGGCCACTGGAGCGAAGCCATCCTGCACCTCGGTGCGCGCCGCGCCGAAAGCTCAACCCGCGCGCAGACCATGGCCGGTCGCGAGAAACGCAACGGCCTCAACCGGCATCCCGATCTCCCACGTGTCTGGGTTTCTAACCCCATCGAATTCCTCACCACGGAACAAGTCTGGGCCTATCTGCTCCAGAAACCGAATCCCTGGGGCGGCGACAACCGCCCGCTATACAAACTCTACGCCAGTGCCGCCAACGGCGAATGTCCCATCCAGATTGATACCAGCACGCCCAGTTGCGGCCACTCCCGCTTCGGCTGCTGGACCTGTACGGTTGTTGACCGCGACAAAGCCAGCGAGGGTCTCCTCGCCGCGGGCGATGAACGCATGGAACATCTCATCGAGTTCCGCGAAACCCTTCGGCTCTACCAAGACCCCGCCAACGGCAAACGTGACCCCAAGCGCAAGAACGGCACCGACGGCCCGGGTCCCCTCACCATCGAGGCCCGCCGCGAACTGCTCGCCATACTGCTCAGGCTTCAGGAGCAGGTGGGCTTTCCCCTCATCAGCGACGACGAACTCTTTCTCATCCAACAATTCTGGAGAAGCGCGCGGCGACCGGACGATGGCGGCGGCGTCGCGCGCATCGTCACCCGCCAGAAAGGCATCCTTATGAGCGACTGGAAAGAGACCAACCGGCTACGCGAACTTCAGGAGGAAGTCGCCGCAGAAAAAGGCATCCGTGCCGACACCTTGCGTCGGCTGCTGGCCAAAGTGGATGAATACAGCGAAAGCCACCGCGCCTTCGGCCTGCCGGATGACCTACTCAACATCCTCAAGGACGATTTGGAACACGAGCAGGAGGAGGGAAAGAAGAATGCCTGAAGTTTACATTGATTCGCTGACGGTGCGCAACTTTGGCCCTTATTACGGCGAGCACACATTTAACTTCGCAACCCACGATGACCGCTGCGGCATTCTTATAGGTGGGAAGAACGGAGCCGGCAAGACGCATCTTCTTCGTGCGTTGTATTTGGCGGTCGTCGGTGAAACCGGTGTCCACGACTTGAAGAAAGTTGAACCGTCTTCGGAAGCGACACGCTTTGCCTTCGACAAATCATTGAACCGGCGCGCGGAGGCAGAGGGTGATTTTAATACACTGCTTCAGGTTACGATTTCACAGCGTGACGACAAGGGCACAAGAAAGGCGATGTTGGTGCGCGAAATTCGCCACAGGCCAAACTCCGCACCGGTTTGGCGCTCATACGCTGAGCGCTTTGATGGTTCAGGGCGCATCGAGGACGAAAAACATCTCGAAGCCCTTCGAGATGCGTTCCTACCCCGTCACTTGGCGCGGTTCTTCTTCTTTGATGCTGAGCGCGGACAGAATTTCAATCTCGGCCAACAAGAGATTGTCGAGGGCATCAGCCGCATTCTGGGTCTGTGGTCTTACGGCGAACTGGAAACCGACTTGAGGCAACTAATTCAATCGAAGATTCAGCGAACTTTCAACACCGCCGAAGGCCATGAGGCGGCCAAACGTCTGGCAGAAATCACCGGGCAGATTGTGACCGCCGAAAAGCAACTAATCAATCTTCGCGAGGAGTTAAGCAGCTTGGCCGTTGAATTGTGTGAAGCACAGAATGAGTTGGCAGAGGTTGAGGAGCGCCTTAAAAGCTTGGGTGCAGTTGACCCGACACAGTTGCAGCGGGCACAAGAGGAACGCGCGAAGCTAGCTGAGACAAAAGCCAGGCTCGAAGCTGAGTTAACGGCGGTCTGGGAAACGGCCATGCCGCTGGCCTTGCTTGGAAAGTATCGCAAAGAATTCCACGATTACCTCCTCCGCGAGGAGAAGCGCAGAGAGTGGGAAAATAGCAAAGCGACGGTCGAGCCAAAAATCCCGCAGGTGAAGTGTGACGTATTTGAAAATGCTCCATCAGAGTTTCGTCTCGCAGACGACGCTTTCGCTTTCTACACGGATCGTCTCGAACGCGCCTTGCATCGCTTGTTCCATCCGCCGCCAGAAGGTATGGCAGACAGCGTTTACGCGACGGATAGAAACGACCGAAGCGCACAAATCCGGGCACAACTTTCTTCCGGCACAACTTCATTGCGTGCCATTGCGGAGTTATGTGCCCAGGTCGAGTCAGTAGATGCGAATCTCCGGAAGTTGGACACCCAACTAAAGCAGTTGAAGCAGGATGCCGCAGCGGTAGAGATCGGCCAGCAGTTGCACGCTGACCGGGGCCGGTTGACCGAACAATGCGCAAATCTGGAGCGCCGGAAATCGGAGCTCAAGTCACAAGTCGAGTCCCTCGAATCAAAACTGAAAGAACTCAAGCGGGAGGAATCCAATCTCACCACTGCCGCCTCTAAGGCCCGGCAGGGACAAACATTGATTTCTCTGGCGGCTCGATATCGCGAGGCCGCAACCGAGATACGCGCTCGCGCTGCCGACCAGTTGCGCCGTCAGATTGGCGAGCATGTGGGCGAGCTTTGGGTCGAAATTACCGAGCGCCGGCATGAGTTCCTAGGAATGGATTTCGACAAGAACTGGAATTGCTTCCTGCTTCGCAAGGATGGAAAGAGGGATACATGGGAGAACACCAATACCTCTGCGGGACAGCGGCAGGTGCGAATGCTTGCGTTCTACGAGGCGTTGCGTCGTCTTGCAAAACTCGCGCCGCCCCTCGTCGTAGACACGCCGTTAGGTAGACTAGACAACGAAGTGAAGGATTCCGTCCTTCATCAGCTTTACTTGACCGGCCACCAAACAATCATCCTGACGACGAACTCGGAGATCGATCCGGAAGGTCCACTGTTCGAGGAAGTCGCGGAGAGGCTTGCGCGAGTTTACACCTTGCATCCCCGCGGGAGGGAGGAAAGCATCAACTACGAAGTCGAAGTCACGAACGATTATTTCGGGAGAACAGTATGAACATCAAAAGCTGGTGGGATTACGCGGAGTATCATCATGAGACCGGATTAGACCGGACTGACCGTGCGTCTGCTTGGGAAGAGCGGAGTTGTGTCGCCCGCGTCATGCGACTCGACCACAGTGGCGAGGACCGCTTTTATGTCGCTCCAGCAAACGACGGATCATGGCACGCGTGGGGTGATTGGCACGCGCGCGTTGATGGCCGGAACGACTCCAGAGCAACTGTGATATCTGGGGAGGCGGATGACGCGACCTACACTCTCGCTAACGGAGGCGCGCATTTCCCAAGTCGCGAGGTGGCGATGCTTGCCATCTACCGCTGGATTCACCGCGACTTTGAATTGGACTTGCAGAACCCGAAAGCCAAGCTCGCCGTATGAAATTCAAACCGAGCCTCGCTGCCGAGGAATTTATTGAATCTGTTCACCAGCGCGTTGGCGCGCGAACCAAAGCAGTGTTGAGCCGGTCAGCGTTGTTGCTCGCCATTGGCGAGGGCGTGCCGGCAGGTTTCAAGCCAGCGGATTCACAGGGCAAAGACTTGGACGATGAAAACGTCATCGGGGATGAATTGCGCGACACCGTGCGGGCGGCGTTGAATCATCGCGCGGGCAAAGCGTTGGACGAGTCCGGCTACCGGACAGCTTTCCGCCAGCACTTCGAATACGGCTGCAAGCGGTTAAAGGAGATTTGGGATGAAGCCGGCGGTGACCAGACACGCTTCGTCGCCTCGCTGCTGAAAATCGCGGGCGAAGACTTCACCGGCACAGGTGGATTCACTGCCCGTGTCCAGCCGCTTCCGGTGGTTGAAAAGGAAGTCAAACTCAAGGTGCTGAACGACGCGCCTGAATGGTCGGTCAACGGCCCAGGCACAAATAACGGCTTGCTGGTGATTTCCGGCCAGCCTGGTAGCGGCAAGAGCCAACTCGCGCTTGATTTGCTCGCGCAACTCACCGCCTACGGCGTCCGGTTCGTATTCTTCGACATGAAGGGTGAGTTGGAAAACGATCCCAACAACTCGCAGCAGAGCCAGACTCGCGCCCGGTTTCTGCACCAGACGGGCGCGGACTATGTCCGGCTCGTCCGCCAGGATTTGCCCATCAATCCGCTCTATCACGATGCGAATCCGGCGGTGAACGCCCAGATCGCCAACGAGATCGCTTCGCTCATCCGCTGTTTCGCCCCCCAGTTGGGCGCGAACCAGCAGCAGGCCATCAGCGATGCTTACCAAAACCTGGCCACGCCGGATTTTCCTGGGCTGCTGATGGAATTGCAGCAGAGCGGCGTCTCTGGCGTGCCAGTGGCACTCATCCGCCGAATCGTGGATTACAATTTGTTCGCGTCCGCGCAGACGGCCGTCAGCCCGGAGCAATGGCTCCGGCGTTCGCTGGTGATTGATTTCAAGGAGTTCGGCAACGACAGCGAAACCAAGGCCCTCGCGGTCGCGCTAATCCTAAATTTCCTGATCAAGAAGTTGAGCCAGCAACTCGCGGTGAAAAATGACATCCAGCCGCTCAAGATGGTGCTGTTCGTGGACGAAGCGCATTTGTTGCTGCCCAAGGAGAGCAAGGCCGGCCTGCTCAGTTCCCTGGCGCGGCAGGGTCGGTCGTGGGGTTTCCCCGTCTGGCTGGCGTCGCAGGATGCAGACAAGTTCCTGACTACCGGCACGAACGAAACCAATTTTGCCCAACTCGCCGAGTGCGGGGTCCACTTCTCGCCGCAGACGCTAAGCCCCGCGGACCAAAAGAGCGTCCTCGGCAGCTTGATCAACCAGAAGTTCAAAAAGGCGGAAGCCGCCTTGTGTCAACGCGCCAAGCTCCAAACCACCGGCCCGGCCCGGCAGTTTTGGAAGGATGGAGGAAAGTAGAAACCAACAGCATGAAAATTCCATTCAAACGAATCTGGTCGGAAAAGCGATATGATCTGAAGCATTGGCTCTTTTACAACTTGCTTATCAGCCTCTCGCCGATTTGGTTGTCGTGCCTGTTTCTGGCTTTTGGCAAGGTTTTCCGATTCCTTGATCCTTTCCTCGACGGGAGGTTGCTCATATTCACCGCAACGTTGAGCGGTGCTTCCATGAACTTCTTCGTTACAGATACGAAGCTGAACCTTCGTAACACGGAGCGATTCCTTTTCAACGGGTTGCTTGCCGCCATCTTCCTCGGTGCGGGCGGTTACACAGCGATTGTCACTCTGAACCAATTCTCACCGGGGGCGCTATGGTCGCCTGTGGTTGTGCTTACAACTATCATCGCCTTGGGGCTCGCAGTTTACTTCAACCTGTATCTCGCAGGCGTGCGCAGCGTTTACACGGATCAAGAGTTGATGCGAAAATTGATCGAAGAAGAACAAGACGTGCTGGTGAAGGAGAAAAAGGTCTTGGCTGAGACGGCTCGGACTGCGAGCGAAGTAGACGGAGCGAGACTATGAACGGCAACAGTGGCCAGACCAACGGTTCGATTGACATAAAGGTTCTGGAGGTTGCTCAACCTTTGGGAACATTTTACGTCGGCGTAATGAAAGCCAATGACCTGCGAAAAATCGCCGCCGCGGACACCCGCCGCCAAGAACAGCGCGAAGTAGAAATCTACACAGGCATCCAACGTGAGCTTTCCAAAAAGAGGCAGGCGGAGATCAAAGACTACATTTCGACGTTCGACGCCGCGTTCCCGAACTCCTTTATTATCGCAATTAAGGCCGAAGATGTATTGAGCCAAGACGGAGGAGTTCTAAGAATCCGCTCGCATGAGAAAGCGGCAAGCATAATTGACGGACAGCACCGTCTTGCCGGGTTCACCGAATTTAACAGCGATAACTTTGAGTTGATTGTCTCCATTTTCATTGATTTACCCATCGAAGACCAGGCGATGTTGTTCGCCACCATCAATCTCAAGCAGACAAAAGTCAGCCCTTCTCTCGTTTACGACTTGTTTGAGGAAACGAAGTTGAGGTCGCCTCAGAAAAGTTGCCATAACATCTGCAAGGCGATGAACACCGACATGGAATCGCCGTTTTTCCATCGCATCAAGCCGCTCGGAAAAAAGACGGACGATTATACCGGCATCCTGACCCAAGCGACGTTCGTGAAGAGGCTGCTGCCGCACGTATCGAACAATCCCGACAAAATTCGGGACAATATCAAGCGGAAGATTTCCCTCGACGTGAACGACCCGGACAACGCAGATTGCGTCTTTTGGAGATATTTCGTCGAAGAAAAAGACTGGGCGATCCTCAAAATCGTAATGAACTATTTTAATGCGGTGAAGGACCAGTTCGCGGATGACTGGAATTCGGAACAATCTCCGCTGCCTCGATCGATAGGCTTTTCAGCGCTGATGAAACTCCTGCCTGCGCTTTTTAGAAAGGGACAGGCGCACAAGACGTTTGAACGGAGCTTCTTTGTATCGGAGTTCAAGAAAGCAAAACCTCTTGCGCCGTTCACATTCGATGAGTACCCCGCGAGCGGCGTGGGGGAAAACAAACTCTATCAAGCGCTGGCCCACAAAATATTACAGCCAGCTGATTAGCTGGCCAGCGTTCGGGTCGCTCGCCTAAGGGCGAGCAAGGCCGCTTCCATGTCTGTGGTTGTGTTCTGCAGGCCGAGCGAGAAGCGAATCATCTGCCGGGACGCCGCCGTGTCCAATTTCATGGCCCTGATCACATGAGATGGCTCATCAGAATCAGCCAGGCACGCCGAGCCGGACGAGGCGCAGATGCCTTCCTGATCGAGCAGGATGAGCAACGCTTCGGATTCGATTCCGCGGAAGGTGATGTTGGTCGTGTTGGCGAGGCGGTGGTATGGGTGGCCGTTCAATTCGGTGTTCGGAATGCCCTCAACCGGATTTGTACCAGCCGACGTGAGCGGGCTCTCATCTTTCGGAGAAAAAGACCGAGCGGACGGACGTCCGCCGCTGCCAACACCGAGGATACCAGCCTCCAAGGCCTCCCGCAGCGGACGGACTTTCTCCTCGTAGCTCGGCAGATGCTTGCGGGCCAGTTCTGCTGCCTTGCCCAAGCCAACAATCAGCGGAACGCTCTCGGTACCGCCACGTCGTCCGCGCTCCTGGTGCCCGCCATGGATCAGAGCTGAAAACGGCGCTTTGCGATGCACGTAAAGCGCACCGATGCCTTTGGGTGCGTTGAATTTGTGGCCGGTAATCGAGAGGTAATCCACCGGCACCTGACGTACATCAATGGGCACCTTGCCCGCCGCTTGCACGGCATCGCAGTGAAAGAGCACCCCCCGCGCGCGGCAAATCTCGGCGACTTCGTTCACCGGAAACAGCACGCCGGTTTCATTGTTGGCCCACATGAGCGACACCATGGCGGTGTCGTCGGTGATGGCGTTCTCCAAGTCCGCTAGTTTCAGCAGACCGTCCCGGTTCACCGGCAAATAAGTCACACCATAGCCGTCCTTCTCGAGTGCTTTGCAGAGGTTCAGGACGGAAGAATGCTCCACTACTGAAGTGATGATGTGCCGTTTGCCCGGCTTGGCCTTCAGAGCCGCCTGAATCGCCGCGTTGTTGCTCTCCGTCGCGCATGACGTGAAGATTACTTCGCGCCCGCTTGCGCCAATCAGTTCCGCCACTTGTTCCCGCGCCGCTTCAATCACGCCCTTGAGCTTGGCACCGAATTTGTAGCTGCTTGACGGATTGCCCCAGTCAAAAGTCAGATAAGGCATCATTGCCTCCAGCACTTCCGGGGCAATAGGTGTCGTAGCGTTATGGTCCAAATAGATCACGTTTGCCGCAGTCTAGCCTGCGTTGCGAATCGGTCGCAAGTCCTCGCAGGGCTTGCAACTTTGCTCTTGGTCTGAGCCCCGGCTCTGATCAAGCTGGCGGCGTGCGGAACGGAATTGCATGAGAGCTATGGACGCGTGGGCGCTGATCACCGGAGCTTCAACCGGCATTGGCCGGGAACTGGCGTGGGTGTTTGCAGAAAACGGCTTTCACCTGGCGCTGCTGGCGCGGAATGAAGCCCGGCTCAGGGAACTGGCCGCCGAGTGCGAGCGGGCCCATCAAGTTCAAACGCGCGTGCTGGCGCGCGACCTCGCCCGGCCCAATGCCGCAGACGAGATTTTTGACGCCTTGCGCGACACGCCGGTCGAGGTGCTGGTCAACAACGCGGGCTTTGGCTGCTATGGCCCCTTTGCGCAATCGGACCTGCGGGTGCAAACGGACCTGATGCAGGTCAACATGATCGCCCTGGTGCAACTGACCCACCGGTTTCTGGAGCCGATGATTGCCCGGGGCCGTGGCCGTGTCCTCAACGTGGCTTCCGTGGCGGCCTTTCTCCCCGGCCCGACCGTCAATGTGTATTACGCCAGCAAAGCCTTCGTCTTTTCCTTCTCCTACGCGCTGGCCGAGGAGCTGGAAGGCACGGGCGTGACGGTAACCACCCTCTGCCCGGGCTCGACCCGGACTGAGTTTTTCGACCGCGCGAACATTCACATGAATCGTCCCTGGCCGCTGATGGACGCGCGGAAGGTGGCCGAGGTGGGGTACCGCGCGACGATGAAGGGCAGGCGGGTGGCCATTCCGGGGTGGAGCAACAAGTTGATCTGCGCGGTAGTCAAGCGGGTTCCGCCGCGCCTGCCGGCGCGCATGGTCAAGAAAGTCCATGCGCCCGGGCCGCCGAGTGCTTGACGCGGCGGTGGCGGCAGCCACAGTAGAACGTATGGCAACCAAGATGACTGGCAGCCGATGGGCTCCAAAACTGGCGGCGGGTTCGCTGGCGCTGGCGCTGGCGCTGGGGCCGGCCGGTTGCAAGCATGAACCGGAACGCCGCCTGGTGTATGAGCGGGATATTTTGTTTGCCCCCCAGCCCCCGCCGTTTATTGCCGGGCCGATGGCGACGGCCTTTACGAACCGGCCGGGGTTCAGCGCCCGGGTTGTGGCCAGCGGCGTGTTTGCCGACCGCAGCGGGCAGCTCAGCGGCCAGCTTCTGGGCCGGGGACCTTGGCTGCGGCTGGCTTTGGACCCCCGCTCGACGGGCAGGGAAAAGGACCGGCTGGAAGACCCGGGTTTCAGTTTCCTTTGGGATGTCAGGCTCAACCAGGGCTACCTGTTGTGCGAGGCCTTGCAGGGTTATGCGCCGGTTTCCGCCCCGACGCGTTACAGCGAATTGCGCGAGAATCCCGAGGCCGGAACACCGCGAACCGTGGGGAGCTGGTTGGCCAGCCCCGTCACGGTCACCGCCACGATGGCCGAGGGGGCCAAGGCGCGTTACGAGGTCTGGAGGGTGCGCGAGTTGGATGGGTTTCCGGTGCGACTCAACGCTCTTGAGGGGTTGGGCGGGGTTGACGTCAACCTCTCGAAGATACGGATTCAGCCGCCGCCGGCGGATGTTTTTGTTGTCCCCGAAGGTTTCACCCAATACAAAAGCGCCGAGGCCTTGGTGGACGAGATAGCGATCCGGCGCCGGGCACTTAAGCAAAGCGAGTTGTTGCCGGGGGTGGTTTTGGAACCCTACGAAACGCCCCGCTGACGCGGCCGGGCCGGCTCACCCCGCATCGCTTGTCGCGGCCGCGCGGCCCCTTCCGCCACTTGCGTTCCGGCGATTTGGCGGCATCTTAAAGGGCGGCCGGGCAGGCCCGGACGGACGGCCTGACGCGCCAGCCAACAACTGAAAGAAAAAATGTTATGGCATTAAACAACGCGCCTGACTTGACGAAACGCCCGCCGCGCAGCCCGCGGGTTCGCCTCGGCGGCTATGTGATTCTGCCCCGTATGCTGGACAAAGGCCGCGCCACGCTGGCCGGAACCCAGGGCGAATACAACTTCGGCTGCCCCACCGATGAGCGATTCCTGTCGTTCACCGGCATTGAACTCGAGGACCTCCGAAAACAGCTCGCCGCCGGCAAGGGCGACGGCGAAATCCTGGAGTGGATTCGCCAAAACGCCAAATTCAAGCGCACCGACGCGGAAATCGCCGCGTGGTCGGCCCATGCCGAGCAGCGCGCCCCCAGTGATCCCGAGTCTCGCGAGTTTTTCCAGAGCGAGCATGTGCGTCTGGCGGCGCAGCGGGATGACATCTCGACGTGGTTCGATTTGCTGGACCTGGACGATTACGCCAGCTTTGGCGGCCAGCCGTAGGCACCGGCGGCCGCGTTGGCATTTGGACGAACGGCTTTGACAGTTGGGGGAGCCGGGCGCAGGTGTCCCTCAGCGCGTCAGCCCGCGCTGGCTGAGCTCGAAATGGTAAAGCGCCACCACCACCAACGAATGGCGAATGGCGCCGGTGGCAACCAGACGGGGAATATCCGCGACCGGCACCAGGCGGGTGAGCAGGTCCTCCGAATGATCCAACTGGAGGGGATGGATCAGGCGGCAGTCATCCACCTGAACCGTGAAACAGGTGTTGCTCATGATGGCCGGGTTGGGGAAGACCTGGCCGATAATCCGCGCGCCGGTCCCTTCGTAGCCGGTTTCCTCGCGCAATTCGCGCACGCCGGCGGCAATCGGTGAGGCGTCGCCGGGGTCCATCATTCCCCCCGGCACCTCCAGTTCCACGGTTTCGGACCCGTGCCGGAACTGCTCGATCATGACCAGTTGCCGGTCGGGCGTGACCGCGATGACGTTCACCCAGTTCACCGATTCCAGCACGTAGAAATCGTGAATCTGGTTTGTCCGCGGCGACACGCGCTTGTCCGACCGGAGGGTGAAAATCCGGAAATGGCCGAGGGTTTCGGAGCCGATTTTTTTCCAGGGTTGAATCATGAGCGGCGAGGGTCAGAGGCCGCGTTCACGGGCGGCCCAGCCCTGGCGCATAAGCTGAAGCAAGTGGGCCAGGGCTTCCTCGTAAGAGCGGTTTTTTTGTTCCGCAAGCTGGCGCGCCCGTTTGTCCAACTGGGCGGCCATGGCGGCGGATTTTTCGGCGGGACAACCCAGGTTGACCAGCAGGGCAGCCAGGGATTCAAGTTCCATGAGACCCTTTCGCGCCGGGTTGACCGCGGGCGTTGGCCGGCCAGACAGAGAGGATTACTTGATGGAGTCGGCCGGAACGATCTTGATGCTTTCGATCCCCATCCGCTTGTTGGGCCGGTCCGGCGGGTGAGTCGGAGTGGTGGCGATTTTTTCCAGCACGTCGTCGCCCTTGATCAACTTTCCAAAAGCGGTGTATTGGCGGTCCAGGAAGCGCGGATTGCCGTGGCAGATAAAGAACTGGCTGCCTGCCGAGTCGGGGTCCTGGGAACGCGCCATCGAGATCACGCCGCGGTCGTGGTGGCGGTCGTTGAACTCGGCTTTAATGTTGTAGCCGGGGCCGCCGGTGCCCCACCGGGCTTCCTGGGCCGCATCCTTGGTGAGCGGGTCGCCGCCTTGGATCATGAAATCCTTGATGACGCGGTGGAAACAGGTGCCGTCGTAGAAGCCCTTGCGGGCCAAAGTCTTGAAGTTCTCGACGGTGCGGGGGGCCACCTCCGGCCAAAAGGCGATCACCATTTCGCCCTCAGTGGTCTTGATGACAGCTACTTCGTTTGTAGTCACGGTTTTGGTTTCTTGCTTGGTTTCGGACGGTTTAACAGCTTGGGTTTCGGGTTTCGCGTCGGCAGCGTGAGCCATGCCCAAACCCATGGCCACACTGAAACTCAAAATGGACACCAACATTTTCATAGGGCGCGAAATGTCCCACGTCCCGCCCGAATTGTCACGCCCGGATTTTGGGTTTTTGGGTCAGCGATGGGGCTGTCCCAGCAATTCCGTAGGGTGGGGGGCGGTGTGATTCCAAATCGGCGCGGTCCAACCG
>CAZVYG010000015.1:0-79576 GCA_964631605.1 uncultured Verrucomicrobiota bacterium
AAGCAAAATCTCACCTTAAAGTGATCTTTCGTGCGGCTCGCTAATGTTTCGGGTGAACTCCACGTCGCCCCAACCCCGGGTATATTCGGAGTGGGAGTTGGAAACAGGGCAAAAATTTCTCACATTTGAGATTGCACGAGTTGCGCGACATTGGTATGGATCGCCAGAATGAGGAACGCACATCGAAAACCGGCGAAATCATCCGATCAAGAAGCACAACCCGTCGAGCAGATGCGGTTGTCCCCTGAGATCATGGAGCGGGGCAGGCCGCGGAAAGAGTTTGGAAGACTGCTTGCAACCCGTATGTGCGCCTGCTGGGAAAGGAGCTTGGGTGGGGCAGCGGTGCAGACACTGCGCCAAACGCGCGGGTCGGGGTGTCAGCACCCGGATCCATGCCCTGGGGGATGAAGCGGAGTGGCAACAGCCCATCCCGACAACTGCCACCAGGCTCAGGCATGATCGAGTCGGGACACCGGCATGTCCTGCAGACCGGAGTGAAGAAAGCGGGTGCAGCTTGGCTACAAACAACCGCTGAATACGCGGCTAATCTGCGCGTTCTCAGAGTCAATAACCAATGGCTGAGCCTTCGGGAATAATCCGTACCACTTTTAATCACACCCGGTCTGCAAACATGCCGGCGGGGAATACGAAGCTTCAAAGGGTCGCGCGGGGCGGGACCTCGCGTGGATGGTGCCTTCGGTACTGGCGCTAGAGGTCTAGCGCCTTGAGCTTCATAGCGTGGGCGGCTTCGCGGTTAAAGACATCCACGATCGCGGCAGGGTTGGCTTCGATGGCCTTGAGATCGTCGCCGTTGATGAGGACGATCGAAAGGTTACTATCGCCCATCACCTTGTTGGCGTAGCCTTTGGCGCCGGAGCCGATTTCGCCCGTACTCACCACCACGATGACGTTACTCTTGAGCATGTGGGTGAGGCCAACTTCTTTGGCAACGTCTTCGAGCGTGACTCGCGAGGTGTTCTTGCACTGGATTTGCCACCGGGAGAAGACTAGGCGGGCAGATTGGAAGATGAGGTCAACTTCGGCACCGCCGGTGGCTACGCCGCGCAAGCGGGTGGCGAGGTAGTCCATATCGAGCAGGCGCATGAGTTTGAAGGCGAGCGCCTCCAGCGCCAGGCCGCGTGCGTGCTTATCTTTGACGGTGAGGCTCGCCAGGATGTCGTGCATGGATTTGCGCAACAGCGGGCGTAGGTCTAAGGCTGTCTGCCTTTCCAGCTGCTCAAGCAGCGGAGTGAGGACCTCCTTTTGGAGCTTAGTTGTGGGGCGAACCAGGAAGGGCTTCGCTCCACGACCGGGTTCTTTAGTGCCCCGTTCGAGCGTAACGAATCCTGCTTTCTCCAGCGGGTAAAGCACTTGTTTGGGCACTGCCTTCTCGTTGAAGCGGACACCGTAGGTGGCGGTAGCGAGCTTCTCCACATCGTTGGAGGAGAAGGGGCCCGGACCGGCCATGTTTGCCAGCGTCTTAAGGAAGGCGCGCTGCTCTGGGTTGAGAGCGGTCAAGGCCTCGACTTCCCCGGTGCTCGCGCCACTGATCTCTTTGAGCTTGGTGGGATTGAGGTTCCAACCGCTGGTGAAGACACCGGCCTTCTCAAGCCAGAGACGCATCATGCTCGGGTGCTTTCCGCCGCGTGGGAAATGGATGCCCCGCTCCTCCAGCCATTCGCGCAGCTTAATGAGGTCCACGGTTTCGCCCGCAGCTTGGATGTCCTGAACGCACTGCACCAGGCTCATGCCGTGAAGATTCAGGAGGATGTGCCGGGCGAGTTCGGCATGGAGCGCTACGGAGTCGCTGCGCTTTGCATAAAGTTTCTTGCCCAGGTCAGTGAGGCTGGCGTCTCGGTTGATGATACCGTAGGCGATCATGCCAAGCTTGCAGTTGTTGGCGAGCTTGCGCCGGTTACAATCGCTGGTGGGATTGGCCGCAAAATACTTCGCGAGGATGGCCGCTTCGAAGGCCTTCCAGTCGCCGCCGTGCTGGTGAGCGAAATCCAGGACGGTGGAAAGGTCAATCTGTGAAGGAGAAAACTCGCTGCCGAAGGGGAGGTCGCTCCATCTGACGTGTTTGGGCTTTGGATTGGCAGTTGGTTCGTTAGGCATGGTTCCCGGGCTTGACCGCGCGAGACTTTGGGAACAGTCCCTTCTTCGAGCGGTCGTTCTTGTGCTGCTCCAGGAGCGTCAATTGCGCAGAGCGCGAAGGGTGGGCCGGGTATTTAATGGTCGGCTCTTTGTTTAACAACTTCGCAAGCTTCATCTGGCGCTTGGCGCCGCCGTCGGCCGGCAGGGGGTCTTGGTCTGCCGTCTGCCACATCGCACCCGGCTTGTAGATGCGGTAAGACGTGTCCTCTTGAGTCTTGGCCGACTTGTCGCCCTTTCCGTTGCCGTTAGTGTTTTTCTGAAACCGGCCCACGGCCCCGGTCAAGTATTCTTCGACCAGTTCGCAGCAAAGCCAGTTGCGATCCGTACGCTCCGCAGCTTCCCCGGTCGCGCAGCTGCCGGCAAATGGGTCAACGACCAGGTCCCCGCGGTCGGTCAGCATACGGATGAAAAACTCGGGGATCTCGCTGGGGAATCGTGCCGGGTGCGGCGTGAGACCCCTTTCCTTGCAGTAGCGGATATAAGCGGAATTGCTCTCGGTGTGAGCGAGCGCGATGAGATTGGGCGGGATAGCCGCTCCGTTGTCGGTGCTGAAGCGGTCGGAAATGTCGTGGCCCGAGGGGCGGAGCATCGGCTTGTAGCCTTTTTCCAACAGAAGTTTCATGCTCTCCGAGTAGGGCTGCAGCACGCGCCTGTTGCTGGCTTTGGGCCAAGGAGTTGGGGAGAGCCACCAAATGCAGTTGATTGCATCCTTTACGCGGATGCGGCGAACTGTGACCCACTCAGCGGGGGTCGGCAGGCGGGCCGGGTTCCACCAGAAAAACTCCTGGGCCAAGTGGAAGCCGAATTCGCGGCAGAGCATGATCAGCAGCTCGTAGTGGTATAGGCTGCGGGTGGGCTGACCGGGTGTCCAGGCGCCGCCGATGTCAATCACGAGCGAGCCGGACGGCTTCAAGGCGGCATGGAAAGCAGCACCGAAAGGCTTGAACCATTCAACGTAGTTGTGGGCATCCACGTTGCCGTAATCCTTTTTCCTGACCAGCCCGAACGGGGGGCTGGTCATAATGAGGTCCACGGACTTTGGCTGAATTTGGTCCCCAAAGAGCGAAAGCGAGTCCCCATGGAATATCCGGCCCCGCTCTGTCGAATGGTAGAGCTTGGCCGGTGCACTGCCGTGAGGCCGGTTTTGTTGTGCCGATGCCATTATTTCGCTGCGTTCGGTAAAGTTACACTAGACCGGCAATCCGGGTGCGCGCAAGGAGTTTCGCTCGGTGTGCCTGTCACCTATTATTGAAAAAAACTCAGTCCGAAAATTGATTTATGTGCGCTATTAGAATAATTGCTATTTTCTTCTCCCTCTTAAAAGCACACCGCCAAGATTCAGTAGCGGAAACGTAAAAAGTTCAGGAATAGGTTCAACTATCAAGAGAATCAAACACTTCTGTTGAATCCGAGACTCTCGTCAAGGTCTACAAAGGCTGTGCGTGTGAGGCATCGCGATCTCCCAGCGGCTGGCGCGTCGCCCCGGGAAACCAGGTCTGCTCCGGACGCCCCGGCGCTGTTTCCCAGTCAAATGCCCGGTCCACCGCCTGCCGCATCCGGTCAAACCACCATTGCGCGCGCAGCAGCCGTTGCTCGCGGCGCCGAAGGGCGCCGCACGCTCCGTTGCGTTCAAAACTCAGTTCCAATTGCGCTGTCATCATAATACGAGTCTTTTTCTTCTCATTCTGGCGGGCGGGGTTGGACAAATACTGTCCAGGGCGAAAAAATCTTTTGGCATGACAGCATTAGAATCACTGAACTCGATTCCGCCTCCGCTTGCCTCGGGATGGACCTGAAACCATGCCGGTTGCGCCGTCTTCAGCCCCTTCAAGCCGGCACGGGCGGGGAACCCGGCCCCTCCCTTCTTTTTTCAGTTAGACAATCCAGCAGGCGAGCGACACCTTTGGGATATGGTTGCCGTTAATTCAACAATGTTGGCTTTGGGGACGAAAGCGCCGGATTTCCAGTTGCCAGACACGACCGGCCGGCGGGTGACACTGTCCGATTTCCAGGGAGCCCCCGCCCTGGTAGTGGTGTTCCTGTGTAATCATTGCCCCTACGTGAAGCATATTCGGGATGGCCTGGCCCAATTGGCGCGGGATTACGCGCCGCGCGGGGTGAAGGTGGTGGGAATCAACTCGAATGACGCGAAGCATTACCCCGCTGACAGTCCGGCCCGGATGGCCGAGGAAGCCAGGGCCGCGGGCTATGTGTTCCCGTATCTGTATGACGAGACCCAGGCCGTCGCCAAGGCTTACCGGGCGGCTTGCACCCCGGATTTTTACCTCTTCGATGGCCACCAGCGTCTGGTCTATCGGGGACAATTCGACGACAGCCGGCCGGGAAACGGCATCCCCGTCACCGGGAAGGATTTGCGCGCCGCGATTGATGCCGTGTTGGCGGGACAGCCGGTTTCATCCATCCAAAAACCCAGCATCGGGTGCAATATCAAATGGAAGCCGGGCAACGAACCGGCCTGGTTCGCTTGAACCGGCCAGCCCCGTGGTTGGCGGCTTCCCTCCCGCCGCCCCGCCCCGAGGCACCCCTGGCCGTCAACCGATGCCGATGATCGCCCGGGTGACACTCGAAATCGCGCTCCGCAAAGAGTTCGATTACTTCATCCCGCCCGAACTCGAAGGCCGGGTGGATGTGGGCAGCCGCGTGCAGGTTCCCTTCGGACCGCGCAAGGTCCTGGGCTGTGTCACCGCCCTCGCCGAGGAGTCCGATCATCCCAACCTGAAGCCGATCCTGAAGGTCCTGGGCACCCAGACGCTTGTCACCCCGAAAGTGCTGCGGCTCGCCCGCTGGATCGCCGACTATTACTGTTGCCCCCCCGAGGTGGCGTTGAAATCCGTCCTGCCGGAGGCGGTGCGGCAGGAAAAAGCCGGCTGGCGCGAGCGGCTGTTCACGCGCCTGCTGCCGGTGCAGGGAGAATTGCCGCGGCTGCCAAAACGACAACAGGAGGTTTACGACCTGCTTCGGACCCGGCCCGAGATGCCGCTGACCGAATTGCTTGAATTGGCCGGCACCACCGCCGCAACCGTTCGCCGGCTCGAGGACAAAGGTCTGGTCGCCATCTCGGCGGAGGTTTCCGAGCGGGACCCTTACGCTCGCGAACACATTCTCCCAACCCAACCCCTGCCGTTGAATCCCGCCCAGGCCCGGGCCCTGGCGGCCATCACCGCCGCGATGGACCAGCCGCCCCCCGGAACCCACCAGCCGGAGAGCCGGTCGGGAACAGCGGACCGGGCCGTCAGCCGCTCATCTCCCAGCGAGGGACAGGGTGGAAAGGTCTTTCTGCTGCACGGCGTCACAGGCAGCGGCAAGACCGAGGTTTATTTGCAGGCCCTAGCTCATGCCCTCGAACAGGGCAAAGGCGCCATCGTGCTGGTCCCCGAAATCTCGCTCACCCCCCAGACGGTCGAACGGTTCAAAGCGCGTTTCAGCTCCGGCCGCCTCCAAACGCTCGTGGCGGTGCTGCACAGCCATTTGTCCAGCGGCGAGCGCCACGACGAATGGCATAAAATCCGCCAGGGCCGCGCCCGGATCGTGATCGGCGCGCGCTCCGCGATATTCGCGCCGGTCGAGCCGCTGGGCTTGATCATCGTGGACGAGGAGCACGAACACACCTACAAGCAGGAGGAAGCGCCTCGTTACCACGCGCGGGATGTCGCCGTCATGCGTGGACAGATGGAGGGGGCGACGGTGGTGCTCGGCTCCGCCACGCCCTCCCTGGAAAGCTACTACAACTGCCGCCGGGGCAAGTTCACCCTGCTGGAGTTGCTCGAGCGGGCGGATGACAAAAAAATGCCCGTCGTTCGCGTGGTGGACATGCGCCAGGCGCTGCGGAAGGGAAAGATGGTTCCGATCTTTTCACCCCAGCTTCACGAAGGGATTGCCCGGCGGCTGGAGCGCAAGGAGCAGGTGATTCTCTTCCTCAACCGCCGCGGCTACTCCACCTCGCTCCAGTGTCCCCGCTGCGGCTACGTCGCCGGCTGCCCGAACTGCAGTCTTTCCCTAACCTACCATCGGCACGAGCAGAAACTGGCCTGTCATCTTTGCGGACATACCGCCCCGGTGCCCGCCGTCTGCCCGAATGACCAGTGCCGCAACCCGGAAATTCGCTACGCCGGACTCGGCACTCAAAAGGTCGAGGATACCCTGCACAAACTGTTTCCCCACGCCCGCGTGGTCCGCATGGATTCCGACGCCGTCAAGCGGAAGAACGATTACCGCCGGATTTTCAGCGACTTTCGCGCCGGCAAAATTGATGTCCTGCTCGGGACCCAGATGATCGCCAAGGGCCTTCATTTTCCCAATGTCACGCTGGTGGGCATTATTTACGCCGACTTGACTCTGCATCAGCCCGACTTCCGCGCCGGCGAGCGCACCTTCCAATTGCTCACCCAGGTGGCGGGACGCGCCGGCCGCGGGGACGTCGAAGGCGAGGTCATTGTCCAGGCCTTCACCCCGTTTCACCCGGCGATTCAATTCGCCCGCCGCCACGATTACGCGGGCTTTTACGAGCAGGAACTGGAAATGCGCCGGCAGTTGAGCTATCCGCCCGTCAGCCGCGTCGCCATGCTCACGCTCAAGGGCCGCAACGAGGACAAGGTGCGCTTCTCAGCCGAGCACTTGAAACGCGAGCTGGATCAGCGTCTGGCCGACTTTCCGGGGCTGATTGTCGTGGGTCCGGCGCCCTCTCCTCTCCTGCGGGCCGAGACCTTCTACCGTTATCAAATCATGCTGCGGACGCCGCGAATGAGCGCCTTGAGCTTGCGGCTGGCGGAAATCCTGCGGACCCTGACCCTGCCTGAAGAAGTGACACTGGCGGTGAACGTGGACCCCGCGGGGCTGGATTAGGCCGAATTGATCAAATATGAACCGACGTCTGTTTCTTGGCCGCCTGGGGGCTGGCACCGCCCTGGCGATATTGGGACCCGGGTGCCGCACCTCAACGCGCCAGGCGGCGACAAGCAGCGGCGTCCAGCCCATCCGCGGAAGCTGGATTAGTATTTGGTGGGACGACCGCCGTCACGCCTATTGGAACGATGCCTGCCTGGGTTTTTCAGCCGCGCAATGGCAGCAATCGGTGAAGGAGGTGGCGGACCTCGGGTTTGAATACCTGGTGCTGCTGGCCATTGCCAAGGCCGGCAAGGCGTTCTATGACACGACGTTGCTGCCAAAGCTCGAGATGGCCTGCGCCGACCCCATCGAAGCGCTCCTCAAAGGCGGCGACAAATACGGGGTGAAATTCTTTCTGAGCAGCGATTGGTACGCCGAGTGGGACGAGCGCGCCCTCCTGGACGCCGACCGCATGGCTCGCCGCTTTCGGATGATGGAGGAGATTGCCGCGCGCTACAGCCGGCACCGGAGTTTTTACGGCTGGTATTGGCCCAATGAGGCCTCGCTCACGCCGTACTTCAGCGACTCCTTTATCCGGCATGTGAACCAGTGCACGGCCGAGGCGCGGCGGCTGACACCAGGGGCCCGAACCCTGACAGCGCCCTACGGAACGCATCAGGCCGTGGCGGATGACCGGTTCGTGCGGCAGTTGGAAACGTTGGATGTGGACATCATCGCCTACCAGGACGAGGTGGGCTGCCTGCGCATGGATGCGGCCCGGAGCGCCGAGTGTTTTGCCCGCCTCCGCCAGGCGCATAACCGAGTCCCGCAGCGGGCGTTGTGGGCCGACGTCGAGACCTTCGCCTGGGAGGGTCCGCCCAACCGGCAAACCAGCCCGTTGATCCCCGCCCCCTTCGAGCGCGTCCAAGCGCAGCTCGAAGCGGTCTCGCCTTATGTGGACAAGATTCTCATTTACCAATACCAAGGCCTGATGAACCGCCCGGGAACCACAGCCTTTGCCGGCCACCCCGACTCGACCCGACTCTACTCGGATTACGTTGCCTGGCTCAAACGCACCGGGGCCGGCCGGTGAGAGCCGCAAAGCCGGCAGCAAAGGCTTGCACCGGATTTTGCGAGCGGCGCGCGGGCTGGAAATCGCATCCCCACCGTCGAAATACCTTGGCGGATGCAGCCGGCGGGATTAAACATCACTTCCGGCAGGGGCGGCTGGGTTCGCGCGGTGAGAGGCTTTCGAACCAAGCGGCGCGCCGCTGGTCGCCGAGCCAGCCGTTCCAGGCACCAAACATGACTTTGAAAAGCGCTCCCGTGAACTGGGCCCAAAGCCCGCGCAACACCCGGCCGGCCCGGGGATATTCCCGTGCCCTGATCGGGCTGCTGGTATTGGCGCTGTTTCTGCCGCCGGCGGTCCCCGAAACGCGCGGCGCCGGCCGCAGTTCGAATCGTTACCTGCTGATCTTTGAGACCTCGAGCGCCATGCAGCGGCGACTGCCTGCCACAATCGAAGCCGTGCGGGCGTTGCTGGGAAGCAACTTTCGCGGCCGGCTTGCCGAAGGCGACACGCTCGGGGTTTGGACCTATAATGAAACGCTGCAGACGGGGCGGCTGCCGCTGCAGCATTGGTCCTCGGTTGGCAGTGAGGAGGTCACCAGCGAGATTGTCGGGTTCCTGAAAAGCCAAAAGCATCGGGGCAATGCCCGGTTCGACCAGGTCTGGCCGGGGCTGGAACAGGTGGTGCAGGCGTCGGAATCAATCACCGTCATCCTGTTTACCTCAGGTCTCGAGGCGATTGCCGGCACCCCTTTCGACCAAAAGCTTAACGAGGTCTATGCGGCGTGGCGTGACTCCCAGCAAAAAGACCGAAAACCGTTTGTGACCGTCTTGGCCGCTCAGCAGGGCAAAATCATGTTTGGCTCGGCCAGCCCGGCGCCGTGGCCCGTCGAAATCCCGCCCCCGCCCGCGCCCAAACCACCCAGGACCGCGCGCCCCGAGCCGCCCAAGGCGGAACCGCCAAAGCCGGTCGTGGTTGGGCCGCCGCTCATCGTCTCGGGCAAAAAGCAGTCAGCCCAGGAGACCACGACCACGACGCCAACCGCCCCACCCACGCCCGCCGAAACGCCTGGTCAGCCGGTCGCCGATGCCCCAGCCAAGCCGGTTCTTGAAAAGCCATCTCCCAGCGTCAGCCCTCCAACAACCCCGGCCGATGCCGTCGCTGCTCCCGCCCAGCCTGCGCCGAGTCTATCGCCGGCGCCGGTCGAACCGGCGACGGCCCCCGCGCGATTAACGCCGGCCCCGGCTGAAAAACCCCTGACCGTTCAACCCCCGGTCCCGGTCGCTGCGCCCGAAGCAAAACCGGTCGTGCCTGTGCCCCCGACCGCGCCGGCCCCCGTCCCACCGCCGGCTCCCGCCGAAGCCGTCGCCGCCCCGGTGGAAACACCGGCGCCTTCGCCGACGCCGACCCCGGAGGCCGGTCCGTCCAAAGCCGACGACGTCGCGCCGCCCGTGGCGGTGGCGACGCCCGGCGGCGCGACAGGCTCCAACCTCCGGTGGTGGATGCCGGGGCTGATCCTGCTCGCCGTCGTTTTGGGGATCGCGGCATGGTGGCTGCGACGCTCACGGCGTAGTGCCGGCGCGAGCCTCATCACCCGGTCCCTGGACCGAGAATAAATTCATTTATGAAACTCAATCGTCGTGACTTCATCCAAAAGACCGGCGCGGCCGCCTGCCTTGCCGCAACCGGAGTGGCTTGGCCGGCGCCCGCCGCCGAGCCTCCCACCGCCCGCCGGCTGCCCCGCTGGCGCGGCTTCAACTTGCTCGAAAAGTTTGTCAAGCGCGGGGACAACAACCCGCCCTTTGAGGAGCGGGATTTTGCCTGGATGCGGGAGTGGGGGGTTGATTTCGCGCGGCTGCCGATGTCATACCAATGCTGGGTCGAGCCGGGCGACTGGCTGAAGCTGCGCGAGGACCAGCTCAAGCACATTGACCAGGCCGTCGAGTGGGGGGCGCAATACCAGATTCACATCAACCTGAACCTGCACCGCGCCCCAGGCTACTGTGTCAACCCGCCCAAGGAACCGCTGGACTTGTGGACGAACGACAAGGCGCTCGAGGCCGCCGCCTTTCATTGGGCGCATTTCGCAAAACGCTATCGCGGCATCGGCAACGAGCGGGTGAGTTTTGACCTGCTGAACGAGCCGGCGGACATCAAAGCCGAAACCTACGCGCGGGTGGTGCGGCGGCTGGTGGAAGCCATCCGCGCCGAAGACCCCCAACGGTTGATCATCGCCGACGGCTTGCGCTGGGGCCGGGACCCGGTTTATGAACTGGTTCAGTTGGGCATCGCCCAGAGCACCCGCGGGTACGATCCCTTCCAACTGACACACTACCGCGCAAGCTGGGCCAGCGGCTCGGACAAATGGCCCGAGCCCACCTGGCCCGACACGCGGCCCGGCGCCGACCTCCCGGATAAGGACGCCTTGCGCAAAAAGCGCATTCAGCCCTGGAAAGAGCTCGAGAAGAAGGGGGTCGGGGTGCATGTGGGCGAGTGGGGAGTGTTCAACAAAACACCCCACGCCGTCGCGCTGCGGTGGATGCGCGACTGTCTGGACCTGTGGAAGGAAGCGGGCTGGGGCTGGGCCCTCTGGAACTTCCGGGGCAGCTTTGGCGTGCTCGACAGCCAGCGGTCCGACGTGGCCTACGAGGATTTTCGAGGACACAAGCTCGACCGGAAGATGCTTGAGTTGCTCCGGGAGGGCTGAGCGCGCGCCGAAACCGATTGCGCAACCGTCCGCCAACGAATCCGAGTTGAGGAGCGAGTCCGTCCTCGAGCCGCCCGACTACTTCGCGCGGACCTCGAACCAGGTTTCGATGCGGTCGCCGGTCGCGGGGTCGCGCAGTTGCAGCCGATGCGTGCCTTCCCTAAGCAAGGCATACACCCGGTCAGCCGCCCGCTCGAACTCGAGCGTTTCGCTCCGCCATTCCGAACGGTCCGCTCCCGCCGCGCGCAACGGCAGCCGGCGCCCCCCATCGGGGAGGTCGGGGTCGAGATAAATCAGCGTGCCCGGCAGGGGGAACAGAATGCGCGGGCAGACGCTGTTTGACCCAGCCACCACGCTGTTGCCCAGCCCATTGTCTGCGGTGGCCAGCCATTGCCCGTATTCCGCAGGCAACCGGACCCGCCCCTCGGCATCGTAATCCTCGGGAGTTTCGAACGGCGGCAGATGCGCAGCGTCAAACTTTTCAACCACACGCGGCGCCGCGGGGTTGGGCGGCGAAACCAATCGCTTGCCGGTGAGGGGATGAATCGCCGCTTCAACAACCATTCCGGGCGTGGGATACCAGGTCGTTCCATGGCCCTGATGGAGGTGTTCGAATACCTCATGCAGAATGGGCGCCGCGCCGGACACGCCCGACACCCCGCGCATGGGCGAGCCGTCGAAGTTGCCCACCCACACGCCCACGGTGAACTCCGGCGTGTAGCCAAAGGCCCAGTTGTCCCGGAAACCCGAGCTGGTCCCGGTCTTGCAGGCCACGGGAAAGTCAAAGCGCAGGGACGATTCCGGCCCAAAAGCCAGGGTCCGGGCGGCATTGTCGCTGAGGATGTCGGCCAGAAGAAAAGCCGCGACGGGATCAAAGACCCGGCCAGCCTGGGTCCGGGCTGCGCCGGCGGGGCGGCGAGGAACAGCCGGGCTTCGCAGGAACCTCAGGGGTTGGTATTGGCCAAGCCGGGCGAGACAGGCGTAGGCGTTGGCCAACTCGAGCAGCCGCGCTTCGGCGTTGCCGATGGTCAGACCCAATCCGTACTCCTCGGCGGGCCGGGTCAAAGTCGTCAGCCCGCAATCCTGCAGGCGCGCTTTCAGCACCGCCGCGCCACCGATGGACGCCAGGACCTTCACTGCCGGGACATTCAGCGAATTGCCCAGCGCCAGCCGGTAACGCAGCGGCCCGTGAAAACGCCGGTCATAGTTGAGCGGCGCGAACACGCCGGTGGCCGTGGCAAATTCCGTGGGAATATCCGCCACAATCGAAGCGGGGGTGGCGCCTTGCTCGAAGGCAATGACATAGGTGAACGGTTTGAACGTCGAGCCCGCCGAGCGGGGCGCCCACGCGCCGTTCACCTGGCCATCGCGCGGCGCGAAATAATCCGCCGAGCCAACCAGGGCCAGCACTTCCCCCGAGCGGTTCTCAATGACCACCGCCGCGGCCTGGTGGACGTGCTCATCGGCCAGGCGCGCCAATTGCCGGCGCACGGCCCCCTGCACAAACTGATTCAATTCGAGATCGAGCGAGGTCACAACGCACTCGCCGCCCGCCGGCGGCTGCGGCCCCGTGTCGCTCAAAAGCAAATCCACAAAATGCGGCGCGCGAAAGGCGCGCCCGGGCGAAGCCAGCACGATGGGTTCGCCCGCCGCGCGCTCGAATTCGGCGCGCGAAAGAAAGCCGCTCTTGAGCATTTGCCTCAGAACCCATTGCTGCCGGTTGCGCGCCCGCTCCGGGTAAAGGCGCGGGTTGAGCCGCGTGGGCCCCTGCGGCAGCCCGGCCAGAAGGGCGCATTCCGCCACGCTCAACTCACGGAGCGGTTTGCCGAAGCAGGACTGGGCCGCCGCGGCGCAACCCGTGTTCAGCCGCCCATAATCCAGGCGGTTGAGATACTCCAGCAGGATGCGCTGTTTGTCCCAAACCTGCTCGAGCCGCAAGGCCTGAATCGCTTCGATGACTTTCGTGCGAAGGGTTCTCGGCCGGGGTTCCGCCAGTTTGATCAGTTGCTGGGTGATGGTCGAGCCCCCCGATACCACCCGGCGATGCCACACGAATTGCAGACCGGCCCGCAGGGTCGAGCGCCAGTCCACCCCGCCGTGCGACCCATAACGACGATCCTCGGCGGCAAGCGTGGCGTGCACCAAAGCCTGAGGCACCTCGGCGTAACTCACCGGACGGCCAAACGTCCCTCCTTCCGACCGCGCAGTTCGCAAGGGGGTCCCGTCGCGGTCCACAATTTCAATCTGGGCGGGAGGCGGGACGAACAACGCTTGCGGCAGGGGCACCCATCGGAGCGCCAACCAGCCGGCGAGAACCAAAGCCGTGGCGCCCAGAGCCCCCGCGCTGCCGAGCGTCAATAGCAGCCGGCGGCGGCCGTTCATGGCTGGAAAACGCAATCGCAGCATGGGTTCAATCCCCCCTCGTTGCAAGGGTCTGGCTGTCGCTTAACCCAAACCGGTCCGGACGATACATCTCCTCGACCTTTGCCCCGGGGGCGATGACGGCGCCCGCCGCTCGAACCCGAGCAACATAACGAATCACGTAGTGGCCCGCCGGAACGCGATTCGAGAAAAACAGGACTCGGTCGGCGCGAATCTCCCGAAAATCGCTCCACCAGTCCTCGGCATCTTCGCCCCCCGGCCACAAGAGCCGGCGGGCGCCCGGCGCAATCTGCTGAGTCTTGAATTCCGGGTTGACCGCCTCCAGAACGCCTGGCAAGGGATCCTCGACCGCCACGTACTCGGCAGCTTCCGGCACGGAAAGGCGCAACGTGACCAGCACGCGGTCGCCCACCTTCGCGCCTTCGAAAGCCAACGGCAGGTTGTCGTCGCCAAGCCGCGCATAAGTCCGCTCGATGCCCAACCCGTGGTTCTGGCGCGCCACGCGCGCCCCCGGGAGCCGCGCCTCGACCCGAACCTGAACATGGGGAGCGACCCCGGCGGAAGCCCGCAGCCACAGCGGCTCGTCCACACGATTCGAGCCGAGTGCGAAGGCGTGCGTTACGATGTGGTGGCCGGGCGGCAATTCAAAGCGTTGTTCTTCGCCGCCCCAACTCAAAGAGCCGGTCACACGCTCGCCATCCCCCTCCGCGCCGAGGTAATGCCACAGGGCGAGCAAGGCCCACGCGTTGCCTTGGGTGGTGCTCCAATGACCGCTCTTCCGATCCCTTTCGAGGCTTTGATACAAGGCCTCGGCCTTGGCGCAGCCCGGTTCGCACGCCTGCCAGGCCAGCAGTCGAATCGCTTTTTCACGCACCGGCGAGGCGAACGGGCTGGCGGAGGAGGGCTGCCCATTGCTGGATTCCAGCAGCGCGCGAGCCTGCGCGGTTTGCGATTCGCCCCATGCCATCGCCAGGGCCAACAAGGCCCGGTCTTCCGAGGAAAGTTTTTGAGCAGTTTCACCCAGGCGCGTGTGGAGGGCGGGCAAAGGCTTTCCCCCGAGAGCCAGGGCGCACAAGACGAGCAGCCGGGTGCCCGGCTCGGAGGGGCTGCCGCGCAAGACCGCTTGTTGAAGATAATTCAGAAGGCCGAGAAACTCGGGCTCGGGCACGTCTGCTCCTGCCTTGCGCGCCTGGCCCAGCACCAGCGCGCCGTAGGCGCTCACCCAAAGCATGGGCTCTCTGCCGCCCGGCCAATAGGCCAGGCCGCCTTCGCCGGTTTGCATCGCCAGCAGCCGCTCGATGCCCGATCGAACCGCCGCCGCCGCTTCCCCAGCCTCCCGACCCGCGAAGGCTGCCAAGACCGGCGTCTGCAGCAGGACCACCCAGGGCAGCAAACTCGACGCGGTCTGTTCGGCGCAACCGTAGGGGTACTCCAGCAAATGGCGCGCGGCTTCGCTCAAGTTCACCAGCCGCGTGTTCGCAACATGAACCGTGACCGTGCCGGTGCCGGTAAGCAGTTGCGGATTTAACGGAGCCAGCAGGTTGGTCCGGGCGCCGCCCCGGAGCATGACCACCTCCCGCAACAACGGCGCCGCGCTGTGCACTTGAAGCGCGCTGACCACCGCATCTGAAAAACCGTTCTCGACACCCTCGACCCGCGCACGCCAGGTCCATGACGCCGGCCCGGTGGCAATGAGCGTGACGGGAAACTCCACCACCACCGAGCCATGCGCGGGCACGGACACGCTGGCAGTCGCCCCGGCAGGACTTTCAGTCCGGGCGTGGGCGTCGAGCTCGAGGGAAACGCGCACCACCAGTGCGGCGTCGGTCTGGTTAAGCACCAGGGCGCGGGCCTCGAGCCGGTCGCCCTCGTGGCCGAACTGCGGCAGCGAAGGCTCGAGAATCAGCGGTTTGCTGACCCTGAAACTGGCGGTGCCCTGGCCAAACTGGTTCTGCGCGGTGTGGGCCACCGCGATGACCCGGTAACGGGTCAGACTGTCCGGCACAGTGAAGCGGGCCACGGCCTGGCCGTCGGCGCCAGTCCGCGCCCCTCCCAGCCAGAAGGCGCACGCGAGAAAGTTCCGCCGGGCGCGTTCCTTGCCGCCACCGCCGCCAAGGTAGCCTTTATTATGGAACGCCAGCGACTCGGCATCCTCGGGCAGGAGCAGCGGCAGGCTGATCGAGGATGAGACCTCCAGGGTGGCGGGGGCGAGCAGCAGCGCGTGCAAATCGGGCGCCGTAAAATCAGTCAGTGCCAGCACCCCCTCGTCCACCGCGTAAACCACCACTTCGGCCCCGGCCACAGGCGCGCCGCCGGCGTCCCGCACCCGGGCGGTCACGCTCGCGGCTTCGCCGGGCCGGCAATCGGCGGCCGAGGGGATGAGTTCAACGCGCAGCCGACTGGCGGGGTCCTCCACACGCAATGGGCAGAAGCCCAGCCGATACTCCGGCGCGCGCGCCTGTCGCGAGCTGGCCTCTCCGCCACGAAGAAGGGTGACCGAGACGAACACGTTGGGAACGTCCCCCGTCTCGAGCGGCACGCGAATCGCGGGCGCGTTGCCTTCGAGTTGCGTCACGAACGAACGCCGAACTCGGTCGCGCTCGACCGTGACCCACGCCGTGCCGTTCAGGGGCGTCTTGACCAGCACCGTGGCGGTTTCGCCCGGGGAGTAAACCGGCTTGTCCGGCACGAGCTTGATCTCCATTTCATTCCGGTAATTCCAGCCCAGACGCGCCTTTTCCGTTACCTCGAAAGTGAACGAGGAGGCGATGGGGTTGCCGGCGTCATCCTCGCCGGTGACCTCGAGCAGATACTCCCCCGCGCCGGGTGCGACCCAGCCGGGAACCGCGCAGCCCTCAAAACCGCCGTCCGCAGCGTCGCCTCTGGAGGGGGGCGTCACCTCCACCACCCGCTCATCCATTTTTTCCAGCGAGGGCTCGCTGCGGTAGCGGACCGCCCGCCCCGCCGCCTGCATTCGGACGGAATCCCATTTCACGCGATACAAGGTCACCCGCGCCGTGACACGGTTCGTCCACGCCGAACCATCGTGGGCGACGGCCGCAATCTCCACCGGCAAAGGCGAGCCCGGCTCGAGCACGCGGTTGAAGCGGCGAACGCCCAAGTAAAACGCGGAACTGTGGCGCGTGAATGGAATCAGGCGCGAGAGCGTCTGCTGGTTCAAGTCGGTGATCTCGACCAGGAACGAGGCCTCGCGCGGTTGCGGCGCCTCGCGAGACAGCGGCAGGTCCGCCGTCACAACCAGCTTGGTCCCGTCCCGGATCTCGCCTTCGCCATTGGCGGCGAACTCGCCGCTTCCCCGTCCCCACTGCGACTCCTGCCAACAACGGACAAATTGAAACGCGTCAAAACCGGCGGGCCGGAACCCGGCATCCGAAGCGTTGAGCCACCACCGCGCCTTGGCACGGGTCAACGGTTTGCCGAAAAAATAACGGGCGCTCACTCCCACCTCGGGCGTCTCTCCGGCCAGCCAAACGGGCCTGCCTGCCAGCTCGATTTCGAAGGCGGGGGTTTGAAAGTCGGCCACCTGAAACGTCCGAAACTGCTCGCGGCCGGGCAGCCGGAACGTGGCCACGTACTCCCCACGCGGCGCGGCTGGCAGCGGAACGGCCCCCTCGCAGGCCCCAAGGTCGTTCAGCACAATGTTGGTCTCGAAAAACGTTCGGCGGCGCGAATCGGCGCAGCTTAGGACGCCGGTAACGCCCGCCGGAATGCGCAAGCCGGCCTCCTCGAGATCGCGAACAATGGCCTTGAGATGAACGGTTTCGCCGGGCCGATACACTTCGCGCTCGGTGAAGAATGCCACGCGCCGCGCCTCACTTTGCTGGCCGGACTGCCAGCGCACTTCCTCAAACGCCCACAGAGGCACGGCGTTTTGCTCCAGGCCGACGGCGTGCAGGTCATCTCCTTGCTGCACGACCAGCCACCGGCCTTCCGCGTGGGTTTTCAGAACCGCCACCCCGTGGACATCAGTCAACGCCTCCCGCAGGTTCTCATTCTCGTCGGAACAGAGCCGAACGCGGGCCTGTGGCAGCGGCCGACCGGACTGGTAGGAGAACACAAACACCTGGATTTCGTCCCCGCCGGTCTTCCACACCAGCCCAAGATCCGTCAGTTGGATAATCGCTTGAGTCCCCAGGGGCGGCTCCGGCGGCCAGCCCTCCCCCCGGACCCGTTCGGCTTCAAGGAACACCACGCCCGTCTTTCGACCATTGAGGAGGCGGTCCCAGGCCAAACTCATCTCGCGAGCCTCGTCGGGCTGGCCGGCGACCTCGAGTTCCTCCGAAAAAACGGTTCGCCCGGGAACCAGCTCATAATTCTGCCGCCGATACCCCTCCGGCCAGGTGAAGGGCGCGTGGTAAGCCTCGTAACCGCGCAGGGCGTGAATGAGGGTGTCCGGCTCGAGCAGTTTGGCCCGCAACCGCACCTTCGGCACATTGACCGCCAGAAGCGAAAACGACCGTCTGCCGCCCGCATACTGCTCGGTCGAAAAGGCGGGAAAATAAAGGCGGGGGGCGACCGGCGGCACTTCAACCCGGAGCCAGACCGGTTCAGCCAACTGGAAAGCTTCGCTGGCGGGAAGACCGCGGAGCAGGGACACGAAATAAGTCGTGTCGCGCCGCCAGTCGCCCGCCAGCCGGAGGGACCGCCCGCTGACCCGCGCTTCGAGCGCTTCAGGGAGTGGCGCGATCTGAACCCACCGGGCGTAGGTGTTGGTAAGCACTGCGGGCAGGGATTTTGAAAAAGTGATTTCGAGCTCCGGCCGCTGGTTGATCACGTGATGCATTTCGGCGGACTTATACTCGAACGGCGCAATGTCACCGATGCGGGCCTCGAACTTCTCGCGCATTTGGTATCGTCCGTCGGCCGAAGGCACGCCGGGGCTCAGAACCAGCCTCCAACCGGTGCCCACCCCCAGCGGTTGTGCGGGCCAAACCAGGACCAGGTTGGCCACTTCGCGAGGCAGCGCCCCCCGCTCCGGCGAGGAAGCTGCGGGCGGGGTTCGGCCGGTTTGCGCCTGGAAAATTTCCCGCCAGGTCCGCGTAACCAATCCGTACCCAAAATCCTCGTCGGTGCCTTGCCGGACGGCGGCGGGCACCCATCGCCCCTCATCGTTTCGAAAGCCGGCCCGAAGCCCCACCTTGTGAGCGGCCACCTCCGCGTTGAAAGCCAGGCGGAAGACCGGATCGGAAAAGGCGTTGGTGCTGGCTTGCGGCCCTTGACAGTTCTCAACGCCAAAGGCCGGGGTGCGCAGTTTTTTCCGCAAGATCGCCCCGCATTCCCCACCATCGGCTTCTCGCAGGCCGGGCCGGAGCCTTGCCGTGTATTCGGTGTCCAGCGCCAGCGGCTCGGCCGGCGAAAAAATTCCGCTGCGTGGACTGGTCCAAACAAAACGGCCTTTCAGCGCCGGCTGAAATACCAGCGGGGACTCCTCCGCCTCCATTCCAATGCTGTCGCCCCTTGCCACCGGCCGGTCAAAGCGCAGTTCGAAGGTTGTTCCGGGCTGGAGCTGCGCCGTGCTGAGGATGAGCTGCGCGCCGCGGCTCACCTCGGATTGCGGCTGGCAGCCACCGGCGAGAACCAGCCACAACGCGACCAGGCCAATCCCCGCCAACCGGGTGTCAAACCGGCAATGCCCGGCAAAAAACCGCCAAATCCGCGTGCGCATAAAAGAGTGCCCCAAACCTCTGCCACGAGTTGGGATGGGCGCAAGAAAGAAACGGATGCCGGGCTCAAGAATTTGCGCGGACTTGGGAACGAACCGCTGCCGGCCCGCCGTCGGTGTCGTCATCAGTCGAATCAGGCGCCATGGAATCCAGCCCCGTTGCCCCCCGCTTGCCCGGACCCCAGCCGCGATAGGCGGAGAAAAAGTAGGCGCTGACGACCAGGATCGCAAGCGCCAGGCCGGTCCAAAACAGCGTCCAGCGCGTGGTGTCGGCCCCGGTGCAATAGTTAAACCAAAAGCCGCTCCCCAGGTAGCCCACCAGGTTGCCCACCCCGCCGATCATCAGCCACATCAGCGCCTGGGCGCGGGCCCGCCACGCGGGGTCCACCCGTTCGTTGATGTAAATCTGGGCGGTAATGAAAAACAGCGTGAACGACAACCCATGCAGCGACACCCCGGCCAACAGCCACGCCCGGCTGTCCAGGGCGCAGAACAGGTAACGCAACAGGCCGACAGCCAGGCCGCAGCCAAATATCCATTTCAGCCGCCACCGCAGAAACAGCGTGCCGAGGGCGAACATGGCGAAAATTTCGCTCACCTGGCCGAGGGACATCCATGCCGACGTCCGCTCGAAGCCCAGTTGCTTCAAGTGCGGCGGGGTGTACGGGTAGAACGCCGCCAGCGGAATACTGAAAAGAGCGGCGGTGAAAAAGACCACCCGATGATCATGGTTCCTCAGCAGGCTCAGCGCATCCCAGCCGAGTCGCTGCCCAAGAGTTGGCCGGCCGCTCGAGGCAGGCGGCGCGACCGCCGGGAGCAGGAAGGTGAAAACCGCCAGCACCAGCCAACACACTGCTCCCGTGTAGCCCGCCGCCACGGAGGCATCCGCGTTGAGCAGGCTGATCAGCCAGCAGCCGCACATCCAGCCAAAGGTGGCTGTGGCACGGATGGGCCCGAATTGCCGTTGCGAATCCCGCAGCCTCGAGAACACGATCGTATTGGCGATGCTGCCGGTTGGGGCGGCGCAGATGGCGTAAAGCTGGATCAAGGCGAGAATCAGCCCGGGCGGCCAGCCCCGCTGGATGCTCCAACCAACCACCGCCAGCCCCGCGGCGCTGGCAACCGCCAGCCCCCGCAAAACCGTCACCGGTGAGGCATGCCGGTCCGCCATCGCCCCAAAAATCAGCGGCGAGATGAAAGCCGCCACGGCGGTGGTGGCGAAAGCATACGGCCGAATCTGCGCCACGCCGTGCGCATCCAGCACACGGCTCAGCGGCACCAGCCACATGGCCGTCGCCATGGCCTGGAGAAAGAATAGCGCCGCCAGCTCACTGTATTCAGCCCACCGGTTTTCTGTTCGAGCCACCGGGATAGAACACCTGACTCGCAGGGATTTTCAAGCGCAACGCGGCCGGCCGCGCGTGGGGTCCGCTCCGAACCGGTCGCCCGCAGCCGCTGCGTCACACCGCGACGCCGTGTCGTTTGGCGGTTTTTTTCAGATGCTCGAGGGCGGCGTCGAAGGCGTTTTTCTTCACCAGTTGCTCGAACTCGGCGTAAGCCTCGGCGCTGAACGCCGAGCGGAACACAGCCCGGTGGTCTTTGAAACAATCCTTCGCGCCGGGGTCCTGGCCGGCAAATAGCGGCACGATGGTGTGAACCGCCTTGCGAAATTCGGCCAGATTGATCGGGGGCGGCGGCCGCACCGCGCGGGGCGCGGCGGGCTTTTCCTCCCTGGGCCTCAGGGCCGCTTTGATTTCGGTCACCAACTCGCGCAGCGCTCTGTCCAGGTCGGCCCAGAGAAACTCGAGTCGGTCCGGTTCGACTTGACCCTCGATGGCCCGGCCAACCGCCATTGCGGCGTCGTGAACCGCTCCCGCCCCGATTTCGGCTGCGGTTCGCGCCAGTTCATGCGCCAGCTTGTCCGCGTTGTTGGAATCGCCCCGCTCCAAGGCGTCTCGAATCTGCTCGGGGGTGCCGGCCTCCGTCTCGGCGAAACTCTTCAGCGCCTTAAGATAGGCCTTGGCGTCACCGCCAGCCCGCGCCAGACCCTCGACGACGGCAAGACCTTCGATCTTCCCAACCGCGGGGGGCAGACCGGATGCCGGCTCCGATCGGCTTTCCGCCACAACTTCGGAAGAAGAGGCGTCCGAATCAGTGACGGGTTCGTCCTCAATGACTTCCGTGACTTCTGATTCCGTTGTCGCCTCGCTTTGCGAGGTCAACTCGCTCTCCTCAGAATCGCCTGCCGGAGCAGGAGGCTCGGAAGGCTCGGTTTCCACCGCCGCAGTCGCAGTCGTTGGACTCGCTGAAGAGGAAACGGACACGGTTTCGGTCGCGGCCTCCTCTTCGGAATCGGAGCTGCCGAAAAGGTCCATCTGGTCATCGCGGCGGGCGCGTTTTCGTCGAGCGGGCTTGGCGGGCTTCACTTGCGCCTCGGTCTCCTGGGCTTCGGTCGCCGCTCGCTCGACCGCAGCCAGCCGAGCCTCCAGGTCCCGATTGGCTTGTTGCGCCTTGCGCAGCGCGGTCCGCAACTCCTCGATCTGCTCATCCTTCGCCCGCGCCGCGGCTTCAACTGCGCGCCCGGCCGCCTCAAGCCGGCTCATCTTTTCCGCGGCGCGAGCCTCGGCTTCCTGCAGCCGGGTCTGCAGTGCGGACTGAGCTTCCGCAACCGTGCGCTCGGCCGCTTCCGCCCGCGCCCGGCTTGCCACCAAGGCGGCTTCGGCCTCGTGCACGGCATGCCGGGCCGCCTTGAGTTCCGCCTGGACACTGGCCGCCGCGTCCCGCGTGGTCTGGATGCTCTCCTCGAGTTTCTTGCGTTCCGCGGTCTCTTGATTCACTCGGTTGTTCGCCTCCGCCAGAGCCCGCTCGAGGTTCAGGCTCAGGCCCAAGGCATGAGCCAGCAGCCCCATCAGCGCCGCAATCAGCAGCGCGACGACCATCCCCACAACCACTTCCATCGTGCCAACCCAGCCTCGCACGGGACGAATGGCCAGTTGAAATTCAGTGTCGCGAAAGCGGACAGGCTGCCGGACGGCATCCGCGAACGAAGTGGCGCCGCGGCGGACAATAAGGGTTGGTTTTTTGGGCGACGCGCCGGGAGCGGACAGTTGGTAGGCATAGCCGTCCAGCCGCAGCTCATCCGTGCGCGCGCGCGACAGCAGGCTGGCCAGCCGCACCGAGACGGCGACAAAACCACGAAAGGTCTCACGCCCGTCCCGTCCCGCCTGAAAAATGGGGACGCGGACCACCAGACCCGGCTCGCCGCCGTAGAGCGGAATCGGACCGTCCACGACCAGGCCGCGTTTTTTCATGGCGCCGACAGCGCCGGGACGGTGCGCCGGGTCATTCAACACATTGAAACCCATCGCCCGCTCATTGCCCGCCCGCGGGACGATGTCGCTCACCACCCCGCCGGGCTGCAGCTCGAGGGTGGCCAGGCCGGGCCGTTCACGGAGGATTTCCGCCCCGACTTTTTGAAAGTTGGTGATCGTTCCTCCGCTTTGCCGCGCCAGCATCCCGAGCATTTCGGCCGCGTTGAGCGCCTGGCTAAACTCCAGTTCGAGGGCTTTTCCCGCCGCCTGTGCCGCCGAACGCGCGGCCGCCCGCGCCTGGCCGGCCGCCACGCTCGCCCACCACCCGACGGCCAACAGTCCCAGCGCCAACGCCAGCAAACCGGCCAGCAGGACCGGCCGCTCCAGTGGCCGGCGCCGGCGCGGGTTTTGAGCTTGGGCTCGAGAAAACACGTTCATAAACCAGAGAAAATCGCCGGAGGGGGCGGCTTGAACCCGCCGCGCGCGCTACACGGCAAAGCGGAATAACAACACGTCCCCATCCCGCACCACGTAATCGCGGCCCTCCACCCGATAATGGCCCGTTTCCCGGGCGTGGCCGACAGACCCGGCCTTCACCAGGTCCTCCCAAAAAACCGTCTCCGCCTTGATGAAGCCCCGCTCGAAATCGGTGTGGATGGTCCCCGCCGCCCGGGCCGCGGTCTCGCCGCCGTGGATGGTCCAGGCCCGAACCTCCTTGTCATTGAAGGTGAAGAACGTCCGCAAGCCCAGCAGTTGGTAGGTGCTCCGGATCAACCGGTCGGCGCCGGATTCGGCAACGCCCAATTCCTTCAGGTAATCCCGCGCTTCCTCGGGCGCCAGGTCGGCCAGGTCGCTCTCAAGCTGCGCGCTCAGGACGACCGTGTCGCACGCATGATGGGTGCGGGCATAGTCGCGCACCCGCGCAACCTGGGGATGCGTCTCCGCGCCGGCCAACTCACTCTCCTTGACGTTGGCGGCGAAAATCACCGGCTTGTCCGTCAGCAAAAAGAAACCGCGCATGATTTGCTTCTCCTCGGGCGATAACGGCAGTCCCAGGGTGTTGGCGGGCTTGCCACTGTCCAGATGCGCCTGCACCTTCTCCAGCAAATGGGCCTCCAGCACCGCATGTTTGTCCCCCCGCTTCACATCCCGCGAAATCTTCTCCAGCCGTTTGCGCGCCGTTTCCAGGTCCGCCAGGATCAGCTCGGTCGAGACAATTTCGATGTCGCGCACGGGGTCGAGGCTCCCCGTCACATGCACAATGTCCGGGTCTTCAAAGCACCGCACCACCTCAATAAGCGCGTCCACCTCTCGAATATGACTGAGGAACTTGTTGCCCAGACCCTCACCCTTGGAGGCGCCGCGGACCAGCCCGGCGATATCTACAAACTCGATCGCCGCCGGAATCTGCGTCCCAACCTTCGCCACCTTCGCCAGCGCCGCCAGCCGCGCGTCCGGAACGCTCACCACCCCCAGGTTGGGTTCGATCGTGCAAAACGGGTAGTTCTCGGCGGGGGCTTTGTGCGTGCGCGTCACGGCATTGAACAGCGTGGACTTGCCGACGTTCGGAAGACCGATGATGCCTGCCTTCAGCATGGCGCCAGCTTACCCCCTCGCTCCAACATTCCAAACCAAAAAAACAGCCCGCCCCCATCCTTGCCCGCCTTGATTCTCTCCAAAAAAATGGTGCGCGCTGCAGGACTTGAACCTGCGGCCCCTTCCGTGTGAAGGAAGTGCTCTTCCACTGAGCTAAGCGCGCAGCAATGTCCGCAATCTAGAGATAATTCATCGCCTCGGCAAGGAGAATTGGCGCGCGATTTTATCCGCGTGCGACCCCTCTCGCGACGATCTCCGGCCCCGGCTGAATCCCTTGATTCCCTGAATCCCCAACGGCGCTCAAAGACTCCTTCGCCAGGCCACCTGCGACCTGCCGAAAACCGTCAGGTTTTTCTGGCACGGGCGGCCGGGAATGGTCATATTCACATCGTGGCAAGGGTCCCTTGCGGGCCCGATCCCAAAACCATAACCAAAGCTTGCGGAACAGGTGCAATGTTCATGAACTTCAACCTGCCCCAGACCTTTCAGCACCCCGAGCACCGCCGCCCGGGTTCGGCGGCGTGCGCCGGAGTCTTTGATTTCCGCGGCGCCGGCCATGGGCGGCCGGGCCGGCCCCCGAGCGAGCCCTGAGGCGCACGAAGGCATTCATGGCCATGCATCGCACCAAACCCCTCCAGGGGGTCTGTTCACACTGCGGCGGGGGTATCACCTTTCCCGCCGAGCGCATCGGTACTTCGACCGCCTGTCCCCATTGCGGCAAACCGACCGAGCTGCTACTGCCCCAGCCGGAACTGGCCCCCACAATCCCCCGCCGCGCCATCGTCTGGACGTTGATTGCGGTGCTGGTGCTCGTCGGCGGGCTGGTCGCTTCGCTGATCGCTTTGAAGCGGGCGCAACGCCTGGTCACACGGCAAAAGCTTGCCGAGGTTGCCCCGGTCCAACCCTCCCCTCCACCCGGGGCGGTCGGCGCCGCCGCCCCGCGAGGGATCGAAATGGACGGGTTCGAGGTTTTCGCGGTTCAACTGGAAAGGCCGGCCTCCGGCTCCCTGGCTTATGCCGTCGGCACTGTGGCCAACCGGCTGGACCGCCCGCGCCAATCGGTCCGCATCGAATTGGACCTGTTCAATGCCGCCGGACAAAAAGTGGGGGTGGCGATGGACTCCACACCTGGCATTGCACCGGGGGGACGATGGCAATTCCGCGCGCCCGTCATCGTGCCGCAGGCCGTGGCCGCAAGGCTGGCCTCGGTGCGGGAAGCCTCCGCCTCGCCCTCGCCTTAAGACTCGCGCAACGCCGCGGCGATCGGCAGCCGGGCCGCGCGCAACGCCGGCAACAGGCCGCCCACCAGCCCGATCGAAAGAGCCCACACCAGCCCGCGCAACAGCAGTTCGGGCGTAACCCGAAACGCAAAAGTAACCTGGCTGAAACTCTGCCAATTCATGGTTGCGGTGTGGAAGTCATTGAAAGCCGCGTAGGCCAGCCCGGCGCCGCACACTCCCCCAGCCAGGGCGACCAGCAGACTCTCAAACAGCACCGACACCACGACCGTTCCGCCGCCGAATCCCAGGGCCCGCAGCGTCGCAATCTCGCGCGTGCGCGCCGCCACGGCGCTGTACATGGTGTTGAGCGCGCCGAACACGGCGCCCACGGCCATCAGAAAAGCGATCAACACCCCCAGGGTGGTGATGAGCTTCGTCATGGCCGTGGATTGATCGGCGTAGTAATCCGTCTGGCGCAATACCTTCACGCTGAGGCGCGGGTCGCGGGTCACCGCGTCTTTGAACATGTCGAACGACTCCGGCGAGCTCAGTTTCGCGTAAACCGACTGGTAGGTTTCTCCCCGGTTGTACGCGTCCTGCAAGACGGTGGCCCCCGTCCAAATCTCCGATTCCGCGGTGCCGCCGCCGGCCGAAAAAATGCCGACCACCGGCCAGGCAAAACGCCCTACCTGCACGGTACCCCCGAGCTCCAAACCCGCAAACTGCTCCGCCGCCCCCACCCCCACGATCACCTCGTTCTTGCCCCACTCGAACGGGCGCCCCTGGACAATCTTGAGCTGGTCGCGCACCAGAAAAGCCGGCGGCTCGACACCCCGAAGCGGCACGTTGGCGTCGGTGCCGGTCGAACGCTTGGGTAGATTGATAATCACGAACAGCTCCGCCGAAGCAACCGGGCCGTTCGTCGTCCGCGCCAGACCCGGAGCGTCCGCGATGATGCGGGTTTGTTCGCGACCGAACCCGCTGACCATTTCCGTGTCCGCCCCGCTGCGCAGGACGATGACGGCGTCGGTCGAGCCCGAGGCGGCCAGGGCCGCCCGAAAGCCGGCCGCGATGGAAAGCACGCCCACCAGCACCGCCACCACCCCCGCAATGCCAACCAGGGTTGCCGCCACCGACCCCAAACGCTGCGGGATGCTCAACAGACCAAACTTGGTCACGGAGGCGACCTGGGACAACCAATTGATCGGACCAGCCATAATTCGAGTGCTACATTCTTCTCAGGGCGTCGGCCACGCGCAGGCGCATCGCCTGCAACGCCGGGAAAATCCCCGTCACCACCCCAAGCCCGATGCTCAGCAACACGCCAACGATGAGGTCGCGGGTCGGAAAGTAGAACAGCGGCAGCATGCCGCCCGTGGGATCACCCCCCGCAGTGAGCAACCGCGCCAGGCCCAGGCCCAACAGCCCGCCCAGAATCGCCAGCAGACAGGACTCCGCCAGCACCAGCAGCAGGAGCTGGAAGTTGGCAAAACCCACCGCCTTCAACACGCCCAATTCGCCCGTCCGCTCCCGCACCGCCTGCGCCATGGTGTTGCCGGTGACAATCAGGATCGTAAAAAAGACCGCCGCGAGAATGGCCGCTGTAATCAAGGTGATGTTCCCGATCTGGTTGACAAAGCCCTGCACAAACGCCCCCTCGGGTTCGGTCTTGGTCTCGGCCGGCGAATTCTGAAATTCCTCGTCCACGCGCCTGGCCACCTCCGCCGCCTGGGCGGGGTCCTTCACCCGGATCGAATACCAGCCGACCAGCCCCCGGACCATCTCCTCGCGCGCCTCATCAAAATAATCATACCGGAAATAGAGCGGCGTCGTGTCGGTGTTCTTGTTCTTGCCGTCGTAAATGCCCACAATGTCGAATTCCCACGTGTGGTTCCCGTCGCTCTTGCCCCAGATTGCCGTCTGAATCGGAACTCGGTCCCCAATTTTCCACCCATACCGCTCCGCGCTCTTCCGCCCCACGATCGCCCCGGTCCGCGTCGCCAGCCACGCCTTCTTCTGTTCGGCGGGCAGCAAGACCTCCGGATACATGTCCAGGAACTCCTCGGGAACCACCGGCGCCTGCATGAACAGGTTCTTGGGGTCCTGATACGTCCCCCCAAACCACGTCAAATGCGCCGCCGCCGCCACCCCCGGAATCTGCAGCATGCGCGGCTGGTAGGAGACCGGCAGCAACTGGATGATCGAGACCTTGTGCCGCACCACCAGCCGGTCCGCTCCCTCGAGGCTCACCCCGCCCGTCAGCGCGTGCTGAATCGCCGCCAGAAACCCATACAGAATGAACGCCACCACGATGGACAGGAACGTCAGGGCCGTCCGCAGCTTTTTCCGGCGCAAATTGCTCCAGATGAGAAAGGCGAATTTCATCTCACTTCACGGGGGTGTCGCTAAGCTGCCCCTTGTCCAGGTAGGCGATGCGCGACGCCCGCGCCGACGCGTGCGGATCGTGCGTGACCATGATGATCGTCTTCCCATGCTCCCGCCGCAACGCCTGCAGCAGGTCCATGATCTCGTCCCCCGACTTCCGGTCCAGGTCCCCCGTGGGCTCGTCGCACAGCAGCAGGGTCGGGTCGGTCACAATCGCCCGGGCGATGCCCACCCGCTGCTGCTCGCCGCCGGAAAGCTGCCGGGGATAATGTTTCGCCCGGTGGGACAGCCCGACGATGGCCAGGGCGGCCGACACGTGCCTTTGCCGCTCCGCGCGCGAAAGATGCGTCAGCAGCAGCGGCAGCTCGACGTTCCGCTCCGCCGTGAGCACCGGCAGCAGGTTGTAAAACTGAAACACAAAACCGATGTGACGCGCCCGCCACGCCGCCAACTTCCGGTCCGGCAGCTCGTCCACCCGCTCGCCCCCGACGCTCACCGTGCCCCGCGTCGGACGGTCCAGCCCGCCGATGAGATTCAGCAGCGTGCTCTTGCCCGAACCGGACGGCCCCATCAGCGCCAGAAACTCCCCCGCCTGCACCGTCAGATGCAGGTCCCGCAGGACGTGGATCTCCTCCGCCCCGCGGCGAAAAACTTTTTCCACGCCGTCAACATGGACCAGCGTCGAGTTGGCAGTCTGGCTCATAATGGAATTTCCTTGACCTGCGTCCCGTCCGTCAGGCTCTCCGGCCAATCGAGAATCACTTTGTCTCCGGCACTCAGGCCGGCCTGGATGGACACGCTCTCCTGGTCCCGGCCGGCAACCCCCACCGCCCGCCGCTCCGCGCGCCCGTTGGCCAGCACCATCACCATTTCCCGATTATCAACCGTCCGAACCGCCGCCTTCGGCACGATTACAACCGGCGTGGAGACCGCCGCGCCCGCCGGCCCGGACTCGCGAAACGCAACCTTCACCCCCATCTCCGGCAAAATCCGCGGGTCCAGCCGATCGAAGCCGACCCGCACCCGCACCGTGGACTTCTGCCGGTTGGCCGTGGGGATAATGGCGATGACTTTGCACGCAATTTTCCACTCCGGGTAGGCATCCAGCGTCGCCTCGACCGCCTGCCCCGGCTGCACGCGGTTGATGTAGCTCTCGTTGACGTCAATCTCCACCTCCAACGACTCCATGTCCACAATCGTGCAAATGCCCGTCCGCGTAAAACCGCCCCCGGCCGACACCGGTGAAATCATTTCCCCAGGCTGGGCGTTCTTCGAGGTGACAATCCCCGAGAACGGCGCGCGGATGATGGTGTCGTCCAACTGCGACTGCCACGAGGCGACCTCCCGTTCCGCCACAACCACCTGGGCCTGTTGCTGGGCTAGCCGGGCCTTGAGAGATTCTGTCTCGGCTTCCGCACGGTCCAGGTCCGCCTGGGCAGAGATTTGGCTCTTGGCCAGGTCCACTGTCCGCCTCAGGTTCAGTTCGGCTTCCTTGATTCGCACCCGCGTTTCTTCCAGCGCAGCCTTCGCCGACACCAATTGCGCCTCCGCCAACCGGAGTCCGGCCCGCAGATTGGTGTCGTCCAGCCTCGCCAGCACCTGCCCTTCCTGAACCTTCATCCCTTCCTCCACCATCACCTCCACGACCTTCCCGGTCACCTTCGAGGAAACGGTGGCTTCCCGCCGGGCGATCACGTAACCGGAAGCGTTCAGAACCGTGCGGTCCCCTCCCGCCACGCCGGCGCTCCGCGCCACCGCCGTCCGCACCGTCACCACCTTGGGCCGGCTCCACCACCAGATCAGCGCACCGCCCGCCAACAACAGCAGGACCAGTCCCGCCAGCCAACCGACGGGCCAGGACCCCTGCGATTGCGGGCGCGCGATGCGCAAATCATCCAACGATGGTTTGTCTGATGCCATGAAACCGGGGAAAGGAATACCCTTTTGGATGCCAGGTCAAGCTGGCGTCTCACCCGGCCTCGCCTTGGGCTTGAAGCCAATCCAGTCCCCAGGCAGTATGGGGCCGCCCTAAACGTGCACGTTCAACCCAATCTGACTCAAATCATGATGAGAAACCTGCGTCCCTCAGCCGTGTTGCTCCTTTGCGCCCTCTTCGCCGGCGGATGCGCCACTCCACCAGCGCGCAAGCCGGCCGCCCCCATCAGCCTCATCGAGGCAACCGCCGACCTTGCCCAGGCCGACGCCTCCCGCCTCCACCCGCATTACATCTGGGCCACGCTCAAGGACCGCGACCAGGACCCGGAAATCCATGCGGCTTTCAACCGGGCGCTGGCCCGGCGCACCCGCCAATCCAGGCTCGAGCTGCTGCGCGCGCTCGAACTGAAGTTCATTCATGATCCCCAAACCTCGGCCCTGGACATTCTGGGTCCCGAGCTGAGCCAGCATTTTCGCACGTTCAAATGGCATGATGACGATTTTCCCGGCGGGCCCCTCGGCCCCAACGAGCAGTTCGCGGATGTGATGGTTGACGTGCTGGACCTGGTCCGGCCGGAACGGCGGGCCAACCGTCTGCGGGATGCGGTCCTCCTGCGCGAGGAAGCGACCGACGCCGTTTGGCATTACGTGACCAACCAGTGGGTCTCCGTGCCCGGACAGGAGCGCTGGAAACTCAACCGTCACGCCCGCGATTCGTTCGTCCGCATGCGCGAACGGGCCCGCAGGGAGGGCGTTGACCTGGTGATTCTCTCCGGACACCGCCATCCGGAAACCGCCCGGGCCAACGCGGCCCGGGCCGGCAACCCCAATGCCGTCGCGAGCTTTTCGGCGCATTCACTCGGCCTGGCGATTGATTTTGACATGAGCCACCGCGACGATATCAGGTTCGATGGCCTCTCCACCCGCCCGATGTCGGAACTTGTCCGCATGCGCGAATCGCCCGTGCACAAATGGTTGTTCCTCCGCGGCGAGGAATTCGGCTGGTACCCCTACCAGAACGAACCGTGGCATTGGGAATTCAACCCTCCCGGCTTTCGGCAGGTTTTCTGGGCCGACTTTCCCGGCGGCGCCCCGCAGCGCGGCATTATCCTCGAGGAGCCGTGAACCAGGGCACCGCCGGTTTGCCTCGGCCTGCCGGGTTGTCCTTGAGCAATCCTACCCCGTTGCACCGCCCGTGGGGCTTGTGAAGTTCTCTGTTGCTCCACGCCTCAGCCCGCCACACCCGCCGTGGGCCAGAGCCATAAAATCGCCAGCCCGCCGGCCAGGGCCAGACCGAAGTAAATAGCCAGCCGCAACCCCAGCCGGTATCCCCCCAGCAAACCCGCCACGACCCCCTTGAATATAATGTTCGATAGCGAGGCCACCAAAATCAGGCGCCACCCGCTCACACTCTCAATCCGGCCGTCCGTGACCATTCTCGAAACCGAAAGCGTAATCGCGTCCATGTCCGTCAGCCCCGAGATGATGGCGACCCCATACAGGGCGGTTCCGCCAAAGTGGTCCTTCACCGCTGCGACCGAGAAAAGCACCAGGGCATAAACCGCCGCGAAGATCAGCGCCGTCTTGAGTTCCGCCGGGTTGGCCGGGGCGGGAGGCTCCTCCTGCTCAGCCCCCAAGCTGAAATACGCCGCAGCCGCCGCAAGGATCATGCAGGCCTGCATCGCCCCGATGGGAGGCAGAAGTGTCCCTACGTGCGCCGGCGCAACGACCGTGACCTCGATCATCACCCTCACAAAAGTGACGCTGGAGGCGGCGAGGATCGCGAGCACGGCCAGGCCCAAACTCTGGGAAGCCAAACGCGCGCGGCGCGCGTACGAAACCGTGGTCGCCGTGCTGGAAATCAGCCCGCCCAGCAACCCGCCCAGCAGGGTCCCCGCCTTGGGATCAACAAACTTATAGGCGATGTACCCGGCCAGGCTGATGCTCACAATCAACACCACCATCCGCCAGATATCGAACGGGTTGAGCACTCCGTAGGGGCCGTAGGCCCGGTCCGGCAACAACGGCAGCACGATCAGCGAAATCACCACCAGTTGCATGATCGCCGTCATGTCCGGCCGGCCCATCTTCGCCACAAACAAGTGCATCGGCTCTTTCAGATGCAGCAGAATGACCAGCACCCCCGCCCCCACCACCGACACGGTTCGGTCCCCGGCCACCAGGTAGGCCCCCAAGGCAAACGTCAGCAGCGCCGCGACTTCCGTCGTCTGGCCGTGGTCACTTTCCGGCAGGCGCGGTGCCAGGGCGTTGTAAACCGCCCCAACGCCAAAAACCGCCAGCAGCCCCGCCGCGATCACCCAGCCCCCATAGACCCCGCCCAGCCACGCGCACAACGTGCCGAACAGGCTGACGATGGGAAAAGTGCGGATGCCGCCAAGGCGGTTGTCGGTCCGCTCTCGCTGCAAGCCGATCAGCAGGCCAAGTCCCAGCGAGATGCCGAGTGTTGTCAAAGGCTCCATAGGGTCCGCTAGCCGCAGACTACCGGAACCCTCCCGAAACTCAACCCTTCAAAAGTCACCCTAGTCGTTTCGTTCTCCGTGCTCCTGGCCGGCCTGACCCTCTCCGCTGCGGAGCCACAGCCCGCCGAAAAAGCCCCAGCCACGCCGCGGCCCTACCCTGAGCACCTCCGCTGGTGGGCCGAGGCCCGGTTCGGCATGTTCATCCATTGGGGGCCGGTCAGTCTGAAGGGCACGGAAATCAGTTGGTCGCGCGCCAACACCAATACCAACTGCCCCAATCGCGGCCCCATCCCGGCCGAGGTTTACGATAATCTGTACATCGAAGTTGACCTCGGGCAACCCAAGACCTTCAGTCGCGCTGTCATCCGCCAGGCCTACCCGGAACTCAGGCGCGTCCGCAAGTTCGCCATCGAATACCTCCACAACGGCCAATGGAAGCCTTGCTATCAAGGAGTGAATCTCGGCGCCCGGCTCGCGGTTCGATTCGCCCCGGTCACCGCCCAGCGGGTCCGCCTGAACCTCACCGAGACCACCGACGGCCCAACCATCTGGGAGTTCCAGTTGTTTGAAAACTCAAAGGCTGGAACACGCTCCGAGTGATTCCCGCCAGACCTCGGGCCTGTCGCCTTGACCACCAGCGCCATCACCGGGATCACCGGCGCCGCCGGCGCGGCCACGAGGACGTTGCCCTTCGGGGCGTTGATTGCCGTCTTGCACTGATGGACTGAGATGATTATCTCTAACCGGACTTCCAAAACTTAAACCAATGAGACCGACAGTTATATTGCTAATCGCGCTGACATCCTGTTTTGCGCAGGCGCAACAACAGACTCCGGCAACCCCCTCCATGCTGCCCGGCGGCGCCGACAAATGGGAATTAATCTGGAGCGAGGAATTCGACGGAACCGACCAGGACCTGGACAAGCGTTGGATATCGCAAAACGGACCAAGTGGCCATATCCTGAGCAGCCGCTGGCGGGAAAACGTAATGGTTACCAACGGTCTGCTGCGGCTTGTGGCAAGGAAAGAAAAGCGCGGCGGACAGGATTGGACCGCCGGTAGTATCTGGACCCGGGAAACTTTCCAATACGGTTACTTTGAATGTCGCTACCGCTACGCCGAAGCCGAGGGACTGAACAATTCATTTTGGTTGATGCCCACAGGCACAAACAAAATGACCCGGGGTAAATTGTTCGAAATTGACATTAACGAGGGACATTTCCCGGATAAACTCAACATCAACATTCACAACCATTCCGACACTCATCTTGTCAACGGCAAACGTACTCACCCGACTTCACCCCGGAAATTCACTTTCAGCGGAAAGAATTTTGCGCGCGAGGCTCATGTTTACGGTCTGGACTGGAACGAAAACGAATTGGTGTTCTATCTGGACGGTACGGAACTCCGGCGCGTGAAGAACGAATTTTGTCACAGCCCGGCATCCATCTATTTGAGCCTGGCGGTAATCCCCTGGGCGGGAAAAGTCACCGACGCAATTGACGGCAAGGCAATGGAAGTTGACCATGTGCGCGTTTACCGCAGGAAACAATAACAACCTGCTTGATTCGTTGGTTTACTGACTCGGTGATCTGCGCCTCTCAAATCTGGTCGGCTTTCGGAATGAACCGAACCCGCCCCGAATCAGTAAAGGCGTCACTCTTCAATGTGCCTTTGCTTTCAAATTCCAAATTGCCCCTGGGCGCGGTTGCTGCCTCTCGGCTGCTTCACGGCCAGGTGGAGGCGCACGCGGGCGCTCCGGGGCGCGCCTAAACGTACCAACCCAGCGCCTCCTTGATGGTGAGCGTGGTCTCCCGGCGCAGCTCCTCCAAGCCCGATTCATCTCGTGGTTCGAGCCGCCGCGCTTCCAGCCGCCGCCGGACTGAACCCCTATTCAAAAATTATCAATCAGCCAGCCCTTTTCCGTTTTCTTCAGGGTAGCATCGAAGTCGTATTGCGTCCCGGCTTCCACTTTCTTTCCTTCGATTTCAAATCCCCTGCGGAATGTGACTTGCCAAACCACCTTCAAGCCGTATTCGGTCTCCTTCTTGCTCTTCACTGTTATTGGGCCGCTGGGATCAACTGCTTCCAACATGACCCGCGCTGGATACCGGTCCGTTCCAGGCTTGGCGGTGAGCGCCTCCCAAATGTCCTGGTAGTCAACGCCGCCAGGGAGGAAGTAAGACTGCGCCAATTTTGCATTCCCTTGAGCTGCGGCCTTCGTGAAACCAATTATGGCCGATTCCGGTGTGCGTAAGTTCGGTCCTGCCCTCTGTGAATGGGCGCACCCGACGGCCAAACCTATCAATACTATTGCGACTGTACCTTGCGTCTTCATGTTTGTTTCGGTGGTGGCTTCTGTCGTGTTTATTGGGCTAACAGCGATCGAGCCGCAAGTGGCTCATCCCGGGCCTTCCAGGGATGAACCGCAGCACGTGCGGCCCTACCCTTGAAAATGGCTGCACCTGTATTTGCATGGTGAATGGTACAAGTAAATTTGGCGAGAAGGGCGGGGCTCGTCAACAGAAAACATAGCGAAACGGCGCTCGCAGGGCCCACATCAGTTTGTCGCAGACAACCCCAGCACCGAAGCGGGGCGGCGGCAGAACCCGGAGACCTCGATCTGCCAGTGAATGGCGCCGAGGAGCGGGGACGCGATATGCCGGGAATCAATCATGCTGAAAGCTGGCTTAAAACCTGACCAGGTGTTACGCTGCCGCTCGGATGAAACCGTCGCTCGATAGGGCTTGCTCCTCTCGCCCCACCCCGCGCGTGGCCCTTTGGTTGGCCATTTGCCTGCCGCTTTACGTTCTCAGCACCGGCCCGGTCGCCTGGGCGACCAACGACGCCTTCCACCAACCATACTTGCCCGATGGAGTATGGTGGATTTACCTGCCACTCGCCCCGCTGCTGAAGATCCCGGGAGCGGGCCAACTGTTCGAATGGTGGACGGCGATGATCTGGCAAGGTTGGCCTGCCGGCTACACCACCCTCTGACTGGAAACGAATCCCCATCTAAGCAGTGACCCCCCCTTCTGCTCCTGTCTGCTGCCACCATGCCCACCACCACTTTGGACCCCGCAATCCCCTGTGTTTTCAAGGGTCCACCTCGCCTTAAATGCTTGGATGTAACCCAATGTCTCCTGGCGGGGTTCTCCAACAGACGCGACCACCGGCAGCGCGCACTGCCACCAAACCCTGGACTGCGGCCCACCTCCGCTTCCTCGCCGCCGTCAAGATGCCATTCCCCGAAGAAGAATGGGCCTTCCAGGCAATGTTTCGTAAGCGTCGCGCGGGGCGCCTCCATCAATTCGGGCCATAGGAGTCGTGGTATCTCCCGGTAGGGAAACTACGACCAGCCTGGTTACGACGCCCGCGCCGGAGCCTGCCGCTGTATCCTCCCGGCGGCGTCCGCGCTGAGATCATAAGATACATAAGAATCGTAATATATTGATGTCCAGAGTATTATGGTTCTTGTAATACCTGCGTGCGACCGGCTGCGAGCCGTTCATCCTCCTTGAGGCGGCGGCAGCCATCCTCATCCTCCGTCCAAGCCCCCCGCTGCGACCAGCCCCGCCTTTTCGCTGTTGACGCCCCCAAGCCCGCCCGATAGCCTAACCGTGTAACTGCCAGGGCGCATGGAGCGCCAAGGCAGCAAACTTTTTTATGCCCGAAGGATACTGCGTCAAGTGTAAATCCAAGAAGGAAATTGTGGATGCGGTCGAAGAGACGATGAAAAACGGGCGAAAAGCCATCAAAGGCAAATGCCCGACCTGCGGCACTGTCATGTTCAAAATCCTGGGGGGAAAATCCGCCCCCGCTGCGACCGATACGCCTCCGGCGGCTGATCCTCCTAAAAATCATTAAGAGCCTATGCCTCAAGAACTTTCATATGTAATCATCACCCCTTACTCCCTCCACAAATCGCGTACAGGCGGCATTATCAGCCGCCTCATCGCCCGGACGGGTGTCGAGTTGGTGGCCGCGCGAATGTTCGCCCCCAGCCAGGCGCTGGTCAACGAGTACGCCGACCAGATCATTTCCGCCGATGATCCCCAGGATCGCAGGATCCAGGAGATGCTGCGCGACTATATCCTCCAAAACTTCTCGCCCGACCCCAAAACCGGCCGGCGCCGCCGCGTGATGATGCTCCTGTTCCAGGGTGAGGATGCCGTCCGGCGCACCCGCTCGGTGGTCGGCCACATCAGCCTGAACCGCCGGAGCGGCGAAACCATCCGCGACACCTACGGCGACCTGATCATCGGCGACGACGGCCAGGTCCGTTACTTCGAACCGGCCGTGCTGGCCGCACCCACCCGCGAGGAGGCCCAATCCAAGCTCAAGGTTTGGGCCAAGTACTCGGATACAGACGGGGGCGTGCTTGAAAACGTCATTTCCTATCAGCCGGGGGAAACCGGCCAGCGCACCCTGGTCCTGATCAAGCCCGAAAACTTCCGCTTCCCGACAGGCCGTCCCGGGAACATGATAGATTTCTTCTCGCGCACCGGCCTGTTTATTGTGGGCGTCAAACTTCACCGGATGAGCGTGTCCCAAGCCATCGAGTTCTACGGCCCGGTGCGCGAGGTGCTGCGGACCAAGCTGAAGGATATGGTGGCCGCGCGCGCCAAGGCCGCCATTGAACGGGAAATGGGCTTCAAGATCGGACCGGAAGAAGAGCGGCAACTGGGCGCAGTGCTGAGCCCGGCCTTCGGCGATAACCAGTTCGAGAACATCGTCCGCTTCATGTCAGGCCGCGCTCCGTCGGAGTGTCCGCCCGAGGAAATGAACAAGCCCGGCAGCGAAAAATGCATCGCCCTCGTTTACGAAGGCGTGGATGCCGTCCGGAAAATCCGCGACGTCCTCGGCCCCACCGACCCCTCCAAAGCCCCGCCCGGCTCCATCCGCAGGGAATTCGGCCAGAGCGTGATGATCAACGCCGCCCATGCCAGCGATTCCCCGGAAAACGCCGAGCGCGAAATGAGAATCGTCCAGGTCGGCGAGAATCTTTTCCGCCAGGTGATCGAACAGGTTTACGGCTGAACCCTGGCCGCGCCGCCCCCGGGCTCGCGCGCTTGCCTCAGGCTGCCCATAACCGCGGCTCCGCGCTCAGTCGGGCCAGAAGCTGCGCGTCCGCCGCCGGGAACGGATAATCCCGCAGCTCCTCCCGCGTTACCCACTTGAACGCCGCGCATTCCAGGGCCTGCGGCTCCCGCCCAGTCCATTGGCATTGGAAGAACTCCAGATGCACCGCCTTCTCGGGATACTCATGCGTCAGCGCCGCAATCAGCGGCCCCACCCGCACTTCAATCCCCAATTCCTCCCGAAGCTCCCGCACCAGGCATTCCTCATACGATTCCCCCGCCTCGCGCTTGCCGCCGGGAAATTCCCAGAATCCCCCCAGGTGCGCCTCCGCCGGCCGCTGCGTGATCAGCAGCTTGCCCTCGCGGAACACCAACGCGGCCGCCACCTCGATGGCCTCTCCCGCCTTGAACCCGCCGCTCATCGCCCGATGCTCTTGTAAATAAAACCCAGCCGCTCCATCTCCCCCACATCGAACAGGTTCCGACCGTCGAAGAGGATGGGATGCGACAAGGCCTTGCGCGCCCGCTCGAGGTCCAGTCTTTTGAACTGTTCCCACTCCGTCGCAATCACCAGCGCGTCACATCCCTCCGCCACCTCGTTCATGTCCTCCACATAAGTCACATCCCGCAAAACGGCCCGCGCCTTCTCCATCGCTTTGGGATCATGCACCCGCAGAAGCGCCCCTTCCTCCTGCAACCGCCGGCACAACTCAATGGCCGGCGACATCCGCACGTCATCCGTGTTTTGTTTGAACGCCAGCCCCAAAACACCGATCCGCTTGCCTTTCAGCACCCAGAGCGTGTCCTTGATCTTCCTCACGAACCGGCTCATTTGCTCCTGGTTGATCCTTTGGACCTCCTTCAGCAGCCTGAAATCGTAGCCAAGTTCCTCCGCGATCCTGATAAACGCGCTCAGGTCCTTCGGAAAACAACTCCCGCCAAATCCCAGCGAAGCTTCCAGGAACCGCCGCCCGATCCGCGCGTCCATCCCCATGCCGTGGGCCACCTCCTGGACATTGGCCCCCGTCGCCTCGCAGATCACCGACAGGGCGTTGATGTAGGAAATCTTCATCGCCAGAAACGAATTCGACGCGTGTTTGATCAATTCCGCCGAATTGATGTCGGTAACAAGGATCGGGGCGTCGAACGGCGCGTAAACCTCCCTCATCGCCGCCACCGGCCGCTGCGACCTCACCCCGATCACCACCCGGTCCGGCCTCATCAGGTCCTCCACCGCAAAACCCTCGCGCAAAAACTCCGGATTGCTGACCACGTCAAATTCCACCTGCGCCCGGCAATATCGCTTGATCGTCTCGGCCACCTTGTCCCCCGTTTTCACCGGCACCGTGCTCTTGTCCACGACAATCTTGTAACCGGTCATGGCCCCGGCAATCTCCCGCGCGACTTTTTCAATAAAACTCAAATCCACCGCCCCATCCGGCAGCGGCGGCGTCGGCACGGCGATAAAGATGACGTCCGAGGCTTGCACCCCTTCCGCCGTGCTGGTGGTGAATTGAAGCCGGCCGGCCTTCACATTCCCGGGGATAAGGTCCTCGAGCCCCGGTTCATAAATGGGAATTCCTCCTCGCTGCAGCAGCGCCACCTTCTCCGCGTCGTTGTCCACGCAGACCACCTGGTGCCCCACCTCGGCAAAACAGGTGCCCGTCACCAATCCGACATAACCGGTGCCGATAATCGTAATTCTCATGGCCGGCATGGCCCGGTTGGGCGCGCTTTTCCCAACGCGCTGGCAGTCGCCTTACTTGGCTTCGATCTGCAAGGGGGCGTTGGTGCCGACCACCGGCTTGGGCGCCAGCTCCGGATGCGCGGCCAACAGTTCCTCATGCCGAATGCCCGCCTCCGAACCCAGTGACCCGTACGGCGAAGCCCGGCTGACGTCCTCAAACAAACTCGCGGCCTGATCCGCTTTGCCCTGCGCCTCGTAAAGGTTGGCCAGGTTGAACTTGGCTTGTGCGATCCACGGCTCATTCGGACGCCGCTCCACCAGGTCCTTGTAGGCGGCGATGGCTTCGTTGGTCTTGCCCTGCGCCTCCAGGCAGATGGCGGACCCCAGCAGCGCCTGGCCCAGCAGCGGGCTCTCCCGGTATTCGCTGGCAAATTTCTGAAACTGCGCCTGCGCCTCGGCAAACTTGCCCTGCGTGAAATAGCTGGCCGCCGCCAACAACAGCGCCCGCGCCCCGGCGTCCGACTTGGCATGCTCCGAGGCCACCTTCAAATACGCGTCCGGGTTGCCTGCCACCGCATTGCCCGAAATCATCTGCTCAAAATAGGTCCGCGAAATCGCGTGCCGGGCGGCGGCGGCCTTTTCCTGTTGCTGCCAGATCACGAAAAACACGATCAGCCCCACCGCCACCACACCCACGGCGCCATAAGCGACTTGTTTCTTGTGAGCTTCGGCCCAGGCATAAGCCTTCCAAAACCCCGCCAACTCTGTTGCGTCTGATTCCATATAAAAGGGCCAGCATCTTCCAAGCCGGCGAGCCAAAACGCAAGCCCGAATATGCCCCAATATCCCAAAAGGGCCCAAAGGCCGGGCGGATGGCAGACCGGTGCAGGGAACCGACGGGGCCCGGCCCAGGACGCCGGCAAGGCGCGCCCGTCACACGACTCTGCTGTTGCGGATTCCCTGCCGGTGGAGTACACCAACCGGCCATGCGATTCATCGGCAGTGTTATTGAAAAGCTGCAGCGGCATCCCAAGCGGCTGGTGTTCCCCGAGGGAACCGAGCCGCGCATTTTGCAGGCCGTGCGCCAGTTCTATTCACTGCGCTTGGGGGCGCCGATTCTGCTCGGAGACCGGACCGAAATCAAGGAAGTGGCCAGCGCCCTGAATATTTCCCTCGAGGGCATTCGGATCATCAACCCCGCCGAAAGCGAGGACCTGGACAATTTCGCGCGCCGGTTCGAGGTCTTGCGGCGCTCCAAAGGAATGAAGAGTTACGAGGCGCGCGAGGCGATGCTGCAGCCCAACTATTTCGGCGCCATGATGGTGGCCATGCACCAGGCGGACGGCTTTGTCTCCGGCGCCAACCTCAACGTCGGCAGTGTGCTGCGCCCGTTGTTTCAGATCATCAAAGTGGCGCCCCAGACCACCACCGCCTCCAGTTGCCTGATCATGGAGGTCGAGGATTCCCGGTTCGGGGAGCAAGGGGTGTTGTTCATGGCCGACTGCGGCGTCATCCCCGAGCCGAACGTCGAGCAACTGGCCGACATCGCGGTCTCCACGGCCCAGCTCGCCCGGCACCTGCTGGGAGTGCGGCCTCGAGTCGCCCTGCTTTCGTTTTCCACCAAGGGCAGCTCGGTTCACCCCTCGGTGGGGCGCGTCCAGGCCGCCACGGCTCTGGCGCAGCAGAGAGCCGCCGCCCGCGGACTGGACGCCATCTTTGGCGGCGAGATGCAGGTGGATGCCGCGCTGGTGCCCGAGATCGCAGCCCGCAAGTGTCCCGACGGCCCGATTGTGGGCAACGCCAACGTGCTGATCTTTCCCGACCTCAACTCCGGCAACATTGCCAGCAAACTGGTGCGGCACGTGGCCCGCGCCAACGCCTATGGCCAGATCCTCCTGGGCCTGGACCGGCCGGCCGCCGATGTCTCCCGCGGCTCCAACGCTCACGATATCCTGGGCGTCGCCGCCATCGTCGGCGTCCAGGCCGTGGATTACGATATCCTCTACCCGGGCGCGGGCCGCAGCCTGCCGGGCGAGGAGGGACCGGCCGGCTAGCCTCGGGAATCGCCCCTCACTGTTCACAAAATTATGTCTTTACCTTTTACCACCAATCCGGTCCTCCGGACTCTTCCGGTGTACCAGCCGGGTCGGCCCATCGAAGAAGTGGCGCGCGAGCTGGGCTTGCCGGCGGAAAACATCATCAAGCTCGCCTCGAACGAAAACCCGCTCGGGCCCTCGCGCCTGGCGGCGGCGGCCATGCGCAAGGCGGCCGGCCACGCGCATCTGTATCCCGATGGCAACTCCTTCTACCTCAAACAAAAGCTGGCCGCCAAACTGGGCCTGGCGCCCGCCAACCTCGTGCTGGGGAGCGGCTCCAACGAAGTGATCGAACTGCTCGGCCACGCCTTGCTCGAGCCGGGCGCCGAGGTGGTCGTCTCGCAATACTGTTTCGCCGTTTATCCCATTGTCACCGCCCTGTTCGGCGCGACGCTCATCACTGTCCCGGCCAGAAACTATGGCCATGATCTGGACGCCATGCTGGCGGCCATCACGCCACGGACCCGCCTGGTCTTCGTCGCCAATCCGAACAATCCCACCGGCACCTGCGCGGCTGCCGAAGATTTGCGGCGTTTTGTGCAGGCGGTCCCGCCGCAGACCGTTCTGGCCTTGGATGAGGCCTATATTGAATTCCTGGACGAGCCCTTGGATTTGCTGCCCGAGGTGCGCCACGGCCAGCGCCCCAACCTCGTCCTGATGCGGACCTTCTCCAAAATTTATGGATTGGCCGGGCTGCGCCTCGGTTATGGAATCGGCCATCCCGACTTGATGGCCGAGCTGGAAAAAATCCGGCAGCCGTTCAACATCAACTCGATGGCCCAGGCCGGAGCGCTCGCCGCCCTGGATGACCGGCCGCATGTCGAGCGGACACGGCGCATCAACACCCGCGGCCTCAAGTTCTACCAACGCGCCTTCCGCAAGCTGGGTTTGGATTTCATCCCCTCGGCCGCCAACTTCATTCTCGTGCGCGTGGGAGACGGCCAGCGCGTGTTCGTCGAACTGCAGAAGCTCGGCGTGATCGTTCGCCCCATGGGCGGCTACCAACTGCCCGAGTGGGTCCGAATCTCGGTGGGCACGCCCAAGGAAAACCAGCGCTGCCTCGACGCCTTGAAAGCGGTCCTGGGCCGCTGACCCCTCGCATCCCTGCTCGGACAACCTGCGTCCGCCGCCACGGGCGCCGCCTCGGCTGCCACGCCCAAGCGCCACCCTTCGCGCCGGCAACGCCTTCCAAAAAAGTTGAAAATTTGGCGTGCACTCTTGTCAAGGGCGTTGGTATAAGAGGGCAGAGGACCCGTTATGCAAACCGAAAAGAATCAGCCGGATATCACGAAGCCAACCGCTGGCCGGATTACTTTCCTCGATGGCCAGAATGAAATGCCGATGCTCGAGGTCATCACCCCCTGGAGCACTGCGGAAATCTACCTGCATGGCGCCCACGTCACCCATTTCAAGAAAAACAACGACGCCCCCATGCTCTTCATGAGCCAATGCAGCCGGTTTGCCGACAACCAGCCCATTCGCGGCGGCATTCCCATCATCTTCCCCTGGTTTGGAATGCGCGAGGGCCTCGGACAGCACGGTTTCGCCCGCATCAAACGCTGGGACCTCAAGGAGTTTGTGCCCCAGGCCGACGGCTCGGTCAGCATCCGCTTGCGCTTGCCGGATTGTCCCGAGGCCTCGGCGTTCCCGCCGTTTACCGCCGATTGCATTATCACCGTCAAAGACACCCTGGGCCTGCGCCTCGAAGTCACCAATCAATCGCAGGAGGACCCCCTCGTCTTCGAAAACTGTTTCCACACCTACTTCGCGGTCGGCAACGTCACTGATATTTCAATTTGCGGTCTGGAAGGCGCGGAATACCTCGACAAGGTGGCCAATTTCGCCCGCGCCCGGGAGACGCGGCGCGAAATCCGCATTGCCTCGGAAGTGGACCGCATCTACCTGAACACCACGGCCCCGGTTGAGATTATTGACCCCCGGCTGAGCCGCCGTTTGCGAATCGAAAAGGCCGGGTCGGCGTCCACGGTGGTTTGGAATCCCTGGGTCGCCAAAGCGCAGCAGATGCCCGATTTCGGCAACGACGAATACCTGCAAATGGTCTGCGTCGAGTCGGGCAATGTCAGCTCCAACCAAATCACGTTGAAACCCGGCGAGACCTCGGTCCTGAGCATCACGTTGTCCTCGCTGCCGCTCTAGACAATCCCTCCCACACGGGTCCCGCGCACCCGCCAGGCCCCGCCCGGCGGCCGCTGCGGCATCCTCTGCCGCCGCCGCCGCTAAAAAACAAAGTTGATTTCCGCGCGAACAAAAACTCCCAGTTCGCGTTGATCGGGGGCATAGAAGTCTCCCGGCCAGAACCACTCGTTCCAGAGGTGGCCGCTCCAGTGACGGTTCAGTTTGAAGCGGGCGATGGCCTGGAGCAGATGCCCGCGAAAATAGCCGCCTCCCCCGTAGGACGCGGTGCTTGAAGCCGGCTCATTGGCAAACAAGGGCATGTAGTCCGCGGAGATCGTCAACGGCGGCGCCGGCTGGAACGACCAGCCCACGTTTGGCCGCTGGAGGTTCTTGTAGTCGCCGGCGCGGCCGCGGTTTTCAATCGCGAACTTCAGGACCATCAGTTCGCTCCATTGCGCCCGCCGCGCCCAGAACGGGTCCCAGCCCTCGTTCGCGTCCGTCGCCGGATCATCGCCGGAGAGATACTCGTAGCCCGCGCGAAATTGGTGCTGCCACGAGCCGCCCGCCAGAAACGTCAAACGGCCGTTGAAGCCGCAGGCCCGCAAATCCCGGCCATTAAGACGGCCCCACTGCGGGGCGGACTCGAGCCGGTACTGCCAGCGTTCCGCCAACGGTCCTTCGGCTCGGGCCCCCGCAGTCCAGACATCCCCTTGATTGCCTCTCGCCGAGACCGCTTCTTGATGACGGAAAATGAGAAAACCGTCCAACTGAGTCTTCGGCAGCGACCGGTTGCGAATGTAAAGCACGCCGGCTTGCTCGTCCTGCTCGGTAATCAGGCGGTCATGATCATTGATCACCGGCAGCCAACTCTCCGTCTCGGCGGCTTGGCTGATGTAAATGGCGTCCAGGGTCGTTCGAGCATCCTCCACTTCGAGCGTCAGGCGCGCGGCATCAAAGAACTCGGTCCGGGTGCCATCCGTCGTCGAACCATCCCAAATCAGCCAGCGGTTGCCAAAAGCCAATTCCTGGCGCCCCAGGGTAACAGTCAATGGCTGGCCTGGCACCTGCTCCAGCCGCACATTGAAAAGGTCGAATAAACCTTCCTCCAAACTCCAGCCCTCCCGGCTGCCGGGCCGGAAATAGTAGCGCGGCTCAGAAACCAGCCGGGCGTTCAGGCTCACGTTCGTCGAGGGGTGGACAGACGTCCAGACGCGGGGCCGCAAGCGCAGCCCATCCGTCGTATTCTGTTCGAGATCGCTTTCGATCTGGGCGCCATTATGGACATATTCGTTCCGGAGCCGAAAATCGAATCCCCACTCGAACCAATCCACGGGGTTTTTTAATGAGTCAATCCAATCGCGCTTTGCCGCAGGTGAGTCCCCCGCCGCCAGGGCTTGCGCCGGCGCCGAATCCGCGGCGTGCCCGCAAGCAGCCCAAAACAGTGCTGCCGCCGCGAACGCGCAAAGCCGGATTCTCAAGATGCAATTAAGGAGGGAGGTCATTGCCAGACACCGCCGCTTGGCGCTCAGGCGCTTGGCCACCTGGCGCCAGGCTTCACGAGCGGCTTCAAATCTGCCGCATCATGTCCCGAAGGGCTTCAGATGGGCGGCTTTTTCCTTCAACGTGGTAAAATTCCCCTTTTCACAGCAGGCCACAAACCCTTCGGTGACGCACTTCAATTCCTCCCACCTGGCCCGGATTTTGGCAGCCTCCCGCTCGGTGATTTCATTGTCAGCCGCAGCCGTGGCGATGACGGCCAGCAAATCGGCAAACTCCTGCACGATCTCATTGGTGGCGGGAATCAAATACGACGCGTGGGGCCCCCCGGTTTCAGGGTTGCGAATAAAGAAGCCCCCTGCCCGTTGGCAAATCCACTGCACAATACGCAAGTCGTTCGTGGAGCGCACCAGGGCATCCACTCGATCCAACGGGTTGGTGCTGCCGCTGCCCGCCGTCGGGTCCGCCGGCTCCGCCCACTTGTAAATCATGGAAACCGACAGCCCCAGATCGGCCGCGACCTGCTTCGGGCTGCTGCGTTGCAGCACTTCGCGCAAAATCTCGTGCGATTGCATCACTCAAGGGTGGCGCAAGACCGCCGGGCTTGACAAGGCCGAATCCGGGCTGAATCCGGGCGTCGGGCGGGTCCAGGGGGTATGCCCCAGCGGCCTGCCAGGCTCCGGGCCGTTTGCCCAACGCAACGGCTTCGTCCCAGCGCCCATGACTCCAAATGGCCAGGCAAAGGCAATCGTTACCCGGAAGAAGCCGGTTGGAATAGGGTCAACTAACTTTTTATTGCTTTTCTATTCCCTCACGCTATTTACACTCTCCAAAGTGCTGCGTCGCTGCGTTTCAGTCCTGGCGGCAGGAGCGCTTCTCCTGCCCGCGCTGACCGTCCGTTCCGCCCCGGGGGCGGGACTGCGGTCCCTTGGCCTTGCGCGGGTGGATGTCACTCCCGACTATCCCGTCCGGCTGAGTGGTTATGCGGCCCGGAAAACCGAGTGCGAAGGCGTCGCGCAGCGGATTTGGGCCAAGGCGCTGGCCATCGGCAGCGATCACGAGAAGCCCGCACTGCTGATCTGCGTGGATAATTGCGGCATCCCCCCCTGGATGCGGGATGAAGTGGCCCGGCGCCTGGCCCAGGCCCGGCGCCTCGACCCCGAGCGGGTGGCGGTGTGTTCAACGCACACTCATTCCGCCCCCCACCTCGAAGGCTACCTCACCAACTTGTTCCTCGGCCCCCTGCCCTCGGATCAGCTCGAGCGGATCGGCCGTTACACGCGCCAATTGGTCGCGGCCCTCGAACGCCTGGGCTTGGAGGCGCTCGACAACCGCGCGCCCGGCCGCCTTTCGCGCGGCCGGGGCACCGCCTCCTTTGCCGCAAATCGGCGGCTGGCCGACGGCCCGGTGGATCGCGAGGTGCCGGTCTTGTTTGTGACTGGCAAGGACGGGCGGTTGCGGGGAATCGTCGCGGGCTACGCCTGCCATTGCACCACTCTCACCGGCGAGTTCAACCAGATTTGCGGCGATTGGGCCGGCTATGCGCAGGAATACCTGGAGCGCGACCACCCCGGCGCCATCGTCATGGTCGCGATCGGGTGCGGCGGCGACGCTAATCCGCATCCGCGGCCGGGGTTCGACCTCGCCCAGCGCCACGGCCAGGAGCTTGCGAGCGCCGTGAATCAGGTCTTAAACGGCGTGCTGACTCCGGTGAACGGCAAGCTCGAGTGCCGCACACGCGCCATCAGACTGGCCTTTGCGCCCCTGCCAACGCGCGCCGAGTGGGAGCAGAAGGCCAAAGACCCGGGATACGTTGGACAGCACGCCCGGCTGAACCTGGCGCGGCTTGACCAGAGCGAAAAGCTGCCCACCCATCTGCCCTACCGCATCCAGACATGGACTTTCGGCAAAGACCTCGCCTGGGTGTTCCTTCAGGGCGAGGTGGTCTCGGACTACTCGCTGCGGTTGAAACGGGAATGCGACCCCGACCGCTTGTGGGTTACCGCCTACGCCAACGGCGTTGCTTGTTACATTCCCTCCGAGCGAGCCCTCCAGACGCCGGCCTATGATTACGAGGCCGGCGGCGCCATGATCTATTACGACTGGCCCACCCGCCTCGTCCCCGGCCTTGAAGATTTGATCGTCCAAACCGTGCGCGACCTTCTGCCCAAGCGTTTTCGCGCTCCGAAACCGTCTTAAACACCCTCGATTCAAAACTCCGCTATGCAAAACACACATCCACAAAAACCTTCCCCTTCACCCTCGGCCGCCCTGGCCCGACGCCTGGCTGTTTGCAGTTGGTCGCTCCAACCCTCGAACGCCGAGGATTTGATCGCCAAACTGGGGCAGACCCGCATCCGCAACGTGCAACTGGCGCTGGACCCGCTGCGGGAAAACCCCGCAGCCTGGGGCCGCGCACCCGAACTTCTCGAACAGGCGCAGATCACGATCGTTTCCGGCATGTTCGGCTGTGTGGGTGAGGACTACACCACGCTGGAGAGCATCCGCCTCACCGGCGGCATTGCCCCCGACGGCACCTGGGAGCAGAACCTGGCGAATATCCGCGCCACGGTCACCCTCGCCCAACGCCTTAACCTGAAGCTCGTCACTTTCCACGCCGGATTCCTGCCGCATGACCCGGCCGACCCCGACTTTGCCAAAATGCTCAAGCGCCTCGGACAAGTCGCCGACCTGTTCGCGGCGGAGCATATCACCCTCGGCCTCGAGACGGGCCAGGAAACGGCCGCCTCCCTCAAGACCGTCCTGCAGAAACTGGCCCGCGGAAATGTCGGCGTCAATTTCGATCCGGCCAACATGATCCTCTACGATAAGGGTGACCCCATCGAGGCTCTGCGCACCCTCGGACCCTGGATTCGCCAGGTGCATATCAAGGACGCCCGCCGCACCCAGGTCCCGGGTCAGTGGGGCCAGGAAGTTCCCGTTGGCACGGGCGAGGTCAATTGGCCCGCCTTCTTCCAAACCCTCGACGCGCTGCACTTCGCCGGCAACTTCGTCATCGAGCGGGAGGCGGGCAACCAGCGCGTGGTGGACATCTCCACCGCCCGCGCGCTCATCGAAAAGATTTTTGCCAGCCGCTGATTGCAACCGTCTGACTTGAAACCCTTTTCTGAACCTCCATTTTCACACCTGATATGACTTCCGCGAAATCCCCCTCCGGCAACGCCACCGTCAATGTTGCTGTCGTTGGCCTCGGCTTTATGGGTGTTACCCACCTCCGCGCCTACCAGCAAATCCCCGCGGCGAAAATCGTCGCGGTCTGCGACGCCGTCCGTCTTCCCGTCAACGGCGTGTTGCAAGGCGTGGCCGGGAACATCAAAAAGAGCGACGACATCAACCTCGGCCCGCAGGTCAAGGTGTACCGCAAGCTCGAAGAGGTCCTGGCCGACTCCGACGTCGAGTTGGTGGACCTCTGCACCCCCACCCCCCTCCACCCCGAACAGGCCATCGCCGCGCTCAAAGCCGGCAAGAATGTTTTCTGCGAGAAGCCGATGGCTCGAACCTCGGCGGCGGCCAGGGAGATTCTGGCCGTCGCCCGCCAAGCGCCCGGTTTTCTGATGCCGGCGATGTGCATGCGTTTCTGGCCCGGCTGGAGTTTCCTCAAAGAAGTGGTTTCCAAACAGGTGTATGGCAGGGTCTATTCCGCCCGCTTCAGCCGCTTCTCCGAAATGCCGGGCTGGAGCAAGCAGGGGACCTACGCCGACACAAGCAAGGACCTCGGCGGCGCCCTGTTCGACCTCCACATCCACGACACGGACTTTGTCAACTTCCTCTTCGGCAAGCCGGCCGCGGTCTTCTCGTCCGGCGTCATCCGCGCCGGCGGCTCCATTGACCACGTGGTCACGCAATACCAATACCCCCATGGCCCGGTCGTGTTGTCCGAGGGCAGTTGGCTCCTGACCAAGGGCTTCAACATGTCCTACTCCCTCCTCTGTGAGCGCGCGACCCTCGATTTCGACCTCTCGCGCGGCCCCGAGGCTCTCAAAATCACTGAAGCCGGCCGCGACCCCGAAGTCCGGCGGCTGGAGGGTGACGGCTACAACGAGGAGGTGCGTTACGTGGTTCAGTGCGCCCTGCAACGCCGCGCGCCGGAGATCGTCACCGCGCAGGACGGCCTCACCGCCCTGGAAATCTGCGAGGCGGAGGAAAAATCGGTGCGCAGCGGCGCCCCGGCTGCAGTGGCCTGAGCCGCCAGCGACGCAGACCAATAGCCCCAGGCCCGTACACCAGCAGCCTGTTGAATAACTCCTTTTCGGTAGCAGCGGACGTAAGTCCGCTCAAACTTTCCTCGCAAACAACAGCGGTGAAGGGAGCGGACTCACGTCCGCTGCTACTTTCTCAACGGGCTCCTAGGAACCCCCACCCTCGGTTTCAGGCCATTGTTCCCAGTCGCCTTCCTGCAGCGGGGCTTCCGCCGACGCGCGGCGGGGAGGCGGGGCCGGACGGCTTTGGTGCGCCAGCGCTCGGAGAATGGCGTCCAACACGTCATCAAGTCGCCGGCCCAGGTCAGACGCAAGAAAGCGCATGACGAAATATCCGTGTTCCTGCAACGCGATGTCCTTGCGCCGGTCGCGACGATAGGCCTCCGCATCCCCGAGGTGCTGGTCGCCATCCAACTCGATGGCCAGTCGCGCGGCCTCGCAAAGGAAATCCACCTCCATCCAGCCTTCGGCATTGAAGGGGATCGGCAGGCGCGCGTTTAACTGGAACCGGCCGGTGGTTTCGGGCAGGGTCTCGAGCCGGCGATACAGGAAGGCCTCGCTGACGCTCCGGGCGCGCGCCACCCCCTGCGCCTCCGCCTCCGGTTTGCGGGTCGTGTGCAGGAAGAGATTTGCCAGGGGTACATCCACGCCGTCGCGCACCAGACGGCGCACGCTGGCCGCATAGTCCCGTTTCCACTCGGGGTCAATTGGCAAAGGCACCTCGGGCGGCCAGCCGGGCAAAGCGCTCCCGGGCAGCAGCAGCGTGTAACCACAAGCTTCGTAGCCCGCGCAGCGGCGATCAAACATTCGCGCGAGCAGGGGTACTTCAAGGTCGGCGTAATCATAAACGTGGACTTCACGTTTGCTGGCATGAAGACGGTGCAATCGGCCGACGTATTGCGTGATGGTGCCCCGCCATGATACGGGGAGAGTCAAGAACAGGGAATCAAGGCGGGGTTCGTCGAAGCCCTCGCCGATGAACTTGCCGGTCGCCACCAGCGCGCGGCCCTCGGTCGCATTCCGTAAGGCGGTCATGGCCGTCCGAATCTGCTTTCGGCTCATGCTCCCCTGCAGTGTGATCACCTCCAACCCCGCGTCGGATAGCGCCTTGGCCAACACCTCCAGATGATCGGTCCGTTCCGTGAGCACGAGGGGAAACCGGCCAGCCTTCACTGCGGCAAGGACGTCCGCACAAATCATTCGATTGCGGCCGGAGTCCTGAGCCAGGGCTTGGCAAAGCTGCTGGAATTCCACTCGCACGCTGGCAGCCGGCGCCTGCGTCGCACGGAAGCCAGTCGGGCGAACCAGGACATGATGGGCGAAAGGCCGGTTCGCCGCCTGTTGTCTCGCGCTCACGCGGTGACGCACCGGTCCGCATTGCATGAAGATGATGGGATGGTGGCCATCCTTTCGGGTGACCGATGCCGACAGGCCGGTGACGAAGCGTGCTTTGGCCCGGCGAGCCACCAGCTCAAAACTCGCCGACGGCAGGTGATGGCACTCATCCACGATTACCTGGCCATAGTGACCCACGCAGTCATCCACAGTGCCCTTTCGGACCAGGCTCTGGATTAGCGCGACATCGAGCTGGCCGTTGAGTTTCCTTCGCCCCCCGCTGAGGCGCCCGATTGACTTGGGCGGAAGGTTCAGGAACGAACAGAGGCGCTCGACCCACTGTTCCAGTAACTGGTGGCGGTGAACGAGAACGAGGGTGTTAACGCGGCGTTGGGCGATGAGCCACGCGGCGATCACCGTTTTGCCGAAGGCGGTGGTGGCCGCCAGCACCCCGGTGTCGTGTGCTGCCAGAGCCGCGGCCGCCTCCTGCTGGTCCGGCCGCAGTTGCCCACGAAAATCAACATCAAGGCGCGTTCCCGCAAACCGCTCGTCCCGCAAGCTGCATCGGATCTTCAGACTGGCCAGGAGAGCTTGCGCTTCCTCCAAACACCCGCGCGGCAGGCCGATGTGTTTGGGCAGGTCCTCCGCACAATGAATAACGCGCGGTTTTCCGTGAGTCGGCAGGCGCAGGGCCTGGGCCTGGTAAAAATCAGGGTTCTGGAAGGCGGCCAGTCGAATCAAACGATTACGCAAGGCCGGCGGCAATTGGTCTTTGGCAATGTAAACCTGGTCCCCGAGCACCAACTCGAGGGTCTTGGGCAAGGGTTCGGTTAGGGGCGGAGGGCTCCACCGGCGGGAGGGCGGGGCAGCCCACGGCTGGCCGTCGTCCTCCTCCGCCAGCGCGAGTCTCACGCCAACGATGCGCCCGCAGCGTTCGGCCTCGCGGGTGAGAGTTTCCGCTTGTTCACGAGCAATTCTTTTCAGGGAGGACAGGTAACTCCATTGGTCCGCGTAAGGTTGAAATGCCTCGTCCAGGAACACGCTGTTGCCGGCGCCCCGACGCTGCTTCTGCAACGGCAACGCGATCAGATTGCCAAATCCGCCCTGGGGAACGGTGTCCTGGTTGGGAAAGAGCCGATCGTAGGAGGATAGTCCGAGCTCCGGGCGGCCTTCCATCGTTTCAGTCAGCAGAAAAGAGCCGAGGTTTCTCGCTACGCGTGCCGGAATGGCTTCGTCGAAAAACAACCACAAATGGCCGCCCTTGCCCGATCGCGAGCGTTCCAGCGCCGCGGGCAGGCCCAGGTGCCTGCAGGTCTCCCGCAAAGCCGCCGCGTCCTGCTGCCATGCCTCGCCGTCCAGGTCCACCGCCACGAAGTAACAGGTTTCGTCAGCCAACAAGGGGTAAACCCCCATCACAAACTCCCGTCCGCAATTGTCCACGCCGGACAGGTGCTGCCGAATGACATCGTCCGTCACCGGCAAAAAATGGCGATTGTGGCATTCGGAACATTTAATTCTTGGCTTGTCACAGAACCCGCGGACCCACTCATGGGCGCAGGCAGGCTGGTAGCCGGCCCGGCCGCTGGTCCGGCTCTCAAATCTTCGCGCATAAACGTCCTCCCGTCCCCGGAACAACGAGCGGAACAAGGCGATTTTCTCATGGGGTGGTGATTGGCTCGTAACCCGGGCAGCGCCCCCTCCGCATTGTTTCTCGCCCGGAGAATCGGGCCCGCTGGCTGGAGGATGATCCGGCATCACCGCGTCACATTAATTCCAAACTCACACCGTGTCCATCCCCTGGGTTTCCCCGCCCCACCCCTCTTTTTGCGGTTGTCGGACCGGGGGATTTGTCCTAATCAGTTTGGCCGCGATGGCGAAGGTTCCGGAGCATGTGTTTTGTCGGCCGCCGATGGAGCGGATGATGCGGATTCACCAGTTGATCGAAAACCGCCAGTATCCCAACTGCACGACCCTGGCGCGGGAGTTCGAAGTCAGCACCCGCACCATCAAGCGGGACGTGGATTTTCTCAAGACGCGCCTGAACCTGCCGCTGGAGTTTGATGCGCGCAGGAACGGATACTACTTCACCCGCCCGGTGCCGCATTTCCCCCAACTCCCCATGACCGAGGCGGAGACCTTCGCGCTGCTGGTGGCCCACAAGGCGATCGCCCAGTATCACGGCACGCCGTTCCAGCGCCCGCTCGAGGCCGCCTTCCGGCGGCTGACGGGGCAGTTGGATCAAACGGTGCGGTTTTCCCTCGGCAGCCTGGACGAGGTGCTGTCCTTCCGGCCCTTCGCGCCCATGGACGCGGACCTGGAGATCTTCCAGGTGTTGACGCGCGGCTTGCGGGAGCGGCGGGCCTTGAAGTTTCTCTATCGCAACCACGGGGCGGCGCGCTCGCAGCAGCGCCTGGTCCATCCCTACCATCTGGCCTGCATCGAAAACCAATGGTACTTGTTCGCCTTCGACGTCCGCCGCCAGGGCATGCGAACCTTCGCGCTGGCGCGCCTCCGGCGGCCGGAGCTCACCCCGCAGCGGTTCACCATGCCCAACAAATTTGATCCGAACCAGTACCTCGAGGGCAGCCTGAACGTGTTCAAAGGCGGCGACGACTATGAGGTGGTGGTCGAGTTCGACGCCTGGGCGGCGGACATGGTCCGGGGCCGGCGGTGGCATCCGCGCCAGGAGCTGACCGAGCTGCCGGGCGGGTTGCTGCGCCTGCGCCTGCGGCTCAACAGCCTCGAAGAGGCCGAAGCCTGGGTCCTGGGTTTCGGCGCGCACGCCACCGTCATCCGCCCGCAGGCGCTGGCCCACCGCCTGCGCCGCACCGGCCAGGCTCTGATCGAAAAATACCCGGCGGAAACCGAAGGCGCGCTTCAGCGGTAGATCACGATCAGGTAGGTCACCGCGTCGCCCTTCCCGGCGTTGGTGATCGCATGCTCGACGTCCGCCCGGTAGCTGGCTGAGTCGCCCGCGTTGAGCTCCTCGACCTCGCCCGCGGATTGAACGCGGACGCGGCCTTTCTGGACGGTCAGAAACTCGCGCGTGCCCTCGTAGTGCGGAGCGCTGCGCAGCGCGCCGCCGGCCTTGAGCCGCAATTCGTAGAACTCGACATCCTTCTCCAGGTTCAACGGCGAGAGCGTGCGAATCTCGCAGTCGGCATCAGAACGGTAATGGTAGGCCCGGTCCCCGGCCCGAATCACGGTCACCGTCGAGGCGGCGCCGGGCGACTCGAGCAGCTCCCCCAGGCTCAGCCCGAAGGCCCGGGCAATGCGCAACGTGACCGCCAGGGTCGGATTGGCCTGCTCGCGTTCGATCTGGCTGAGCATCGAGCGGCTCACCCCGCTGGATTGCGCAAGCGCTTCCAACGACCACCCCCGGGCCGCGCGCAACTGCTTGACGCGGCCGCCGAGGTGGCGGTGGATGGCTTCGGCCGGCGGGGCGGAGCGGGGCGCAGCGGATGAACGTTTCATGGCTGTTCAATATAATGGAAAAAGTTCTTGCATAATGGATGCACCCTGTCTAATATACTGGAAATGGTTCCGATAAACAAGACAACTTTGATGCCATGAAAGCATTGGTGAAAAAAGAACGCAGACCGGGGCTCTGGCTGGAGGACGTGCCGGAGCCGGAAGTGGGGATCAATGACGTGCTCATCCGGGTGGACCGCACCGGGATTTGCGGGACGGACCTGCACATCTACAAGTGGGACGCCTGGGCGCAGGCGACCATCCCCGTCCCGATGGTGGTGGGGCATGAATTTGTCGGCGAGGTGGTGAAGGTGGGCGCCAATGTGAAGGATTTTTGCGAGGGGGACACGGTCAGCGCCGAAGGCCACGTCGTGTGCGGCCGGTGCCGCAACTGCCTGGCGGGCCGGCGGCATTTGTGCAAGGGCACCCAAGGCATCGGCGTGAACCGCCCGGGCGCCTTTGCGGAGTTCATTTCGGTCCCCGTGACCAACGTGTGGCATCACAACAACGGCATAGACCGGGACGTGGCCGCCATTTTCGATCCGTTCGGCAACGCCGTCCATACCGCCCTGTCCTTCCCGGTCCTGGGCGAGGATGTCCTGGTCACCGGGGCCGGACCGATCGGCATCATGGCCGCCGCGGTGGCCAAACACGCCGGCGCGCGCTTTGTCGTCGTCACCGACGTCAATGAATATCGGCTCGGGCTGGCCCGGCAGATGGGCGCGACGCTGGCCGTCAACATCAGCAACGGCCGTTCCCTCAAGGAGGTGCAAGCCCAGTTGGGAATGAAAGAGGGCTTTGATGTGGGCTTGGAGATGTCCGGCAGTCCGGCCGCCTTGAAGGACATGATTGATAACATGGCGCACGGTGGAAAAATTGCGATGCTGGGAATCCCGTCGCAGCCCGTCCCGTTTGACTGGAACAAGGTCGTGTTCAACATGTTGACAATTAAAGGCATCTACGGCCGGGAAATGTACGAAACATGGTACAAAATGACCGTCATGCTCGAGTCGGGACTGGATATTCGACCGGCAATCACGCACCGGTTCCATTACACCGAATTTGAAAAGGGCTTTGAAGCCATGTCCAGCGGCCAATCGGGGAAAGTGATCCTGAACTGGCGCCAGGCCGGGGATGGGGTATGATATGCCGATAGGGCCGGTCGCCCCCATGCGGGTCCTTCGATCCGCAGCGACTCGAGCCGCGCCGTTAATTGCCGGAAATATGATTGTTATGAAAACGAAGCACCTCAGCCTGATTGCCTCTGTGCTGGCCGTCGCCGCGCTGCCCCTGGCCGCGCAGCAGGAGGACAAGGAGGTCACGCTCAAAGTGGGCGATGCCGCCCCCAAGCTCCAAGTGGGCAAATGGGTCCAGGGCGAGCCGGTCACCGCCTTTGCCAAGGACAAGGTTTACCTGGTCGAGTTTTGGGCCACCTGGTGCGGTCCCTGCCGGCAAACGATTCCCCACCTCAACGAGCTCCACACCAAGTTCAAGGACAAGGGACTGGTGGTGATCGGCCAGAACGTGTGGGAACGCGACGAGTCGCAGGTCGAACCCTTTGTCAAGAAAATGGGCGAAAAAATGACCTACCGCGTGGCGATGGATGACAAGCAGGGCAGCGAAAAGGGCAGGATGGCCGAGACGTGGATGGAAGCCGCGGGGCAGAACGGCATCCCGGCCGCGTTCCTGGTGGACAAGCAAGGCAAAATTGCCTGGTTGGGCCACCCGATGGGACTCAAAGAGGAGCAGATCGAAGAGGTGCTCGCTGGCAGGCATGATCTCAAGAAGGCCGTGGCGGAATACGAAAAGGAGCAGAAGTACAAGGCGGAAATGACCCGCTTGTCCCGCCAGTTCGGCCAGCAAATGCAGAACGAGGAATGGGACAAGGCCGAGGCCACCCTCAACGAGGTCGAAAAGATCCTCCCCGAGGACCGGCGCGGCGGGCTGGACCTAACGCGGCTGCAAATCCTCCTGTCGAAGGGCGACCGGCCCGGCGCGGCCAAATTGACGGAAAAAATCAGCAGCGGCGACGCCACCAACGTCATGCTGCAGAATCGGCTGGCGTGGATGCTCGCCTCGCAAAAAGACCTGGCCGAGCCGCTGCTCGGCGCCGCCGCCAAAGCGGCGGAGCGGGCCAATGAAGCCGCCAAGGGCAAGGATGCCTCCGTCCTCGACACCCTGGCGCGCGTCCGCTTCATCCAGGGCAAGAAAGAGGAAGCCGTCCGCCTCCAGGAAAAGGCCATCGAGATCGCCGAGCCCGCAATGAAAAAAGACCTGGAAGAAACGCTGGCGAGCTACAAGGCCGGCAAGCTGCCAGCAGTCGAGTAGCGGCCGTTGACCGCGCGGCAGCCGCCGGAACGCGGACATTCCTGCTCGCACCAGGATTGCGGTGGGCGGCACGGCGGCGACAGCCGCGGCAGCCGCCGGAGTGCGGACATTCCTGTCCGCCCCCTTTGCAACCGGGGCCCTTGTCGCGCTGCGACCCAGGGGCGTCGCGGCGCGACGGACCCCACACGCCGCGGATCACAGTTTTATGATGGGCACATTCCAATCGCATCTCGAGGCGCAACTGAGCAGCATTCGCGCTGCGGGCACGTTCAAGCATGAGCGGGTGATCCTCACGCCGCAGGGCGCGACCATCCGGGTTTCGGATGGCCGCCCCGTGCTGAACCTTTGCGCCAACAATTACCTGGGCCTGGCCCAGCACCCGGCCGTGGCGGCGGCGGCGCGCGAAGCCCTCGAACGCTGGGGCTACGGCCTGGCCAGCGTGCGCTTCATCTGCGGGACCCAGGGCGTCCACAAACAACTCGAAGCCGCGCTCAGCCAGTTCCTCGGCACCGAGGACACCCTTCTCTACTCCTCGTGTTTCGATGCCAACGGCGGGCTCTTTGAGACGCTGCTCGGGCCTGAGGATGCGATCATCTCCGACGAGCTGAACCACGCCAGCATCATTGACGGCATCCGGCTGTGCAAGGCGCAGCGATACCGCTATCGCAACAACGACATGGCCGACCTGGAGGCCAAGTTGAAAGAGGCCGCCGGCGCCCGCTTTCGCCTCATCGCCACCGATGGCGTGTTTTCGATGGACGGCTACATCGCCAACCTGCCCGCCATTTGCGACTTGGCGGACCAGTACCAGTCGCTGGTGATGGTGGATGACTCGCACGCGGTCGGCTTCATGGGCCCGCGCGGCCGCGGCACCCCCGAACATCACAACGTGATGGGACGGGTGGACATCATCACCGGCACGCTGGGCAAGGCGCTGGGCGGCGCCAGCGGCGGCTACACCAGCGGACGGCGGGAAATCATCGAACTGCTCCGCCAGCGCTCGCGGCCCTACCTTTTCTCGAACACGCTCGCGCCGACCATTGCGGGGGCCTCGCTCAAGGTCCTCGAACTGCTCACCCGCTCGACCGAGCTGCGCGACCGGCTCGAGGCGAACACGAAATTCTTTCGCGCCGGCATGGCCCGGCTCGGGTTCAACATCCTGCCAGGCACGCACCCGATTGTTCCCGTCATGCTGGGCGACGCCGCGCTGGCGGGACGCTTTGCCGAGGCGATGCTCGAGCGGGGCGTCTATGTGATCGGCTTCTCCTACCCCGTCGTCCCGCAGGGCAAAGCCCGAATCCGCACCCAGATTTCAGCCGCGCATTCGCGCGAAGACCTCGCCTTTGCCCTCGACCAGTTCGCTTCCGTAAAGAACGAACTCGGCCTTTAGCGGGGCAGCCGCAGCGGCGATGTCCGGAAAGCCGGCGGAGTTTTACCGCGAGCGGAATCGCCGGAACCAGAGCGCGAGGCCGCCCCAGACGGCCAGCCACAGCCCGAGCTGTTTTGCCGCTTGGATTGGCGCAACTTTCCGCTAGATTGTGGTTTATACATAACACAGTTTGGTTTTATGCCACAGTTCTCCTATAAAGCCCGCCGCCGCACGGGCGAAGTGGTCGAAGGCGTTCTGGACGTCGCCGACCGCTCGGCGGCTTTGCTCCAAATCGAGCGGCTGGGGCTCTTCCCGGTGGCGGTGGATGCGGCCAAGGGGGGCGCCGTGGCCGTTGTTGAGCGCGGGGGCAAAGAGAAATTCAACTGGCGGGCCCTGCTGCCGCCCTCGATGCAAGTGGCTCTGTCCCAGAAGCGCAAGCCCAAGCTTCAGGAACTGGCCACCTTCACCCAACAGTTGGCCAATCTCCTCAATTCCGGCATGCCCCTGACCGTCGCGCTCAACAGCATGACCCACCTCGAGTCCAAGGGCATCTCGGCCGATGTCAGCCGCGAATTGCGGCAGGACGTGATGGAGGGCCGCAGCCTCTCCGATGCCATGGCCAAACAGCCCCGCATCTTCTCGGACCTCTATGTGAACATGGTCCGCGCCGGCGAATCCAGCGGCGCCCTGGTCGAGGTGCTGCGCCGCATGGCCGATCATTTCGAGCGGTTCGCCCAGGTTCAGGCCAAGTTCACCTCCGCCTTGATTTACCCCTCTTTTGTCGCGGTGGTGGGCATTGGCATCATGTTCTTCTTCATGACCTACATGCTGCCGAAGTTCCTCAGTATCTTCGAGGGCATGAATGTCACCCTGCCCATGATGACCCAGATCCTCGTCAGCATCAGCCACCTGTTCTCGGGCTATTGGTGGCTCATGCTGCTCACCGCCCTGGCCGCAGTGATCCTTTTCAAACGGTTTCAGTCCACCCCCGAGGGCCGCCGCAAGATTGACCAGTGGAAAATGAACGCGCCCGTCGTGGGCAAGGTGGTCAAGCTCAACCTGTTCGGCCAGTTCGCCCGCACCCTCTCCACCCTGCTCGAAAACGGTGTCCCGGTGCTGACCGCCCTGAAAATCACCGAGCAGGTGATCTCCAACATCGTCGTCAAAGAGGCCATCGCCAAAACGCGCGAGGAGGTCACCGACGGCAAAACCATCGCCCAGCCGCTGGCCCGCAGCAAAATCTTTCCCCAGTTGATGGTGGACCTGGTGAAAATCGGGGAGGACACCGGCGACGTCCCCGGCGCCTTGAAAAACGTGGCCGATACCTACGAGAACGAGCTCAGCATCGCGCTGCGGGTCATGACCAACATGATCGAGCCCGTCATGATCATCGTGATGGCGCTGGGGGTGGGCTTTCTCCTCCTGAGCGTCCTCTCGGCCATGTTCGCCATCACCGCCAATATCGCGAGGTAATGTGACCCCGTCCCCCTCCAGGCTCCGTTGCCGGGTTTCCGCCGCTTGTTTGGGGGCCCCACGCTTGGGCTCTCGGGGGGGCGGCCGCGCCTTCACGCTGATCGAACTCATGGTGGTCGTCGGCATCATGGGCATCCTCCTCACCACCGGCGTCCCGCTGGTTTATCGGATCGCGCACAAGGAACCCATGCGCCAATCGGTCAGCGAGCTGGTCAAGGTCTGCAGCTACGCCCGCGCCCAGGCCATTCTCAAAGGCACTCCGGTCGAGCTGGTGTTTCATCCCCGCGAAAAAGTCGCCGAGGTGGGCGCAGCCGACGGTGCCGCCGCGCCGGCGGCCGGCCCCGGCTCGACCATGCTCAGCATGCCCACCTTTCTCGCGCAGGAACGCTCCGCCCGCATTCACGAGGACGTCATCATTGAAATGCTGGACATCAATTTGCTCGAGTACAAGGACGAGGAAATCGCCCGCGTGCGGTTCTACCCAAATGGCACGTGTGATGAACTGACCGTCATTCTCCAGTCGCGCGGGGAGTGGAAGAAGATATCACTCGAGATCACCACCGCCCTGGCGGAGGTGGGCAACGTCCGATGAGCTGGAAAACCCCATGCGCTCCCACGCCGCCGGCGGCAGCGCCGCGTTTCACAACGGTTCCGCGCCCGCCCGGCAGCAGGCCCCTTCCCCCCGCGGCGCGGGGCGGCCTCGGGGGGCGCCGCGCGTTCAGCCTCATCGAGGTGATGATCGCCATGTTCCTGTTCTTCATGGCGGTTTTCACCATTCTGGCGCTGGTCTCCAACACCCTCCGCAATGCCCGCGCCCTGCAGCGGCCGCCGATTGACGCCGGCATGGCCGCCGCCCTGTACGTCAACACCAACCGCTTTTTCGAGGGAACCGTTTCCGGCGATTTCGACGAGGTGGAAAACCTGAAGGACTATTCCTACGAAGTCGAGACGACCGAAGCCATGACCAACGGGTTGCTGCAGGCCGATGTCTGGCTGCGCCGCCGCGGCCTCTCCACCCCGGCCGACCACCTGCGCATCCTGGTCTTTGACCCCAATTTTCGAGCCTCGCCCATCGGGCCGGGTTCGCGGCCGACGAGATGAAACCGCAGGTCCAAAATCCGCTTCGCCGACCCCGCGCCTTCACGCTGGTCGAGATTCTGATTTCGATCGGCATCCTCGGGCTGGTCCTGGTGGCCATTTACTCGAGCTGGACCGCGATTTTGCGGGCCTCGAAGGTCGGGCTCGATGCGGCGGCGGCCGTGCAGCGCGCCCGCATTGCCACGCGCACCGTCGAGGACGCGCTGCTGGGCATTCAGTCCTTTGCCGCCAACCAGCCCTACTATGGCTTCTACGCCGAAAAAGGGCGCGAGGCCACGCTCAGCTTTGTGGCGCGTCTGCCGCAGTCTTTCCCCCGCAGCGGCAAATTCGGCGAACTCGACGTGCGGCGCGTGACCTTCTCCCTCGAGCCGGGCGAGAACTACACCAGCCAACTGGTGCTGCGCCAGGCCCCGTTGCTCACGGAGTGGGACGTGGACGAGAAGGAGCATCCGCTGGTGCTGGCGAAACACGTGCGGGAATTTTCGCTCGAGTTTTGGGATTCACGCAAAAACGACTGGGTGGACGAGTGGAAGGAAACCCAGACGAACATGATCCCCCGCCTGGTCCGCCTGTCCATGCGTATCGCGGACAAGCCCAATGCACGGCCCGAGCAGGACACCGTCGTGGCCCGCATTGTCAGCATCCCCTCGGTCTCGGTCTTGCCGGCCTGGCAGGCGCCGATCGCGCGCCCCGGCGTTCCCGGCGCTCCGGGCGCTCCGGGTGTCCCCGGACCGGGCGGAGTGGCGCCCCCGGGCGGAGTGCCCCCGGGTGGAGTGGCGCCCGGCCCGCTTCCCGGGATGGCGCCCGGCGGCGGAAGGGGGGTGCGGCCATGAGACTGGCGCGGCGTTCCAACCAGGGCGGCATTGCCCTGATCATCGTCATGATCTCCATTTTTGTGCTGACGATGCTCGCGGCCGGTTTCGCTTATTCCATGAAGGTCGAGACGATGCTGGCCCGGCACGCCAGCAACGAGACGGCCCTGCAATGGCTCGGGCGCTCCGGCGTCGAATACTGCCGCTGGATCCTGGTGCTCCAGGCCACCTGCCCCGCCGAACCCTACGACTCCCTGAATCAAGCCTGGGCCGGCGGCAGCGGCGGCCCCTGCTCGACCAATGGTCCCCTGGCCGAGTTGGAGCAGGAGGTTCACCTGGACCAGGGCAGCTTCACCTGGAAGATCACCGATCTGGACGCCAAGGCCAACATCAACACGGCGGGCGAAGGCATGCTCGAAAAGGCCCTGATGCTCATGGGCGTGGACGCCGCCGACATGACGCCCATCGTCAACTCCATCCTGGATTGGATTGATCCGGACGATCAAACCCGCATCGAGGGCACCGAGTCCGATTATTACGAGCGCCAGCGCCCTCCCTACCAGGCCAAAAACGGACCCATTGACGACATCTCCGAATTGTTGTTCGTCAAAGGGGTGACCCCCTACCTCTATTGGGGGCCGGCCTCGAGCAACAGCCCCCCCAACCCCCTCCTGGAGAAACTCAATCCCTTTGGGTCGCGCGACCGAATGCCGAATTACCAGGTGGGCCTGGTGGACCTGTTCACGCCCATCTCCTCGGGTAAAATCAACATCAACACCGCTTCGGCGGAGGTCCTCCAATTGATTCCCGGCGTGGACCAGATTATCGCGGAAGCGATCGTCGCGGGACGCCAGGGCGAATTTGACCCGACCGGTCTGACGGGCCCCTACCGAACGGTTGCCGAGGTTCGCCGAATCCCGGAGGTCAACATGCTGGTCCAGCGCCAGATCGAGCAGTTCTGCGACGTGCGCAGCCGCGCCTTCCGCGTCGAGATCAACGCCAAAATCGGCGCCTCAAGCCGCACCTTTTACGCCATCGTGGTCCGGCCCACGCCGCGCGAGACCCAGGTGGTCAATTTCTACTGGAAATACTGAGCCGGCGCTCACCTGCCGGGGAACAGGTCCTGGTCGGGCCACTCAGTGACGGCATCCGCCGCCCGGTGCAAGCCCGCATCAATCGCGCCGTCCGGTTTCTGGGAGTCCTCGGAGCGCTGATTGAACAGAACGGCCCAGCTCAGTCCATCGCTCCGGCGCACCAACAAGGTGTACGTGCCCGGAAGGCTTCCCGCGTGCCAGTAATTGGCCTGGCCTTCCCGGCCCACCGGCCGCACCCCCCAGCCGCAGCCGTAATAATGCGCGGCGAGCGAACCATCCTTTCCCCGGCTCACAGGCGGCGGCGGGGGCGCATACAGGGCCTGCCGCGTTTCGGAACGCAAACCCTTTCCGTCGGGCGCGTCCATGGCGGCCGCAAACCGGGCAAGGTCAATCGCCGACGCGAGCCAGCCGCCATGCGAATCCATGGCCTCGAGGCAGAACGTGCCGTAAGGCACAGGCACGCGACCGGGCGAGTCGGCGAACACACTCCGCCCTTTGCGATCCCGCGCCGTGTAATACTTCACTTCGCCGGGGGCGCGTTGCTGTTCCAGCGAGGCGCCCACCCGCATTGCCCGGATGCCCATCGGCTCAAGCAGTTCCCGCCGGACATAATCCTCATAGGCGACACCACTGACCTTTTCGATCACACGCCCCAGCACGCAATACCCGAAGTTGGAATACGCATAACGGGTTCCCGGATCAAAATCCAGCGGCCGCCCGAATACATAACGAATGATCCCTTCCTGCCGCGCCGGCGACGCCACCCCCAGCGCTCTGGCGATTTTCTCGGATTGAAACATCGGGTCGCCGCTCGCGCCGCGGTCCCACCCGCCGGTGTGGTGCAGGCATTGCCGGACCGTGACAGTCCGCAGTCGCGGGTCGGGCTGGGCCCCTTTGGCCAGCAACGGATCAAGCTGGAGAAGTTCGAACACGCGCGCCTCGAGCTCCAGACGCCCAGCCTCGACGAGTTTGAAGATCGCCGCCGAGGTAAACGGTTTGCTGATGCTGGCGATCCGGAACAAGGCCTTCGGCGTAACGGCCTCCTTTCGCTCGCGATCAGCCCAGCCGTACCCGCGCGCATACACCAGCTTCCCCTTCCGCACCACGGCCAGCGCTCCGCCGGGCACCTTCCGTTCGCCCATGAAGCTCTCCACCTCCCGATCAAATGCCGCAGCTACGGAAACTTCCTCCCCGGCGAAACACGCGCCCCGCCAGCCCGCCAGCAGGACCGTCCAGGAACCGGTTCGCATCAAGAACCGGCGGCGATTGAGAGCGGCTGAAGGTTCGAGGTTCATCAGGGGTTCAGCGTCGAACAAACTTCAGCCCGGCTCAAGTGCAATTCACCCGCCCATCCGCCGCCGGCTTATGGCAGCGGACTCAGGAAAGTCCGGCCGGAAACCCCGACTCGGCCCGTTGGAGCTGACGCCGTCCGTGGGCTTGGGGGAACGCTGGCCGCGTCTATCCAGGGGCGTCCATCACCCCACCCCGGGAATTGCCGGCTTCGGTTCCTCCGTCGCGGCGTGATTCTCAGGGGCGGGCGGCACGCTTTCACTGCCTCCGGGGACCCCAGCGCCTTCGAGCGCCTCAGGAACGGGATTCGTCTCGACCGGCTCCGGCTCCGGAGCGGTTGCCGGCCCGGCACTGGATTCCGTGTTGACCTGCGCAGCAGCAGGGGGCTCGCCGGTCGAAGTCGCGGGTTCGGGCTCGGCGGAACCAGCGGAAGCACTTGCCGGCGCCTCCGACGGCGCAACCTCGGCCGCGGGCGATGGCGCCGCCGCTTCAGGCGTCGCGGTGGGTTTCGGCTCCGGCTTCGGCGGTTTGGGCAGAGGTTTCTTGGCGGTCTCCAGGGCTCCCGTGGCGAATTCGATCACGTGCCCCTGGTGGATAAGCCAGTGCAAATCGGCAACCAAAGCCGTCTGTTCGGGTGTCGCCGCCGGCGCGGGGGCGGGCGCGGGGGGCTGACCTTCCGCCGTTGCAGGCGCCGGGGCGGCAGGGGCAGGGGCAGGGGCGGGCGCGGGCGCCAGCGCCTCCATCAGTTGCCGCCGTGTGCACTTGGGATTGGCGTTGATAAACTCGACAATCCGTTTGACACCGTCCGAGACCGGAGTCGCTTCGAGGTCCAGGTAATGCGGGCGCGCCACGGCCACGTGCGTGATCGTCTTGTTGACTTTGAAGAACTGGAGGCCGTGCCGGGCAAACTGCTGGCTCAGCACGGTCGCAATCTGGAGCGGGAAACGCCTCTGGTCCTCCCACACCTGCCGCACCAGCCGGTTCAGCGGCGCGCAGCGCAGCGAGCGGGAAGCGGTGCCCGAAAGGGTGTGTGACTCCACTTCCTTGATGATGATGTCCTTGTGGTTTTCGCGGAAATGGCGTTCCACCGCCTCGAGGCTCCCCAGCCGCAACGGCTCGGGCATGTTCAGACAGAGATACTCGGTGCGCCAGCTTTGGTCCTCCACCCACTTCTTCACCACCGCCTCGTCGCGCACGATTTTCACCCGGGACTTGTACACCTCGAAGGGCATCCGGGAAAACCGCTCGGCGTGCAGTTTGCGCAACTGATTCTGATAGTCGTGATGGTTGGGCGGCCCCAGCACGATGCCGCTCAGGCCGCACTGCGCCACAAAGGTGTATTGGCCTTTGGGCGGTTCGGTGGCGGTGCGCTCGGCCTGGTAGAAGGTGCCAAAATGTTTTTGCAACACGTAGGCCACGGCCTCGTCTTCCGAAAGCCACAAACTCTCGTCCAGGGCGCAAAGGAACAACCGCTCCACCGGCTTCCCTTCCGCGTTTTTCTTGATGGTAAAGGTCACCGTGTAGCGGTCGGGCTTCTGCAAAATCATCTGCGCGATGTCGAACAGCGGAAAGGCCCGGCCGGTCATTCGAATCTGGCGCGCCAGGGATTCCACCCCGCGCTCCTCGGGCACCAGCGTCACCTCGATCTCCGGCAGCGGCGGGGGCGCCTCGCGACGCTCGCGCGGCTCCGGCCGGCGGGGGCCCCGCTCGGCGGCGCCGCCCCGGTCTCGTCTTCCTTCCGGCCGCCCGGGGCCGTGGGATTCCCTGCGGGGACGGTTTTCGTCGCGCCGGGCTCCGGGGGGGCGTTCCCGCCGCGGGCCCCGGCCGCCCCGGCGATCGTCGCGGCGATCGGTCCGCTCCCCCACTCCTTCATACTGGGCGTAAGATTGCGCGGAAGCCGGCTCCTGGGCCCACGCGGGCAGGAAAAGCTTCTCCAGATCAAATTCGTTATCAGGCACTGTGCTCATTCAAATACGACAGGCGCGAACCGCTCACGCACCTCGCAGCCGTTTTAAAAGCATGCCGGGGCTGGCCCCGGATTGCAAGCGTCCGATATAGCCTCCAATAAAGCCTTCCTCCTCCCCTTCGCCAACCGCCTGGCCGACGCCCCGGGCCTCCGACCCCAGGGGCCTGACCTTCTCACAGACAATATCCCTCTGGGTACGACCCCTTTTGCTCACCGGGGGACGTCAGGGAAGTCTTCAAGCCGGCATCCGCCCCGGTGACTGGCGGCGCCGGCGCCCAGCGTGAGTTGGGTGGCTTCTAAAAGCTCAGAATTTCTTCCGCGACGACGTCCACTCTTCCAGGACAGCGAAGAACTTCAGGGCGTCGGCATCATTGGGGTTGATGAGCAGACGTTGTTTCATGCGCAAGCTCTCCAATTCCGTCACGTCCTCCTGCTCGGCCACGTAATAGATCGGTTTGGGGCGCTCGCCGTAGATCGCGTAGCAATACCAGTTCATCAGGAACGGCTCGCCGCTCTTGCGATAATTCCACGTTTGCCCGTGAAACACTTCGCGGTTCAGCAGCTTCTGTTTCAGCAGGCCCAGCACCGCGTGGTCCGTATGCTTGCCCTGCAGCATCCGCGGAGTCTTTCCCCGAAGCTCGTCCCGGCCATAGCCGGTCATCTTGAGCCATGCCGAGTTCACGTAGATAATGCGCGGGCCCGCCGGACCCTCCAGCGTGGTGTCGGTAACCATGATGCCACGCCGAAGGTTTTCCAGCACGATCAACCAATCGAATTTGAGTTGCATAGTTTTTTTATCCGTTGCCTGCCGGCCGTGATTGGCTCAGGAACTGCCGTCTAATCTGCCCGGCGTGTCGCGTGATGGCAAGGCGGTCGGCGCCGGTCAGCCGCGTCAGGTTTTTCAATTGCATCGCCATGCGCTGGTTTTGAGCGAGAACTTTCTCATGGCGCAGGAGGAAATCCCAATAGAGAACGGTAAACGGGCACGCCTTCGGGCCGCTTCGCCGCGCCGAGTCGTAGCCACAGCCCGCGCAGTAGTTGCTCATGCGCTGAATATACTTGCCGCTGGCAATATAGGGCTTCGACGCCATCAGGCCGCCATCGGCGTGCTGGGACATGCCCAGCGTGTTGGGCAGCTCGACCCACTCCACCGCGTCAACATACATGGCCAGATACCACTCATGAATCGCTTGCGGCTTCACCCCGAGCAGCAGCGAGAACAGTCCCGTGACCATCAGCCGCTGAATATGGTGCGCGTAGCCAAATTCGAGCGTCTGGTGAAGGACCTGTCGCAGGCAATTCATCTCGGTGTCGCCGGTCCAGTAAAAGGCCGGCAAAGGTTCGGTGGCCTTCAGTTCATTCATTCCGAGAAACCCGGGCATGAAGTGCCAGTAGATGCCCCGCACGTATTCGCGCCAGCCCAGTATTTGACGAATAAAACCCTCGACTGTCGCCAGCGACGCGCGGCCCTCACGATAAGCCCGCTCAGCGGCGGCGATGGCCTCGCGCGGGTCGAGCAGCTTCAGATTCATCGCCGCCGAGAGGCGCGAGTGATAAAGGAAGGTCTGCCGCCGCAACGCCAAACCCGGCGCCGGACCCTCCCGTTCAGCCCACATCGCATCCTGAAACCGGCCGAAGGATGCCAATCGGTGCGCAACGAAATCCTCCAGCGCGGCGCGCGCCTGCTCCGGCGTCACCGGCCAATCAAAGCGGGTCAGGCTGCCCGGGTGGCCGGCGAACTGCCTCTCCACCAGGTCGAGCACCCCACGGGTCACCGCATCCGGCGGAAAGGCCAGGGGCGCCTCAACCTCCACCGGACCCTCTTTTCCAAAGCTCTCACGATTCTCCGCGTCGAAATTCCAGCGGCCGCCCTCCGGTTGATCGCCGTCCATGAGCACCCCGGTTCGGCGGCGCATGTGGCGATAGAAAAACTCCAGGCGCAATTGTTTGCGCCCCCTGGCATGCGCGGCGAATGCCTCCCGGGAGCAGAGAAAATGGCGGTCGGCCCGGATCTCCAGCTCCACACCCAACTCTCCGGCTGCCCTCCGCAGGCTTTGCTCCACGCGCCACTCCCCCGGTTGGACAACGATCAGGCGTTGCGGACGCACGCGACGGGCGGTGGCGATTAATTCCCCCGCCAGCGACCCGGCGCTATCGGCATCCTCCAGTTCCCGGTAATGCACTACCCAACCGCTTCGCCGCAACGTATCCCGGAAGTGCCGCATCCCCGCCAGAAACAGCGCAATCCGCGCCTTGTGCGTCCAAACGTGCGTGGACTCCTCGATCACCTCAGCCATCCAAACGGCATCCAGCGCGGGGTCGAAACCGTCAAAAGCGGCCGAGTCTTGGTTCAACTGGTCGCCAAGCACCAAAACCAACGAACGCAACCCGGAACTCATGCCCCGGCCATCCGCGCTTGAATGCTGCTTAACCCGCCATCCACTCCAAGCACCTGCCCGGTCACCCAGCTCTGCTCCGGCGACAGGAACCAGCGAATGGCCCTGGCCACCTCGTCCGGCTCGCCGATGCGGCCCAGCGGATGCAGCGCGGCCGAGACTTTGAGCGACGCTTCGTTCTTCGTCAGCCCCTGTGTCAGCGGCGTCCGGGTCAAGCCCGGCGCCACACAATTGACCCGAATGCCATACCGCGCGTAGGTCGCCGCCGCCGACAAGGCCAGGCCCGCCACGCCCGCTTTCGCCGCAGCGATGGCTTCGTGGTTGATCATCCCCCGCCGGGCCACGGCGGAGGACAGCAGGACGATTGAGCCGCCGCCGCTGCTCATCATCCGCGCCGCGGCGGACCGCAGAACATGGAAGGCGGACGTCAGGTTGGCCCCCAGCACCGCCGCCCACTCCGCGTCAGTCGTCAAGTGTGCGGGCTTGAGCAGCAGCGACCCGGCGCAATTCACCACCCCATCCACCCGGCCGCGCTTCTCGCTAACTTCCTCCAGGCAACACTCGACCGCGCCCGAATCCGTCGCATCCAAACTCATGCTCCCGGCGTCCAGCTCGGCCGCCAGCGCCTCGAGCCGGCCTCGATCACGCCCCACCAGCGTCAGATGGCAGCCTTCCGCCGCCAACTGCCGCGCCAGCGCCGAACCAATGCCGCCGCTCGCTCCAAAGATGACTACGTTGAGATTGGAAAAAGACATATTCGCTCGGATTGGGCGCCAGGTTTGGTAAAATAAAAAGCGGAGGGTTTTCCGCCCCCCGCCTCACGATCTCCAAGCGCTTACTTGGGCAACACCACCGTGTCAATGACGTGAATGACCCCGTTTTGCGCGGCCACATCGGTCTTGATCACCGTCGCGTTGTCCACTGTGACCTTCCCGCCTTCCACCTTGATACTCAGTTCTTTTCCGTTGACGGTCTTGGCCTTCATGGTTTTCACATCCGCCGCCATGACCTTCCCGGGCACGACGTGATAGGTCAGAATGGCCACAAGCTTTTCCTTGTTCTCAGGCTTCAGCAGGTCCTCAACCGTACCAGCCGGCAGCTTGGCGAAGGCCTCATCGGTGGGAGCGAACACCGTGAACGGCCCCTTGCCTTGCAGCGTCTCCACCAATCCTGCGGCTTTTACCGCTGCCACCAGCGTCTTGAAACTCCCCGCGCTGGATGCCACCGCCACGATGTCGCCCGGCTTTTCGGCCGCCTGCGCCACCGGCAGCGTCAGAGTCGAGGTCACTAGGGCACCAACAGCCAGTATGTGTGTCATTTTCATATTTCGTTTCTTTCTGTTCTTTTCGTTTCTGTTTTTATGGTCAACGGCCAATCTTAGACCGACGATTATGTCTAATATACGTCTAATGTCTATTCTTTGTCAAATTGTTGTATAAATATTTTCCTTTAGGCATGTAAACTGGCTAAATACAACCCTTTTTAACGCGAGAATTCCCCGGCCAACAACGCAATGTTGTATAGATTTTGACTATTAAAACCCAGCCTAAAGGTCAACCCTTGCCGCCCCGAAGCTAATCCGAAAGCGGTCGCCCACCCGCTCAGGCCTTGAGCAAAAGGTAGTTAATCCAGGCAATGGCAATTGAGAAAATCATCAAGGTCAGCGAGGGCAGCATCTTAAATACCGGGTTTTTCACCCGCAGATGGGTGACCACGGCGGCCAGCATCAACAGGGCGATGCCCGCGCCGCCCACCACCGCAAAGGGCGCCCGTTCAATCCCAATCAACAACATCAAGGCAAAGGTCATCTTCAAAATCCCAACCAGGTCTCGCAACCAATTGGGCAACCCGTACTGCTTGAATTCCTCGACAATGTTGAAGTAGCGGACCACCCAAACGAAAAAAATAGATGCCGCAACCAGCGCCTGCAGGGAGATCGTCAGATGTTGCATATCCGGACTGTAGGCCTCGTCGCCTCAGGATTAAAGTAAAATGATAGGAATGGCGCCCGCGCTCCCCCCGGCAAAGCACGGGCACGCCCCCACCCCCCTTCCGGGCGGATCACCCCCCGCCTGCGGGCTTCGGGCGCGGACGTTCGCCAAACAGGGCCGTGCCTACTCGCACCAGCGTGGCGCCCTCTTCGATGGCCACCTCGAAATCGCTCGTCATCCCCATGCTCAACTGCGGGAGGGGCGCCCCCAGCAGGTCCTCACATTGCGCCTTCAACTCCCGCAGCCGCCGGAATACCGGGCGCACCTTTTCGGGCAGCGGACTCCACGGGGGAATGGTCATCAACCCGTGAATCTCCAGTCGCGGCAGGCGGTTGATCTCCAGCAAATCCCGCAGCAGCGCCTCGGGCGCGTAACCAAACTTGCTCGCCTCCCCCACAATGTTGACCTCCAGCAGAATCGGCATCGTCTTGCCCGCCTGCTCGGCCCGCTTGTTGATCTCCTGCGCCAGCGCCAGGCTGTCCACGCTTTGGATCATCTCAAAGAGGTGTACCGCCTCCCGCGCCTTGTTGCTTTGCAGATGCCCGATCATGTGCCAGCGGAGGCGGTTCGAGCACAGCGGAATCTTCGCCCGCGCTTCCTGCACCTTGTTCTCGCCAAATAACGTCAGGCCCAAACGCGCCGCCTCGTTGACCACCTCCGGCGGCTGCGTCTTGGTCACCGCCAGCAACGTCACCGTGGACGGGTCCCGCCCCGCCCGCTCACAGGCCGCGGCCATCCGCTCGCGCACCGCTTGTATGTTGGTCGCCAGGTCCATGGCCAAACCATAACGCCAACCCCCGCCCCCTGAACAGTTCATTCCCCCCACCCAACAAGGCGGGTGTATTATGTGCTTTAACCAAAGGCGTTGCCGGCCTTATCATGAGCCCGTCTTTGATACCGGCTCGGGTGGGGGTTGTGAACGCTGCCTGGGCCGCCGGGGCCCAGGCCCGAGTTGCCCACAGCGGCTGGTTCGTAACGAAATGACCGAGAGTGGAAATCGCGAGCTGCGGGTTCTGATCCTCGAGGATTCAGAAAACGACGCGCTCCTGCTGGATCTGGCATTGAAGCGCGCCGGTTATCGCACGCATTACCGGCGGGTGGATTCCGAGGCGGCGATGGAGGCGGCGCTGCTCCAGCAAGCCTGGGACGTGGTCATCGCCGATTACATCATGCCGGGTTTTGACGGGTTGTCGGCCCTGGGCTTGATGAAGCGGGTCGGACTTGACCTTCCCTTCATCATTGTGTCCGGCCACATTTCCGACGATACCGCCGTCGCCGCCATGAAGGCCGGCGCGCACGATTACGTGATGAAGGATAACCTCGCGCGGCTGGGCCCGGCGGTCGAACGCGAGTTGCGGGAGGCGCAGGTTCGCCGCGAGCAGCGGCGCTCGGAAGAGCGGTTGAAGACGGAGCACGCCATTACCCGGCTTCTGGCGGGAGCGGCAACGCTGGAGGAAGCTGCGCGGGGCGTGGTTGACGTGATTCTCCAGACGTTGCAAATGGACGCGGGCACCCTGTGGTCCACGGATGCCCAGCCGCCGGCGCTCCGGCCTCTCCATGTCGGCGCGCGGCGCGAAACCCCGCCCCTGGCGGCTTTCGTGGCAGGCACGCGCTGTTTGAAACTGCCGCGCGGCGCCGGTTACCCCGGCCGGGTGTGGCAAACCCTGCAGCCCTTGTGGATTGATAACCTGTCGGCTTGCGAGGATTTCGAGAGAATCCAGCCCGCCCGCGCCGCGGGTTTGAACACTTACATCGCCTTTCCCCTGCAAACCGGCGCCGGATGGTTCGGCGTTATCGAATTTGCGGGCGCGAAGATCACGCCCGAGGACGCGTTGCTCCAAAACATGTTGTCCGCCATCACCAGTGAGCTTGCCCAGTTTGCCCAGCGGCGGGCGGCCGAGGAAGCCCTGCGCCGCGCGCACGAGGAACTCGAGTTGCGGGTCCGGCAACGCACCGCCGATTTGCAGATTGCCAATGCCAGGCTGCAGGCGGCGATCGCGGAACGACGGCGCCTCGAACAGGAGTTGCTGGAAATCACCGAGCAGGAACGAAGGCGCATCGGCCTGGACCTGCACGATGATTTGGGCCAGCGCTTGTCGGGCCTCGGCTTGATGACCAAGGGACTGGCCCTGCGACTCGAGAAATCCGGCGCGCCCGAGGCGGAGGATGCGGCCCGAATCCATGCGCTGGTGCAGGAAACCATGAACCGGACGAGTGATTTGGCCCACGACCTCGCCACGCTCGAGCTGGGCGAAAAGCCGCTGCCGGCGGCCTTGGCGGAGCTGGCGGCCCGCGCCCGCGAATTGTTTCAGATTCATTGTGAGGTCAAGACCGCCCCGAACCTCCCCCCGCTGGAGCCGGGCTCGGTCCAGCAACTCTGCAAAATCGCCCAGGAGGCGCTGACCAATGCCATCAAGCATGGCCAGGCGACGCGCGTCCGCATCACCCTCTCCCAATCCGGGCAGAACCTCTCCCTGCGCGTGGAAAACAATGGCAGGCCCTTTCCCGATCTGTCCACCCCTGCCGGCGGCATGGGATTGCGCATCATGAACTATCGCGCGCATTTGTTGGGCGGCACGGTCACCATCACCGGCGGCAAATCCGGCGGAACGTCCCTGACCTGTGTCGTCCCGCTCGAAAAACCCTCGGATTCGCCAGGCGAAACTTCCGGAACGACTCGACCTGACCTACAATAGGAGCGAGTGCATACGACCAATGCCGCAGCAAAACAATCCGCCGCAGGCGCGGCTCACCCCTCCGGTGGTTCAGCCCCCGCCATTGTCTGGTTCCGTCAGGACCTGCGACTCAGCGACCACCCCGCCCTGGCCGCGGCCTTGAACCGCGGCGGCCCGGTCGTCCCTGTGTTCATTTGGGCGCCCGAGGAGGAGGGCGCTTGGCCGCCCGGCGCCGCTTCGAAATGGTGGCTGCACCATTCCCTCCTCGCCCTCCAGGACGATCTGAAACGAGCGGGCTCCCGCCTCGTCCTCAGAATCGGGCCTTCCTTGGACACGCTGCGCCAACTCCTCGCCGAAACCGGGGCCGGCGCCGTTTATTGGAATCGCCGCTATGAACCCGCGGCGCGCGAACGCGATGGCCACGCAAAACAGGCCTTGCGCGACGCCGGCCTCGAGGCCGAGAGCTTTAATGCCGCCCTCCTGCATGAGCCGTGGACAATTCAGAACAAATCCGGCAAGCCCTTTCAGGTGTTCACGCCTTTCTGGCGCCATTGCTTGAGTCTGCCGGAGCCGCCGCCGCCCCTGCCACCTGTCACGCGCCTGACCTCACCCGCTCGATGGCCCGCCAGCGCGCGCTTGGAACAACTGGGGCTGCTCCCCGAGCGTGACTGGGCCGGCGGCCTGCGCGAAAGCTGGCAACCCGGCGCCGCTCAGGCGCGCGCCCAATTGGAACACTTCCTGCAGGACGGCTTCGCGCGCTACGCTGACGGCCGAAACCGGCCCGATTTGCCGGGCACCTCGCAGCTTTCACCTCATTTGCATTTCGGAGAAATCTCCCCGCGTCAGATCTGGCATGCGCTGCGGACCAAGGCTGAAGCGGAGCGGGCGGCGGACCGAGGCTGGGCCGCGTGGAGGAAATCCCAGTTCCTGGCCGAGCTGGGCTGGCGCGAGTTCGCGCACCATTTGATTTACCACTTCCCGTACACGGACACCGAACCGCTGCGACCCGAGTTCGCCCGCTTCCCGTGGCGTCACAACCCCGAAGGCCTGCGGGCCTGGCAGCGCGGGCAAACCGGCTACCCCATCGTGGACGCCGGGATGCGCCAGCTTTGGGCCACCGGCTGGATGCATAACCGGGTCCGCATGGTCGTCGCTTCGTTCCTGGTCAAAGACCTCCTCCTCCCCTGGCAGCAGGGCGCCCGCTGGTTTTGGGACACCCTCGTGGACGCGGACCTCGCCCAAAACACCCTCGGCTGGCAATGGACCGCCGGCTGCGGCGCCGACGCCGCGCCCTTCTTTCGCATCTTTAATCCCACCGCCCAGGGCGAAAAGTTCGATCCCGACGGAACGTATGTCCGCCGTTGGGTCCCCGAGCTGGCTGCCCTCCCGAACCGATGGATTCACCAACCCCATGCCGCCCCGGAGGAAATCCTGGATCGCGCCGGCGTTCGCCTCGGCACGACCTACCCCAAACCCATCGTCAGCCACGTCATTGCCCGCGAAATCGCCCTCGAAGCCTTTGCGCGATTGAAGCAATAAACCAAGCCTCTTCCCGCGGAAAATTGCCTCTGCTGACTGGCGCCGTCCGCAGACAATTGTTAGTCTCTGTTCATGGGCCCGCAAAAGTGGCCCCCAAGCTTATGAATAATAATCTGAATTCCACACCAAGCGGCCAGACGCGCCGCGAATTCATCGCCACCACTGCCCTGGCCGGCGCCGGCATCATCACGGGAACTTCCCTCGCCCCCGCCGCGCCCGCCGCCGCGTCCCCAAGCGGTCACAAACGGCGCTATGCCATCGTCGGCGTGGGCTCCCGCTCGCAAATGTACCGCGATGCCATCCTCAAAACCCACGCGCCCTACGCGGAGCTGGCCGGGTTTTGCGACCTGAACCTCGGCCGGCTGAACCTGGCCCGCGAGCATGCCCGCCGGGTGGCTTCCGTTGACGTGCCGGTTTTCCTCCCCCGCGACTTCGACCGCATGATTCGCGACACCCGGCCCGACGTCGTCATTGTCACCACCAAGGACGCCACCCACAGCGATTACATTGTCCGCGCCATGCAGTTGGGCTGCGACGTCATGACCGAGAAACCCATGACCACCGATGAAAAAAAGTGCCGGGCCATTCTCGACACCCAGCGCCGCACCGGCCGCCGTTGCACCGTCACGTTCAATTATCGCTACTCGCCTCCTCGCACCCAGGTCAAAGACCTGCTCATGAGCGGCCTTATCGGCGATGTGCTTTCGGTTGATTTTCACTGGCTCCTGGACACCCATCACGGCGCGGACTATTTCCGCCGCTGGCACAGCCACAAAGCCAACTCGGGAGGCCTCATGGTCCACAAGGCCACGCATCATTTTGACCTGGTCAACTGGTGGCTCTCGGCGGTGCCGGTCTCGGTCATGGCCACTGGCAAGCGCGAGTTTTATACGCCCAAAATGGCGCGACGCCTTGGCCTCCAGAGCCACCACCAGCGCTGCCTCACCTGCCCCGAGAAAGCCAAATGCACCTTCTACCTCGATCTTTCCCAGTCCAGGTCTCTCAAGGAACTCTACCTGGACCAGGAACAGCACGACGGATACTACCGCGACCAGTGCGTGTTTCGGCCTGACATTGACATCGAAGACACCATGAACGTCCTCGTCCGCTACAACACCGGCGTCACCCTGGCTTATTCGCTCAACGCCTTTAACGCCTGGGAGGGCTATCGCATCGCCTTCAACGGCACCAGGGGGCGTCTCGAGCATACCATGGAGGAAAACGTTTACATTAACGGCGACGGCTCGGTGCCGGGCGCCATCAAGAGCGAGGGCACCACCATCCGCATTTACCCCCTGCGCGCCCCCGCCTACCAGGTCCCCATCTGGGAAGCCAGGGGCGGTCACGGCGGCGGCGACGCCTTGTTGCTGGATGATCTTTTTCTGCCGGAAAAACCCGCCGATAAATACCTCCGCGCCGCGGACCAACGGGCGGGGGCTTACTCAATTCTCACCGGCATCGCGGCCAACAAATCGTTCGTCACCGGCAAAGCCGTGGCCGTGGCCGATCTGGTGCCGCGCCTGGAACTCCCCGACTACCCGCCGATGCCCTCGGCCGACGCCCCGGTGCCGATGCCGCCCAGAGCCTGAAGCCGTCCGCCAGTCAAGTGATGCCGCGCCTACCCGACCAAGGCCGCCAGGGGCGGCTTTTCCGCATGCCACGGTGTGGATTGCTCATAGGCGTGAGCCAGCCGGAGAATCGTCTCTTCGCCAAACGGTTTGCCCAACAACTGCAATCCAATGGGCAGCCTCGGCTCCCGCGTGAAACCGCACGGGACACTGATCCCGCATAGGCCCGCCAGATTGGCCGAGATGGTGAAGATGTCCGAAAGGTACATCTGCAGCGGATTCTCCGCCTTTTCGCCAATCTTGAACGCGGGCGTCGGCGTCGTGGGCGTCAGAATGGCGTCCACGTGCTCAAAAGCCTTCAGAAAATCCTGGCGGATCAGCGTCCGCACCTTCTGGGCGCGCAGGTAATAGGCGTCGTAGTAACCGCTGCTGAGCACGTAGGTGCCCAGAATGATCCGGCGCTTGACTTCGGGACCGAAACCCGCCCCGCGCGTCTTGCTGTAAAGCTCGATCGGGTCGCCGCCCTCCACCCGCAGCCCGTAACGAATCCCGTCGAAACGGGCCAGGTTGGCGCTCGCCTCCGCCGTGGCGATAATATAGTACGTCGCAATCGCGTAATCGGTGTGAGGCAACGACACCTCCGTCACCCGCGCCCCCAGTTTCTCGAACTGCGTCACCGCGGCCTCCATCGCCGCTTTGATCTCCGGATGCAGCCCCCCCACCATGTATTCCTTCGCCAGCCCCACCTTCAGACCCCCCACCTCGCCCGTCAGGCTGGCGGCGTAGGCGGGAACCGGCTCCGGCACGCTGGTCGAGTCCGCCGGGTCCACGCCACTGAGGACCTCCAGCAGAATGGCCGCATCGCGCACGTCCTTGGTGCAGCAACCAATCTGGTCCAGTGAAGAGGCGTAGGCCACCAGGCCGTAGCGCGACACCCGCCCATACGAGGGCTTGAGGCCCACGCACCCGCACAACGCCGCCGGCTGCCGAACTGACCCGCCGGTGTCCGATCCCAGCGCCGCAAGGCACTCATCCGCCGCCACCGCCGCCCCCGAGCCGCCCGAGGACCCGCCCGGAATCCGCGAGGGGTCCCACGGATTGCGCGTCACGCCAAACGCCGAGTTCTCCGTCGAGCTGCCCATCGCAAACTCGTCCATGTTCAACCGCCCAAACACCACCGCGCCCGCCGCCTGCAGCTTGTTGATGACCGTGGCGTTGTAGGGGGAAACAAACCCGTCCAGAATCTTCGACGCGCAATGGAGCGGCTGGCCTTTGACGGCAATCACATCCTTGATGCCGATGGGCACGCCCAGCAGCGGCTGTTGGGCGTGGGTCGTTCCGCCGGCCAGCGCGCGATCGGCCGCTTCGGCCTGCGCCAGCGCATCCGCCGCGTCCAGGCTCAGAAAGGCGTGGAGCTGCCCGTCCACCCGCTGCACCTGCGCCAGACACGCCTCCGTGGCCGCTCGCGAGGTTGCCTCGCCCCGCGCCAACCGCCTCACCAACTCCGAAATTGTCAGCCGATTCAACATGCGCTTGCCCGACGCGCCGCCACCCGGCCGCCATGGCCCGAAAACAGTGGCCGACCCGCCGCCAAAACGCAAGCCGCCAGCCGGGAAACACTCGCATCCCATTCCCCAGGCCGCAGCCCCGCCGCCGCGCGTCCCCCGCCCCCGGCATATCCCCCGCCCGCCTCGAAGCGAGCCGTCAAGTCGCGCCCGCCGTGCATTTCAGTTTCCACCGCCGCCCTGCCCGCTGACGCGGAAGAAGTCAAAGTCCGCGGCGCCGCCGGCCGATTTTGTGGCGTAGCAAAACAGGCCAAAGCGGTACCCCATGAAGTGCGGAATGGTATAACTCATCTTCAGCTCGTTGCCGATGGCCGTCCAGGATTGGCCCTCGAGACTGAAAAAGAAACGCGCCTGGTCCGCGCGATTCTTGAAATCGCACTCGGCCTTCAGGAACACCGTCTTTTGATTCAGGGCGGCACGCTGCACCTCGACGGGCCGCCCCGAGCTGGCGTTCACCATCACAAGGTGATTCGTTCCCTCTTCGACCCTCACGCCGACCCACCCGTAGTTCTTCTGCAACAGGGCCAGACCGGCCACATCCCCATCTTTGAGTTGGCTGACATCCACGGCAACCACGGCCGCCGATTCCGGGCCGAAGGTCCGCTGCGTGAGCGTGTTCCGCGCTGAAAGCAAATCCGTGTCCACGCGGCCGGTGGTGAGACGCAGGAAACCAGGCCGCGCCGTAAGCGACCAAAACCGGTTGTCCGGATTGTGATTCCATTGCCAAACCAGCGGCAACGCCGGGTCCCCCGGCTCCCGGTCAAACTCGTCCGCAGCCACGAGCCCGGGAATGAGTCCTTTGCTCGGTGGAAGCTCCAACTCGTCCGGCACCTTCCCGTCCACCCCAAACACCGGCCAGCCGTCCTCCCATCTCACGGGCACCAGATACGGCACGCGCCCCACCGCGCCAAAGTCCCGAAACAAATACGCGAACCACTCGCCCTGCGGGGTGTCAATGATGCTGCCCTGCGCCACGCCCTTGTCCTGCAAGGCCACCCGGCCTTCGTACGGACCCGTGATTTTCTCCGCCCGATGCACCAGCACCGTGCGCATGCCCCCCCGCGGCCAGACAATGTTGAACACGTAATACCTGCCGTTGACCTTCAAAACCTGCGAGCCCTCGGCCGGAAGACCACGGTTGGGGCCGGCCACGGCGCTGGCGTTGGTAATGACCACCTGGTTGAACCCGCCGGTCTTGAGACCCGACAAATCCTCGTTCAGTTCGACCAGCCGCAGATCGCCGCCACCATACAGCATGTAAACCCGCCCGTCGTCGTCGAAGCAGAGCGAGTGATCGTGCAGCATCGGCCTGAAAGACCTCGCCTTCCACGGGCCCTTTTCGATGTCTCGCGTCGTAAAAACGTAGGTTTTGCCCGTGGTCTGGGCGAAGGTGGTCACGTAATAGGTGCCCCGATGATAACGCAGGCTGCTGGCCCACGACCCGCCCCCGTAGGTGCTCTTGCCATTCCTCAGACTCAGCTCGTCCCCCTCGTCAAGAACCTCGTAGGCATAATTGACAATCTCCCAGTTCACGAGGTCCTTCGACTTCAGGATGGGCAGCCCCGGGCTCAGGTGCATCGTGGTGCTGCTCAGGTAATAGGCGTCGCCCACCCGTATCATCGCCATATCCGGAACATCCGCCCAGAGGATCGGATTGCGCGCCTTTTCCGCCTGCACGCTGGGCAACCCCAACAACCCGACGGCGCCGGTTAGGGCCAGGGTCCGGAGCAATGGCTTCATGCGGGCCCTCCCCGGCTCACCGGAAAATGCGCTGCGCGAACAGCCACAGGTTGTTCTTCCAGTGCGTCGCGTCGTGACCGTTGCCGTCCACGTGCCAGACATGCGGCACGTGCTTTTCCTTGAGATGAGCATGCACCCCCTGGCTGATCCGGATCAACCCATCCTTGTTGCCGCACGACAACCACAGCAGCTTCAGATTCTGAGTGGCGGCCGCCGGCTCGGGCACCAGTTGCCCCGGCGGTTTGGTGTTGGGCGCCGACGAAAAGCCCCCCACCCACGCAAAAGTGTCCAGATGCCCCAAACCAAAGTTCAGCGCCTGGCCCCCGCCCATGGACAGACCGGCAATGGCCCGGTGTTCCCGGTCGGCCTGCACCGAATACCGCGACTCGATGGCCGGTATCACATCCTCCAGCAAATCCCGCTCAAACGCGGCAAAAGCCGGCGCTGAGGCGAAGACGTTGCCCCCCGCCCGATCGTTTTTCTGCGCCCGGCCGTTCGGCATGACGATGATCATCGGCACGGCTTTGCCGTCGGCGATCAGGTTATCCAGCAGCACGTCCGGCTGGGCAAACCGTTGCCACTCCGTTTCGTCCCCGCCAATGCCGTGCAGCAGATAAAGCACCGGGTACTTCCGGTCCTTCGAATAGCCGGGTGGAGTATAGACCTGCATCCGGCGCGTGGCGCCCACCGTCTTGGAGTCGTATTCGATCATCTCCAACCGGCCGTGCGGGATGTCCTCGCGCCTCTTGTCGAAGCCAGCCGGTGGATCCTCAAACGCCGGTTTATCGTCCGGCTTCAGCTCAATCGCGCCACCGAACCCAGCCGGGCCCCCACGCGGACGATCCACGTTCGGCGCGGCGGCGGGAGTGGCAGGCTGCCGGCCCGACAGGTTGGAGTTGGCGCGTTGTCCGTCCTCGCCGGCTTGGCTCGCCCCGCCGGCGACGCCCAACGCCCCCCACAGCGCCAAACCAATCAAGAACCCTTTCACGCAGTTGTTTTTCATCGGCACAGATTCAGACTTTGCCCCTCAAGTTGCAAGTCGGAGACTTCAAGTCAGAGACTCCCAGCACCAGCAGGTCAGAGACCTGCTCCACCCTGCAATCGCACGGGTCTCGGGTGTGGGGCAGACCTCCCGGTCTGCCGGTCATCGGGGCCTCCGGCCCCGGATCGGAGTCGGAGACTCCCGGAACCAGCAGGTCAGAGACCTGCTCCACGTTGTAAACGCACCCGTCTCCCGCGTGGGGCAGACCTCCCGGTCTGCCGGTGGCCGGGGCCTCCGGCCCCGCACCAACCGCGCGACCACCAATAGGCTTGTCCATCCTCGCATCGGAGCGCGGACATTCTTGTCCGCCTCTCCGCCGCCGCGGCCATCGTGCGCTCAC
>CAZVYG010000016.1:0-6602 GCA_964631605.1 uncultured Verrucomicrobiota bacterium
AAAGCGATGGCAGCCTTGATACGGCGGTCGGTGAATGGCTGGCCGCCGCCCGGCGCGGCCTGGCCACTCACCGCCTGGGTGGTGATGGCTCCAAAGGAGTGGCCGCTCATGCCGACACGTTGAAGGTCCAGGCGGCCGGCCAGCGGATGATTCGTGGTGTCCTGCCAGCGCGCGAGTTGGTCGAGCACGGCGGGAACGTCCTTGACGCGAAGCAGGAAGTTCGGACTCGAGGCCGCCTCGCGCATAGCGCGATTGCGCTCTCGCAACGGCTGGTTTTTCCACACGCCATCATCGCTGCCGGGGTGCTGAAGGAAGACGGCAACATAGCCGCGGGCCGACCAATGTTTGCCGAGATAGGCGCTGCCCTGCTTGGTGCCGCCGAGGCCATGGCTGAAGAGCACGACCGGCGCGGCGTTCGTTTCGGCGGGCAGATAAACTCGGATCGGTATCTCACGCTGGCGATGGGTGTCCGTGACGGTCAAATCGAGCGGCGCGGGCGGCGCAGCAGCGGGCGACAGCAACGGATCATACGCCTTGCCTGGTGTCATTGGCACGACGGATGGAAGGTGTTCCTGCGCCGAGAAAGCCATGCAGGCGAGGAAGGCTAACAGGCTGAATACTCTGAGTGTCATTCTCATAACTGCGGCCCCGGTTGCTTGTTTCGCCAGAGTGTGCTCGCTTCGTCGTCCGTCACGAAGCCGTCCTTGTTGGCATCGAGCCGGTCAAAGAGCGCGCCGGGCAGTTCATCGCGGGATAGTTTGCCGTCGCCGTTCGTGTCGCGCTGCTGGAAGGCGCGGTTCGCGCCGGCCGTGCGCGGGCCAGTCAATCCGCTGCGACGGCTCGTGATGCCGGCGGCCTCGTTCACCAACGCGCGGAACGCGTTGTATGTCGGCGCGCGGTAGTGTTGCGTCTGGACCATGAAGAGGGCGAACAGGTTGTTTTCCCGGTCAATCCAGAACTGCGTGCCGTTCGCGCCGCCCCACCAATAACCGCCTTCGCCGTCCACCGCGCCGCCCAGTCCGTATTTTTGGCCGAGCTCGGGCTTGAGGTGGTTCTGGAACATGAGGTCCACGGTTTCCGGCTTGAGCACGCGCACGCCATCCAATTCGCCGCGGTTGAGCATCATGCGGCAGAAGCGCTCGTAGTCGGCCGTGGTGCTGCACAAGCCGTGGCCGCCCAGGAACAGGCTTGGCTTTTCGGTGAGCTTCGAGGATTCGCGTCCCGGTCTGAGCACGCCGGGCCGGGGCTGGGTGTAAATCTGGCAGAGGCGGCTGGCTTTCGCTGGCGGCACCCAGAAATCCGTGTCCACCATCTTCAGGGGAACGAACACCTTTTCCTTGAGCACTTCATCCAGAGGCTTGCCGGTCACGGCCTCCAAGTAGCGGCCCAGGATGTCAATCGAGTGGCCGTATTGGTAGCTGGTGCCGGGGTGAAATTTGAGCGGCTGTTTGGCGAGTGTTTCCGAGAATTCCTTCAAGCTGGTGCGCTGACCGCGACTTGCGGAGAATGCCAGGGCCGCCGCGCCGCCCTCGTCGGCGGCGTCCGTGCCGAGGCTCCCGTAGTAGAGCCCGCTGGAATGGCTCATCAACATGCGCGGCGTGATGGCGGACTTGGCGGGCACAAGCTGGCCGCCTTCGAGCACCTTGGGCTCCGCCCACTCGGGCAGGTGTTTGGAAATCGGCTCATCCAGCGTGAACTTGCCTTCGTCGAGCAGCGTCAACGCCGCGACCGCGATGACGGGCTTGGTCATGCTCATCAGGCGGAAGATGCCGTCCTTGGGCATCGGCTTCCGCGCCTCGATGTCCTGCCAACCGAAGGCCTCGAAGTAACCGCGCACGCCGTTCTTGTGAACCAGGGCGACGATACCGGCCACATTGGACGCGGCGACATGGCGCTGCATCTCGACATCGAGCTTGGCGAGCACGTCGGGTTTGAGGCCGGCCTTCGCGGCCTCGTCGCTGTGCGGCCGCGGTTTGAAGTTCTCGGCCGGCGGCAGCGGCGCGCTTGGGGCGACTCCGGTGTCTTTCCATCTCGCGGCGTGAGCGAAGCCCGGTCCAACGCGGTCATCGGAGGGCAGTGCGGCGGTGCGGTAAAAGGCCCAATCATCGTCGCCCAGGGCGCGCAACAGGGCGTTGGGTTGATGGCCGACGCCAGGCACTTCGCGGTAATCATGCGGAATGCCAAGCCGCTCGAGGTGCGCGTGAAAATCGCGGTTCATCGCCAGCGTTTCGTCGCGGTCGCCGATGATCTGGCGGATGCGCAGGCCGGAGCGCAGGGCGGCGGCGTTCGTCTCGGCGATGTGCCACGGGCTTTGGCCACGGAAGCAGGCGAGGTCGCCGCCAAACACGGATTGCAGAATGCGGTCGCGGTTGCGCGGGCCGGCGCGGGGCGCTTCGGTGAAATCCGGCTGCAGCGGGCCGCCGCCGAGGATGGAGACGGCCCCGAACAGTTCGGGATACTTGAAGCCGAGCCGGGCCGCGCCATAACCGCCCATGCTGAAACCCTCCAGCATTCGCCATTCGCGCGCGGCCACGGTGCGGAACGAGGCGTCCACATGCGGCAGCAGTTCGCGAATGATGACGGTTTCGACCGGCGCGGAGCCGTCCTGCCAGTCGCAATACATGCCGTGCGGCAGGCCGTTCACAAACACCACGAGCATCGGCGGCGTCCGGCCCGCGCGGATGGCGTCGTTGAAGTGTGCCACCAGCGACGGAATGCCAGGCAAACCGCCGCCGCTGCCGTGCAGCCAATAGACCACAGGAAAACGGCGCTCCGGTTCGGCGTCGTAGGCGGGCGGCGTGTAGAGGTGGTAGCTGACGTTGGTGCCTGCCGCCGCGCTGGCGAAGGTGCAGTGTTGCAGGCGCGGCGCGGACACGGCCTCGGTCACCCACGGCAAGGCGGGGTGGGCGCGGTTGGTGGTGGCCGACAGAGCCGACCGAGCGAGCGCTTTGAACAACGCGGGTCGCGGCACTTCGTCCGCCGTGAGCCTGCCGTCAGCGTTCTTGTCCCAAGTGGCGAGGACACGGTCGGGTGACCATTGCGGAGTTTGGGCGGCGGGTTGCGTGGTCTGCGCCAGCAAGGGACACCACGCGGCAAGGCAAATGAATAAGCTAGTTCTCATGGTTGGTTCGTTGGGTTGTTCTCAGGAATCTCGCCTCGATAAATCCACGCCGTGTTGTGGCCAGGACCGGCGCCCCCATCGTAGCCGCAGAAATAGAAGACGCGGCCTTGCTCGCTCGGGAAAGGCGAGGGTTCGATGTCGCGGCAGCCGGTAAGCTTTGCGCCGGCGGAAACGGGATGCGCGGGGTCGTTGATGTAGCCCCAGTCGTAACTTCCATCGCGGTGGCGGATGAGATAGCAGGAGCCGTTGTTCGGAGGACTGCCCGCGCCGGACCGTTCCACCCATGCGCCGCAGAGCCAAAGCGGTTCGCCGGATTTGGAATCGGTGACGGGCAGGAAACGATTGTAGGCGGCGATGGCTCCGCGACGGCGAGCTGTGGGCGTGTTCCATGCCTGATTGAAGAACGATCTGATGTCGAGTTCCTGTTCGGCGGCGACCACGGGGCGAGTCGGATCGAACCGCGCGATGAGACCGGGATACTCGAAGTTGGCAATCAACACCTGATGCTTGCCGCCCTTGGGGTCCGGCACCGCCGTCAGGCCGCGCAGGAACCGCGATTGAAGAATATCTTTGTCAATCGTCCAGCGATAGACCAGTTCCCACGATGGCTTGTGGCCGTCCACGCGGCGATACAGTCCGCCGTCCACCGGTTTGCCGCTTTCGTCCGTTGTGATGCGGGCGGCCATGTAGAGGTCGCCGTTGCACTCCGCAAAGCAGAGCACCCGGCTGTAGTCGTAGATCCGTCGGCCCTTGCCCGCTTGAGCCTCGGCGGTGCGTTCCGGTGTTGCCTCCCAGCGGATGCCGCCCGGCGCGACGGGGTCGTAGCTACCGCGATGAATCCCGCCGCGATTCAGCCCGGCAAGGAGATGATGCACGCCGGTCACCTTGTCCATGTGCGATCCGAAGGAACGCGCCCCCAGATTGCCGCCGGTGATTTCGCTGCGCTGCCATTGGCCGGTGGCGTCGTTGCGGATGAACACCGCGCTCGTTCCGCCCGCGCGCGTCAACTCGGACGGGCTGGCGATGAGCAGGCGCACCGGTTTCGCCAGCGGTTTGCCATGCAGATCGGTGGTGAACGCGAACGAGATCAATGCCTCGACTCTCATGCAGTCCGCCTCGAACGCGTGGTCCACCTGCCACGGCGCGGCGGGCGCGTCCTTGCGCAGGACTTGCGCGCCCGGTCTCGGGTCGTTGCCCGTGCGGTCCTGGGCGTAACCGATGCCGGCGAAGAGTTTGCCGTCGTGACCGGCCAGCCACATCGCTTCCGTACCGCCCATGAAGGTCGCTTTCGCATCGCGAGTGCCGGGGAAATAATCCTGCGTAAAGACGAGCCGCGCCAGTGGGGACGCGCCAAGGACCAGGCGAGCCGGCGCGGGGGCGGCCAAGACCGCCACCACGACCAGCAACGTCAGCAGGACGGCGCGTCGGCTCGTTTTCATGCCCGGGCAGCGGAAAGTGCAACCGGGGCTCAGAGCTGCTTCCGTTGCTGCCAGCGGTCGCGCGCCTGTTCGAGCCTATGTGCCCGGGCCTTCTCCCACTTCGCGTATTGCTCGGGCGTCAGCACTTCCTTGATTTGCGGCGCGAGTTCTTCCCGCATGGCTTTGAACTTTTCCATTTTCTCCTGGGGGGTAAGGTTCTGGTCCTGGCGCAACTCGCGGAACTTCTCCGCCTGCGGCTGGAGGATGGCTTTCAGCTTCGCTTTCTGGTCCTCAGTGATGTTCCAGTCCTTTTTCGCGGCCTCCATCCGCTCGCGGGCCTGCGTCTGGCGCTGTTGCCACTTTTCGAATTGCTCCGGCGTGAGGATGTCCTTCAGCTTCGGCTCGGACTCCGCGCGCAGGGCTTTGAGCTTCTCGATCTTCTGTTCGCGCGTGAGGTTCTGGTCCTGCCAGATGTCACGCAGCTTCTCCATTTGCGGCTGATAGATGTCTTTCAGCTTTGCCTTCTGCTCGTCGGTGAGATTGAGGTCCTTGGCGGCGTCCTGCATCCGCTCGCGCCACTGGGCCGCCCGCGCACCGGCGAACCGCCCTGGCCCCTGAGCTGCGGCGAAGGCCGCACTTTGCCAATACAACGCGCCAGCCGTTGCGACCAGCGCGATCAATATCTGCTTCGTGATGTTCATAATAAGACTCGAATCGTTCGTTTCGTTCCGGCGGCTGTTTTGTTCCTTTGAAGCCCCGCCGTTGGGCTTCACCTTAAACGACGACAGCGGGTTCCGATTCGTTACCGAGTCCTGCAAAATTTTGAGAAAAGATTTATGTAACGGGTTTTGGGTGTCGTTCGTAAAATAACCGGGTGCATGGCGAAGAAGCCCAGGCTCCTGAGGCCACGGTGGATTGGTCCGCCGACATCGCCGCCTGGCAGCGCGACCGTGACGAGGGCGCGGCCCGACGGCTGATGGCGGCGCTGTACCCATGCGTGATGTCCATCATCCGGGGCCGGCTGCCCCGGCGGCAGGGGGAAGAGGATTTGGCGCAGGAAGTCTTTGTGCGGTTCTTTGAAAAGCTGGGCAGTTACGATGGCCGCGCGCCGCTGACCCATTGGGTCTCACGGATGGCTGTCAATGTGTGCATTGACGCCCAGCGCGCCGAGGCCCGGCGTCCGGAGTTGCGGTGGGCCGACTTGAGCGAGGCCGAGGCTGAGGCGCTGAGTGCGGCACTTGCAGATGGCGCGGCCGAGGCGCCGGATGCGGCGGCGGCCAGCGACCTGGTTACGAAGCTGCTGGAGGGGCTCGAGGCGAAGGACCGGTTGGTGGTGCAAATGATTGACGTGGAAGGCCGCAGCGTGCGCGAGGTGCGGGAATTGACCGGCTGGGCCGAACCGGCGATTCGAATCCGGGCTTTTCGCGCCCGGCGCAAACTGCGCAAGGCGATTTTGGCATTGGAGAAAGAGCGATGAAAACGAACGACGCATGGAGAAGGTTGAGTGACGCCGCGCGCCGGCGTTCTCGAACGGCCGAGCCCCAGACGGAGCTGCCTTGGGGGTTCGAGCCTGCCGTGATGGCCCGGTTGCGCGCCCGGCGCTCGTCACCTGCGGAGCTGTGGCTGCGCTTGGCGTGGCGCATGGTGCCCGCGGGGGCGGCGGTGTTTCTGGTCTGCTGGCTCGCGTTTCGACCCGCGCCGGCCAACTGGGCGGCGTTTGAGAGCAACGAGTTGACCGAGTTGTTGATCCAGGAGGTATTCCCGCAATGAACATGACCACCTTCAAAATCCTTGTCAGTCTGCTGGCTCTCTTTGGATTGGGCGCCGGCAGCGGTTACGTCGTGGCCAGTCGGACGGGTCCCCCGTCTTTCACTCCAGCGGAACGCCCAATCGTCCCCGCGCCCAGCTTCCGGACGAACCCGCCCCCCCGTCTCTTTGCGCGGTGGTCCGAGGCGCGCATTACCGAATACCGCGAACTGCTGAATCTCAGTCCGGCCCAGGAAGCCGCCCTGCGCGGTCACTTCGATGCCCTGGCGGCGGACTACGACGCCCTGCGCGCCGAC
>CAZVYG010000016.1:6612-79039 GCA_964631605.1 uncultured Verrucomicrobiota bacterium
CGTCCGCAGGCGGATGACCGAATCCATCGGGCGCGCGAACACGGCGATTGCCCGCGAGCTTACCCCCGAGCAGCGCCGCCTCTTCTGGCAGCATCTGCGGGAGAAGGCCAAGAGGGTGGGAGATTGAGGCCTCTGCTGCCGGCGCCTGATCTTAGCCGGAAGCGTGAACTTGAGAATGGGTCAAGCCCGCGCGTATCGGCGACCCACGCCTTCATTTGAAAGGTTGAATCACCGCCTCGAAAGCCGGCTTGGGCCGGGCCTGGCGATCGAACAGCAGGGGATGATTGACCCGCCGCCAGGGGAAGTCGTTGAGCCAACTGCGGCCGTCGTGCAAATCCCAAAAGGCCACCCGCGTGATGGTTTTGTCGTAACGCGAAAACAGCTCGAACAGCCGGCGATACTGCCCGGCCTGCCGCTGCAGAACCTCCGGCGGGCAACCCTGGGCAAAGGGATCATATTTCGCCAGCTCGGGCCGATGTTTGCCGTTGTCCGCCCACCACTTCGAGCGCAGCACCACGTCAATGTCCAGCTCGGTGATCATCACCTGCAGCCCGAGGTCGCGAATGGCGACGATGGTGTCCTCCAGGTCCTGCCACGGAATGGCATCCAATTCAAAATGGCCCTGGATGCCGACCGCGTGAATCGGGGCTTTGCGGTCGAGCAGGGTTTGGAGCAGGCGCAGCAGTTTCTTGCGTTTGGCGGGCTGCTCGATGTTGTAATCGTTCAGGACCAGCACGGCGTCCGGATCAACCCGGTGCGCGTCCTCGAAGGCCTGGACGATGAACTCCTCGCCCGTCAAGGTCACCCATTGCGAGGGCCTCAGGTACTCCTGGCCGTCATCCAGCGGTTCATTGACCACATCCCAGGAGATGAGCTTGCCACGATAGCGCCCGGCCACCGTTTCAATATGCGCGCGCATGCGTTCGAGGAGCTTCTCGCGGGTGACCGTCTGGCCGTTGTCCCGGAAAATCCAGGGTGGCGTGCGCTCGTCTTTGGCCCAAACCAGGCAATGACCGCAGGCCTTCTGCTTGTTTCGGGCGGCAAACGCCATGAACGCGTCCGCCAGCTCAAAATCGAACTGCCCCTCGACCCGCTGGACGTGCATCATCTTCATGCAATTGGCCGGCGTCAGGGCGTCGAATTGCCGCGCAATCAGTTCCTGCTCCGCGGTTGAGTAAGCGTCAGGCAAGCGCCCGTCCAGGGCGACTCCAACCAGAAACCGGCCTGCGAATCGCTCGCGGAGTGAGGACGCGTTGGTGGCGGCCAGACACTCGCCTGCGCTCCAGCCAGCGGCCAGGCAAAGGCTGAGCCAGGCTAACCAGGGTCGTGGAAGCTTGTTCATGCGCCCGCCACTGTAGTCTGCGCCCGCGGCCGTCGCAATCCCCGGCTCGACACCCGCCCGCGGTCGCTTTACCCTCCGAGCGCGTTGCCGTTTGGGTTCACCATGACCAAAACCGAAAAACTCTTGCGCGAACTCATCGCGCTGCCGAGCGTTAACCCGGCGTTCCTGCCGCCGCAGGACCCCCGCGCCGGAGAACAACGCGTGGCGGAATTCCTGGCCGCGGTCGCCGCCCGGGCCGGGCTCGAAATCGAGTTCCAGCCCGTGCTCGAGGGCCGCGCGAACCTGCTGGCACGCCTCACACCGGCCGGTCCCGTTCGGCGGCGGCTTCTCCTGGCGCCACACCTGGACACCGTCGGGGCGGAAGATGGCCAATTCACGCCACGAAAGATTGGCCGGCGGATTCATGGGCGCGGCGCCTGCGACACCAAGGGTTCGGTCGCGGCCATGCTGAGCGCGCTGTGCGAACTGGCGCGCGGCGGCCGGCGGCCGGCGCAAACCGAGATTGTCTTCGCGGGGCTGGTGGACGAGGAGAACTTTCAAGCGGGCTCGCGCGCCCTGGCCGCCGGGCCGTTGAAAGCGGACCTGGCCATTGTGGGCGAACCAACCGAATTGCAGGTGGTGACCGCCCATAAAGGAAGTCTCTGGATCAAGCTCGAAACGCGGGGCAAGGCCGCGCATGGCTCGCGGCCAGACCTCGGGCGCAACGCCGTCCACGAAATGGCCCGGGTGGTGGACCTGCTGGAAACGCGCTACGCGGCGAGTCTCCGCCGGCGCCGTCACCGGTTGCTGGGAGCGCCGACAGTCAATGTCGGGCTGTTTGCCGGCGGGACGCAGGCGAACATCGTTCCGGACCGTGCCACCATTGTGGTGGACCGGCGCACGCTACCAGGCGAGACCGAAGCCGGGGTGCGCAGGGAACTGGCCGGATGGCTGCGGCAGGCCAAATTGCAGGCGGTGTTGGACACCGCCAAACCGGTGCCGTGCCGGCCCCTTGAAACGGACCCTTCACTGCCATGGGTGAGGCAACTGCTTGAAACCGCCGGCTGCCGCCGGTCCGTGGGGGTGGCTTACTTCTGTGACGCCGCCATCCTCGCCGAGGGCGGCGTGCCCAGCGTGGTGTTCGGGCCGGGCAGCGTGGCCCAGGCGCACACCGCCGACGAATGGCTCGCGCTGGAGGCATTGGAAAAGGCCACCGCCATTCTCGCCCGCTTTATGCGCGCGCTCCCTTGAACCCGAACCCTGCTTCACGGTCCAAACTCCATGCCAGCCATTCGCACTGAGACTGTTACACCGGCCGATGCCGCGCGGGATGCCAGTTTCTTTCGGCAAAGCGGCTGGCTGATGGTCGCCAACGTGGCGGCAGGCGCGCTGATGTGGGCGGTGCATTTCCTAGCCAGGAGGGTTCCCCCGGGCGAATACGGGAATTTCGGCGGATTCCTGGCGGTGATCATGGTGCTGCCGACCATCCCGCTGCAGATGGTGCTGGCTCAGCAAACCGCCAGGGCACTGGCCACCGGACAGCAGGGTGAACTCTCGGGGGTCATCCGCCTGTTCTGGCGGGGGACGTTCTATATCTGGCTGGTGGCGGCGGTGCTGGCCCTGGTGTTCCAGCGCCAAATTCTGGCGGCATGGAAGGTCGAGAACCCCATGGCGCTTTACCTCACCCTGCCCATTGTGCTGTTGACCCTGTGGATGCCGATGTTCTGGGGCGTGCTCCAGGGCCGGCAGAATTTCCTCTGGCTTGGCTGGAGCATGTTGAGCAACGGCATAGGCCGGTTTGGCGTCGCCGCCTTTGCCGTGCTGGTGCTGCACGCCTACGCGGCGGGCATGTTGACCGGCGTGTTGTTGGGCGCCGCCCTGGCCTTCGGCCTCGCCGCGTGGCAAACCCGCTCGCTGTGGCTGAGTCCGCCCGCGGCCTTCGACCGGCGCGGGCTGGCGCGGCAGGTGGTCCCCCTGGTGCTGGGTTTTCTTGGGTTCCAGATTCTATTCACCGCCGACACCATGTTTGTGAAAACCTATTTCCGCGAGGATGAGGCCGGCTTTTACGTGGCGGCCGGCACCTTGTCCCGCGCCCTGATGTGGCTGGTGCTGCCGCTGGCCGCGGTCATGTTTCCGCGGATCGTCCACAGCGCGGCGCGGGCGGAGAAGACCAATCTGCTGAGCGTGGTGCTGGCCGGCACGGCGGTGCTGGCGGTCGCCGGCGTGGCAGGCCTGGTGCTGCTCGGGCCGTGGGTAGTGCGGATTCCCTACCCGGAGAGCTTTGCCAACGTGGTCATTCCCCTCCTGCCATGGTATGCGGGAGCGATGGTCCCGCTTGCGGTCGCCAACGTGCTGCTCAACGACCTGCTGGCCCGCCCGGCTTCGAAGCTGCGCCTGGGGCTGGCCATTCTGACGGTCGCGCTGGCCTACATGTTCTGCCTCACCCGCTTCCATGCCAGCCTGGTTCAGGTCCTGCAAGTCATGGGCTGCTTTAACCTCCTGTTGCTCGCCGTCTGCGCCATCTTCCATTACACCGGCCGGTCGCGTGATTTCAGCGCGGCGTAAAATCCCTTCAGCGGGTCTTCCCGGCAAAGGTGAGGCGCGCTTGCTTGCCTCTCTCTGAATCGCATTCACGAGGCGACTTGGGTTGGCCGGACCTCATTTGGAGGCTTATAGGAGAGAGTCTGACGGGAGGTATTTCGAGTTCTGGTTTCCGGCGGACGCTTGACTGCAGGCGTGCGGAGGCTTACCGGCTGCCACTGTCGCGGAGGGCTCGAAACATCGCCTCGACGTTTTCGATCGGGGTGTTGCCCTGGATGTTGTGGACCGCGTTGAAGACGAAGCCGCCGTCGGTGTTGAAAATTTCGATGCGCTCGCGGACTTCGGCATAGACCTGCTCCGGCGTGCCGAAGGCCAGCGTTTTCTGCGTGTCCACGCCGCCGCCCCAGAACACCAGGTCCTTGCCAAACTCGCGCTTGAGCCGCGCGGCATCCATTTCGGCGGCCGAGCACTGCACCGGGTTGAGGATGTCGAATCCGGCCTCAATGAATTCCGGGATCAGGCGATAGACCGAACCGCAACTGTGGATAAAGGTTTTCCAGCCGGTGCGGCGGTGGATGAGGTCGTTGACCGCCCGGTGCCAGGGTTTGAACAACTTGCGATAGTCCGCCACCGAAATGAAGAGCCCGTGCTGGGTGCCAAAGTCCGTGCCGGTAATGAGCGCCACCTGCACGAGGTCGCCGAAAAGGTCAATCAGGGTGTTGAGGTTTTGCAACGCAATTTCGCACTGTCTTTCAAACACGGCCTGAACATACGCGGCCCGGGTTTTGGTGGAGATATACCACTCGGCGATATCGCGAATGCCTTTGGGGTGTTTCAGGAACGGGGCCGGCACCAGGGCGATGTCGCCAAAGGCGGTGCCGGGGATGATCAGGATCGTCCCGAACCCGCCCCGCTGTGCGAACCATTGTTTCATGGTTTCGAAGTAGGCAAGATCCTCCCGGCCGAGCAGCCCAAACTCCTCGAGGTTATCCGCCGGGTCGAGTTTGTCCTCTTCAATGGGTTCCTGGCGGACGATGGCATCGAAGAAGTAGCCCCCTGCCGGCATGTGGGCGCTGGGCGCGACCGTGGTGTCGCCTTCCGGGTACATGTACCAGCCCCCATCGGGCGCGGGCGTCACATTGAACGCGCCCGGCACGAGGCACGGGGTTCCATCCGGCAGGGTGAAGGGTTTCCAATCCCGGGGTTCGGTTCCCAGAATGGACTTCCGCGGCAGGACGCCGATCACATCAATGCCCAGGGCGGCGCGCAGCTCGTCATCCACCTCGCCGAGCATTTGATAGGGCTCGATGACCTTGACCCGCCAGGCCGGGTCGCCCAGCACCCGCTGCCGCAAACGGTGCACCACGCTCACGTGCATGCCGGTGACAAAGGTGGCGCCAAAATCCACGCAGACGCGGTCGGGCTGGCGATGCTCCAAAACGGTTTGCAATCGTTGTCGCGAGTTCATCATTCCAGGTTTCGACTTGTGAAAGGATTCAGCTCAAGCGCCCTTCCGCCCCCAGAACCGCTCGATTTCCTCCAGCGACCGGCCTTTGGTCTCGGGCACCCGCAGCCAGACCAGAAGGATGAGCACGCCGCAAAAGGCGGCATAGACATAAAACGGGAAGGCGTGGTTAAAGTGCCGCACAAACCAGGAGTCTTTGGCATCCATGATCGGGAAGGTTTGCGTCACCGCGTAGTCCGCCATCCACAGGAAGAAGGTGGCCAGGCCCAGCGCCCGTCCGCGCACGGCCGTGGGGAAGATTTCCGACAGAATCACCCAGACCACCGGCCCCACCGACAGGCCAAAACACGCGATGTACAGGATGATGAAGAACAGCATCCACCCGCCGGCCGCGGCGGGGTCGGTCATCCGTTGCGCCATGATCCCCATGGCCAGCAGGCTCGCGCCCATGCCCGCGCTGCCGATGAGCATCAACGGTTTGCGGCCCCATTTGTCCACCGTCGCAATCGCGATCAGGGTGAACACCACGCCGGCGCCGTTGATGATTGCCTGCTGCAGCAGGCCGGCATCCACCCCGGTTGAAGCGCTCAGACTCTTGAAAATCGTGGCGCCAAAATAGAGGAAGACATTAATGCCCGTAACCTGCTGCAGGATGGCCAGGGCAATGCCCAGCAACAAGGGCACCCGCAGGCGTGCCGAGAATAATTCGCGCCAAGTCCCTTGTTCGCCGGCCAGGCTCGCCTGGATGGACTGAAACTCCCGCCCGGCAAATTCGGTCCCGCCCACCTTGCGCAAAATTTCGAGCGACTCCTGCTCCCGCCCTTTCTCCAGCAGCCACCGCGGGCTTTCCGGGATGCGGAACAGCAGCAGGCCAAACAGCAGGGAGGGCGCGATCCCCGAGGCGAACATCCACCGCCAACCGGTGTTCGTCAGCCAGGTCTGCACCTCCGGGCTGGTGGAATCCCCCTGCGAATGGGCGATGAGGTAGTTTACGAACGCGGTGGCGGCGATGCCGCTGACGATCGCAATCTGGTTGACCGCCACCATCCGGCCACGGATGTGGGCCGGGGTGATTTCCGCGATGTACATCGGCGTGGAAATGGAGGCGATCCCGATGCCGACGCCGCCAACAAAACGAAAGAGGATGAACGTCCAAATCTCCTTGGGAATGGCGGTCCCGACCGACGAGGTCAGAAACATCGCCGCAGCCAGAAACATGGCCAGTTTCCGTCCGAACCGGTCTGAGAGCGGGCCGACCAGGAGCACCCCCGTGGCGCAGCCGATAAGGACACAGCCCGAGGCCCATCCCTTCATGACATCGCTCAACCCGAAGCGGGCGGTCATGGGCTCGATCGCGCCCGAAATCACTCCCGTGTCATACCCGAAAAGCAGGCCTCCCAGCGTCGCCACCAGGCAAATCGGCACCACATAGGCCAGATTGGTTTGCACCGCAATTGCCGGCCGGTCGTTCAGGCTGCAGGTCGGGCTGTTCACGGCTTGTTTAACGCAGTTTACGGGACTGCGGCCACTCGTCACGAAAATTAAAACTTGTAAAATTCAGTTTTTATTCGCTTGACGGGAGCGGATTTTTATTTAAGGTTATATCAGACTGATGGATTCGAGAATGCGGGCCATATCTCCCCGGTAAATTCTCCGAATCAATCAGTCTTTTAGTTTCTCCTCGACCCCGTTTTCCGGCCTGCGGCGTCAGCCCACGGCCGACCGGCGGCGGTTTCGGTGTCGCGGGGGGCTTTTCCGCAAGCAGACGGGCCGCTGGTTAGCGTTGCCGGCTGTCGAGCAGGTTTCCGTTCGCATCCCGCAATTCGACGACCAACTGCATTTGGCCGGCGGCGTGGGTGGCGCAGGACAGGCAGGGATCGTAAGCGCGGATGGCCACTTCGATGTGGTTCAGCAATCCCTCGGGAATCTCATTCTTGCCGGTGAGGAAATCCCGGGCGACTTTGGTCACCGCCTGGTTCATCGGCTCATTGTTGTTGGTGGTGGAGACAATGAGGTTGCAGAGGGTGACCTCGTCCCTCGCGTTCACGCGATAATGATGGAAGAGCGTGCCGCGCGGCGCCTCGACCACCCCGACGGCCTCCTCCCGGCGCGGGCCGCTGCTCAGCAGGTCCGTGCCCTGGAGGTCGGGGTCATTCAAAAGGTCCCGAATCACCTCCGCAGCGTGCAGGAGTTCGACCATGCGCGCCCAGTGGTAGCACATTGTCACGTTATTAGTCCGGCCGTGGGTCAGCGCCATGAACTCCTGCCGCGCCGCCTCGGCTTGGGGCGTGGGAATGAAGGCGCAGGTATTCAGCCGGGCCAGCGGCCCCACGCGATACCATCCTTTTTCGGGTCCCAGGGACTTTAGGAAGGGGAATTTCATGTAGGACCAGGAACGGACCTCCTCGTTGACCACCTCGAGATAGCGCTGATAGTCCACGTCGTTAACGATCCGCTTGCCGTCCTTGTCCACGGCCCGCAGCACCCCGTCGTAAAAGTCCAGCGCCCCGTCTCCGCTCCGAACCAACGAGAAATGGTTCGAGTCGAACGAGCCGAAGGTCAACAATTCCACCAGGTGGCTCATGGTGAAATCCCGGGCAATTGTGACGGCGCTCCGCGCCCACTCGAGGATGCGGGGCATGTCCTTGAGCAGGGCATCACGCTTCCGAATCGAGAGGTTCTGGTTGACCCCGCCGGGCACCGCGCCGGTTCCGTGAATCTTCTTGCCGGCAGTGGCCTCGATGACCTCCTGTCCGAACTTCCGCAGCATCACGCCTTGGACGGCCAGCTCGGGGTATTTTGCCGCCACCGCCAGAACGTGGCGTTGTTCCAGCGGGGCGGAAAAGGCGCTGGTGGCGGTGCCGTCGGTGCCGAACAGCAGGTCGGGGCTGGACAGGTGAAAGAAATGCAGCGCATGGCTCTGAAGCATTTGCCCGTAATGCATCAGCCGCCGGATTTTTTCGGCCGTGGGGGTCAGGAGCTCTCCGCCCACGATCCGGTCCATCGCCTTGGCCGCCGCGAGATGGTGGCTGACGGGGCAAATGCCGCACAACCGTTGCACGACCACCGGCAGTTCCCAAAAGGGCCGGCCGAGGATAAACCGTTCGAACCCGCGAAATTCCACAATGTGCAACCGCGCCTCCTTCACCTCGAGGTGCTCGTCCATGAGGATGGTGACCTTGCCATGACCCTCGATGCGGGTCACGGGGTGAATGGTGAGCTGAACCGTATGGTTTCCGTCGCGGGGTGTGGTCGTGCTCATGGGCTCAGTCATATTTCAGCCGTTCGTAGGCCAGCTTCACCGGCTGCCCGTTGAGGAGCGCGACCAGCGCATCCCAGATGGCGTCGGCGGGGGGCGGGCAACCGGGGATGAAATAATCAATCTTGACAACCTCCTGGCACGGGTAAACCCGGTTCAACAGCAGCGGGATTTCGGGGTCGTTCGGAATAATCCGGCCGGGATTCCAAAGCCCCGGGACCTTGAGGTAAGCCTCCTCGAGGCATTCCTTGACCGGCACATGATTGCGCATGGCGGGGATGCCGCCGTTCAGGGCGCAGTCTCCCAAGGCGATGAGCACGTCACAGTGTTTCCGAAACTCTTCCAGCACATGCACATTCTCCTCGTTGCAGCATCCTCCTTCGATAAGGCCGATGTCGCAGTGGCCGGTCAGCGTCTTGTAGTCGTTGATGGGCGAGCAGTCGAACTCGACCAGTTCGGCCAGCTTCAGAATGCGCTCGTCAATGTCCAGGATGGACATGTGGCAGCCAAAACAGCCGGCCAGGCTGGCGGTCGCGATCCGGGGTTTGGGTTTTGGGCTCATTTCAGGCCTCCTGTTTGGCATGCCACTCGACACTGATGGGGTTTTGGTCAAACGGGCGCTGGCCCACCGGCACGGCATAGCCGACCCGCTTTTTCATCAACGCGCCCACCGGGCACGAGGCGGTGACGCGGTCGGCGACGCGCAAGCCGGTGGCCGCCAGGGCCTCGCCATTGACCTGCAGCCGTTTCCGATAGCCGCGCTCCACGAACTGGAACACGTTTTTGTTGTCCAGCTCCTGCGACACGCGCACGCAACGCCCGCACAGGATGCAGCGGTTGTGGTCGAGGTAAACGTCGGGATGGGACAGGTCAATCGGCCGGTTCGGGTTCAACAGGGGGAACTGCGGAGCGGTGATGCCGAAACGGTACGCCAGGGCCTGGAGCTCGCACAAACCGCTCTTTTCGCAAAACATGCAGTAGTGATTTCCCTCGACGAAGAGCATGTCGAGAATGGCCTTGCGAAACTCCAGAATCTCCGGGGTGTCGTTCTCGACGACCATCCCATCGGAAATGGTTTGCACACACGCGGCCTGGATGCGCCCGTTCACCCGGACCGAGCAAATCCGGCAGCTTCCGTGCGGGATCAGGTCTCTGAAGGCGCAGAGTCTGGGGATGTAAATGCCGGCCGCCTGGGCGGCTTTGAGAATGCTTTGTCCGGGCTGCCCGGTGACCGGTTTGCCATCAATGGTAAAAGTAATCGCGGCCATAACGATTTGGAGGTTACACGTAGCGTGACAGACGGCCCACGCTCAGTTCGGAATCCACCACCGCCTTGGACAGATCGAAGGTGGAGAGCAGACCGCGTTTGCGATCGCTGACGAGGTCCGTGTAGAGGGTCCTGAAATTCTCCAACGCGCCCAGCACCGGGTTGGGCGCGGCCTGTCCGAGACCGCACCGGCTGGTTTGGCTGATGACGTAGGAGAGCCGGCGCATGTAGTCCAGGTCGGCGGGTTCGCCCGCGCCGCTGACGACCTTGTGCACGGCTTTCTTCAGCAGCACCAGGCCCACGCGGCACGGCGTGCAATGTCCGCAACTTTCGTGGATGAAAAAGTCCAGGTAGTGTTCGGCGATCTCGAGCTTGTTCCGGGCGCGGTTGAAAATGAGGATCGCTCCGCCGGTGGCCAGGTCGTCGTAACAGATGCGGCCCGAAAAGCGTTCCGGCCCGATCATTTGGCGGCAGGGCCCGCCGATGAGCATGGCGCCCGGGTTGTCGGCCTCCGCCAGGTCCAGCAGCTCGCGGGCGCTGATGCCAAAGGGCACCTCGTAAACCCCCGGCTTGCGGCAGTCGCCGCAAATCGAAAGCAGTTTCGTGCCCGTCGTCCGCTCGGAGCCCATCCCGGCGAACCAGGCGGCGCCTTTCTCCAGAATCCTGGACACGGCGCTGAAGGTTTCGACATTGTTGACGATGGTCGGGCAGCCCAAGTACCCCTTTTCGGCCGGGAAAGGCGGCCGGTTTTTGGGGTCCCCCCGCAGCCCCTCGCACGAACTGATGAGGGCGGTCTCCTCGCCGCAAACGTAGGCGCCCGCGCCGAGCTGAATGCGGATGTCAAAGTCAAAGCCTTTGCGGCCGAGAATGTCCTTGCCCAGCCAGCCGCGCCGGCGCCGCTCGGCCAGCACGTGCTCCAGGAACGCTTGGAGGTAGGCATATTCGCCCCGGAGGTACACAATGCCGGCGTTGCTGCCCAGGGCATAGCCGGCAATCGTCATGCCCTCAAACACCTGGTCCGGCCGCTCGGTCAACAACACCCGGTCCTTGAACGTGCCCGGCTCGCCCTCGTCCGCGTTGCATAGCACGTAGCGCTTGGTGCCCGGCGCGTTCCGCGCAAATTCCCACTTCATGCCGGTGGCAAAACCGGCTCCCCCGCGGCCCCGCAGCCGGGAAGCCCGCACCTCGGCCACGACCTCCTCCGGCGACCGCTTCAGCGCCGCCTCCAGGCCGGCGGGCGATTCGAAATCCGAGAAATGCACCGGGCCGCGCCGCCGCAGGTTGTTGCGCACCATCGCATGCACCAGCGGATGCGCGTTGTTGCCGTCCCCCAACAGGGTTACCAGTTGGCCCGGATCCAGGTGCCGCCGCAGCTCGCGAACCACCTTCCGCCCCCGCTCCGGTGTCAGGTTGGGCACCACCACGTCATTGACCAGCGCCGCCGGGGCCTGGTCGCTCATGCCAATGCAGGGCGTGTGCGTCAGCGTGATGGCCCCGTCCGCCGTGGTTTCCCCCATCGTCACCCCCAACTCCTTGGCCATGGCGTCGGCCACCTCCTCGTAACCCTTCATCCAGTCCACAATGTCCTTGCACAGGCGAATTATCACCTTCCCGCGCGGCTTCACCGACAGAAAGGAATAAAAGGTCACCACGCTTTCGACCTCCACCCGATGCGAATTCACCGCGTGGGCGATACACTCCATCGCTTCGACGGAGACGCAGCCCAAACGCCGTTGCACCGCAATGACAATGTCCATCATCCGTGTCCGGTCATTGCCATACCTTCGACAGATGTCTTCAACCACGCCAGTCAGGGCCCGCTTCATGGCAGCTTTAGGGAATTTTTTCTAATTATCCCGACGACTTGGAAAAGAGCAAGAAAAAAACTGATGCTTATGAATAAATCCTTCTTATCATTAAATAAGTAAATCTTGGACCAATCGGATGGCTATCCCAGCAGCGTCTGGCATAACCGGCTTTCCGGTCCGTGGCTGGCGCGTCTGACGCCTTGGCCCGGCTGCGGCCAAAGCCCTGGAAAAGCCGCCGTTCAAGGCCCGGAATAGCGCCTCGCCGCGGTCGCAGGGCAGGGCTTGGCCGTCCGGTCCTCCGGCAGCGCCCGGGAGCGCTGACGCTTCACCTCAAAACCGCGCGGTAAAACCTGGAGATGGGGCCGTCGGCCTTTGGCTCGGCATAGATGGTGATCGAACTGGTGGCGGTCAGCGTGTACAAATAGGCCCAGTCGAGCAGGTTGGTGGAGGTCTCCAGGTCGTATTGCCGGCCGGGCTGCCCTTTCAATTCCAACCGGACGGTGCCCGCCGGCTGTATTTGAATGCCGCCCCATTCGGGGCTGCGCGTGTCCAGGGTGAATAAACCGGACGGCCCGGAAGCCGTCCCGCCCAGGTGGGCGGGGCGCAAGACGGTGTCCAGGGTGAACAACGGGGACGGCGCCGAGACTTCACTGGCGCGAGCGGTGCAAAAGAGCAGCATCAGGCAGGCCGCCAGCAGGGCGGCGCCAAGGCGGGGAACTGCCCACCCGGCCGGGGATTTGACTCGAGCCGGTTTCCCGCCGGAGAGGGGAGGCAGCTCGTCCGTGAGTACCGCCGACGCGGAGCGGTTGGCGGGCGATGGTCGCAGGCCGAGTGTGTTCTGGTCGTGAGCGTTGGTATTCATTGGAGCGAGTTGGCGAGGTTTGGATTCACGTTGCCTGAGTTCGTGGCGGCGGTCTGAACCCCGACCATACCTTGATGGGTTCAAGGTTATTGGCCCCGGACACAGCGGAACCCGACCTCGGGATACGCGTCGGTGGGCATGGAATAGTACCGGGCGGCGCAGCGAAGGTAGTTGGCGTTGCTTCCCCAACCGCCCCCGCGGATGATGCGAAGGGAACCGGTTGGCGGCCCGCGCGGGTCGGTTTGGGTGGCTCCCGCGTCGCTGTACCAGCCGCCTACGAACCAGTCCCAACACCATTCCCACACATTGCCGGCCGGGTCAAAAAGGCCATAGCCATTGGGAGAGAACGACGCCACGGGGCTGGTGTAGGGCATGCCGCCCGTGGCATAGGTCGGATGATACCCCCGGGTGACGCTGATGTCGTAGTATTCATTGGTCCGGCTGGCGTAATTGGCCTGGAGGTGAGTGATCGTGTCGCCCCACGGAAACCGTTTGCCGCTCAACCCGCCTCGCGCCGCCTTTTCCCACTCCGCCTCGGTGGGGAGACGATAACCGTTGGCGTCCCACTTGACGTAGGGCGCCGTTTGGCCGGTTTTATAGATGTTGGTGAGCGTGATGTCAGTATAGTAAGCCGGCGTCCGCCCCTCGGACTGCGAACGGGCGTTGCACCACTTCACCGCGTCGAACCAGTTGACCATCTGGACCGGATGCGCCGTTCCCTTGCCGGCGCCGGCGTTGCTGAACCCGTAGCCGCGGGTCAGGGCCCACCGATACACACTGTCCCAGAGGGCCTTGCTCACCTCGGCCTTTTCAATATGAAAGCCGCTAAGCGGAACCGAATGGACAGGGCGCTCGTAGGTCTCGCCTTCATTAAAGGTGTCACCCATGTCAAAGGCGCCCGCGGGAATCAACACCAGCCCCTGCGGATCGCTGTCATCCGCCAGAATGTTCACGCGGCATTGCGTGGTGAACTGCCCATCCCAGTCAGCCCCCGCGTTCCAAACCACGGCTTTATCGGGGCCGGGCGCAATCCCGCCCCCCACCGCGCCCGCAAAAGAGCGGGCCGGCACCGTCCAGGTGGCTCCGCCATCGGCTGAGACCTGAATGAGCACGGACAGGGCGCTGCTGTCCGGATCGCTCAGATCATAAAGAATATCCACCAGCTCGGTTCCCGGCCGCTGCGCCGCCCGCACGTTCGAGACTGTCGGGGCGGCGGCATGGGTCTCCAGCCCGGCACCGACCCAAAGGCCGGCCACCAGCAGGCAGAGGCTTCTGACCATGATGTTTCCAAATGGGTTGTCATGACGTAACGTCCGGCATGCTTGAAGGTGATGAATCTTCATATCCATAAGATTTGGTTTTGTCAGGCGCATCATGGGAGAAAAAATTGCCGATCGCCGCCCCGAGTGTCAAGTGAAGTCGCCAGGTTCACTGCCTTTCACCTGCCGACCTTTGACTCCGGGGAAAGGCGGCCTCTTGCGTCTTACGGCGCCGGGAGTGCCAGCCGGCTGCCTGCGGCGCAGGGCTGGCAGCGGCCGGGGAACTCCGCCCATAGCCGGGCGGTGGCCGCCATGCCGGTGCAATGGCCGACGGCAATCTGGTGGGGTTGCCAGTCGTGAAAGGCCGCCAGCGTGCGGTGCATCCGGTCTGGGCCGGCGCGCAACAGGTGCAGGCCGCCCAGCAATGTGTGCACGGGACGCCGGCCGGTCAGCTTCCGGATGTGCTCCACTGTGTTGACCACGCCCGAATGGCCGCAACCCAGCAAAATGACCAAGCCGTCGCGGGTGTCGAAAAACAGAGCCTGGTCGTCCTCGAGGGGATCGGGTCGCGTGCAGGCGGCATCCAGGAAGAAGTCTCCGCCCGTGTCCTCGAACTCGCTGTTCCGCGGAATCTCGCCGGTAACGAACAGGCCTGGAATGATTTCGGTTGGTCCGGTAGTCCACGTGACCAACGGTTCGCTCGCCAATGCCTCCGCCGTGCGGGGCGGCATCCCGATGTATCGGCCCGCGCCCTCCGGCCCGCGGGAAAACTTCGGAGCGACCGCGGCGGGATGCAGAAACAACCGCGCTTGCGGGGCGACCGTGCGGACCGCGTCCAGCCCGCCCGTGTGGTCGTAATGGCCGTGGCTCAGGACGATGGCGCTGAGATTGTCCCAGCGGATGCCCAAGGCTTCCGCGTTGCGCCGCACCAGGTCGCTTTGGCCGGCGTCAAAAAGCACGGTCCGATCTCCCGCCTGGAGGTGGAACGCCAGTCCATGTTCAGCCTGAAGGCCGGCGCGCGGCACGCTGTTTTCGACCAGCACGGTGATGACCCAATCGTTACTCATGGATTTCCATAAATTTGCCGTGGGCCCAGGCCGCCAGGCAACCTTGTTGTTCCAACTCCGCCTCGAGCAGGTGCAGCGGCGCAGCCGATTGTTTGAGGCGGGCGCGAATGGTGAGGGGTTGTCCCACCTGTACCGGTTTGCGGTAGCGCACCCGCAGTTCGGCAGTGAACGCGCGGCAACCGCGGGCAAACAGGCAGTTGGTCATGGCCCCGTCCAGCAAGGTGGCGATCATCCCGCCGTGCATTACGCCCGCGTAGCCCTCGAGCCCGGGATGCCCGATGAAGGTGGTGCTGACACCGCCATCCTCCTGCAACTCGAATTCGAGGCCTAGGCCGAAAGGATTGGACCGGCTGCAGACCAAGCAGTAAGGGTGAGCCGACCGCTGCATGGCGGTCCAGGCGGTCTGGTCATGGTTGGCACTCATCTGGCTTGGCTTATGAGCACTCCGGATGCCAGCCAAGGGGTCAGTCCTATAATTTTAGCAAGACGGTGGGCGGCGAGGGGGCGATCGTATCCAGGAACTCGCACGGGCGGGACGCCCGTGCCACCGGCGCTGCATGGACTCACGGGCAGGGCATCCATGCCACGTGGACCGGAATAAATGTGGACGCGCCAGGCTGGCGCAGGGTGACCGAGCCGGTTATAGTAGCCGCATGGTAAATAACCTCCTGGATTATGTTCCGGACGGGATGTTTACCGTGGACGCGGACTGGCGGGTCACTTCCTTCAATCGCGCTGCGGAACAGATCACGGGCATCCCCCGGGCGGAAGCCATCGGCCGCCCGTGTTGCGATGTATTCCGGGCGAGCATTTGTGAAAATGCGTGCGCGTTGCGGCAAACGCTGCGCACCGGCCGGCCCGTGCTGAACAAAGTGGTTTACATTGTGGACGCACGGGGCCAGAAAATTCCGATCAGCATTTCGACGGCGGTGTTGAAGGATGAACGGGGGCGGGTGATTGGGGGAGTGGAGAGTTTCCGCGATTTGCGGCTGGTGGAGCAACTGCACCAGGAGCTTCGGCAGCAGGATTCGTTTTCTGATATTATCGGCCGGAGCGTGGCGATGCGGCAGCTCTTCGAAATTCTTCCCCAGGTGGCGGAAAGCGAGGCCACGGTGCTCATCGAGGGCGCCAGCGGCACCGGCAAGGAGTTGGTGGCCCGCGCGTTGCACAACCTGTCTCGCCGGGCCAAGCGGCCTTTTGTGGCAGTCAACTGCGGGGCGCTGCCGGACACCCTGCTGGAATCGGAGTTGTTCGGCTACAAGGCCGGCGCCTTCACCGACGCGCGCCGCAACAAGCCGGGCCGGTTCGCGCTGGCTGACGGCGGCACGATTTTCCTCGACGAGATCGGCGATATTTCACCAGCCATGCAGACTCGGTTGCTTCGGGTTTTGCAGGAAAGGACCTATGAACCGCTGGGCTCCGTCGAGCCCGTCAAGGCCAATGTCCGGGTGATCGCCGCCACCAACCGGAATCTGCGGGAGCGGGTCGAGCAGGGCCATTTCCGCGAAGACCTGTTTTACCGCATTCACATTGTCCGCCTCGAACTGCCCGGCTTGCGCGAGCGGCGCGAGGACATCCCTCTCCTGGTGGATCATTTCATTGCCCGCTTCAACCGGCTGAAAGGAAAGGACATCTCAGGCGTCTCCGACGAGGTGCTGGCGCGGCTGATGGAGTATGATTTCCCGGGCAATATCCGGGAGCTGGAAAACATCATCGAACACGCCTTTGTGCTTTGCCGCGGCGGGGTGATTGAGACCAAACACCTGCCTCCCTCCTTGCGCGGCGGATCCGCAGAGGAGGCTTTACCCACAGGCCGGCCCATGACTTTGGCGGCCATGGAAAAGGTTATGATCACCAATGCCCTGCGCCGGAACGGCGGCAACCGGAGGAAAGCCGCCGCAGAGCTGGGCATAGACCCGAGCACACTATTCCGAAAGCTGAAGGGCCTGAAGTTGCCCTGGCAGGCCAAAGACGGCTGAATGAGGCGCGTTTCTTGGCGGTTGGCATCCTTTAGGCAGCAACAGACGAACGAACCGATGAAACTCACAAGCAGATACCAACCTCCCTACTCCCCGCCATGATGGAAGAACACGACCAAGACCTATTGCCGCGCTGCCGCCGGCTGGGGCATGAGATCAATTTCGGTTACTGCCGGCGGGAGTCGGGCGGCAAACCCTGCCGCCTGATCCTGGACTGCTGGTGGGAGACTTTTGATGTGCGTTCCTTCCTGCGGACCCATCTGCCAGAGGAAACGATGAGCCAACTGGAGGAGGCGCGCACGGTTGGTCCGGCCCCGAAGGTGGCCAGCCTCCTGGACCTAATCCGGCAGGCCCGAGACCGGCACACTTGACAGGGCGGCTCCTGCCGGACGGAACTGCCCCCTGCCGCCCCGAGGCTGGGCGTCAAGACCGGCGTGTCCTGCACGACCTCAAGAGTCGCGGCGGCTCGGCGCAAACGCCGCTTGAGGGGTCCGTGCCGGTGGGTATGGACCATCGCATTTTGCCATGAACGCGCCGGTGGCGCGTTGCAAATTGCAATTTCCCCCGCGTCCGGCGCCGGGCTTCGAACTGCCGAGAGGGTGATCTTTCGGCGGGTTTTTGCGTCGGCCCAAAGCTCCACCAAGATGTGGCACGAAAATGGCGTCAGGGGCAGACGTGCTGATTGCCGTACCCATTTGTCAGGGCCGGGTGTCACCGGTGTTCGACGTCGCCACGCGCCTGTTGCTGGTGCGCCTTGAAGGGCGCGCCGAAGTGGAGCGGCGGGAGGTGGCGTTGTTTGAGGACCAACCGGCGGCCATCGTTCGCACTCTGCGGGAACTGGGGGTGGGGATGCTGGTATGCGGGGCAATCTCCCAGTTTTTGGAACGGCTGGTCCGGGTCGCGGGGGTGCGGGTGGTGCCGCGGATTTGCGGCGAGATCGAGGCGGTCATCGGCGCTTGCCGCGATGGGAAGCTGGACGCGCCTGAACTGCAGATGCCGGGCTGCTGCGGCCGACGATGGGCCGGGCTGGACTGCGGCTTGCCCAACGGACAGCCGACGCGTCCCAGAGGCCGGAGGGCCGGCCGGAGCTGCGGCAAAGGCCGGTGAGGTGGATTGCACATGCAGCTACCCTCCAACGACAAAGCCCCGCCGCTGCCGCACGGCCTCAGGCCGCAGGCTGACTGCGGCCCCTGCCTGCTGCGGCAGGCGCGCGAGGCTGCGGCGCACGCCACCGCCGACATCGAGCTGCGCCAGGCGGCCGTCCGTGCGGCGGAGCAGGTTCTGGAACGCAGCGATGGCCGGTTGCCGCCGCCCGCGCTGGCTCAACGCCTTCACCGGGCGATCCGCCAGGTGACCGGGAATGGCGATCCTTATGCTGAAGTCAAACAGCGGCTCAACCAATGGGCCGTCGAGCTCGAACGGGTCTGGCAACCGCGCTTTGCGGCGCGGTTTCCGCCGCTCGAGGCGGCCGTGCGGCTTGCGATTGTGGGCAACCTGTTGGATGTGGGCGCCAAAACCCAATTGGGGGAAGGGGCGGTAACCGCCGCCCTGGAGTCGGCCTTGACAGCCCCGCTGGCCGGGTCTGTGGCGACCCTGACGGAAGCCATTCGGCAATCGCGGCAGATTCTGTTCCTGGCCGACAACGCCGGCGAAATTGTTTTCGACCGCTGGCTGCTGGCTCAATTGCCCCTGGGCTGTTTCGCGGTGGCGGTTCGCGGCGCGCCGGTGCTCAACGACGCCACTCTGGCCGACGCGCAGTGGGCCGGGTTGCCGGATTTCTGCGAAGTCATTTCCAACGGGTCGGATGCGCCTGGCACGCTGCTGGAGGATTGCGCACCCGCCTTCCGGGAGCAGTTCGAGGCGGCGGACCTTATTCTCTCGAAAGGACAGGGTAATTTCGAGACCCTGATCGGCCGCCCCAAGCACATCTTTTTCCTGTTCAAGGTCAAGTGTGAGGTGGCGGCGCAGACCGTCGGTTTGCCGGTCGGCAGCCTGGTGCTGCACCAGCAGCGACCCGCTGGAGCGGCGGTCCCCAACCGTTCGGGAGGAAACACGCCATGACTTCATCCACTCCTGGTACCAACGCCCCGTCGCAGCCGCCGGCGGCCGCCGGCGGCCAGCCCGCGCCGGTTTTCCGCCTCAGCCTGATTTACTATCCCGACCCGGTTCTCCGCGCGGTCTGCGCCCCGGTGGAGACCTTCGACGCGGCGCTGCGCGATACCGTCGAAGAGATGTTTGCGCTGATGCGGGCGCACGCGGGCATTGGGCTGGCGGGGCCGCAGGTCGCCATCGAGCGACAACTTCTGGTCTGCGCCATCGGCGAGCGGCAACTCTGTCTCACCAATCCAGCGCTCCAGGAATCGTCCGAGCCGGCGGATTTTGTGGAAGGCTGCCTGAGCCTGCCGGGGGTTCAGGTCAGCGTTCGTCGCCCGGAACGCATCCGGGTTTCCGGATACGACCCGCGAGGCCGCAAGACCAGTTTTGCCGCCACGGGATTGTGGGCCCGGGTCATCCAACATGAAATGGACCACCTCAACGGCGTGTTGATCTGTGACTACCGGCGCCCGTTGGTTGGCGGCTGCGACGAATGTCCGTTGAGCATGCCGGCGGTGTTGGTCGAAGAACGCAAACACCGGCTGCGACATTAAAACCCCTTTATGAAAATAGCCATGCCCATTGAAAACGGTCGGTTGCACGGACACTTCGGCGGCTGCCGCGAGTTTGCGCTGGTGGAAGCGGACCCCGAGCAGAAGACGATCCTGCGCACGGAAGTGGTGCCGGCTCCCGAACATCAACCTGGACTATTCCCCCGCTGGCTGCGCGAGCAGGGCGTGCAGGTGGTCATTGCCGGCGGCATTGGCCGTCGTGCTTTGGCCAACTTCGCCCATCACGGCATCACCGTGCGCACCGGGGTTGCGGAAATGAAGATCGAAGAACTGGTCTCCGCCTACCTCGAGGGGCGCTTGACGATGGCACCCGAGGGCTGTGAACACCACGGCCACCATCACGACCACCACCACCACCACCACCACGGCCATCACCGCGGCCATCCCCACGACCATTAAGTCCTTTACCCCCGCCTATGCATCGAGTCCTGCTGAGATCCAAAATCCACCGCGCCACACTCACGGGCAAGGTGCTGGATTACGAAGGCAGCATCGCCATTGACCGCCGGCTGATGGACGCAGCCGACCTGCTGCCTGGAGAACAAGTGCACGTGCTCAATGTCAACACGGGCTCTCGGCTGGTAACCTACGTTATAGAAGCCCCGGCAGGGTCCGGCACGATGATGCTCAATGGGCCGGCCGCCCGTCTCGGCGAGCCGGGCGACATAGTGATTATTCTGGCTTATGGCTACTACACCGATGCCGCCGCCCGGCGGCTCCGGCCCAGAATCGTCCGGGTGGACGTCAACAACCAACCTCTTTCCGGCCCGACCCCGAAGCCGTCTGCATGAGCTGCGACTTGATTCCAACTCTGACGGCCGATGTGGCCAAGCTGGCACCGGCCGGCAACCCGGCCTTTTCCCGTGAGGACATTGAGGCCAATCACCTCCGTCTGTTGGAACGCAACGAGATGCATCTGCGCTTCGGCTACGATTCCAAAGCCAGTGTGGATTTTGTGGTAGGCAAGGCGCTGCCGTTGCGCGGGCGGGTGCTGGACATCGGCACAGGCAAAGGCCGGTTCGTCGTCGCTCTGGCCCGCAAGGTGTCGCGGGTAACCACCATAGACCTGAGCGCTGAGGAGCAGCGCTACGCCCGCCTGGAAGCGGCTTACGCCGGTGTCGCCGAGCGCGTGGAGTTCGTGGTTGGGGATGCGGCCGCGCTGCCCTGGCCGGCGGCGAGCTTTGACGCGGTGGTCTCCATGAATGCCTTTCATCACGTGGCGGAACGGGCGCGAGTCTTCGGCGAAATGCTGCGGGTTCTGAAACCGGGGGGTAAACTGGTGCTGGCGGACTTCTCGGCGAGCGGCTTCCGAGTGATGGACGCCATCCACCAGTCAGAAGGCAGACGCCATCCCCATCCGCCCAGCCCACTACGTCGCTGGCGGGCGGCTCTACTGCGCGACGGCTTCCGCGTGCAATGGTTTGTGGGCCGGCATGAGGAGGTGCTCGTGGCCAGGCATCGCGCCGTGCCCAAGAGATTTCGTCCCTATCCAAAGTGTCGAGCAACTGAATCCAAATCCAAAAAGTGATTATGAAAAAACATCTTACCATCCGGGTCTTGGGTATCCTCCTCGTGTGGAACGCGGGTTGGTTCATTCCGGTCGGCGAGCTGCATGCGCAGGCGGGCAAAAAATCGCCGCCCGTGCTGCCGCCCAAAGTCATCCAAGAAATTGACGCCGCCCTCCCTTCGGCGGCGGCCAGACCGGCACAAGCGCGCCGGATTATCGTTTTCTGGCGTTGCGAGGGGTTTTTTCATGGGGCAGGCATTGCCGGCGCCAATCGTGCGCTTGCAGAAATGGGCCGCAAGACCGGCGCCTACACCGCCGACTTCAGCGACGACTACCGCGTCTTCGAACCTGCGAACCTGGCGAAATACGACGCCGTCGTTTTGAACAACACCACTCAGTTGCAGATACCCGAGGTGGGCCGGCAGGGCTTGCTGGCTTTTGTTCGTCAAGGCAAAGGGCTGGTTGGCATTCATGCCGCCACCGATTCGTTTTATGACTGGCCGGAAGGGGCGGCGCTGCTGGGCGGCTTGTTCGACGGCCATCCGTGGGGCGCGAGCGGCACCTGGGCGTTCAAGCTGGACGAGCCCGCGCATCGGCTGAACCGCGCCTGGCAGGGCAAGGGATTCAAACTCCAGGACGAAATCTACCAGTTCAAGGCGCCCTACACCCGCGCCGACCGCCGTGTGTTGGTCAGCCTCGACTTGTCCGACCCTGTCACCGGCGGCGTCAAGCAGGGCGTCAAACGAACCGATCAGGATTTTGCCGTCGCGTGGATCAAAAACGAGGGGAAGGGGCGCGTGTTCTACTGCAGCCTGGGCCATGCCGCCAACGTGTTCCAGCGCGCCGACGTGCTTCAGTTCTATCTGGATGGCATTCAGTTTGCGCTGGGGGACCTTCAAGCCGACGCCACCCCACGCAAACCGTAGCGCGCGCACCCAGCGCGCCGTTTGTGCAGCGGTTCGCCGGCAGCCCCGCCGCGCTGGCGTTTGCGGAAATTGTCCGCCCGATTCTTGCGAACCTGCATCGGGGCAAAAAACCCGCGCCGGCCGGCAAAGCCTGAGGTCACCATGCGACGCCACTCGGTCAAGCTCGGAAACACTGTAACTTTCCACTCATGGCCGGCTCAGTACTGGGTTGATGAGTTATTTATCGAACAACAACACGCAACAAACCGATAGAAGCATGACAACAACATCCTCCGTTCCTGAAACCGCGCCCGGCGTCCGCATCCCGCTGATCGGCGAGACTGCGCCGGCGTTCAAAGCAGACACCACCCAGGGCCCGATCAACTTTCCCAGGGATTACGCGGGCAAATGGGTCATCCTCTTCAGCCATCCGGCGGACTTCACGCCGGTCTGCACGACCGAGTTTATGACGTTCGCCAGGATGCAGCCCGAGTTCAAGGCGCTGAACTGCGAGCTGGTGGGCCTTTCGATTGACAGCCATTACGCGCACATTGCCTGGCTGCGGACCATCAAGGAAAAAATCAAGTTCAAGGACATGGCCAACGTGGAAGTGACCTTCCCGCTCATTGCCGACGTAAAAATGGAGGTGGCCCGGCTCTACGGCATGATTCAACCCGGCGCCAGCGACACGCAGGCCGTGCGCGCCGTGTTCATCATTGATCCCAAAGCCACCATCCGTGCGGTGCTGTATTACCCGCTGTCCAACGGGCGGAATTTCCCGGAAATCAAGCGGCTGTTGATCGCACTGCAAACCACTGACAAGCACGGGTGCGCCACCCCCGCCGACTGGCAGCCGGGCGACGATGTCATCGTGCCCCCACCTGGCTCCTGCGGCACAGCCAAACAGCGCGTGGAGAAACCGGACCCGGACACCTACGCGCTCGATTGGTTTATGACGTTCAAGAAGCTCCCGAAAGTCAAATAGCCGGCGCGGGCATGAACTAGACGGCATGGGATTTCGCCATGAAGAACAATCAACCAAGCTTGTTCCTCACCAAGGAACGCAAGTCGTTTCAGGTCAAAGGGCCGCTCCCTTACCACACCGACGGCCCGATCTTCGAGTTTATGCAAACCTGGCACGACCCAAAACATCCGGGCGTGGCGGCAACGCTGCTGCGGATCGAGGAAGCCTACAGCGGCGCCGAAAAGCTGCTCTAACCGAAAGGAAACGCGATGAACGTGGCCGTCCTTGGCGCCAGTAACAAACCGGAGCGTTACAGCTTCAAAGCCGTGCGGCTGCTCCGCGAGAAGGGGCACACGCCGTTCCCGGTCCATCCTGCCCTGGCGGAGGTGGACGGCATCCCGGTCTGGCCGTCATTGCGCGCGATTCCCGCGCCGGTGGACACGGTCACGGTTTATCTGTCGGCCCGCAATCAGCAACCCCTCGCGGAGGAACTGTTGAACAGCGGCGCGCGCCGGGTGATTTTCAATCCCGGCGCCGAGAATCCCGAACTGGCCGAACAACTCCGTCGGCGCGGCAAGGAAGTGTTGGAAGCCTGCACCCTGGTGCTCTTGACCACCGGCCAGTTCGCGAAACCAACGGACGCGGCACCGCCGTCGGCGGACGCACAAAGACCACACGCTCTGCCATGAACCACGTCCTTATTTCACCAACGGCGCAATTGGCGATTTACTGCGTGTTGGTCCTGCTGGCTTCGCTGGCGGGCGGCTGGCTGTTACTGGCCCTGCGCCTGACTCACGCGCGGCTGCAAATGGCGGGCAGCTTTGTCGCCGGGCTGATGTTGAGCATGGCGCTGCTCCATTTCCTGCCGCACGCCGCCGAACAAAATCATTCGGTGGAGCGGACGGTGCATTATGTCCTTGGCGGCTTTCTGGCGATGTTTTTCCTGCAACGGTTTTTCCCGCACCATCATCACGACGTTTCGGAGGGCGCGCCGGAACGCAGCGTTCCGCCCGCGAACACCGGTCCGCTGCCCACGCTGGCGGAACAATCCGCCGGCCAGCTTTCGTGGATTGCCACCACGGTGGGCATGACACTGCACTCGCTGGTGGGCGGGGTGGCTCTGGCCGCCGCCGTGAACGCGGAGCCGCAGGTTTCGGGCGGCTGGCTGGGGCTGGGCACCGCGCTGGTCATCATTCTCCACAAGCCCTTCGACGCGATGGCGGTCGCGACGCTGATGGCCGCCAGCGGCTGCTCGCGGTTTGCCCGGCATTTGATCAACACGCTGTTCGCCTTCGTCACGCCGCTGGGCGCGGTGCTGTTTGCCGCGGGCGTGAACTTTTTTGCGGCGGGCAACCCGGTGGTCCTGGGCAATGCCCTGGCGTTTTGCGCCGGAACGTTTTTGTGCATCGCCGGCACCGGGCTGCTGCCGGAAGTGCAATTTCATTCGCACGACCGCGTCAAACTTTCCCTCGCCGTGCTGGCGGGCATTGCCGTGGCGGTGTTGGTGGGATTGTTGCACACCGCCGCTCACACGGCTCACCCCCACGAACCAACCCCTGTCAATGAAACCTTGCGTTAAACCCAACGGTCTCCGCGTCATGCTCCGGTCAACCATCCACCGCGCGGTTTGGACCGGCAAGGAACTGGATTACGAAGGCAGCCTCGGGCTGGACCGGCGCCTGAGGGACGCCGCGGACCGGCGGCCGGGCGAAGTGAACCTGGAGGTGGAGGACATGATGCGGTTCATGAATTTCAAATTCTCGGTGTTTTGAGACAGACACAATAACGCAAGGAGCAAGCAGATGCCGACCTACGAATATCAATGCGAAAGTTGCGGACATCACTTTGAACAACGCCAAAGCCTGTCAGAGAAGCCTTTGAAAACCTGCCCGAAATGCGGACAGCCGGTGCGCCGCCTGATCGGCGCCGGCGCGGGTCTGATTTTCAAGGGCAGCGGTTTTTACGCGACCGACTATCGGCGCTCCGGCCGGTCATCGTGCTCGTTGGAGCAGACCGGCTCGACCTGTTGCGGACGGAGTTCGCGCTGCGATTCGCCAGCCTGCGGCACCGGACGGCCATGAATGAGCCTTTCAAACATGTTTTCGGCCCCGTGCCCTCGCGCCGGCTGGGGCGGTCGCTGGGCGTGGACCTGGTGCCGCTCAAGGTTTGCAGCTACGACTGCATCTACTGCCAGTTGGGCCGCACGACGAAAAAAACCGTCGAGCGCAGGGAATGGGTGCCGACGAACGCGGTGCTGGACGAATTGAAACGCAAGCTTGCCACACGTCCCGATTACATCACGTTCAGCGGTTCCGGCGAACCGACGCTGCATTCGGGTCTGGGTGAAATCATCGAACACCTCCAGTCAATGACGAAGACGCCGGTGGCGGTGCTGACCAACGGCTCGCTGCTGTGGCAGCCGGCAGTGCGCGCTGAAGTCGCCATGGCCGACGTGGTCATGCCGTCGCTCGACGCCGGGGACGACCTGCTCTTTCAGGCCGTGAACCGGCCGCACCCGGAAATCACCTTTGAAAGACTGGTGGCCGGCCTGGAGCAATTCCGCCGCGAGTTTTCCGGCCAATACTGGCTGGAAGTGCTGTTGCTGGCGGGACACACCGGCCTGCGCGCGCACGTTCAGAAAATCGCCGAATTCGTCCGCCGCATCCAACCGGACCGGGTGCAACTCAACACCGCCGTCCGCCCGCCCGCCGAGCAGGTCGCCGTGCCGGTGCCGCAGGCGCGGTTGATCGAACTGGCGCGGTTGTTCAGACCCAAAGCCGAGGTCATTGCCGAGTATCGGCGGCGGGGCAAAGCGGCCGGGGCCGACGCCAGCCAGCAAGCCATTTTGGAGCTGTTGCGGCGGCGTCCCTGCACCGAGGCGGATGTCGCCGGCGGCCTGGCCATGCGACCCATCGAAACGGCGAAGCACCTGGCGCAATTGGAAGCGGCGGGGCGGATCGTCAGCCAAAGCCATGAGGGTCAGGTTTACTACCAACTGGCGCGGCACGCCCCGCCCAAGGAAGGTTCTTCCAGCGGATGTAACTTTTCAGTCCGTCGCGGCTCAATCTCATCAGACCCAATCGGGTCAGAGGTTTCCCCGCCGGGAACCTGCCAACAACGGGTTAGAATCGCAAAAGCAGTGAAAGAGTAACAAGTATGAGCCAATCAATTTTGCAACTGAACGCCGAATCGTTTGACGCGACAATCAAACAGGGAGTGGTCCTCGTGGATTTCTGGGCGCCGTGGTGCGGCCCGTGCCGGATGCAACTGCCAATCTTGGAGGAGCTTGCGGGCCACGTTGCGGGCAAAGCAACCATCGGCAAGGTCAACGTGGACGAAGCGCCGGAACTGGCCGGGCGGTTTGGCATTCAGAGCATTCCCACCCTGCTGCTGTTCAAGGACGGCAAGCAGGTGAAGCAATTTGTCGGCACGCAATCCGGCCGCGTTCTCCTGTCGGCGATTGAAGCCGCCGCCAAGTAACTCACTCACAACAAATCCTTAACTCATCCCACTCAGGTGAATGACAACTTGAACGCCCTCACCCCGAACAAAGTCGTGGACGCCCGCGGCATGGCCTGCCCCGGACCGCTTCTCGAAGCGAAGAAATCCATCGGCCGCGTCTCCCTCGGCCAGATCGTCGAACGTCCACTTTGCACGTGGCTCAGTTCACGCCCGGTCGGGGGCGGTGGCTGGCAGTTTGAATGACCGGCAGGCAACGCAGCACCCCATGATCTTGAACGGCAAGGACACGTGGCCCCTGGAATTGGAACTGCCGCCGGGCACCTGCGCATACCGCGTCGTCCTGGACGGCGAGTGGGGCAACGATCCCGAAGCCGCGCGCCGCGTGCCCAATCCGTTCGGTGGTGGGAATGCGGTGCGCGCGGTTGAACGGGCAGACTCCGCGTTCTCGCCGCCAAGCAGCGCCTCCCCGGGAACGGCCGGCCCATGAACCGCCCCACGCTCCACGCTCATTTGCAGCAGGTCGCTCGCCGCCCGGAGCCGCTGCGCGTGCTGGTGGTGCATGACGGCTTTCCGGCCCGCCGGCGGGTGGAACGACTGCTCCGGCGAATCCGAGGCCGCCTCGGTGCCAGGCTGCGGCTGGACTGCGATTTCCGGCGGCTGGATGAACTGGGCCAGCACAACGAGAGAGCGAATATGCCGCGTCTGGAGTGGGTGTTTCTGGCGGCAAGCTGTAGCGCGACGCTGCCGCTGGAAAATCTCGCCGGCATCATGGCGCTGCTCCCCACGCTGAAGCCCAACCACGGCGCGCTGGCGTTTTTAAGCGGGACGGGCGTGCCGCGGCGGTTGGACAACATGCTGATCGAGCAGTTTCTGCACACCTGCACGCAGCGCGCGGGCGTGGCGTTTTTCAGCGGCGGCCTGCCGGGTTTGGGCTGCCCGGGCTGCGGCGCGCCGCGGCGTGAGAAACTGGGGAGATCCAAGGTGAAACGTTTCTGCGTGCTTCATGCTCCGAGGAAGCTCGAGACATCACCCTCCGAAAGATGCGTATGCAAGTTATTGGACTGATTGGCGGAATGAGTTGGGAATCCACGGTGGCATACTGCCGTGTGATGAACGAATCCGTGAAGGCGCGACTGGGCGGGCTTCATTCCGCACGGAGCTGGGACTGCTCATTGTTGCCGGGGATTGTCGCGCGCCGCTCTTCGACACCACCCGCGCACATGCACTGGCGGCTGTGGAAAACGCGTTGAAGTCGCCAATTCGGAGTCAACGGCCATGAATGCGCGAAAAGCATCATCGTTTGACCAGACCCTGGCCCGGGTTTGCACGCACTGCCCGGTCTGCCGCCGCGCCCGGCAACGGCAATGCGGACTCGCATTTTGGTTGGTGCAGCAAGTCGAAGCGAAGCTGTGCCCGTTCTGCCGCGCCTATGAACGGGTTTATGGCCGCAAAGCTCACGGGGCGGGGGCAAGCCGCGAAGCGCCCGGCGTGGTCGGAACGCCACCCACACCATGAAACCGCATTCCAGAGCCTTTGCGGCCGTGCGACGCGGGATTGGATGCGCGTTGGGAGGGCTGCTGCTTTGGCTGGCAGGCGCAGTCCTGGCGCTGTGGTGGCTACGCGCGGGAGCCCAAGGCACAAACCCAGCGAAGCCGGCGCATCCTTCCAACCCTTGACGCACCGATGACTTCCCCAAACCCCATCATCGAAATCGCCGACCGTTTGGTTGCCGGGCGCGTTGTGCCATCCAGGATGCCGGGGTTGCTGCCGTTTTGCGCGAACGACTGCTCCGCCAGTCAACGACTTCTGGCCCCGCTGACGGCACTGATTCCAACAACGTTGAATTCGTCACGGGCGGCTTGGTTGCCTCGCCGTATCCGCATCAAGCCGGCACTCACAGCAAAGAAAGGAAATGAGTCATGGGACAATACAGCCTCTCAACCCTGGTGAAGTTGCCCTTCGACCGCGCCCTTCGTGAAACCCACCGTGCATTGACGGAGGAAGAGTTCGTCGTCATCACCGAGATTGATCTGCAAGCGGAGTTGGCGAAACAATTGGGCCACCGGATTCGTCCTTACCGCATTCTGGGAGTGTGGGTGCCCTCGTGGGAGTACCAGGCACTGCAACAGGAACCCGACATCGCCCTGGTCATGCCCAGCCACGTGTGTCTGTGGGACAACGGGGATGGCACTTGCACGCTGGCGACCGCCGATCTCAAACACCTGTGTCACACTGAGGATAATTCGCTGTTGGCCGAATCGGCCCGCGCGGTCAATGCCCGGTTGCGGGCCGTGGCAGCTTCGGTGCAGTTCACCGGGATGGTGGAAACATTCCGCCCGTCTCAGGACGCTGACCTTCCTGAAACGGACTCCGCCGCGAGGAGCCAAACCCGGCGCAACGATGCCGGGCGTTGAGCGATTTCCGGTTTCATGAAAGCCCCGTCCTATACCGAGCTTCTGCCGGAGCACACGCAGGACGGCGCCTGTGCTTGCGGCGAGCCCCATTCGCATGCTCGGATGAAATTGACCCAAACCGCCATTGGCCTGGCGCTCATCCTCAATTCGTTTCTGTATGGTTGGTGCTTTCGTCGGGGCGACGCGATCGCGGGCCTTAGCGCCGCGATCGGAGCCGCCCTGCTGGGCTTTCCCATTGTTTGGGTCGCGTTGAAGGAGCTGCGCGCCGGTTCCTTCAATACCAATGTGCTGGTCGCCATTGCGGTGCTCGCCTTGTTTGCCTCCGGGCATTACCAGGAAGCCGGCATCGTCTCGTTCTTCATGCTGCTGGGCCAGATTATCGAAACCCGTACGGCCGAAGGCGCGCTGACTTCCATTCATTCGCTCATCAAGCTCACGCCCACCAAGGCCCGGCGACTCCACGGCGCGCAGGAGGAAGAAGTCCCTGTTCATGACCTTGCGCCGGGCGATCTCATCCGGGTGCGTCCGGGGGACAACGTGGCGGCAGACGGAACCATCGTCAGCGGGCAGGGTTCGTTGAATGAAGCCACCATCACCGGCGAATCCTTGCCGGTGGACAAAAAGCCGGGGGACGAGGTCTTCGCCGGCACCGTAAACTTGACGGGCCTGTTGGACATTCGCGTCACCCATGCCGGGCGGGACACAACCCTGGGCCGGGTGCGCGACCTGATCCTGGCCGCGGAAAAGACCAAGTTGCCGATCGTGCGCATCATGGACCAATACATGGGGTTTTATACCCCGCTGGTGCTGGTGATCGGGTGCCTGGTCTGGGCATTCACCCGCGACTTGAGCCGGGTGGTCTCCGTCTTCATCGTTTCCTGCCCCTGCGCGTTTGTGCTGGCTTCTCCCACCGCCATGGTCGCCGCCTTGTCCGCCGCCGCCCGTCTGGGGGTCCTCATCAAACATGTTGCCAACCTCGAGTTGGCCGCCAAAGTCAATGCATTTGTGTTTGATAAGACCGGCACTCTCACCACGGGACGATTGGCCGTCAGCCGCCTCGCCCCGTCAGGCGAGACGCCGCCGGCGGAACTCTTGCGCGTGGCGGCCTCCGCCGAGCAATTCAGCAACCATCCCGCCGCGAAGGCGCTGGCCCAACTGGCGGCCGAGGCCGGGGTTCCCCTGCTGCAACCCGCCGACTTTTCAGAAAGCGCCGGGCGCGGCGTCAAAGCCCGGTTGAACGGGGATACGGTTGTCATCGGCCGCGCCCAATGGCTGCGCGACAACGGGGTGAAGGGGGACTTCGCGGCTTCGGTGGACTTGAAGGAGACGCAGGGCTGGAGCCTGATCTTTGTCGCGCGCAACCAGCGGTGCCTCGGATGGGTCGGACTTCAGGATCAAACCCGCGGCGAAGCGAAGGATTCGCTGGTCGCCTTGAAACAGGCGGGCGTGCGCCGGATTGCCCTGGTCAGCGGCGACCGTCAACCGGTGGCGGAACGGGTCGGCCGCGACCTCGGCTGCGAACAAGTCGTGGGCGATTGCCTGCCGCAGGACAAGGTCGAGTTCGTCCGGCGGATTCGCTCCCAGGGCTACCGGGTCGCCGTCGTGGGGGACGGAGTCAATGACGCGCCGGCCCTGGCGGCGGGCGACCTCGGCATTGCCATGGGGGCGGCAGGTAGCGAGGTGGCGATCCACAGTGCGACCATCGCGCTCATGAGCAATGACCTGCGCCGACTGCCGTTCCTGGTTGAACTCTCGCGCGAAACGCGCCGCGTCATCAATCAAAACTTTGCGGTCGGCCTCGGCTTTGTCGTCGGCGGCATGGCGCTGGGAACTCTCAAGCTCATCAATCCTATTATGGCCGCCCTGTTTCACGTCTCCGGCTCTTTGCTGGTCGTGTTCAACAGCTTCCGGTTGATGCGGCAGGGTGAGGCGCTGGAACCTCACGACGGCGCGCTCGCCACAAATCCGTCGGCGCCGCAAGTTCCCGGCGCGGTCTCGAGCCAAGCGCGGGAATGCCGCACTGCGACAACACCCTCCTAACCCTGCTGGCTTCAGCCATCTCCCCGAGCCTTCCGGCTGGTGACGCGGGTGGAAGCCAAACTTTGCCCCTTTTGCCGCGCCTACGAGCGGGTTCATGGGCGGAAGGCCCATGCGAAACAACAGGGCTGGTCATGAGGCGCGGGGAGGCGTAGAGTGGGGCCATGGCCAAACGTTGCATTTTGCTGCCGGCTGCGGCGGTGTTCTTCGTCTTCAGCGCCGCTGCCGCCGAGTCTTCAGGCGCAACCCTGCAACTGGCGACGTTCGACGTGGATGCCACTCCGCCGGTGGGCTCCATGATGGCTTATGACGTGGCGACCAACCGGTGGGATCTTGGACTTCGAGCAAAAGGGGTGGTGTTGCTGGGCGCGGGCGAGCCAATCGTGCTCTGCGCGGTGGACTGGATCGGGATAGCCAACGAAGGACACGATGCTTTCCGGGCCGCGTTGGCGCGCGCCGCCGCCACTTCGCCTCACCGGGTGGCCGTGCACACCGTGCACCAGCATGACGCGCCGAACTGCGATTTCTCCGCCGAACGGATTCTTCTGGAGAGCGGCCGCGAGGCGAAAGAGTTCGACGGGCGCTTTCAACGGCAGGTGATCGCCGACCTCGAGAGCGCCGTCCGTGCCGCAGTCGAGCGCGCCCAACCGGTGAGCCACCTGGGCTTGGGCGAAGCACGGGTCGAGCAGGTCGCCTCGAACCGCCGCATTCCCGGACCGGACGGCAAAGTGCGGGCCACGCGCTACACCGCGACGCGCGACCCAAACCTGCGCGCCGAGCCCGAGGGACTGATTGATCCGATGGTTTCGCTGGTGAGTTTTTGGAATGGCGAGCGGCCGCTCGCGGTGCTCAGTTATTATGCCTGCCACCCGCAGAGTTACTACCGGACGGGCATCGCGAATCCCGATTTTCCAGGTCTGGCGCGGTTCTTCCGCCAGCTCGCCGTGCCGGCGGCCCTGCACGTCCATTTCAACGGTGCGGGCGGAAACATCGGGGCGGGTAAATACAATGACGGTTCGATGGAAAACCGGCTGGTCCTGGCCGAGCGCCTGGCCGACGGCATGCGTCGCGCCTGGGAGGCAACCCAGCGTCAACCCCTTGCCGCCGCCGACGTGACATGGGCGGTCGAATCCGTGGCGCTTCCGCCCACGCGGCATTTGGACCTCGAAAAAATGGAAACGCAGCTCCGCACCGGCGACCCGCCTTTCACAGGGGGAGGCAACGCCAGCCGCCTGGCCTGGCTGCGCCGTTGCCGCAACGGGCATAAAGTGGATGTCTGTTGCCTGGCCCTTGGCCGGGCGCGAATTCTCCACTTCCCCGGCGAACTGTTCGTCGAGTACCAACTCGCTGCCAAGGCCGCGCGGCCGGACCTCTTTGTCGCCGTCGCCGCCTATGGCGATTACGCGCCGTGGTATATCGGAACCGCCGTCGCTTACGAACAAGGCGGTTACGAAACCAGTCCCACCGCCTCGAATGTAGCCCCCGAAGTCGAAGGAATCCTCCAGGCCGCCACCCGAAAGCTGCTGGGAGCCAAGCCCTGATTCCACTCGCATTCACCGGCCGAAACAGCGTGCCATCAAGGGTTTAAGGCAGGCCCTGGCCGGCGAGGCTTGGCGGTCACTTGCCAGCCCGGAGGTTTGGGACAATAGTAAGTAAAGAAGCACTGAACTCGGGTTATGCCCGTTGCGTCGTGTGCGAATAGCCGGGCGGGGCTGACACCACAAAAAAAGTCCACGCAAACGCGTGGGTGTCAGTCTCGTTTCAGGCAACGAGCGAAAGACCGGAGCGAGGTCAAAAACAGAACTTTCCACAGAACACAGTTATGAAAGCAACGAACAAGGTTTCAGTCGGGTTGCTGGCGTTGACCTTGTGGGCCTGGCCAGCACACCCCAGTTATGGCGCCTTCGACGGATTCCTCAAAATTGACGCCATCCCCGGCGAATCCACCGACTCCGCCCATCCGAACGAGATTGTGGTGCTGGGCTGGTCCTGGGGAATGACCCAATCGGGTTCGGCACTGCCGGGTCCCGGGGTGACGAACCACGCCACGTTCAACGACCTGATCGTCACCAAGCTTGCTGACAAAGCCTCGCCAAAACTGATGTTGGCGTGCGCCAGCGCGACCATCCTTCCGCAGATCGAACTGGTGCTCCGCTATCCGGGCGGGACCAACCAGGTTGAATTCCTCAAAATCAAGCTCGAGGACGTGGTCGTTTCCAGAATCACCAGCGCCGCCTCCTCTACGGGCTCAAGTCCACTCCCGATGGAGGAAGTGTCCTTCAACTACCGCAAGATCGAGATGATTTATCAGGCGGTGGACCAAAACGGGGCGCCTCTCGGCCCGCCGGTCAGTGGCGTGTGGGACCAGGCAGCGAGCCAGCCGGATTAGTCGAAAGCGAGGGCCTGGGGGTCACGCTATGACCCGGGCTCTCGCCAACCTCACCTTACGAAGAGCCTATGAACATGGCCCGATTTCAGCCGCTCCTGCTGGCGCTGCTGGCGGGAACCCTGGCGGCGTTCCCCGCGTGCGGAGGGACGGAAGCGTATCTCCAGGTTGAGGGTGTCTCCGGCGAAGGTGGCACGCCCGGACACGAAGGTTGGATCGAGGTGCTGCAAGTCACCAATGCCCTCGCCCGAGTGCCGGGCTCCGAGACGCCCGGGATGGCGACGGCCGGCGCCTTTGGCGTTTTGAAACAGGTGGATAAGGCCTCCCCGTTGCTCATGCTGGCATGCGCGGCGGGAACGGTCATTCCCAGTGCCCGGCTGGAGCTGGTGACCACCAACGGGAACACAATCAGGTTTTTCCAGCTCGAGTTGAGCAATGTCGTCGTCCGAGCCGTCCACAATGTGGGCGCCGCGCATGGCCCAGAGGTCCGGCCGCTGGAGCAATGCGACTTCAGCTTCCAGCAAATCCGGTGGCGCTACACGGAATTGCGCCCGCGCAGCCGGTTGCCGCTGGGTTACCACGACAGTTGGTGGAATTGGCTCAGCGAAACGGGGGATAGTTCGAGCCTCCCCGCCCGGTTTGAGGTTACGGGCATCCACCAGGGGCCGAAGCACGTCGTCCTGAGCTGGCGGGCGGAGGCGGGCAAAACCTACGCGGTTTACTCCAGCTCTCACGTGGAGGGGCCATTCAGCCTGCTGGGCCGGGTGAGCGCCGCCGGCGACACCGTGGTCAACTATCCTGTTCCGCTCCTGGCCCCGGCGTTGTTTTTTGCGGTCGAACAGCAGCCCTGAGGGTGGAGGGACGCGAGGTTTGCATTTCCCGGATTCTCTGATTCAATAGGCGGCAGAGAATCGGCGGATGGACGCTTATTTATATACGTACCTCGTTGGCGGGGTTTTTTTTGCAATCGGCCTGGGCTATGCCGCCAGGCAGGGTTACATCGGTTTCACCGGGTTCAAATTGCGCAACCTGCTCGTCTGCCTGGGCGTGTTGCTGTTTTTTGCCCTGCTGCAAGGTTACTTGCAGTACGCCCCGATGCCGGCCGCGCCTCCCAAGGCTTACACAGGCGGGGCCGAGGCGGTGCTGAGGGAAGGGGGCAAGATTCGCGGCGTACCGCTCGACTACGGGATTGTGGCGGCTTATTTCGGGTTGATTCTCTTTAATGGGATGTATTTTGGGCGGCGGCAGAAGACGACCAAGGATTTCTTTTTTGGCGGGCAGCGGTTTGCGTGGTGGCTGATTGCGATCAGTCTCATCGCCACCACCATCGGCTCCTACAGTTTCGTCAAGTATAGCGAGATCGCCTACAAGTACGGCCTGGGGGCCACCCAGGCCTATTGGAATGACTGGGTCTGGTTCCCCCTCCTGGTGTTTGGCTGGTTGCCGCTGCTGTATTTTTCCCGCATTGTTTCCGTGCCCGAATATTTTGGGCGACGTTTTGGGCCGAAGGTGAGGTTTTGGGCGACGATCTATCTGTTGATTTACCTGGTGGGGTATGTGGGGGTAAACCTTTACACCATGGGGGTGGTGGTCAACATCCTGGTGGGCTGGCCCATTCCGCTGGCGGCAATGGCGGTGGCCGCCGTCTCCGCCACTTACGTCACCTTTGGCGGGCAAAGCAGCGTCATTATGAATGACCTCGTCAATGGCGTTTTCCTGCTGCTGGTCGGCCTTCTGATCGTGGCGATGGGGGCCTTTTACCTCGGAGGCTTTGACCAGCTCTGGCTCAACCTCCCGCGCGAGGCGCGCCTGGCCTTCCCCAACTTCAACGAGGATCCGGAGTTTCCCGCCGTGGGGATTTTTTGGCAGGACACGTTCGCCAACTCGGCGATGTTCTATTTTCTCAACCAGGGAATCATCATGCGGTTCATGGCGGCGAAATCGGTGGCCGAGAGTCGGAAGGCCACCACCGTGATGGTCGTGGCGCTGATGTTGCTGGGCGCGGTGGTGGTGGCCTCCGGCGGTCTGGTGGCCCGCGCCTTCACCAACGCGGGCGTCCTCCCCGAAGTTCCCGCCCGCGAAGCCTTTTTCGTCGCCGCCGAATTCCTCAGCCGGCCCGGCATTTTCGGCCTGATCCTGGCCGCGATGACCGCGGCGCTGATGTCCACGGTGGACACGCTGATCACCGCGGTGTCCGCGGTCACCGTCAACGACCTCTACCGTCCGTATCTCCACCCGAGGGCATCGGACAAGGAACTCCTGCGCGCGGCGCGAATCGCGGCCTTGTCGGTCTCGGTCTTCGGGGTGATGCTCGTCCCGCTTTTTATGCAGTTCAAGTCCATCTACGTGGCTCACGCCGCGTTCACCGCGGCGGTGACTCCGCCCATGGTGGTGGCCTTGTTGCTGGCGGTTTTCTGGCGCCGCTTCACCCATGCGGCCGCTTTGTGGACCCTGGTGGGCGGCCTGGCGCTCATGGCCCTTTCGATGTTGTTCCCGGCGGTGATCATTCCCTTTGCCCATGGAGTTCCTGGCGGCCACACCTCCTGGGATTTTCTCGCTGGCATGCGCGAACAGCAATTCATGCGCGCCTTCTATGGCGCGGTGCTCTGCGCCGCCATTGGGGTCGGGGTCAGTCTCCTGACCCGGCCGGAACCTAGGGAAAAAATGCGCGGCCTCGTGTGGGGCACCATCGGCGACGCCCTGCGGCATTACAAAGGGTCGCCCGGGCGCGAAAGCCCGGTGACGCGCGCTCTGGCCCGGCCCGAGCGACTCGAGCGTCAGCTCCCCCACTTTGGCACGGCGGAATTAAGCGGCGTTCGCATCTCCTCGGCCGTCGCGCGCAAACTCGATGCGCAGGTCGGAGACCTGCTCTACGTTACCGACCCGCGTTGGTGGACTGGCGGCCTGCATTCGGCGCACGTCATCGTCGCGGACATTTGCGAGAACGGCGCGGAGCACACCGTGGGAATGGACGCGGGCGCCTTCGAGCTTGTGGTCCGGAACCGGATTGGGAAACCGGTAAGATTGGAACGGCTTTACGAATCCGTGCGCGAGCCCGCCCCCGCTTGATCCCCCGCGGCCCGGCCGGCCTCGCCGGGAGTAAAGCTCTTTGGTTCTGGCGAAACCCCCGCGGCAGCTCCAGCGTCGTCGAGCAACAACCTTGACCGCGCCCAAGCTTCCCGCCGGCGCTACCGGCTCGACTTTTTCAGCGCCTCGAGCACCTGTTGGGCCTGGGCGTCGCCGCGCCCGGCCAATTCCGCCACTCGCACGTAGATATTCGCGCTGGCGTTATGGACCGCCCGCGCCTGGTCGGGGGACAAGGCTTTCGTGCGGCGCAGCCGCTCCAGCGCCGCCATGGCTGCGGCCCAATCCTCCGCCCGCATCGCGCCAACGGCGCGCGAGGCCAGGCCGGCTGGTGTTGCCTCGTCCAAGGGCGCCGCCCCGCCTTTCAATCCGAAAGCCTGCTCGAGTTCGGTCGCCTCCGCTTTGGCTGAAGGGGTTTTGCCGCCGCAGGCGATCAGGCCCCCGGCCAGCCCGAATGCCAGCGCCAGACCGGCCACGATGCGAAAAAGCCAGCTCATTCAACGTCCATTGGGGGTGTCCGAAGCGCACCAGAGACGGTTCTTCTGCGGATCGGCTTCAATCTCGTAATACTTCTTGTAGCGAATGTATTCGACACTGCCGCTGAACAGGCCGACGGTTCCCCCCTGTCCGTGTCGCTCGGAAATGCCCTCGTCGGGATAGCTGGCGCCGTCGTTGAAGAAATCGGGCCGCCGCTCATCCGCTTCCCACAGCAGAATGCAATCGGGTTTGAAGTCGGAGAGTTTGTCGGAAGTTTCCTTGCGGCGGCCGTAGCGGGTGGCGGCGCCGTTCATGATGTAGCTGGTGAACTGGATGTTTCGCTGCCAATAGAGCGGGTTTTCCTTGTCCAGGGGGCAAAGATACATCCGCCAGGCCGGCGGGATGTTGGTCCCGATGACCTGCACTTCCTTGCCGTTGCTGACATACGGCCAGAACGCCCCCCGCTGCGGCCCGATGTAAAGCGAACCGCTGCGATACTGAAACGGCATGTAGAGCCAGCCCGGCGTTTTCTGGCCGGAAACTGTGGCGGCGTTGTTGTTCGCAAACGCAATCGAGTCCCGGTAATCCGAGACATACATCAGGTGCGCCAGCAGCAATTGTTTCTGGTTGTTGATGCACTGGGTGCGTTGCGCCCGCTCCTTCGCCTTGGAGAGCGCCGGCAACAGCATCGCCGCCAGGATGGCGATGATGGCGATCACCACGAGCAGTTCAATCAGCGTGAAACCCGATGTGCGGCCCCGCAGCCGGGAACGGTCATTTCTCAATGGATTCATACTCGATGCGCACAGGCTCAAAGCCCTGGAGGAAACCTGGCTGCCCGGCCTTTTGGCCTGGCCGGGCAGCCGGTCCTCAACCTCTGCACCAAACTCAAGGCAGCAGAATCCGATAGAACGCCTGCGGACGCGACGCGGTCCCGGTCTCGGTGAACGTGAACGAGCCGGTGTTGGTGACCAGGTTCTCCCAATAGACCGGCGCGTTGAGGTTGGTCGCCCGCTGCACCACACTGACTTGCGAGGGCGTGCCAGCCTCCACGCTAAACTGCAGCTCGCCCCCGACAATCACCGGTGTGCCAATGGTCGTGACCGGCGGCAGCGGCGGCACCACCTCGCCTGAAGGAAGAATGGACGCTCCCGTCACGTCGCCCGCGCCAAAGGGATTGATCCATTTGATTTGCGCCAGTTGCGCCGCGGTCAAGCCCGTGGCGTCGGTGCCGAACTTGATCTGGTCGGAACCGCCACCCGAGGGGCTGCCGCCCCAACCAACGATGCTTAGCGTGCCAGCATTCCAAGCCACGGCGCTGCTGTTGGCGAAGTTCAACACCGAGCCGCTCGGGCCGTTGTTGCCCAACTGAATGGCGGCGTCAACCCCGGCCAGCTTGAGCGTCTGCATGGTGACTGTGGAATCGTCACTCACTCGGACCGTTGAGCCCTTGAGCACCAGGCCGGCAAAGTTGGCCATGGTGGCATCCGCGCCAAGGATGTAGGTTGGCACGCTGCCGGCCTCGTTGTCCACGCCCAAGGCCACTGCGGACGGGCTGCTCGGCCCGGCGGGAATGGTGAAGGTTTCGGTGCTGGCCAGCGCCAGCGTGAGCGTGCCGCCGCTGCCGGTGATGCCGTTCAGACGGGCGGTGGTGAGCAGGTTGCCCAGCGCCGCGGCGCTCTTGGCCTGGAGGCGGAGCCCGGCGATGGTGCTGCCGTTGACCACCAGGTTGGCCCCGGCATTGAACGTCACGCCATTCTGGGTTCCGGTCCCGTTGTCCAGCAGCAGGTCAATCACCGCGTCCTTGTCCGCGGTGCCCCGCCCGGTGAGCGTGTTGTTCACGGCGATATTGCCGACGTTGCCGCCGCCATCATAGGTGCGGGCAAAGCGGAGGGTGCCGCCCGCGTCAATGAAGCAGGCCGAATTCATGACGACCGACGCCAGGGGATTCACCCAGCGCGAAAGCTGCAGGTCCATCTGGGCCAGGCCGCCGTCCTGGATGGTAATCTTGTTGGTCCCGCCGGCCAGGCCGAAGTCGAACGTTCGTGCGCTGCTGCTGCTGGGCCGGCCCTGGACGGCGATGGCGGCGTTGGTGGTCACCGTCACGTCCGACGCGAGCTGGCGCTGATTGGAATGCGTGAAGTACACCTGGCAGGCATTCTTGAAATAGATGCCCGCCGGCACATGGTAGGGATTGCTGATATTGTTGAGCGACAGATACACGATGTTGGTCCCGGCATGTTCACTGAGCGGGTCCTGGTCGGCGGTCACATCCCCGTCGGGCTGGCCGTCAATGATGATGGGGCCGGTAAACATCGGCGCCGTCCAATCATTGACCGGCTGCACCTGGAACCGGGCGGCCGCGCCATTGCGGAGCACCAGCGTGATGGGCCCGGTGCCGTGAAGGTTTTGCAACTGGAAGGCCCCGGCCTGGTTGTCATTGGCGGAGGAGCCTGTGGGGTCCAGGGTGGCCAGGCGGGCGGGATAGGCTTCGATCCGCGCCGGGCCCTCGACCACGTTGGCGTTGAGGTTATTTCCGGGAATCTGCAGATTGAAGTTGCTGAACACCAGCGTGCCGCCGGCCGGGCCGAAATAGTTGGTCCGCTTCACACTGATTCTGCCCAGCGGGTCTTCGGCAAATAACTCGAGCCGTCCGCCACTGTTCGTGGCCGCGCTGTATCCCAGTGGATCGCCCCCTTCCTGCAGCTCGAGGTCGCCGAAGCCAAGCTTCGTCACTTTCAGGGTGCCCCCGCTGAGAATGACCGGGCCCGTGATGCCGTTGAAGGCCGCAAATTCATAAACACCGCCCGCGACGTTGATGCCGGCGAATCCATTAATCGAACCCTCAAATCGCACCACGCCGCTCCCGGTGCCGCCCAACGTGCGATCGGCCCCTCCCAGGTCGAGGAAATTCTCGAATTTGACGGCTCCGGCGCCATTTTGGGTGATGCCGCCCGTCAGCACGAAGGTGGCCGAGCTGGGCGTGAAAAGATAGTCGCTGGCTGAATTGAAGGTCAGCGGGCCGTTGTTGGGTGAGGCCCCGGTCAGGTCCACCGTGTAGCGGGTTGCCGAACCGAATTCCAGGGCGTCGCCGGAGGCGGGCGCCGCGGGCGTCCAGTTGGCGCTGTTGCTGAAGAGGCTGTCGGCGCTGCCGGTCCAGGTGGAAGTGGCGGCCCCGAGGCTGCCAGTCGCCAGGCAGACGGCGCAGGCGAGGATGCAGGGTTTGAGGGTCTTCATAAGCAGGGCTTGGTTCTTTGCAGATGCGTGTTCACTGTATCGTTGTTCGGTTTGATCCAACCGCCGACAGACACCACGTTTTGCCGGCTTCATCCCCCATTTAATCACCTCCGCATCCGCCTTGCCCAGCGGTCAAAGGCCCTTTTGCAACTGAAATTTGCCCTCTTTGATTCCGGGGCATTTGTCCCGGCGTCGGCGGGGCGGCCACGGGGAGAAAAGCGACTCAACCGGACGCATCCGCCTGGGGCGCTACTTTGCGGCGGTGGCGGTTGGGGCCGGCCCGGCGGGGTTGGTCGAGACGACCAGGCAGTAGATGTTGCCGTCCAGCTCCGTCCGCAGCGTCACCGAGCCGGGGGCGCGCAACTGCTTCGAGAAAACGGCATACACCTGGTTGATGCTGCCGTTGTTGCCCTCATCAATCCCGACGTAGTCGCCGCGGTTGGTTTCGGTCCGCAACGGGGTCAGCCCGGTGTCCACCCGCTGCCATCCGTCATCCACAATCCACTGCGTGTCGGGGGGTCCAAAACGGGGGTCGTCGTACGACGACTCCGGGCCGTAATCGTTTACACGGTTGTCCACCAGCAGGTAAAAGGTCGAGGGGCGGTCCACCGTCACGGCGCACTCGTAGTTGGTGTAGTGGCGCACGTTCTGCAGGAACCAGACATATTGCTGGCCGATGAGGTAGGGAGGAAAACCCTCCGAGTCCGCGCCGTCGCCGGGGGGTGGAACGGCTTCCGCGGTTTGGAGCCCCGTCTTCAGTGTGGCGGAACCCGCGCCATTGGCGGGTGGGGTTGCGCCGCCCGCCGAGGGGACGGCAGAGGCGGGCTCGCCCGTCATGTAAGCCAGGCGACCCGATGAATCGAACCGCGCCGCCCGGGCCGTATGCAGGCGGTTGCTGATCAGTTGGGTCCCGCTGCGAAACAAGTTCGTCGCCAGGCTCGCCGCCGGCAGGGTGATCGGCTTGCCCGACATGTACTCATTCCCAACCCCCCGGTCGCGAATTTCGACCACCTCCCCGCGGCATGCCAGCATCCCGCAGAGCGGGAGCAGGACTCCATACCCTCGAAGTGATGCAATTGATCTCATGCGCGCCAAACCATGTCTTTCGACCACCCTCAGTCTTACTCCCCCCTCCCCCGACTTGCAGCACTCTTTTTGTCCCGCGTCCAAGGACATTTGACTCTGTAGGCTGTCCCTCGGTAATGTGCTAGAGTCGCGTGCCAGCATGCTGATCCAGTCCATATACCGCCGCCTGATGCGGACCTATTTGCTGGCCTGGGCCGTGCTGCTCCTGGGCCTGGTGGTCACCGGGTGGGTGGGGTGGTATTCCTACCAGCACGCGCGCGAGCTGGACGCCGCGCGATTCCATCGCCTGGTCAGCCAGGCCAGTGACGCCTTGCGGGATCGCCTCGACCGCTACCAACTGGCCCTCCTGAACCTCGCGGACTTTGCCGCCAGCCGCCCGGCCATCTCGCCGGCGGAATGGGGATTTCGCGTGCGCCTGCTCTGGCCCGAGAAAAACTATCCCGGGTTGCTGGAGTTCGGTTTTGCCGAAACCTCCTGGTATCGCAACCTGCAGAAGCCCCACGACACCGAGGCGCTGGCCGCCGCCTCGCTGGTCACGGAAAGCAATTCGCTGATCCCGGTCTTCAGTTGGGTTGCTCCGCCGTCGGCGTTTGACGGCGTCAACCCGAATTTTTTCAGCGATTCTCAGAACGTGGAGGCGGCCCGCCAGGCCATGCGTACGGGTGTGCCCGCTTATTCGTACCGCCGGGAGCTTTCCACCGAGATCGCCGGCACCCCCGCTCGAGGCTTCACCATTTTCGCGCCGATTTTCGATGCCGCCCTCGCCCAGGCGCTCACGCGACTGGCCCCCGGCGCTGAGGAGGAGGCCCAGGCGCTTCGCGTAACCCACGCCCGCGGCGTGGTCTTTGGCTCCCTCGAACCCAATTTGCTCCTGGAAAACCTCTTCGGCACCGCTCGCCGCGAAGTCGAATTCGACCTGTTCAGCGGGTTCCCCCTTTCTGAGGAGACCTGGCTCAATGCGCGGGGGACCTCCCCGCCCAGCCTCAGCCCGGAGTTCAAAGCCTATCTCCGCACCAACGCCCTCGTTCAAATCCACGGCCAGCCGTGGGTGCTGGCTTTTCACACCACGCCCCTGTTCGAGCAGGAATCCTCCCGCTTGCGCCCGTACTCGACCCTGGCCACCGGCTTGCTGCTCAGCCTGCTGGTCGCCGCGCTCCTGTTTTCTCAGATTCATGCCCGACTCCAGCAGGAAGCCATCGCCGCCGAACTCCGCTCCGCCTGCGACGACCTCCAGCGCGTCCAAAACGAGCGCGAGCGGATCGGCCGCGATATTCACGACGGCGCCATCCAGTCCCTCTACGGCCTCCAACTGAGCCTGGGCCATTACGACCGCCTGCGGACCCGGGACCCCGAAAAAGCCGGCCGGATTCTCGAACGCAGCCGCGGGGCCATTGACGCCTTGATTGCCGAACTGCGCCAGTTCATCGTGCAGCAGGCCCCGGTCGAGGGCGAGTCGTTGACGCCGAGCAATCCGATCGAGACGCTCCAGCATTTGGTTCAGCGCTTCCGCGCGGCCTCGAACATTCCGATCGAGCTGTCCTGCGAGGTGGACGACTGGGCTCATTTCGACCCGAGCCAACAGCTCCATTTGCGCCAAATCGCGCAGGAGGCCCTTTCCAACAGCCTGCGCCACGCCCGCCCCCGACACATCCTCATCCGGCTGGCGGCCCGCAACCGTCACCTCCAGCTCACCGTGGCCGACGACGGCTCGGGGTTTGATGCTTCGCAGAGCCACGCCGCCGGCCGCGGCCTGGCCAACATGCATGCCCGCGCGGCGCAACTCGGCGGCACCCTGGCGGTCGAGTCCACGCCCGGCCGCGGCAGCCGGGTCATCCTGGAAATTCCTCTCCAACCCCAACCCACTGAATCTCATGTCAAAAACCCGCAAAATCCGCCTCCTGATCGTGGATGATCACCCGGTCGTGCGCATGGGCCTGCGGCAGGTCGAGGACCTCGACTCCGCGATCGAAGTCGTCGGCGAAGCCGCCTCGGGCGCCGACGCCCTGGCCCAGTCCAGGAAGCTCGTGCCGGACGTCGTGCTGCTCGATTACCGCCTCCCGGACATTCCCGGCCATGAGGTCTGCCACCGCCTCAAAACCGAGCTGCCGTCCGTCCGTGTTCTGTTTCTCTCGTCCTACGCGCTCGAGTCCTCGACCGTCGCGGCGCTGGATGCCGGCGGCGACGGCTACCTGCTCAAGGAAAACGATGCGCAAAAAATCGTGGACGCCGTCCGTACCGTCCACGCCGGTGGCATGGTCATTGACCCCGCCATCGCGCGCGCCACCGTCGCGCGCGCCCGCCAACCCGCCGCCGGAGCCCCCGGCATCCTGGAACGGCTCTCGGAGCAGGAGCGCCGCGTGCTGGCCGAAGTGGCCAAGGGCAAAACCGACAAGGAGATTGCCCAGGCGCTGAACCTCCAATCCAAGACCGTCCGCAACTACCTCGTCCAGGTCTATCGCAAACTCGAGGTCCACACCCGCACGCAGGCCGCCCTGGCCTTTCAGGAAGCCACCCGCCAGAACCCGGCTTGAGGCCCCTCCCGTTCGCAACGCTCTTCGGGCATGGACATTGACACCGGAGCCGCGATTGCCAGAATCTGGCCCGTGCCATGATCAAGCCTGCGGACCTATTTGATTTGAGCCAGTGCGAACACGCGGCCATCTTCGACGGCTGCGCCGCGGCCTGGGAGGCGTTGGGCCGGATTGCCGCCTACCTGGACGCGCACCTGCGGCCGGCGCTGCACAACCGCTGCGAAGGCGTCGCCTTCATCGGCGAGCGGGTGTTCATCGGCGAGGGCACCGTGGTCGAAGATGGCGTCATGATCAAAGGCCCGGCCATCATCGGGCGCAATTGCCAGATTCGACACAATGCCTACCTGCGCGAGCAGGTCATCATTGGCGATGATTGCGTGGTGGGCAACTCGTGCGAAATCAAAAACGCGCTCCTGTTCAACGGCGTGATGGTGCCCCATTTCAATTACGTGGGGGATTCGATCCTCGGCCACAAGGCGCACCTGGGCGCGGGAGCAAAAATCTCGAACGTCAAGCTCGTGCCGGGCAACATCGTGGTTGAAATTGATGGCGTCCGGGTTGACACCGGCCTGCGCAAGTTCGGCGCGCTGCTGGGGGACCAGGTGGATGTCGGGTGCAACGCGGTGCTGAATCCCGGCACCATTCTGGGACGCCGTTGCGTGGTTTATCCCAACGTGAATTGGCGGGGTGTCCTGCCAGCCGCGCGCGTGGTCAAGAACCGGGCCGCCACGGAAATCGTGCCGCGAAGCTGAAACACAGCGGCTCCCGATTCCCGCGGGCATTCACGGGCGCCGCCGGGGGCAAAGACGAATGGGGAAAAGGGGTCAGGGCGAGAGCGCCAGTTTCAGCCGATAGAAGCGGCTCGAAGCGCTGAAAGCCTCGGGGACCAACGCTTCCCACTCCTCCGCGTCGGGGTAATCCGCGAGCCGGGTGAACACAATGCCGGGAACCGGTTGCCACTCCGCCGCCGCCAAGGCCGGCGCGCTTTCAAACAAGTAATGGAAGTTCAGCGGCAGACCTTTTCGCTGCAGGTAGCGAAAGGCCAGGGTCCCGCCCGAGCGCGTCCATCGCAGCGCCGGCCCGGCATCCGGCGCCGAGGGATTTTGGGCGAAAAACAACTCCTCGAGGTTCTTGAAGCCGTCGCCGTCGGGATCATCGGCCGGCCCGCGCAAAGGCTCCGGAATGGTGTCATAGCCGGCTATCCAGTCTGCAAAGGCAACCGGCGCGGTGATCTTCTCCAGCACCAACCGCGGCCCCAGGCCGGCGGCCGCCTCGCGCGCGTGGTAATAGTAAACATTGTCCCCCGGCTGGCTGGTCACCTGGATGACACCGCTGAGACGTTTGTCCCCCGAAAATTCGCCCAGCGCCGCGGAAGTGACTTCGACCCGTTCGACCACATCGGTGGTCATCAGCCAGCTCTGGATGGTGGAGCCCATCGCCGGCTGGTTGGTCCAGGTCAATTCCGTTTCCAGCCAGGTGTCATTGGTGACAAAACGAAATTCCATGCCCGGCACAATCCCCGGGGTGGGCGGGGCGGGCGACCGGAGCTCGAGCCAGGCGCGGCTGAAGTTGGTGAGGCTGACCGCCGCGAGGTTGAATCGCACGAAGCCGCGCCGGTTGTAGCCGGCGGAGGATTTCTTGAGATGGAGCGTGGTTTCGGCGCCATAATTATTGGTGGCGTACGAGCCGTCCCGCACGAACGCATCCGCCTCCGGAACGACGCTTTCGCTCTCGAGAGCAAGGGGTGGAGCCAGGACCACGGCCACCTGCGCCGTGGCGCTGTAGCCTCCCGCGGTGATCGCCAGCTCGAGCTGGTGGTTGCCGCGTCCGTCGAACGTCGCTTGCGTGTCGCTGGCGTTGGGCGCGGAGAGAAAGACCCGGCCGGTCGTGGCGACCACCCGCCATTGGGCCGTGAAGCTGCCGGGGGTTGCCGGCATTCCCCCCACCAGAACCGTTGCCGCCAGGCGGGTGCTGTTTTCGGGGAAGGGGAGGGTGACCGTCGCGGGCAGCGTCACGGCGGGGAGCCCGAGGCGCCGCGCCAGTTGATCCTGGTAGAGCGAGAACGGTTCGAGCGTGTCGCCCTGCCCCAGTCCCTCGACGTGGTCCGCCGGGTCGCATTTGGCGCCGCCGAAGGTCGGACGATCCACGCCCGTGCGCGTGCCGCGTGTACCGATGGCGTAGCCGTAGCGGCTTTGCTCGGTGCGGATCACGTATGCGGGCCCGCCGCCGGTGCCCAGCAAATTCCAATACACGCCATGGGCGGCGGTCACGTTGTGCAGCGGGGGGGTGCCATAAGGCCGGTAACGGGCTTCCCACGAGCTGTTGTCGCCGGTGCTGGCGTCAATCAGATTCGAGTGGCTGAAGTGCATGTGGTGGTCGCTGTTCGAGCCGCCCGTGGTTTGGGAACCCGTGTCGCCCGTCTGCCGGCCGGTGTCCTTGTCAATGCACTGGTGAAAAACGTTGCCGCACGAGCCCATGTGCGAAAGCACCATCCCGTGGCGTGAAAACGTCGCCCGGCAGGCGTGCAACAGGCAGTCATTGGCGTTCTGCAACCGGTACATGTACCCGTTGCCGCCGCCGCCGCCATATTGCGGCCGTTGAAAGTGGCATTCGCTCAGCGTTAGCCGGCTGGATTCCTGCAGCAGCACGCCGTTGCTAAGCAGGTGGCAGGTGGTGCTGTTGCCCGCCGGCTGAAACGTTTCGACCCGCCGCATCCACGAGTCGCGCGCCCGCAGCATTTTCACCAGAAACGAGTTATGGACATAATAAGCGGCGTTGGTCGGGTAGTTGTAGTCTTCCTCCCTCCAGCCGGCGCCGGGATTCTGCACGTTGCCAATCGAGAAATCCTCCAGCCCGACTTCGGTGACCGGCCCGGCAGCGAGCCGGATGACGCGGGCGTTGTCCCGCGTCTTGAGGTAGTAGCGAGTCGGAGCGTCCAAGGTGAGGGAGTTGGTGGCGGCATTGACCGTCACCACGCGGCGAAAATACGCAACCCCGCGCAGGCTGTTGCTGTAACCGAGCCACCCCGGTTCGTTGTGCTCGCTCACCCAGGCATCCGAGGCGTCGGCTCGCACCATGACCCATTGCCCCGCGGCAAACCCCGCCGTGCTGCTCACGGGCAAAACCTTCGTCGGACCCGGCAGGTCCTGGCGAATCGGGGTCGTGCCCGCGCCGCCGGCAAAGAACCCCGCGCTGGTCGAACCCTCGACCAGGATGACCACCGCGTTGCGCATGTTGGTGCTGGTGTTCAACAGGAAGGTTTGGCCGGCGCCCGCTCCCCGCAGAATGATGTTGGAGGCATCAATCCGCAGGGCGTAGCTGGCCGAGCCTTGGGGACTGACCCGGTAAAGGCCGGCCGGCAGGTACACCACCCCGCCCCCGGCGGCTTTGGCGGCGTTGATGGCGCTTTGCAGGGCGAGGGTCGAATCGGCCGCGCCAGTGGGGTCGGCGTGGTACGGCGCCTCCGCGGCATTGAACACCGGACCCGCCACCTCCGGCACGGGGGATTCCCCGGCATGATAGCCCGCATAGGAAAAATCCTGAATCAGCTTGTCGGTCTCAAAGCTCGCCTCCAGCCCGGGCGGCCGCCAATCGGCCGGGTAGAGCGCGCTGCGCCACGCACTGGCTCGCAACGGAACCAGGGCGACAGCCGAAAGCAACAGCGCGAATGCCGACAGGCGGGGAGATGCATGGCACACGGCCCGGCGTTTGCGCCGAGCCATCCCAAACGAAACAACAACACTCACCTTCCAACCCTAATCGAAAACCCACGTCAAGTCGAGCCGGGTTTTGATTGTCGAGCTTTGATTTATCGAGGCATTCCGGCGCAACGCAGTTTCCGACAGGGTTGAAGTCCAGCTCAGGAAAAAACAATGACCGGCAACCAGTGCGCCAAAAGTCCGGCCCGAGCCAGACCTCATCGCCGGGAGCTGGAGCGGGGGCATTCCTGCCCGCCTTTGGGAAGGCCACTGGCGTTTTGGAGTGCGGCGGTCTTGTGCAGCTTTGGATGAAAACGTTCCCTGCCTCGGTTGGGTTGCCACACGGTGGAGCAGGTCTCCGACCTGCTGGTTCCGGGAGTCTCCGACTCCAATGCGGGGCCGGAGGCCCCGGCCACCGGCAGACCGGGAGGTCTGCCCCACACCCGAGACTCATGGGACTGTGGCGTGGAGCAGGTCTCTGACCTGCTGGCTCGGGAAAGGGAACCCGACATAGCGCCTGATGGGGTAACGCTCGGCTGGGCCATGTCCCCAACGCCCTTGGCGTCGGGGATGGAGGAGGGCAACGGGAGAACTGAGCGACAGCGGCCCCCGCCGTGATGACGCCCATGACTCTCGACAACCGGAGCGTGTGGCCTAAGCTCGCAACGGGCAAACTGCGAACCGGCGCGGCCTTTCGCTCCAGTGACTTTGTTAACCTTTCGTAACTCGTAGTCGCCGAATGCCACAAGATCACAGCTTCGGCCCTGCGAAGGGATTCGAGTTCGGCGGGCCGGCGCCGGGGATGTGAGGCGCGCGCAAGGGGGCCATCCAAAGATAAAGCCAGCCGATGAGAAAATGAGCGGCAAAGCCGAAGCCCAGACGCAAGGGGTCCACAGCGCCCAGACCGTGCAGCAGGATCATGGCCGCCATGAACAGCGAGCCGGGCATCAGCGCCGCGCCGGCCAGACGCCAACTGCCCGCCAAACCCAGTTGGCGGTTGGCATAGAAGCCCACCAGCCAGACCGGCACGGTGTAGAGGGTGGCCAAGGCCCCCCACGACACCATTAACGCGATGACGACAAATGCGGCGGTGAGGCCCACCCAGACCGGCTTCCACGCCCCCCACCAGGGCAACGCACTGGACCGGTTCAAACCAATCCAGGCTTGCGCCGGATACGGAACTGAAAAATAGCCGGGCAGGGAGTAAACGCGCAGACCCCGACGCCCAAGTTCGAGATGGATATAGGCCGGTGACCGCACCTGGCCGCCATGGTCAAGGTCCACCGCAACGCCGAGGAACCGGTTTTCGGCGAGCAGAACCGGCGCCGGCCCCGGCCAATCCAGCGTGCCGCCGCGGATTTCACTTTCTTCGGGAAGGCGGCTGACGAATTCGTCCAGGACCGGCACCCAGGCATGATGCAGAAACCAGGCGACCGCTGCGGCGACCATCAGGGCGAAAACGAACTGGACGGTTAACAGGCGTGCAAGCCGGGCGTGGGCGAACGCGGCCACCCCCCGCGCCGTAAAGGGTTGCCAGGCACAAGGTGGAGTTTGCGGGGCTTCGGCTTGCATCCCTCCTCCGCGCGCGGCGCGGCCGCGGTTCAAACCGGCTTCTTCCGGGCGGCAAGCTGCCGCGCCAGCCGGATGGCGGCGACCATACTCGAAGGGTTGGCCACGCCGCGGCCCGCAATGTCGTAGGCGGTCCCGTGGTCGGGCGAGGTCCGGATAAACGGCAGGCCGAGGGTCCAGTTGATGCCCTGCTCGAAGGCCACCATCTTAAGCGGCGCCAGGCCCTGATCATGATACATGGCCACCACCGCGTCATACTCGCCGCGGTAGGCGTAGTAAAACAGGGCGTCGGCGCTCAGCGGGCCGACGACATCCCAGCCGCGGCGACGCGCGGATTCGACCGCCGGAATAATCGTCGTTTGCTCTTCGGTCCCGAGTTTTCCGCCCTCGCCGGCGTGGGGATTGAGGCCGCAGACCGCGATGCGGGCCCGGCCCAGGCGCAGATCGGCACAGGCGCGCGCCGCCAGCTCGATTGCCAGCTCGACCTTGCCGATGGTGATCTGGCCGGCCAACACCCGGATGGGCACGTGCGTTGTTACCAGCGCCACCCGCAGCCAGCGGCCGCGATCGTCCTGGCCCAGCAACATCATCGCTGTGCGCTCCGTCCCGGCCAGTTGTGACAGCAGCTCGGTTTGTCCCACAAAAGGCTCGCCGGAACGGATGATGGATTCCTTGTTGACGGGCGCGGTGACCATGGCGTCCAGGTCGCCCCGGAGACAGCGAGCAGCGGCTTCCTTCAGCCACGCCACCGCCGCCCGAGCGGCTTCGGGCGCGCCGGCGGGGAGGTCCGGCGGCAGGGCTGAGGGGAGCGGATTCAGAACGGCAATTCGGCCGGGCGGGGCTTCGCCGTCCGAAATCGGGAGATGGAGCCCGAGTTTTTGGTTCAAGGCGAGCAGGAGGCCGGGGTCGCCCAGAATGACGTAGCGGCAATCGGGGTGGTCGAGCTCGTTGGCAAGGGCCTTGAGGGTGACCTCGGGTCCGATGCCGCCGACGTCGCCCAAAGTAATACCAATGGTAATCATTAGATTATCTAAAAATACCGGACGAATGTCTTCTTTCGCAGGCGCTCCAGCCATTGTCTTTCGATCCGGCTGCGTTCCTCGACCAGCAGGTCGCGCTCGATCTGGTCTCGCACTTCGGCGAGGGGCTTGAAGTGAGCAGGCTTTTTCTCATCCACGCGGACGATCCAAATCACGTCCCCGGTATCTATGATGTCGCTGACCTCGCCGGGGTTCAGGTGGTTGACAGCTTCGGCGAGTTCTTTTCGGAGTTCCTTGACTTCCTGGAGGGGGCGTTCGCCGCCCTGGTTGCGTTCCGGGCCTTGGGAGTAAAGACTTGCCAGCTCGGCGAAAGGCGTGCCTTCCTTGAGCTTGAGGAGGATTTCCTCGGCGAGTTTGCGGGTGGCGTTGTTTGTCTCGCCAGCGGGGCGATTGAGGATGATCATCCTCAACTTTGCCTGATCATTAACCTTAAAGCGCTCCTTATTGGCCTCGTAGTAGCGCTCGATCTTGTGAGGTGAGACCAGGACTTCCGAAGAAATGTTTTTTTGTCGGAGGGCTTCCACAATGAATTGATCCCGAACCTGTTGCCGGAATTTCTCATAGGTCATCCCTCTGGCTTGGAGGGTCTTGGTCAGGGTTGCTCGGTCCTGGAACTGGGAGCGGATTTTTTCGCGGACCAGTTCATCCAACACATTTTCGGGGAGACTATATCCGGCACGTTTGAATTCCTGGAGGATGAGCTCCTGGTCGAGGAGCTTTTCCAGGTTTTCGGCTCGCGCAGCATTGATTCGGCGCTCGAGCTCTTGCGGATTGTTTCGGTACTCCCGGAGTTGAACGTCGAGGGTTTGGCTGGTAAGCCTCTCGACCTGATCATAGGTGACCACGGAATCGTGAACCACGGCTTTCAAGCCATTGACCAGCGCCGCTTCGGCGGTGAACCCGGCGCAGGCAAGCGCCAGCGCCCCCAAAAGAATGAAAGGCCTTTTCATTTCAGCGCCCGCAGTCTAGGCGCCGAAAAAATTCCGGTCAAGTCAGACTGCGGCCGCTTCTTTATCCGCAGCACTGCGCTTGAGCCAGACCATAAGAATGCTGATATCGGCCGGAGAGACTCCGGAAATGCGGGATGCCTGACCAAGGGTTTGAGGACGAATCTGGATCAGTTTCTGCCGCGCCTCGGCTCTGAGACTCGGCACCGCCAGATAATCGAAGTCGCTTGGAATCTGCTTCTGCTCGAAGCTCCGGCATTTTTCTACCTCAGCCTCCTGCCGGGCAATATAGCCGGCATATTTCAGCGTAATCTCAACTTGCTGAACAACTTCCGGAGGAAGGGAGTCGTTGCGGGAGGGCAGGTTGGAATAACTGATGTCCGGCTGCCGCAAAAGTTGCGCCAAGGTGGTCGTTCCATTGCGAGTGGATTCGAGCCGATGCAGCTCGGTGCGGATGGCAGCCTCTTTGGCTTCGAATCGGGCGAAATTTCGCGCCGACAAAAGCCCGATTTCGCGGGCGATTCGGCACAGCCGGAGGTCGGCATTGTCCTGACGCAGGAGCAACCGATACTCGGCGCGGGAGGTGAACATCCGGTATGGCTCGACTGTTCCCTTGGTGACGAGGTCGTCTATCAGAACCCCGATGTAGGCCTGGTCCCGGCGCAGGACAATAGGCTCCAGCCCGCGCACCCGTCGAGCAGCGTTGATTCCCGCCATCAGTCCCTGTGCAGCAGCCTCTTCATACCCAGAGGTCCCGTTGATCTGACCGGCCAAATACAGGTTCCGGCAAATCTTGGTTTCGAGAGACGGATACAACTGCGTCGGGAAAACGAAGTCGTATTCGACCGCGTAAGCTGGGCGGAGGATTTCAGCCTGCTCGCAGCCGATAATGGTGCGCACCATCTGAATCTGGACCTCGAATGGGAGTGAGGTCGAAAAGCCGTTCACGTAGATTTCGTCGGTGTTAAGCCCCTCAGGTTCGAGGAACAACTGTTGGCGTTCCTTTTCTGGGAACTTGACCGTTTTGTCCTCGATGGATGGGCAATAGCGGGGCCCGGTCCCTTGGATGATGCCGGAGTAAAGGGGAGACTTGTCGAGGTTTGCGCGGATGACCTTGGCGGTCTCGGGCGTTGTGAAGGTTATGTAGCAGGGTAGTTGGCCGCCGATGCGTTCGAGGACCGAACCTGGGGGATAACGTCCAGGAGCCGGACGGAAGAAATGTTCCACGTGGAACATTTTGTCTGGAGGATTTGGGGCTTTGGCGGTCGAGAACGCCGAGCCTGGAGCGTCGGATTGTTCCACGTGGAACAATTCCTCGAGCCAATGGGTGAAGTAGGGCACGGGCTCATCCCCCGGTTGAATTTCTGTCCTACTGAAGTCAATGGATCTCTTGAGCAACCGGGGCGGGGTGCCCGTTTTAAGCCGACCCAATTCCAAACCAATCTCCATTAGGGAACCTGAAAGCCCCATCGCCGCCCCCTCGCCAGCCCGCCCTCCAGGAAGCTGCTTCAGCCCAATATGCATTAAGCCCTTCAAAAATGTGCCCGTTGTAACAATCACTGTCGTGCCATGATACTGCACGCCCAGCGTTGTCTCGACCCCATAAACCTGCCCATCCCGATGCAGAAGCCTGGCTGCCTGGTCTTGGCGAAGCTCAAGATTCGGTTCCCGTTCGCAGACCCATTTCATCCGGAACTGGTAGGCCTTCTTGTCACACTGCGCGCGCGGCGCCCAAACTGCAGGACCCTTCTTCGTGTTGAGCATCCTGAACTGAAGCCCCGTCAGATCAGTTGTCTTGCCCATCTCCCCACCCATGGCGTCAATCTCGCGGGTGAGGTGCCCCTTCGCGAGTCCGCCGATTGCCGGGTTGCAGGACATCTGGGACACAGTGTCCACGTTGATCGTCAACAGCAGGGTCTGACATCCGAGTCGTGCCGCGGCGAGGGCCGCCTCGACGCCGGCATGGCCGGCGCCCAGGACGATCACATCATACGACTTCGGATAAACGAACATCCTTTTAGTTCTAAGCTATAACGGGCCAGGCGACAAGAGTGACCGCAAGGCACCGAAGGGGCACACCGATTCCAAGTCCAATCTTCGACCTCGAGAGTGGACGGTTGGAAGAATCAAGTCGCCCCGGTTATTTTGCGGTAGGTGTTCTTTGCAGGGCTGGAACCGGGGGTTTTTGCGATCCCGCGTTCTGGATTAGCCGTCAGATGTTCGCAAATCTTGAAAACAGTCTCAGCCTCGTTCGCGTTACCAATGGCCGCAGCAATCTGATCAGCAGTGAATGAGCCTGGGTGATTAGAGAGGTAATCGAGTATAAGATTTTGAATTCCGATAACGGTTGAGGCAGCCTTTTTACCAGCTTCGACACCGGGTTGATGGTAGGCATTAACGTTAATGAGAGAAGCATACAATCCAACAGCGCGCTCGAACAAGGCGATCAGAACTCCAACCGCAAAGGGCGAAACTTCCCTCAACGTTAACGTTATTGACTCACGATCTTTCTCATACAAAGCTTCTCTCGTCCCCAGCAGGAATCCGGAAAGATAGTCCCCCGATGTCACATTCGGTTCCACTTCCATTAAATGGCCCTCCCGGTCTCGAAGCACTTCAATGAACGTGACGAAAAAGTTGCTCAGACCTTCTCTCAGTTGCTGGATGTAGGAGTGCTGATCGGTGGCACCTTTGTTTCCAAATACAGTAAGTCCCTGGTTCACGACCTTCTTGTTGCGGTCAAGTTCCTTGCCAAGGGACTCCATAACGAGCTGCTGAAGGTACTTGGAAAACAGCTCGAGCCGGTCTTTATAGGGCAAAATAATAAGATTTTTCTCTCCTTTACCGTTACCGCTATAGTACCACATCAACGCCATCAGCGCCGCCGGATTGGCTCGGATGTTCGCCTGTCGTGTCACAATGTCGCAGGCGCGGGCACCATCCAAAAGCCCTTCAATGGAAATCCCTTGGAGTGCGGCGGGGAGCAGGCCAACGGCCGAAAGCTCGCTGGTTCTACCTCCAACCCAATCCCACATCGGGAAGCGGCGGAGCCAGCCATTCTGTCGGGCGAGGTCGTCCAGCGCACTGCCTTCGCGGGTGATGGCCACAGCGTGCTGGCTAAAGCTGAGGCCGGCTTGCTTGTAGGCGGCCTCGGCTTCGAGCATGCCGTTGCGGGTTTCCTTGGTGCCGCCAGATTTGGAGATAACGATGCAGAGGGTCTGGCCAAGGCGGCCTTCGAGTTGTGCCAGGACGCGGTCGAACCCATCGGGATCAGTATTGTCCAAAAAGAAAGGCGTGAGTTTGTCTTTGTGGGGGTGGCCGAGGGCATGAGCGACGAATTGGGGGCCGAGCGCCGAGCCGCCGATGCCGATCAGGAGGATGTGCTTGAAGGGGCCGGTTGCGCCCCGGACCTTTCCGGCATGCACGTCGGCGACGAACGATTTGATATCCGAGATGGTTTGCTCGATGGCGCGGGTGAGGTCCGGGGAAGGAGCCAGCGCGGGGTTCCGGAGCCAATAATGGCCCACCATGCGCTTCTCATCCGGGTTGGCGATGGCACCGCGCTCCAGGCCGGCCATCTCGGCGAAGGCGTCCTGCATGCGCGGCTCCATCTGCTTGAGATAGTCCGCCGGGAACCGCATCCGGCTGACGTCGAGCGCAAGGCCCAGGTTGGGATACTCGAGGTAGTATTCCTGGAAGCGCTGCCACAACTGCTCTTTGGATAAGCTCATGTTCGATCTTAACTTCTATCCAGCCGATCGTGTCATTTCGAGGGCCTGACTGTCCATTCAGAAATCCGGGCGGTGCCGGCTTGTGCCGGGTTTAAAACAGCGGTACCCTTTGCAGGGTCGTTGCAGATATGTTTTCGAGTTTTGGTAATTTATTCGGCCGCAAAGCGGCGCCCCGGGGCGGACCGGTCATCCCGGAGCCGCCCGCCAATGGTTCGCCGTTGAACCGCGACTTGGGGCGGGGTCCAACCTTTTCGAAAGTGTTCCGGTGGCGGTTGCCGGACGGCCAGACGCATGAGCCCAAGACGGTCGAGGTGGTTGGATCCTTCACGCATTGGCAGCGGGTGCCGCTGGTTCGGGACAGCGTGCTGGACGCGTGGCATGTGACGCTGCACCACCTGCAGGGCAACCGGACGCATCACTACATGCTGCTGGTGGACGGCAAACCGACTTACGACAAGGCCTGCGATGGTCTGGCGGTGCCGCACGGACCCAACGAGGAGCGGTATCAATTGCAGACGGACAAGGGGCCGCGGGTGTTCATGCTCTTCGCGCAGACCAAGTAAAGGCAGGTGTGGAACACCGGGCCGACCGCCGCCGCCGCCGGCCCGGCTTCAGCGCAGCTCCACGACGCGGTAGAACCGTTGTGCCGCCGCTCCCACCGCGTCGGTCGCGCTGGCGGTCGGCGCGGCGGCGGTGACCGGCGGCGACCCATCCAGCCAGTCCCCGTCGTTGATCCGGTTTTTGAATTGGAGCCGGTAGAGGCGGCCTGGCGTCGAAGTCCACGTGATCGTGGCCGCGCCATTGGCGACTTGGAGACTCTGAATCACCGGCGGCGCGCCGGGGCCGGCGGGCGCGATGGAAAAGTTCGCGCGCGAGATGTCAAAGAAAATATTGCCCTCGGCCTGAATCCGCACGCGGGCGGACGAAGTCGCCACGTCGGGGAGCCGCACGCTGCGCGAGCCGCAGTTGGGCACGTTGCTGGCGAGCACCAAGGGAAAAGACAGCCCTCCATCCGTCGAGAGCAGAAGCGTCACATTCGTCGCGCGGACCGGCGCGTTGGTGGTGCCCGCCACGTCCCAGGTGACGGTCTGCACGCCGGACCAGGCAACGGCCGGGCCGGGCGCGGTGATTCGAAACGGGCCGGTGTTGCCGGCGACGGTCACCTGCATGTCCGAGGTGGCCGCGGCGCCGCCGCCGGGGTGGTTGTCGCGGGCGGTGACCCGGAAATGCAACGTCCGGCTTGTTCCCGGCAACGTCTCTCCGACAGTCGCGCGGTTGGCCAGCAGGTCGGCGAGCTGGGGAAAAGTCCGGCGCGGGCTGGGCGAGGGAACCAAGGAGCGAAACAGCGGGCTGCTGCCATTGTCCGGAGCGCCAGGCGCGGCCGCAGGTCCCAAATCCATTTCTTCCCAACAGAAGGTCAGCGAGTCGCCGTCCGGATCGGTGCCGGTCGCGGTGAGCTCGAACGGCGTGTCTTTCGGAATGGTGAAATTGGGTCCGGCGCTGACCTCCGGGGGGCGGTTGCCGGCGGCGTCCAACTCGAGGCTGGCGCCGCTGGGGTTCATCATCACGCAGGCGAGAATTTGTTGCCGGCTGCTCGCGTGGAAGTAAGGGTCGCTGTGCGCCTGGAGATTGTCCCCGCCGCAAAAGCCCGCGTAAGCCATGAGGGTCGAGCCGCTGCCCGGTTCATAGGCGCTGTCCTCGCAACGGCTGACGCCGCAGGCGGAGTTGGTGCTGTTGAAGGTGTGCTGGGCGCCGAACTGGTGGCCGAGTTCATGCGCCACATAGTCAATATAAAAGGCGTCCCCGACGGGGGCGGAGACGCCGGTGTGACCAAAGGCCTTGCAGCCGTCCAGGCCCACCACCCCCGTGGCCGCCAGCCCGCCGCCTTCGGTGCTGAAGACGTGGCCCAGGTCGTAGTTGGCGCTGCCGATGACCGCATCGAGGTTCGACTGGTTTTGCGAGAGCATCAGGGCCAGGTTGCCGCTGGCGTAGGGGTCGGCATTCGGGTTCGTATAGATGATGCGGTCGTTGTCCGCCACCAACACCAGCCGGATGCCCAGTTCCGTTTCAAAGATGCCGGTCACGCGGTTGATCGCCGAGACAATGGCCGCCAGACCCGCGGCGACCGTTCCCCCGTGGAACCGGGTGTATTCGCCCGTGGCCGCGCACGCCAGCCGGTACACCCGCAAGCTGCCGCCCGGGACGGCCGCCGCCTGGGGAGCGGACTCGACCGTCGCGGTGGGTGCGGGGCGCGTCAAGGGGGTGAGACATTGAAACCCAGCCGTTGCCGGCCGATAATCCCGTTTGTAATAACAGGCATGGAGATTGGTTTCCCCCGGACTCAACGGTTCGATATAAACCGCGCCGCTCGAGGAAAGAATCTGCGCGTGAAACCCGGCTGGAGTCGAGTCAAAGCGGACCGTCACCGCCGGGTGCATCACACTCCGGCCCACATAGGTTTTGATTTCGGGATAGCGCGCCGCCAGCTCCGGCGCCATCACCGGGGATTCCACAAAGTCAAATTCGCCTTCCGTGCCATCGGGCAGGGGCAAGGTGATCCGGGCCGCAGGCCGGTGAGTGGGGCGGGCGGTCTCGCTGGCGGCGTCAGCCAAATGACGCCGCAACGCCGCGTGGTTCAAGGCTACGGCAAGGCAACTCCCCGGCCCGCCGCCCGCTCGAGTCACTCCAGCCTGCCCCGCGCCGCGGTCAACGGGCTGCCAAAGCCTTCCTTCGGGGCCGGTGGAGCCGAAGGCGGGGCCGCACGGAGCGAGGACCAGGATCAGCATCGCGAGCAAAAGCCGGGAAGGCCGGCCCTGCGCCTTCGCCGCTCTGTGCTTGACCTCACCGTGGTCCCTGCGCTGATTCATGTTCTCCAAGCACGATAGGCTGAAGCCGGGCTGTCACAATCGGGGCAACCCACGGTGTGGGCCCCGGGGCGGACGCGAATTTCAATCCCGGGGAAACCCCGGGCTGCGAGGTTGGGGGAGCGCGCTGCGGCCGGGCGCCGAACGGGGACGAGGGGTTTTGACTCCCGCCGGGCAACGGTATAAGGGTTAGGGGTCATGGTACTAAGTCTCGAGAGTATTGGCGCCGACAATTTCAGGCTTGCCGGGGCGAACGCGCTATCAGGCGGGTTCCGCCGCCGGGGGGGTTCCGGCATTGGGGGCGGGGCGGTGCTGCGCGGGCTGTGCGTCCTTTGGGCCGCTGGGATGACGGCCTCGCTGGCGGCGGGCGAAATCCGGCTCTTGAACGTGTCTTACGATCCGACCCGTGAGCTTTACCAGGAGGTCAACGCCGTGTTTGGCCGGCAATGGGAGGCCCGGACCGGGGATAAAGTCGTGTTCCAGCAATCACACGGCGGGTCCGGCAAACAGGCCCGGTCGGTCATAGACGGCTTGCCGGCGGACGTGGTGACGCTGGCGCTGGCCTATGACATTGACATGATCGCCCTCAAGGGGCGGCTGTTGCCGGTCAATTGGCAGCAACGCCTCCCGCACAATAGCTCCCCTTACACCTCGACGATTGTGTTCCTTGTCCGCAAAGGCAATCCCAAGGGCATCAAAGATTGGGATGACCTCGTGCGGCCGGGGTTGGAGATCGTGACGGCCAACCCCAAAACCTCGGGGGGCGCGCGCTGGAACTACCTTGCAGCCTGGGGTTACGCGCTGAAGAAGTTCGGAAACGAGCCGGCCCGGGCGCGGGATTTTGTCAGCCGCTTGTACGCCAACGTGAGGGTGCTCGACACCGGAGCGCGCGGCGCCACCACCACCTTTGTCCAGCGCGGCATCGGCGATGTCTTAATCACTTGGGAAAACGAAGCCATTCTTTCGATCAAGGAAGCCGGCGCGGACAAATTCGAGCGGGTGACCCCTTCGATCAGCATCCTGGCCGAACCGCCCGTCGCGTGGGTGGACCGGGTGGTCAGCCGCCGGGGGACGGTGGCGGTGGCGAAAGCCTACCTCGAGTTTTTGTACACGCCTGAAGGCCAGGAAATCGTGGCCAAACACCATTACCGCCCCCGCCTGGAATCCGCGGCGACAAAATCCGCGGCGGATTTCCCAAAAATCGAATTGTTCACCATTGACGAGGTGTTTGGCGGGTGGGCGGCCGCCCAGAAAACCCATTTTGCCGAAGGCGGCGTTTTCGACCAGATTCAGCAGGCCCGGCGTTGAATCGCGCCGGCCTGGCGGTCAGGGTTCGGCAGAGCGTTGGCGCGGATCGGCGGCCGGCTCGAGCCGGTCGCGGAGACACTCGAGCACCTGCGGAATGTCCGTAATTTTTAAAACGTTCAGGTAATCGGGCCCTTGCATGTGGGAGGGAGGCAGTGCGGTCAATTCCAGCCTGGCGATGTCCGGTTCGAACAGGGCGGCATAGGCGGCGTTGACGCCCATCTCGCCGGACGCGCGCACCGCCAGTGGCGCGCGCTTGAAGTCGGGCAGGCTGCGCAGCGCCTGCACCGCGCAGCGGATATCCCACACCCGCATGCCGTCCAGCGTCTGCCCCAGGAGCACGAACCGCCGCCGGATTTGGGCGGCTTTCTTCTCCGGGAGCTTCGCCAGTTCCTCCGGCTTCACCAGCCGCGGCGCAAAAAAGGCGATGGCCGCCTGTTCCTGTTGCAGTTGCTCCAGGAGCGCCGCCACACTGTCCGCCCGCCAGTCGCCGCGCCGCACGGCCGCCAAGGGAGCCTGGTCCCAGTGGGCCGTGTCCACCAGCGACAAGATGACCTGTTTGGGTTTCCGCACTTTGGCGTGTTGAACCACGTGGAGGCCGAGACTGACGTGCTCCTGGCTGTTGAACTCATAGGCGTGGTACCGCAATGCTCCGTCCTTGGCCTGCGCGCTGAGCCGGGGCTGGACGGGGGCGGGTTCACCCGGCCAACCGCGGAAAACTTTTTGCCTGAGGGCGCTGATCAACTCCGGCTGCGGGAGCGGGTTCGAGGCCGCCCGGGGGACAAATGTCTCCGCGATGCGCGGATTGATTGCGTCCGCGGGCAGGGTGTCAAAAGCGCGAAGGTCGGTTGGAGCGAAAAAGCGGACGGCGGCCCTCTCGATGGGGGACGCATCGTTCTTGAGCCAGCGGTTGAACCAGCGGAAAGCGGGCACCTGCAGGTCCTGGGTGTCCGCGTGCGGTCCTTCCGTGATCAGCAAGCCCAGGTTGGTATGGGCCTGGTAAAGCCGGTAGATGCGCCGGACCTGCTCATGGATCCGCAGCACACCGTCCAGCGGGAAAATCGAGTCCTTGTCGGAATTGCTGAACAGGAGGGGGCGCGGCGCCAGCAAGGCCGCCACCTGGGCGAAATCCCAGCGATAAGTGTTCACAAAAAACATGCAATCGCAGTGGCCTTCAACCGCGCCATCCACAATATGATTGCGCAGGTCCGTGATCCCCGCCACCGGCACGGCCACCTTCACCCGATCATCCAGCGCGGCAACGGTCCACGTGTAGGACCCACCGCCGGACCGGCCGGTCATGCCAATCCGCTCGCGGTCCACTTCGGGGCGGGTGCAGAGGTAATCCAGGGCGCGGATGCCGAACCAGGCCTCGACGCCGGCGGGGGTGTAGCCGCGCGAGTTCCACCACCATTGCTTTTCGGAATGCGTGCCGCGATGGACGCCGGGGATTTCCCCCAGTTCGACGGTGTCAATCAACAAACAAACATACCCGTGCCGCGCAAACCACGCCCCGTGATGCTGATACCCCGTCTTGTTCCCGCACACGATCCCGTTGGTCACCGCCCGGCTGTGACCGCAGGCATAGAGAATGGCCGGAGCCGGTTTTTCCAGGTGCTTCGGAAGGTAAAGATTGGCGGTGACATAGAGGCCGGGAGAGGCCTGGAAGTGGAGCTTCTGGACGGTGAATTCGGGGTGATCCAATTGGCCGGCAATGACCGGCTTGAGGTCGGTGCGCTCGGGCAGGGGCCACAGGCCCAGCATTTCCTGGAGCTGACGGCGGTATTCCTGGCGCTGCGCTTTCCAATCGGCCAGGGTTTGAATCCGGGCCAGGCAGCCCTCCGCCACCCGCCGCGTCTCGCTCTGGAAGTATTGGGCCAGGCTCGGGTCGGCCACGGCCCAGTCCGCGGAGGCGGCCGGGACGGGGTCTTCTCCGAACCAGGTGAGGCCGCCGGCGGCGGTCAAGGTCACGAGAAGTTTCTTCATGGCGGTGAGCATGAAAACGATGGGCGGGAAGGGCAAGCGCCATGTTGGACACCCGTCTGGGGGTTACAAAGGCCACGGCCTTTTATAGATGCAAACGCGCGCCGGCTGAGCGATAGGTTGACACACGATGCGCACACTGTTATCCATAGGTTGGTTTTCACAGTTGGGGTCTGGTATCGGTCGCAGCCTGTTTATGAAACCAATTCCGCTGCTGGCCGCCGGTTTTGCCCTGGCGGCCCTCATCCTGGACGCGAACCGGGCGTTCGCCGCCGAGCCGGACGGCGTCGCACTGGCCATTGTTTACGACACCTCCGGCAGCATGCGCGAGACGGTCCAAGGCCGCGCCGGGCAGGTCGAGCCCAAATACGTCGTGGCCAATCGCGCGCTCATCGCCGTGGTCCGCCAGCTCCAGGCCTTCGCCACCAATACGGTTGCCGGCAGCCCCCGAACTCTGCACGCGGGCCTGTTCGTGTTCCAGGGCGCCGGCGCGCGGGCGGTCGTCCCTCTCGGCCCGCTGGATGCCGAAGCCCTTGAGAAATGGGCCAACGGATTCAACCGCCCGGATGGGAACACGCCGCTGGGCAACGCCCTCAACGCTGCCGGCCAGGCCGTGCTCCAGTCCCCCCTGCCCCGCAAACATGTGTTGATCATCACCGACGGTATGAACACCGCCGGCCCCCGCCCCGAGGTCGTTCTCCCAACCCTGCAAAAGCGCGCCGCGAGCGCCCAGGCCGGCATCGCCGTCCATTTTGTCGCCTTCGATGTGGACGCCCGGGTGTTTGAGCCTGTGAAAAAACTCGGAGCGACCGTGGTGGGCGCCGCAGACGAAAAACAACTCAACACCCAGCTTGATTTCATCCTGCAGAAAAAAATCCTCCTCGAAGACGAAGAACCCCCGAAGTAACCCAAAGGAATCCCATGTTCAGAGCCATCAAACGATTATTCATCTGGCTCGGCCTCATGGCCGAGAAAGCCACCGAGACCGACGCCATCAACCAGGCGGTGGTCGAACGTGGCATCCGCGACGCCAAGGCCAAGGCCGACAAAGCCCACTACGCCAACGGGCAGCTCGCCGGCCAGATTGCCCTGCTTAAAGACCAAATCAAACGCCAGGAACGCCAGCGCACCGAACTGCAGGGGCTTCTGCAGGCGGCGGCCGCCGCCAACGACGAGGCCAACGGCGCGCATTATGCCGAGGAGCTGGCCACCCTCGAGCAGGACCTGGCGGAGAACCAGGCGCAGGCCGAGAACCTCGAACAGCTTTACCAGCAGAACACCAGCATCATCGCCGAAAGCCTGCGCGAAATTCAGCGCTTCCAGCGCGAGTTCGAGGCCACCAAGGCCCGCGTGGCCATCGGCCGGTCGCTGGAGAATCTGGCTGGCATGATGAAAAGCTCCATCACCGAACTCCAGGGCATGATGGGGGGTGAACCGTCCCAATCCATGCAACAGCTTCGCCAGTCCGCCGCCGCCGGCGAGGGGCAAATGCGGGCCACGCTCGACCTGGCCAAGGAAATGGGGTCCAACATCACCCGGCAGCAGGAGGCCCGCCGCGCCCGCGGCGCGGTCCTGTTCCAGGAATACAAAAAGAAGATGGGGATGGTGCAACCCGAAGCGGCGGCGGCCCCCGCAGCCTCGCCGGCCCCGCCCGAACGCCAAAAGATTCCCGAGAAATAAACCCGCTCAAACCTGTTCCTACAAAGCCTAACCCTCAACCCGGAATTGTATTATGACTGCACGCGGAAAAATCGTGGTGACCCTTCTGATCCTGGCCGTCGCCGGCTTCGGCGCCTGGCGCTGGTGGGACAAGATCGCGCCCAAGACCCGGACCGAGGTTCGGTCCATCAACGTGGATGAAGTGCGCAAAGCCGTGCAAGCGGCGCGGGAAACGCCGGCGGACATCCCGTTGCTGATCGGCACCAACGTGGCCACGCTGGTGGACCGCTCCGCCATTCCCGCCGTCACCGGCGTGAGCGATTATGTCAAGAACACCAAGGACGGCAAGCTGGTGGTCGAGTTCCCCATCAACGTCTGGCCCGGCTGGGCGCCCATCATCCTGGCCAACGCCGGCATGGAACCCAACGACCAGAGTGTGTTCGCGCGCAAATACGGCTTCTACGTCCGCCTCAGCGTGGTGGATGATCCGGTCAAGGCGCGCGACCTCTTCGCCAGCGGCCAGAGCCACATCCTGTGGGGCACGCTCGACATGATCGCCCTGTTTGCGCCCGAGCTGATCAAGGATTCCCGCACCGTGCCGGTGGTCTGCCAGCAGGTGGACTGGTCCGCCGGCGGCGACGGCATTGTCGCCCGGGGGGAGATTCGCACCATCAATGACTTCCGCGCCACCGGCGGCAAACGCAAGAAGGTGGTCCTGGCCCAGAACTCGCCCAGCCACTATTTTATCATGTCACTGCTCATTGACGCTGGCATTGATCCGGCGGAGGTGGACTTCAAGTGGTCGGCGGATGCTCCGTCCGCGGCGAAAATCTTCGTGCAGGATTCCTCGTTTGACGCCTTCGTGGGCTGGGCGCCGGATATTTATGTGGTGACTGAGAAGCTCAAAGGCACCCGCCTGGTGGTCACCACCAGCACCGCCAACCATCTCATCGCCGACGTCTGGGCCGTCCGCAACGACTTCTTCCGCGACCATCCCGAGATTGTCTCGGGCCTGGTCCGCGGCATCTTCGAGGGCATGGACATGGTCCGCAAGGATCCGCCGACGGCGGCCCGCGCGCTTTCGACCGCGTTCAAAATTCCCGAGGAGGATTGCCTCCAGATGGTGGGCAAGGACGGCGGCATTGTCGAGGGGGATGCGCACCTGACCAACTATCGGGAAAACGCCAAGTTCTTCCTCGACCCCTTTAACCCGGCGAATTTCGACGTGGTGTGGAACAGCGCCTCGGCGATCTACAAGTCCCTCGGCACCATCAGCACCACCGTGCCCGCGGCGAAGGTCAAGGCGGCCAACGTGCTGGCGGCCCTGGCGGACGAATACAAAAACGTGCGCGATCTGTCCCAGCCCACGTTCCGGCCGGACGCCATGCTCAAGCTCAGCGCCGAAGCGGGGCCGGGCCAGGTGCTCACCAAGGCGGTCATGGTCTCCTTCGAGCCCAACAAGGCGGTGCTGAATCCCGAATACGACCCGACCATTCCCGCGACTCTCGAGGAAATCGGCAAGCTGGCCGGGCGGTTCGGCAACGCCTACATCATCATCGAAGGCAACACCGACGCCAGCCGCAAGGGCATCGTGCCCGCCGACCTGGTCCGCCAGCTCTCCTACGACCGCGCGGACGCCGTCCGCAAGGCCATCATGGACAAATACCAGTTCGATCCCAACAAGTTCAAGGTGGTGGGCAATGGCTGGGACAACCCGCTGCCGGGCTGCACTGATCCCAGCAACGCCGAACACAACAAACGCAACCGCCGCGTGGAAGTCAAAGTCTTCCCGCTCGAGTCCGGCTCTTGAGAGCGCCGGCAACGGTCCGGAAGCGCTTCAAACACGATGCTTGGATTCCTCATCTTCGCGGTTGCATTCGTCGCCCTGCTCACCGCGATTGTGCGGCTGGCGAAACTGCGGGTGCGCAGCGAGCTTTCCCTCCTCAAAGCCCTGGGGTTGACGGGACTGTTTGTCTTCCTGACGGTCCTGGTCTGGTGGTTTGTCACCCGGGGCGAACCCGGCGAGCGGATGGTGCAGCCGCTGATTCTGCCCAGCCCGCTCGAGGTGGTGAAGGCTTTTGGCCCGCTCCACCTCGAGCAGGGATTGGTCCGCAGCGCCTTCACCTCCTGGCTGCGGGTGACCGCCGGCTTTCTCCTCGCCGCCCTGGTCGCCCTCCCGCTGGGCGTTTACATGGCCACCTTTCCCTCGATCGCCGCGTTCTTTCGTCCGCTCGCCCTGGCGGGCGCCTACGTGCCGATTGTGGTCTTCATCCCGCTGAGCATGACCTGGTTCGGCACCGGCGAAACGCAGAAGGTCGGCTTTTTGTTCATCGGCTGTTTTGTCGCGCTGCTGCCGCTGGTCATCAAGGCCATTGCCGATGTGCCCCCGGCCTTTCTGGATGTGGCGGTGACCAAAGGGGCCACGCAGTGGCAGTTGGTGCGCCATGTGCTGTTCCCGGTCGCCCAAGCCAACGTCTGGGAACATTTGCGCGGCGTTTACGGCGTCGGCTGGGGCTGGATTATCATGGCCGAGGTTTTCGTCCGGCCCGAATACGGCCTGGGCGCGCTCATCGGCGTGTCCGAACGCCGCAGTCAGACCGCCGCCATCTTTGCCGTCATCATCGTCATCGTCCTCATCGCGGTCGCATGCGACCAGCTCTGGCGGCTCGGGGGCGAGTGGCTGTTCCCGTATCGGAGGAGGAAATGACCGCGCCCGAGAAATCCACCGCGGCCAGCCCGCCCGCCGCTCTCCACCCGACGGTCGAGTTGAAAGCTCCCGAACCCGGCGCGCCGGCGCCCGCGCCGGCCCTCCCGATTCGGCCCGATGTCGTCGTGTTCAACAAGGTCACCAAGTGTTTTGGCGAAGGCGCCGACGCGAAAGTGGCCATCCAGGACGTCTCGTTTGTGGTCGAGGATGCGCCGGACCGGGGCGAGCTGGTGACCATCGTCGGCCCGTCCGGCTGCGGCAAATCCACCATCCTCCGCACGATCGCAGGGCTTAAACCGCACTTTCCGCCGACTCGCGGCGAGGCGCTGGTGTTCGGCAAGCCGATCCAGGAACCCGGGCCGGACCGCGGGCTGGTGGATCAGAAATACTCGTTGCTGCCGCATCTGAACGTGCTCGAAAACATCGCCTTCGGCTTGCGCCTGCGCGGCGTCTCGCGTTCGGAACGGCTGGACCGCGCCCAGACCTGGGTGAAAATGGTGGGCTTGGAAGGTGCTGAGCGGAAGTATCCCTCCGAGTTGTCCGGCGGCATGCAGCAGCGTGTGGCCATCGCCGCCACGCTGGTGTTGCAGCCGCGGATTCTCCTGATGGACGAGCCCTTCGGCGCGCTGGACCCGGGGATTCGCCTCCGGATGCAGGAATTGTTGATCCAGCTTTGGAGCGAGCAACAAGGCACCGTCTTCCTGGTGACGCATTCCGTCGAGGAGGCGGTCTATCTCGGCGACCGCGTGTTTTTAATGGCGGCGAATCCGGGGCGGCTGGTGGAAGTGTTGAAGGTGCCCCGGCCCAGCGAGTCGCCCGAGCAAAGCCGCCGCAAACCTTGGTTTGTGAATTTCTGCCAGATGCTGCTCCAGCGGCTCGAGGACGTGTCGGGCGCGCCTTCCGAGTTGAAGGTGTGACGGGGGCCCGCGGGCTGGCGGGTAACATGAATGAATAGACAATCGCCCTTGGGGCAATAAGCTTTGAACATCGGATGTCCACAGACGCGCCAACGCCTAATTACCGCCGCGAGTTCTTCCAGAGCCCGCACCATGCGGTGCTGGGTTTGCTCACGCTGGGGGCCGGCTTTTTGAGCGCGCACGTCCTGGGCCTCATCGCCGGAGTGACCGCCTACCTTCTGGGCTGGGTTTATCTGCCTGATTTCCCGGTGTTCCGGCGCTGGGTCGAGCGACGCCGGCAAAACGCCGAGCGTTTAACCGAGGCCCAAAAACTGGCCGAATTCCAGCAACGCCGCGAGGCGCTGCTGCGCTCCCTCTCCTACCCGCGCCGCGAGCGTTACGCCGCCTTGGCCCGGGTTTGCCGCGATATTGAAAACGCCACCGCCGACAACCCGCTCGCCTCGGCTGATCCCGGCACCGACCCGCGCCTGCGCAAGCTGGACGAATTGATGTGGACGTTGCTCCGGCTGCTGGGCATCGAGGAATCGCTCGAGCGCTTCCTGGAAACCGAGCGCACCGAGAACGTGCCCCAGATGCTCAAGGAGGCTGAGGCCGAAGCCGCGCGGCTGACCGCGGAAGCCGAGGCTTTGAAAAAGCAAGGCGACCCGGCCGCGCTGGAACGAAAACAACGTTATCTCAATTCCCGCCTCGAACGCCTCGAGGTGCTCCGCAAACGCCAGCAGCGCATCGTGCAGGCCGAGGAGAACCTGGCCCTGGTCGTCTCCGAGCAGGACCGCCTTGACCAGCAGATCAAGTTGATTCGCGCCGACGCCGTCGCCACCCGCAACGCCGAGACCCTGACCGCCCGGATTGATGCCACGGTCGAGCACCTCGACCAGACCAACAAATGGCTCTCGCAACTGGACGAGTTCAAAGACCTCGTCGGCGACATTCCCGCCACCGAGCAGCGTGTGGGCTACGAAGCCGCGGTGTCAAGCCCGCCGCCGGCGCCGCCTCCCCTTCCTCTCTCGCAAAAAACCGCTCGTCCGGCCCCGCGCCAGCGCCAGAGTTCCTAACCCATGTCCTCCTCCCGTTCCCAAGCTCCGATGAGCCACAAGCCCGCGGCCGTTTCGACCCCTTCGGCCAAAAGCCCGGTCGAATCCAGTTCGCTGCTGCCCCTGCGAGGCTGGGCGCTCGAACTGGCCCGCCGCTGGAACGGCGGCACTTACTCGCTGTTCGTCCTGCACGGCAACATCTTTGACTTGTTCCCGATTCAGGCGGGCGACGCGGTGCAGTATGTCGAGCTGCAGCGATTCCTGGTCCGGCGGCTCTTCCCCCAGCGCAGTTGTCTCCTCTTCTACGACATCAGCGAGGGCCTCACCTTCGGCACCGCCGACATGCAAAAGCGGTTCTTCGAGTGGCTGGAGGTTTACGATACCGTCGAGAACACCCACTTTCATCAGGCCGGTTTGCCCCGCGAATTCATCCGCCTCGCCCCGTTGTTGCGCCGGTTCTTTCTGCACGTGGCCGATCATCGCGAAAAGTGGCAGGGCATCACCCTGATCATTCATTTTCCCGAAAAACTCATCCCGGCCACCGAGGAAGCCGGCGCCAGCACCGAGGAACGTCTGAACCTGGTCACTTTCCTCAAATGGGCCGCCGCGCCCGAAATGGCCACGCTCGACATCGGGATCATTTTGGTGGCCGAGTCGGCGGCCGAGCTCAACCCGCGTCTGCTTCAGAATCCTTATGTCGCCCAGGTCCGGATTGACCTGCCGGACGCCGCGGAGCGGCTTCGGTTTCTGCAATCCGGGTGGGCTGAAGCCCTGGCCGGCAACCGGCCCTGGTCCGATTGGTCGGACCTTTCCGCCGAGGACCTGGCCAACCGCACCGCCGGGCTGAACCTGCTGCGCATCCGGCATTTTATCGCCGAGGCCGTTCGCAACGGCGCGCGCGTCACCCACGAGCATGTGTCGGCCAGCAAGAAACGCCTGATCGAGGAGTTCTGCCAGGGGCTCGTCCGCTTCAAGGACCCCAAGCCCGGCGTCAGCCTCGACCTCGTCGCCACTCATCGCGCGGCCAAGCAACGGTTGCGCGAACTGGCCTGGCTGATCAAGAACGCCAAAACCGATGTCCTGGAACGCGGCATCCTCGTCCCGGGCCGGGTCGGCGTGGGCAAATCCTTCCTCATTGATTGCTTCGCCAGCGAATGCGGGTTGCCCGTCATGGAAATGGGCGAGTTCCGGTCCAAATGGGTCGGCGATACCGAGCGCCAGCAAATGCGCATCCTGCTCACCATTCGCGCCCTGGGCCCCGTCATCGTGGTCGTGGATGAAGCCGACGCCGTGTTCGGCACCCGCGAGGCGGAAGGAGACAGCGGTGTCTCCGGCCGGGTGTTTGCGGCCTTCGCCGCCCACATTGGGGACTCGAGCCTGCGCGGCCGCGAGCTGTGGGTGGCCATGACCTCGCGGCCGGATTTGCTGGCCATTGACATGAAACGCCAGGGCCGCTTCGGGCTCTGCATTCCCCTCTTCCCCGCCCAGGGCCCCGACGACGTGCTCGAGCTGTTCCAAACCATCGCGCGGGTCAAGAAAATCGAGTTGCGCAAACCGATCCTCAATTACATCCGCGATACCCTCGGCGACCGGCCCCTCACCGGCAGCGACGTCGAATCCATCCTGATCCGCGCCAAGGAGCGCGCCGTGCTCGAGGGGCGCGACGACCAGGTCCGGCGCGCCGACCTGGAAACGGCGGTCAACTCGTTCATTGATCCGCTGGACCCCAACCTCCTGGCCTTGCAGGAACTCGCCGCCGTGCTCGCCTGCTCCGACCGCCGTTACCTGCCCGACCGCTACCGCGACCAGGACCGCGGCGCGCTCCTGGACCAGTTCAACCGCTTCAAACTGCATTGGGTTCGCTGAGGCCGGTTGCCCCGCAGGCGGGGGCATTCGAACCAACCCGGGAATCGCGGTGTCGGGCTATGCCCGGGGATGGAAGCGCGACTCGCGCGCGAGTTTTTCCCAAAGCTGGCGCTCCGCATCGGTGACACGCTCGGGCACCTGGATGCGGGCAACGACGATGAGGTCCCCGCGGGCGCCGTCCCGCTGCGGCAACCCGCGGCTGCGCAACCGTAGTCGTTGGCCGTTTTGAGTCCCGGGCGGGATGCGGATGCTGACCTGGCCCTCCGGTGTGGGCACGGGAATGTTGGCGCCCAGAACCGCTTCCCAAGGCGCCAGGTCGGCTTCGTAAACGAGGTTGTGGCCGTCCACTTCGAAATCCGGATGCTTTGCGAAGCGGACTCGCAGAAAGAGGTCTCCCGCCGCCCCGCCGCCGGTTCCGGCCTGGCCGCGGCCGGCCACGCGGAGGCGCTGGCCCTCGGTGACACCGGCAGGGACTTTGACTTTATAAGTGTCGGTTTTGGTCACGCGGCCGGTTCCGCTGCAAGCCTGACAGAGGCGTCCCAACCGGCTGCCCGCGCCCTGGCAGTGGTCACAAGCCACCCCGTGCCGCACCGACACCGACCGCACCGAGCCTTTCAGGGCCTCGTCCAGGGTGACCAGGATATCGCCCTCAATGTCCTGCCCGCGTTCCGAGCCCAAATCCGTATCGCCAAAGCCGCCGCGCATGCGCCCAAACCCGCCGTCCGCCCGGCCGCCGCGCCCGCCGAAGATCTGCTCGAAGAAATCGCTGAATCCCGTGCCTCCAAACTGGAAGTCGAAAGCCTCGCCCCGCCCGCCGCGGCCGGAGAAGCCCCCCGCTCCGCCAAACCCCTCCCAGCCCGGCGGCGGACGGAAATCCGCGCCGGAGGACCAATGGGCGCCAAGCTGGTCGTACTTTCGGCGCTTGGCCGGGTCGCTCAACACCTCGTAGGCCTCGTTGATTTCCTTGAATTTTTCCTCGGAAAGTCGTTTGTTCCTGGCCACGTCGGGGTGGTGCTCGCGAGCCAGCTTGCGAAACGCCCGCTTGATTTCGGCGTCGCTGGCTGACCGGGGCACGCCAAGGATTTCGTAATAATCTCGGTATTTGACCGGCATGTCTTTGGCCCGGGCGGGGGATCATCCCGTCCTTCCTGGATGATGCCCCCCGGGCCGGTTTTGTCAAAGCTCCCGACGTCTGGGGTGCGGAACCGCGCCCCCGGGGTTGCCGCTGGTGCTAAAGTCGAAAGTCCGCTCAGCCAGCGGCGGCTCAGGCCTTGGGCTTGTCTTTGGCGAAATGGCTGAACAGGTCAATCGGGATGGGCAAAAAGGTGGTGGTGTTGTTCTCGTTGGCGATTTCGCGCATGGTCTGCAGGAAGCGCAGTTGCAGGGCGATGGGCTCGTGGCTGATCATGGCGGCGGCCTGCACCATCTTTTCGGCGGCCTGAAATTCGCCCTCGGCATTGACGATCTTGGCACGGCGTTCGCGCTCGGCTTCGGCCTGTTTGGCCATGGCGCGTTTCATGCCCTCCGGCAGGGAAACGTCTTTGACCTCCACTGCGGTGACTTTGACGCCCCAAGGGTCGGTCTGCCGATCAATGATTTCCTGCAAGGTCTGGTTGATCTTCTCGCGGTGGGCAAGCAATTCATCCAGTTCGGCCTGGCCCAGCACGCTGCGCAGGGTCGTTTGCGAAATCAACGATGTCGCCTTCCAGAAATTCTCGACCTTGATCACCGAGGCGATGGGATCAATCACGCGGAAATAAACCACGGCGTCCACCGTCACGGGCACGTTGTCGCGGGTCATGATTTCCTGCTTGGTGACGTCAATGGTCACGACGCGCAAATCCATCTTCACCATCCGGTCCACCACCGGGATGAGCAAAATGAGGCCGGGACCCTTGGCGCCAAGCAGTTTGCCCAGCCGAAAGATGACTCCACGCTCGTATTCGCGCAGAACCCGGATCGCCTGCGGCAGGACGATCGAGAGGATGATGATCAAGGGAATGATCCACGCCGTGAGGTTGAACATGCGTCGTACGAACTCTTCCATAACTGACTCCTGGGTTTGAGGGTTTTAGGTTAACGGTTCAAGGACGAAGACGGGCCGGCCGCGCCGGTTCGGCCCGGCGCCGGTTTGACTTTCAAGGTCAGGCCGTCAATCCCGACAATTTCCACGCGCTCGCCGATTTCGATCGGCGCATCGCTGCGGGCGTTCCAATACTCGCCCTCGATGAACACTTTGCCGGAAGTGTCGTCAATGCGCGTCAGGGCCGGGACGATTTTTCCAAACATGGTTTCCTTGCCGGCGCGAATGGGGCGCAACTGCGCCTTCAAGCCGGCCCCAATGACAAACATGAAAAACGCGGCCGTGAGAATGGTCGCGGGAATAATGTAGGCCAGGGACAGCCGGAAACCCGGCTCGGCGCGGTTGAAGAGCATGATGGCGCCCAGGAAGAACGAGACGATGCCGCCGAAGGTCAGCACCCCGTGCGTGGGGGCGAAAATGTCCGCGATGAACAAGACCAGCGCCAGACCGATCAAGGCCAGGCCGGCAATGTTCACCGGCAGGATCGCCGACATGTATAAGACCAGGATCAAGGCGATCGCCCCGAGCACGCCCGGCAGGATCGCGCCCGGGTTGCTCAGCTCGCCGATGATCCCGTAAATGGCGATCAGCATCAGAATCAGCATCACTTCCGGTCGCCAGAGCAGTTGGAAAATCCGCTCGCGCATGACCATCGGAATCTCGACCGTCCGCGCCCCCGCAGTGCGCAGCGTGTGGCCCCCCACCTCCCGACCGTCCAGCTTTGCAAGCAGGTCGGCGCGGTCGTCGGCGATCAGGTCAATCACCTTCAGTTCCAGCGCTTTTTCCGCCGTGATGGATTCGCTTTCGACCACGGCGGCCTTGGCCCATTCGACGTTGCGCCCGCGTTTCTGGGCGATGGATTCGATGTAGCTGCTGGCGAAGTTCTGCAACTTTTGTTTCATCACGTCGTCGGTCTTTTGCTCGCCGCCCGTGCCGATCGAGACGGGGTGGGCCGCTCCAATGCTCGTGTTGGGCGCCATGGCCGCCACGTCGGCGGCCAGGGTGATGAAGGTCCCCGCGCTTCCCGCGTTGGCGCCGGAGGGGGAGACATAAACGACGGTGGGGACTTTCGAGCCGTAGAAGGTTTGAACGATCTCCTTGGTCGAGTCCAGCAACCCGCCCGGCGTGTCCAGCTCAATAATGAGGCAGACGTGCCCTTCCGCGGTGGCCACCTTCACGGCGCGCGCGATGTAATCCGCGGTGGCGGGACCGATGGCGCCGGCGATGCGAATCACCCCGACATCCGCCTCCTTCGCCCCGGCCGAAGCGGCGAGCGCCAATAAGGCAAAAAGAATGGGCAGCCAGCGTTTCATAAGAATCCCACGACACCCTACGGTAGCAGATGTTTGCCCATTCGCAAAGTCCAAAACCGGCTGACCGCATCTTGCCCCAATCATTAGCGAGTAGCGTGGGCGGCTCTCGGCGCGGAGATGTGGACCG
>CAZVYG010000017.1:0-76376 GCA_964631605.1 uncultured Verrucomicrobiota bacterium
GGCGCTGGCGGCGCGCCATGTCGCGTTCCTGCAGCAAAGTCACGACCGAACAATGGACCCTGCACACGCCCGCCGCAACCGAAAATGGAACGGGGGGCGGAGGGACTGTCCGACGATACGACTACGGGACTACAAGACGACGGGACGACGGGAACATCGGACTATCCGACCATCCGACTATGGGACTATCCGACTATGGGACTACAAGACGACGAGACGACGGGACGACGGGACGACGGGACCAAGTTTCCTTCCGTGTGTTCCGTGTGTTCCGTGGTTCCCCCACCGTCGCACCTTCCCACCTTCGCACCTTCCCACTTTCCCACTTTCCCACTTTCCCACCTTCGCACCTCCCGCCGGTCCCAATGTCCGATAGTCGGATAGTCAGATAGTCCCCCACTCCCACCTTCGCACCTTCCCACTTTCCCACTTTCCCACCTTCGCACCTCCCGCCGGTCCCAATGTCCGATAGTCGGATAGTCAGATAGTCCCCCACTCCCACTTTCCCACCTTCGCACCTTCCCACCTTCGCACCTTCCCACCTTCTCACTTTCCGACTTTGCTCTGCGTTGAGCGCCAAAGGGGACTTGACTTTTTCCCGCTGCCGGCGAGATTCAACGATGTTGGTTCGCGCAGAACCGTTAAAACCTTTTTACGCGATGAAAACGATGCGTTTTGCCCTGCGGATGCTGGCTTTAGGGATGGGAATCGCGATTGCCGGCCCGGAGACTCGTTGCCACGCCGCCCTCTACGCCTATAACGCCTACGCCATCGTCAACGACGGCTCGGGTAACACCTATTACGACGTGGACCAGCCCACGGCCAATCCCGACTTTGTCAACCACACCTTTTCGATTCACTTCGGGCAGAGTCTCAAGCTCGGCGGACAAGTCACCGCCGACGCCGGCGACGGGCAGCCGGCGGCCAACGGCCCCGACTGGGCGCTGCTGTGGTACAAAATTGACAACGGGTCGCCCGTCTCGCTCAGTCTGCCTTACCTCACCGATTTTGGCACCAGCGGGTGGAAGGTGCAGTTCGAGGAAGCGAACTCGGCCAACATGGCCCAGATTGGCAGCGGCTTGAGCGTTGGCACCCACTCGCTCGCGATCTGGTTCCAGGCGCACGACAACACCCAGCCTTGGGACGCCTACGTCAGCAACGGCGGCCTCAACTACACCGCCAGCATCGAAGTGGTGCCCGAACCGGTCAATGCCGCCCTGGGGATCACCGCCGGAATCGCCGCCATCGGCGCGTTCTGGCGCCGGGTTAACGCCCGACGGCAACAGCCCGCGCCCTGAGCCCGCCAACCCGCCGGGCCGGGGGGCGCGGAAAATCGGCACACAAAGGGTTCGCCCCACAACACAGCACCGGAACCGCTCGCCGCCAACAGAACACTGGTGCCAGGCAGTAAATGCAATTACCCTTGCGAACGCGCCGAAGGTGAGCCCGATCCATTGGAATCCAGACAGTGGTTTGCTCCGCCGAATCATCACGAGGCTCGGCGCCGGCAGGAACAAAAAAAAGCGGAAGGCGTTTCCGCGCTCCGCTCTTCTTCGACTACCGCAGCCGTGCTACGGGAAGGCGGGGGCTCCTTCCGCCTCGGCCGCCGCAGGGACGGCAGAATCAAGCGTTATGATTCCCGCCAACTGCCTCCGGAGAGCGGCCTGAGCGTCCTCCAGAGTCGAATGCCCCCACGTCGCGATCTCCAAAACCTTCATGCCTGGATTTCGGCGCCCCTGCAGCGCCGCCCGCACGCGGTCAAGTTGGGCGATGTCTTTCGTCAGCTTTGGCTGGACCGAGGCCCCGTCCTCCCAGAGGCAATAGAAGACGTGTGCCCGTTGTCCTCCCGCATCAAACTCGTAGGTGTCGAAACTGAGCGTAACCGGGCCGAGCCCAAAGCTGATAGCGCCGGGATTTGCGAGGAGTTGCCAGCCGGACGCGCCAAGACAGCTCTCAGGCGGGTGCCGAGTGACCTGCTTCACCCAGGTGCGCCCCCGTTCCCACTCGAAGAACATCAACAGCCACGATGAGCCATCGGCCTCAAGCCATGACCATTTCTCGCCCGTATTGCACCTCAGGACCTCCAGTGTCGCCTCGGCAATCGGAAGGCGCGTCACCGACTCGGCCGCCGATGGAGGATGGGCGCGCCATGCGACCGACTCTCCCAGGCCTTGTTCATGCGCCCGATACCAGAATTCCACTCCAACCTCCACCGCGACGACCCAACAGAACAGAACCATGGGACCATAGGACCATCCCGCCAAGCGAGGGAAGACAGGGTGAAGATGTTCCGTTGGTTCAGTAGGCGGGCATTTCGATGGTTGGGTGTTCGGACTCGTGACCCCTTTTATTTCGGCTGCCGCGGGCGGCCCTGCACCATCCTCGATCCCCAACATGCCCTGCTTCCCCCTGGCTCGCGCCCGCCCGGCCCAGACGGCCGCCCCCCACAAGCTGAGGAAGCAGCCCAGCAGAATGGTCACGCCCGCCGGGTCATGCCACCGCGCGACCGCCTCAACGCCCTGCCGCGCCGCGACCCAGGTCAGCAAGGCGGTGCGCGCGATGTTGAACGCGAAGGAGAGACCAAACCCGAGCAGGCAGAGCCCCAGTCTTGTAAAGACGGCGAGCCGGTACAGTTCTCCAAAAAACAATCCCAGCATCAGCGTCGCCTGCAACGACCGAATGCCGCTGCACGCATCGTCAACCCCCACCACGCCTGTTGCGACCTCGATAACGTTGCCATGCTGGATCGCGGGCACCCCAAAAAGGTCGAGCAGCAGAACCACAAGAAAGGTATTGCCACGCGTGAGATTTTGAATGACAGCATCTTCAACTGGCCGCAGCCAGGGCACGCTCACGAGGAAAAAGCAGATCGGAAAGGCCACCTCTTTGAGAATGCCAGTTCCCCACGCCTGGCGCACCCACAACAGGGTGAGCAGCACCACTTCGAGCGCATGCGCCCAAGTGACCACCCGCCACTCGGGCGACGCCTCCTGCACCAGGCGCGTCGGTGCATACCCAAGGGCCAGCACCACAAAGAGAAAGCTGCTCCAGAAATCGAGGCGTCCCTCCCCGCCCACCCGGACGGCGAGATGCGGTCCCCGCAGCCTCCGCCAAAGGAGGTAGAGGCATAGAAGGGGAACAGCGTAGCCATACGCGTACTGCGAGTTGACACTCCAGTCAACGCGAAGATGATTGACAAGTTGGACCCACAAGCCCAGCAGGGCCAGAGTCCCCAGGGCCTGCGGCCAGCCTGCCGCCACCCGAAATCGGGCGGCCGCGCGTAGAACATCACCAAGGCCAAATGCCATAGCGGACGGCATACCAGAAGAGTTTGAAATACTCCACGTAAACCGACACCAATTCATGCAGGGAGGGCCGCGCCCGCAGTTCGACACCCGGGTAGGCGGGCGCGGACGAAAGCGCGATGTCCCTCTTTGCGTAATGCCGAAAACAGGCCAGGGCGCGCCGGGAATGATACCACGACGTCACCACCACAGCCGAGGTGATGGAATGATCCCGCATCCACTGCACTGAGAACTCGGCGTTCTCCTTGGTATTCCGCGAGCGCGGCTCCTGCGCAATCGCGTCCGGCGGCACCCCCGCCAGAACCAACCGGTTCCGTATGTAATCGTTGTCTCCATCGCCGCTCACCAGGAGGCTTTTCGCCCCTCCGCTTTTGAAAACTTCCAGCGCGCGAAACGGCCGGCCGCTGGGCTCGCCACCCAGCACCACGATCACGTCCCCCACGCAAGGGCCCGAGTCCACCGTCAGCAGTGTCGGCGCAAAAAAATAGACGGCCAGCGCCGCCGCCAACAACAGCCCTGCCGCCGCCCCGGCAACCACCCCCCGCCGTTTCCATGCCTTTATCATTTCACCGTCTCGGAACCACGGAATACACGGAACACACGGAAAGCGGATACTCTGGCTGAGCTTGGGTTTCCCACTTTCCCACCTTCTCACTTTCGCACCTTCCCACCGGTCCCAATGTCCGATAGTCGGATAGTCAGATAGTCCCACACTCCCACCTTCTCACCTTCTCACTCCCCCACTTCCCCTAGTCCTCGTTGCCGCCGCTGAATCTCCTTCATCTTGAGAACGATCATCCGCTCGTATTGCGACAACAGGCGGCAATACTCGTAGCCCGGCCGGCCATCCAGGAAACCGAGGTGAAGCACGTACATGTACAAAAAACGCAGCAAGGGACGAAACGGCATCCGGACCGAAACTGCTTTCAGGGCGCGCCGACGGAGCACCGGGTCGCGAGAGGCCAGGCCTCTGAAGCCATTTGTCCCGGATTTGAGCACCTTGATGCCCTCTTCGGCCTCCAGGGTGGCGTACTGCTGGTGCTTCTGCCACCATTGGTCCATTCCTTTGCTGAAATTGTCGTGAATCAGGTGCCCCTGGAGTTCCCCCACAGTGCCGTTCACAACGGGGTACTCGTGGACAGCGCGGTCATCGTAGCGGATTTGAGCATGGCGATAAAACCTCACAAACCATGAAGGATACAATGTCGAGTGCTTTATCCACTTTCCCCTAAAGTGGTCTTTCCGACGCATGCGAAAGGCGTTAGGAGCGATGGTGCCTGAGCCGGAGACGGCTAGCATTTCACCCACCAACTGCTGGTCAGGCTGTTCGTCGGCGTCCAAAGACAAGACCCATTCGTGTTTGAAGCCCCCTTTCCGGCGGGCTGCCTCCCTTTGGCGGCCGTAATTCTCGAATCGGTGCTGAATCACCCGCGCACCCGCCTGCTGTGCAAGGACCACCGTTCTATCTGTGCTGAAGGAATCAAAGACTACCACATCATCCGACCAACTGACCGAATCGAGGCAGCGGGCAATGTTCACCTCCTCGTTGTAGGTCAGAATGAGAACCGAAACCATGGGGAGGGGGACTACGAGAGGGGAAAAGGGACTATGGCCGTGGCGGAGTGCGGAAGTGGCAAGGCGTGAAGGTTGAAAAGTAGCAAGGTGTGAAGGTGTGAAAGTGGCAAGGTGTCGAAGTGCGAAGGTGTAAAGGTGGGAAAGTGGGAAAGGGGCTAGGATGGGCGGGGCATTTCCCGTTTTTTTATGAACGCCGCCGGGTTGCCGGCGACGATGGTCCAGGGCGGCACATCCTTGACGGCCACCGCCCGGGCGCCGACGATGGCCCCTTCCGCGACCGTCACCCCCGGCCCGACAAAGGCGTCGGCGCAAATCCAAGCCTGGTCACCCACCTTGATCGGCGGCTTGAGCAGCGGCAGGTCCGGCCGCCGGTAATCATGAGTCCCGGCGCACAAATGCGCCCGATGCGAAACCGTCGCGCGCTGGCCAATGGTCACCGGGCCAAGATTGTAGATCAACGCTTCCTCGCCAATCGCGCTCCAATCGCCGATGACCAGGTTCCAGGGGAAATAGATTCGCGTCGAAGGGTACACATGCACCTCGCGTCCCACCTTGGCCCCGAACCAACGCAACACCATCCTGCGCCAGCCGAAGCACGGGCGCGGGCTCAGCCGGAACAGCACCTTGCCGCAGCCCCACAACACCCGCCGCAGCATCTCGCCCGCCGTGTATTTACGCGCCGCCCGGTTTTCCCGCACATCAACCTGCATCCTATTCCCCCCGCCCCCTCCCCAGCCGCCCCTTCCGCGCCGCGTACAGCCGCTCCGTGATTCCCCCCTCCTCCAGAAACGCCCGTTCCAACGCCCGCAACTGCTGGTCCAGGAGGTAGCACGTCTGGTGAATCAGGCACACCAGCGTATTTGCCGCCGTCTCCGCGTCCCGCTCCACCAACCCCCGATACGTCTCATACGTCTTATTCGACTCATACGCCAACTGCCGAACCGTCTTAGGCGTCAAAGTGCGAAAGTGGGAAAGTGGGAAAGTTGCAAGGTGCGAAGGTAGCAAGGTGCGAAGGTAGCAAGGTGCGAAGGTAGCAAGGTGCGAAAGTGCGAAAGTCGGAAAGTGCGAAGGTCAAGTGCGGAGACGGCGGGTAAACGCTGCAATTTTGCGAGACAGTTCTTCGGCCACAATTCGGGCCTGCCTCGCCTCGGCTCCAGAAAGGTATTCTAGGTCCTCGGCAGTGAAGAGCATGCTCCGGACCTCGCCGCAGGAGCCCTTGGCTTGGTCCAGAAAATGCGCAAAGTCCCTTGTCGTGTTCCGCTCGAAACCTTCGGCGATATTGTTCATGACCGAAATCGCCGCCCGCTGAATCTGATCGCGGAACGAAAAATCGCGGCACTTTTGGAACGCCGCATAGATGGTTTTCACCTGCGTCCGCGCCTGCTGCCACATCTCCAAATCTTCAAACCTTTGCGCAAAACTCATAACCTTCCCACCTTCCTACCTTCCTACCTTCCCACTTTCCCACCTTCTCACTTTCCCACCTTCTCCTTCTCACTTTCCTACCTTCCTACTTTCCCACCTTCCCACTCCCCTCACCCCTCCACACACCCCGGCCTGGGCCCGCGCCCCAGCACCCATTCATACACCGCCTTCATGTCCTCCGCGATCTTGGGCCACGAGTATCGCTCGCGAACCAGCTCCCGCCCCCGCAGGCCCATCTCGCGCAGGACATCGGGCGACGCAGCCGTCGCCTCGCGCAAGGCCGCCGCCAGCGGCTCGACTCCAACGTCCACCCACCAGCCGCAACGGTGTGACTCCAACTCCTGCCACGGCGCCGCTTTGGTGGTAATTACGGGGACGCCCGCCGCCAGGGCTTCGGCAATTGCGATGCCGAAGTTCTCGGACTTTGTTGGAAGCACGAAGAGATCGGCCTGGCCGAACACCTCCCACTTCCGCTCATCGCCCACCGGCCCAAGGAACTCGAAGTGCCCCTCGAGGCGGCGCTCGCTGATGGCCTGGTCCACCACGGCGCGGTGGTTCTCTTCGTCCGGGCCCGCAACCAGGACGCGCCAGCCGGCCGGGCGTAGTTTGTCCCATGCCTGAACGAGGTCGAGCAGCCCCTTGACGGGGTGAATCCGGGAAAGAAACAGGGCCGTGCGCTCCCCCGAGCCGGTTCTCGCGAGGATAACACCCGCCTCAGGCGGCAACTCTACCCCGTTGGGAATCACCGCGATTGGATTCGCAAGGCCGCGGGCTCGCACCCCCTCGGCCTCCTGCCGAGCTGTCACCCGAATGACTGCCGCCTCGATCAGCGCACGTCTCTGCCAGAGCCACCATATCGGACGCTTCTTCCAAGCCCGATGCCTCCACGCCCACGGTTCGAGCATGCCGTGGACGGACACGACCAGTGGCAAGCCGAGATCCCGGGCCGCGCGCGCGGCCGCATGGTTCGGCTGCGTCCAGAGGCCGTGACTTTGAATAATCTGCGTTCCATGCTCGCGGCAGTATCGAGTGAGAGCCCGACGGAACGCCGGGGAGCAGGAAAGGCGCAGAGGCCGGCAGTGCCAGCCGGGGATTCTCAAGACCCGAACAAGCTCTGTGTCCGGAACATGCTCCGGCTCGCCAGGTGCGCACCCGACGGTCGCCAAGGTTATGTCAACCCCAGCGCTGGCCACCGCTTCGCAGAGGGTCGGGACGGAATAGGTCGGTCCGCCGGACGCCTTGCTCAGCCCGGGAATGATGGCACTGCATCGTATGGCTGAGGACCTCATGCCTCGTTACGCCAAGGGACTGCCGGCCTCGGGCCTTGCTCATACACCTGGCGCAGAATCCCCTCAAGATACCGAGCCCCCGCCTCCCCCGTGATGCACTGGGACCAGGCCTGAATGCGCGCACGGGTCTCAGGCGGTGTCCGTCCGCAGGAGATCCACCTCCGCAGACAGTTGGTCAAATCGGAAACCGAGCCCGCGGCAAACACCTCTCCGCGCCATGATTCATGCAGTAGGTCAGCCGCGCCGCAGTGGTCGCTGCAAATAACCGGAACACCGCACATCAGGGCCTCGTTGACAACCGCGCCCCAGCCGTCCCACCGGCTGGGAAGGACGAGCAAATCGCTGGCGGCCACGACCTGCACGGCGGCTTTATTCTCAAGGAAATCAAGGAATCGTACTCGCTCGTCCAGGCGTGCGGCCCTAATAAGCTTTTGAAGAACGGGCTTGTCGGGTCCTCCCCCGACAATGGTCAACCGCCATTGCAAATCCCCGCACGCGGCGAGAGCGCGGATGAGTGAGTCCACCCGTTTTCTTGGTATTAACTGGCCAACGTAGAGCAACTCAACATCCTGCCGCGCCTCCCTGCCGGGGCAGGGGTCGCAGCCCTCTGGCTTCTCTGTGAAGTAAGCGAAACAGAATGTCCGCTCCGCCGGATAGCCACAATTCCTGAACCAGTTCACGCCAACCTGTCCCATCGCAAGAACGAAGTCAAAGCGGCGGCCGACAAACTGGCGCTCGATCGTGTACCTAAACCGCCGAAGGCGCCCCTTCCAGCCTCGATGCTCGGCAGCTTCGGACATGATTCCCATGCAGGCCCGCTGCTCAATGCACCGGTGTGTGGCCAAACGACCAAGGGGAGTCCATCTCGCTCCCCCGATGATGTGGATGGTGTCCGGGAGCCCGTCCTTTACCGTGTTCTCAATGACCTCCTTTTCAGGCGCAATCAGAATCCTGGCGAGTCCAAGATCAGGGCGGCCCCACCCGGCTGCCCGCCGGTCCTGCGAAACCTCCTGGGCAGCGACCACCTGAACCTCGTGCCCTAAACCAGCCAGGGCCCGGACGAGGGCCGACTGGTGCAGGCTCAGCATGTTGTGCCAGAATACGAGCCGCACGCAGTTAGGACGTTTGAAAAGACCTCGTTCACTGCACTTGTGACCAGGGTGGCAGGAAAGGAAGCCTTGTTTCGAACCAGCACCACCGCCTGCCGAGCTCACGGCACGGCTTCTGGACCTGGCAATTCTCTTTTTAAGACCGCAGGAACTCCGGCTAGTAAAACGTTCGGGGGATAGGTGCCCGCCAAGACAACAGCGCCCGCAGCTACGACGCAGCCGGCTCCAATCCCAGCCCCGCCGAGAATGAGGCTGCGAGCACCAACCCAGCAGCCGTCGCCGATGACGATGGGCTGAGAGAGGCCGGGCCCAGCTCGCCGTTGATGCCCTCCTAGTACGTGGCTTCCTGAGACAAGCATCACGCCGGGGCCGATGTCACAGCGGCTTCCTATCGTGACGGGCCCACTGGAGGTCCCGGAAATAATTGTGTCCGAACTTATCCAGGTATCCTGCCCGATTGTTACGAACCGCGCTCCGTACACGGTTACATTCGCGTTGAGCCTCACGTTGCAGCCGACTGTTCCGCCGCAGCGGCGTAACAGGTATGAGCGCAATTTGTGGCAGCGGGCAGGCAGGAAGCCGCTGACCAGGTTGAACAGGTGGAAGGGGAGCCGCATCAACGGGTGCTCTCTTCAACCCTTGCGCGCCCGCTGCAGCGCCTCTACGAAAGCTACGATGGCCCGCCCCACGGAATGCGCGTCGAACGTTGTGGAGGCGAACGCCTGTCCAGCACGGGCGACACTTTCGTACTGGCGGCGGTCGTTGCACACATCCCCCAGCAGAGCGACGAGGGCCTCCGGGCGCTCGTCGCCAAGTTGCAGCAGATACTTCGGCGCAAGGTCGGCAAAATCACCAACGTCAGTCGAAATGACAAGTAGCCCTGCGGCCATCAGCTCATAGCCCTTGGACGGGGTCTTAAACCGGCTGTGCCGTCCCTGACTGCGCTGGAGAACCAGGCCAACATGCACCCGCCCGAGAAGTTGTTCATACTCCGTTTGGGTCAGGTAGCCGTGCAAGTGCACCCTTGGAACCTCGCCCTCTTGGGCGGCAAGAGCAGCCAATGCCTCCGGGAAACGGTCCGTTCCGCAGCAGTGGAAAGCAAGCTGATTTCCCAGTTTCGACATGCGGCGCAGCAGTTGCAAAGTCTCGACCAGCAGGAGCAAACCATGTTCGGCTTCGTACTTGCCCAAAAACAAAACCTCCAGACGCCCGTTCGATTCGCCAGGCCAACACGCAGCCGTTCGGAATTCCCGTCGCTCGACACAGCCCGTAACCACCAAACACGGTTTCGCCGGCGGCAAGACAACTTTAAAACGGCGCGTGGGAACCATGACTCCATGGGCAAGCCAAAGGACAGCCCTCATGAGCGGATAGGCTAGCAACTGCTGAACGGGCCGGGTCTCCGAACCGCGGCGCCAGTCGCTCAGCGCCGGCAACGATACGTCCTCGATTTGCGAGACCACAGCGATACCTCTGAGGCGAGCCAGCAGAGCGAATACTACGCACGAAGCGTGAAAGCAGTAGATCAGGGCCAAATCCGGAGGACGGAACAGTGCATGGCGGCAGAACCAGATTGCTGCAAAAAGTGGCTCGGCCAACATGGCGAGCCATGGAACCGACAACGCGGGGAGCGCGGAAACCCTGAGGCCGTCGCACTCCTCCGTGAACCCCCGGTAGAGCAGCCGCGCAGAAAACCGGCAGCGGGCGGAAATGGCAGGACTAATGATCCGCACCTCCGCCCCAGCGCTCATCAGGGCATGAGCAATCCTCCGCATTCGATTTACCCCAGCCGTGTTGCGCGCGCTGAAGCCGCGCTCGGACCGTTGCCGGTCTGTGTAATAGTGGCAAAAGTAAAGAACCCGCATGTTAGGATCGAACCGGGGGTTGCTTTTGGCCCCTCCGCAGCGCCTCCTCGAGTGACATGATGGCCCGGGCCGGGACCCCCACCGCCACGACCCCCGCAGGCAGCGACCGAGAAACCACACTCCCGGCGCCCACCACCGTCGTGGCTCCGATCGTCACGCCCTTGAGAACCATCACGCCCATCCCCAGGAACACGTCATCCTCAATTACCACGGGGGCTGTTTTCACGTATTCCTTCCATCCCGGACCAGCCAGGCCGAAATAGGCGGGATGCCGCTCTCGGTAATCCAGGGAATGCGAATCGGTGTCGCTAATTGTCGTGTTCGCCCCGCACATCACCCGCTTTCCGATCACAATCGAGCGGGCAGCGGCCAGAACTGTTCCCGAGAAGCCTGAATCGTCACCAATCTCGATTGTTGCGTTGGGCGACAAACAATTAACCATGCAGGGCCGATTCAGGCCGTGAAGATTACTCCGCGTGCCCGACAAAAAGCAGCAGCGGTCCCCAATCGAGATTCGGGCGCCGCAAGGGCGCCGGAAGACTGGTATGCCTCGAAATGCACAGCCCGCTCCCAAGCGTACCCCCCACCATGCGGCCAACAGGCGGGCAAGCCAGGACGTGCCAAAGCCGCCGATCCACTCGCTTCCCAGCCTCATGAGATGCGCGCGATTATCCCAGGAAAGCCTCGCCATGAGTTTGCTGTGGTTCGACTTCCGACACCCGTGGGGTTCCGGACTCAGCCTGGCTGGCCAGGCCCAGCGCCCCGCCTGCTCGACGTTGACGGGATCGGCCCCGCCGGCGGCCCTGCCGCCATGGCTGCGAAAGCGCTGAGTCGCGACCGGCGGAGAGCATCATGTATGCGCCCAGGACAAAGGCGACGTTGTGGGGGATGTCACCGCCGTTGCCATTGAAACTGTTACACAATACCAAAAAGAGACTGAAGTTCAAGATGAGTGCTCCGGTGGAACCCCCGTAGAGGTAACGCCTCGAAGTCCATCCCAGAAAATAGCCAAGTACCCCAAGATAAAGAACGCCTCCGAGCAGGCCGAACTGAGCCGCACTCCAACCGAAGAGGGTCGGCCAGGCCGCCAGAGAAACGCCCCGTTCATACCTCCATTTGTCAACCAGCCGCTCAGACTTGGTCTCATAGTCTGGATAGAACTTACGGATCTGGTCCAAGGTCCGTCCTCCGAGCAGGAGCATCGGGTCCCAGCTCACCCACGGCGCTTGTGAGCAAATGGCGTTGATGACGGGCAGTGTGTGAGTCCCGTAACTCATCAGGTAGAGCAAGGTTGTCAGCCCAGCGGGATCTTGAGAACGATTGAAGAGACCGTACCGGTCTCGCTCCATGTAATCAGCTCCGACCCGTTTTAGGAATCCAGCATCGTGCCGGTGCTGCGTTATGAAATTGAAATAAACGAACACTGCCGCTAGAAAACATAACAACCCCGTCCGCATTATGAGGTAGCGGCGGCTTAAGAGCAAAGTTGTGATCTTTTCTCCTTTTACAAAGAACAGAAAGTACAGCAAATAAACCGCCACCCAAATGACTCCTCCCCGCTTTGCCATGAGCACCGTGTTGAGACACAGAAGTAACATCATGCTCCAGATCAAGGCGTGTGCCCAGCCGGGCACACGCCTCCGGGCAGCAAGAAGATGGAAGTACAGAGCCAAGGCCGTTACAAAGAAAGAATAGGGTACCACTGAAACTGTTGTGAGTATCGTGGTTGCTACAGTTTCCTCCCTCACGGAAGCAGTGTCGGTCAGGGTTTTGGCCAGGCTGGCGCCGGCAAAGAGCGTCCGGTCGAGCACGAGCCCGACCGCCCCGAGGAAACTCGCAGGGGCGAGCCAGCGCACCCATGCCCACGCTCTCTCGGGGCTTTCGCCGTCTTCCGGCCGGGTCAAAGCGGTGGTAGTTGCGGAGGTCGCCTGCCAGTAAGCGAAGGTAAACGAGCCCAGACTGGCAAGGAGATAGACCCAAGTCCCGGCTCCCAACTTCTCAAATACAATTGGGCCGAATCTGAACAGGAGAAACGCGGTGCTCCAAAAAGCAATGAACCAGAGCGCCGGAAACCAGCACCGCAACAAGGTGATTTCGCCGGGAGAGGGCTCCGCGACCTGAGCCTCGACAGGCGGTGGTCGAATCTTTCGCTCCCTCATACGCCGCCCCTCCGGAGTCGCGACCGAGTCCGGCGAAAAAACTGCAGGACTTTCCCCCTGACCCTGTGGGGAAGGTTGCGCCAGGTAATTGTGTTGGAATAGAATTCTTGCTGGAGGTACTTTTCGTAAGCCCGGTCCACAGCTACGGCCCCGTTGTCGTCAAGCGGGAAGGTAAGGCTGTAAACGGGCCGGTTGCAAAACCTGCCGCCTCCGGAATGCGTGGCACCCGGCCCCCCCCCGATATTGCATATCTGGTTCGCATAGGGAAACAAGGTGAGCCCCCCTCGCCGCAGGCAGAGAAGCCAAAACTGGTAGTCCCAAGTGTGATCCGGGTGGGCGGCGATAAAACGGAAGCTTTTTTTCCAAACCTCGGGCATAAAACCCGCTATCCGCTTTTCCCTGGCAATGGCGTCCAAGAAATCGGTGTCCCACCCCTTCAACTCGCGGTCGTAGCCCTCCCAGCTTCTGGCCCAGGCTGCCCAGCCCCAAACACAAGGAAAGTGCGTCGCACCGTAGGAATTCGGCGTTGATTTCCTTTTCAAGAGATAGGTGCCAGTTATGCTCGCTACGGATGTTTCCTTCTGGTGCTTTTTAAGCAATGCGTCGGCGTACGGGAGGAAGGTTTCTGAGGGCAGGCAGTCATCTTCGAGAAAGATCGCGCGGTCAAACCTGCCCAGGGTCGCCGTCACGCCGCTCGATATTCTCTTGGAACAGCCGAGGTTGGATTCCGCATAGTCGGTAATCACGTCGGCCGGCCAGTTGATCATTGATTCGAGCTCGCCTCGAAGTTCTCTTATCACCCGGTGTTCCCCCGCCACGTGGGCGCGTGGGCCGTCGCTAACGAGCACGAGACGCGAAGGCTTTGCTTCGCAAATGCGAGCGAAGACCCGCCGCGCGGTGTGCGGGCGGTTGAAAAACAGGAAGACTACCGGACTCTCGATTGGCATGGTCCTGTATTTGTCATCGCGCGGCCGGTTCGCTGCGGCGGCCGATATAATCAGGCTGGAGAAACACCGCGTCCGTCCATGCGGCTCTGTTTTGAAGGTAGCGGATTCGATAAAAAGTCACCAGCATGAAGCCATGCTCACGCAGGAACCTGTAAAGGTGGTCGAAGGGCGGCATCCCGTCATACATGGCGACAAAATTGACTTCAGTGAATACCAAATGAATTGCCTTCCGCGCAAGCATCCGGCGCGCACCTTCAAGGACGTAAAGGTCGTACCCCTGAGTATCAGTCTTAAGGATGTCAATCGCGGCGACATGGTTCGCGGCGCAATACTCGTCCACGGTTGAGGTTTCTACTTCGCGCCGTGCGACGACATCGCCCCAGCCCCACGGCCCCTTCTCAAGAAACGAACTCATTACGGAATGGGAATTCTCGAGGAAAACCTTGCGGCCGCTTTCGGAACCCAGCGCAAGCCGGTTGACTTTGACAGTCGGAAAGGCGGCTGCAGCGGCGAGCAGCGTATCGAGCACCCGGGCCGAAGGCTCAAAGGCATGGATGCGTGGAGACTTAAACACCCTGCAGAACTCATTGATGGTTTGGCCTTCGTTGGCGCCAACATCGAATATCGTGGGTGACGGGAACGACACAAGCCTTTTCATGTCAGCGAAGGGATCCTGGCCGAGGTCCGCTATAACGGATGATGGCGCCGTTCGATGAATCTCAAGGCCCGCAAGGGAAAAAACATATTTTACAAGCTTCTTCAGTGGTAGCATAGGGTAATGCTGTAATCGTTCAAATCCGGGTCACAAGTAATCGGGAGGCTTGGGTCCTATGCCAACGATACCCTTGATTATGTGCCGTAGGTACGGTGCGAGTCTCATTATCGCATAAAACGCCGTGGCCGCGGTTCCGGCAATGCCAGCGATCACGGTCCAAGTTCCCGGAAGCGTGATGCAAAAGATAGCGACTAGGGCCAAGCAACACGCGAGGAGCGCCGCAAGCCGCACGTTTGAACTGGCCCACGAGAATCCTGTAGTCCGACGGGCAGCGAAATAGAGCAAGGCGAGTTGTGCAATCTCAAAAAAAAGTGACGCTATTCCGGCACCGACGAGACCGCAATACCGAATGGCCAAGGGCAGGAGCAGCGCGTGGAGACAGTTGGCCGCAAGGACGGAACGGGTGTAGGATGCCGCGTTAGCTTTGGCCAGGAGGAGGTAACCCAGCGGCCAGGAAATCATCTGAACAAAAACGCCAAGGAGGAGCCAGTAGACCAAAGGAACTGCCGCGAGAAACTCTGCGGAATAGAACGTTTTGATCACAAGGGGACAAGCGGCGAAGGTAAGCATGAGCCCCGGAGCCGCCATGAGCAGGGCGACTTCAGTTTGCTCATTGACGAGGGTGTTGCAGGAATTGTTGTCCTCCGATCGCTCGCTGAGGGTAGGGAAGAAGTCCGCACCCATGGCCTGGGTCAGGAAGCCGACGTACAAGCCAGCCAGAGCAACCGCGGCAGTATAAAAGCCTGCAGCTTCAAGTCCCAGTTGGCGAACGACTAGAACCCTAGCTAGGTAAGCAATTGCGGAGACCGACAAAACACTGGTCATGAACGCGCCCCCGCCTTTAAGAAGCGACTGTGCCTCCTTCCAAGTCTCTCGCCATGCAGGACCGCTGTCGGTCCCCAGTCTTGGTTCCCGGGCATACCACCAGGAGCTGGCCAAGCCCATCGCGGCAGTCACAACAATCGCCAAAACCACACCATCGCCTCCCAGCCACCAGACTAGCGCGACGCTCGTGGTCGTGCCAAGCAGCGCCCCAGAGAGACGGGCCTTGGCGAGGTCCGAAATTCTTCGCCTGCCTTGGATAAGGGCAGATTGCGCGCCGGAGAGTACCGCGAAAAGGACGGCAATGGATAATATTAGCGTTGCGGAAGACGGCCTCGAAAGAAAGCCTCGATGCCCGCTTTCTATGCTTTCTGGCTGGCGGCCAAAGCTTAGCGCACTAATAGGTTCGTGGAGGATCGCCAAGGCCAACAGCCCGCTGCAGCCAAGAATGAGCGAGACGCGACGCAACACCACGATTCGTCGCGCAACCGTCGTTGGGTCGCCTGTCCGTTGGGCGGCTGCGATTTCTCTGACCCCGCTGTTGCCGATGCCAAATGCCGACAAAGTGCTAAGAACATTCGCAACGGACTGATAGAGCCCCATTGCGCCTACGCCTGGCGGGCCCAGCAGCAGCGCAAAAGCCTTCGTCTTTATTATGCCGAACACCAAGGTGCCGGCCGAAGCAGCAGCGACGATCGCGGAAGACTTAAGAATTCTCTGGTGCGAGCTTTGGGGCACAGTTTCGGGCATCCGTAGGGAACTGTTTTGTTTCAGACGGCCGCCGACCAAAACGCGCCGCGGGCGAGGCGGTAGCCGAGGGGTGAGGCTCGGAGCCGGGTCCAGGCAGTTTGGAGGGTGAGGGGGAGGGGGGGCAAAGGCTGAGGGATGAAACTTGAAACCGGAAAGTTGAAAGAGTGGACTATCGGACTATCGGACTATCCGACCATGGGGCCGACGGACGGATGAGGGATGAGGCGAAGGATGAGGGATGAAACTTGAAACTTGAAAGGGCCGAGTAAACCACGGAATACGCGGGAGACACGGAAGAGACCTGGGCGTCAGGCCACTCGATCTTTTGTTTTGAGCCAGTATTCCGGACGGCGGCGGCCATGGGCGATCGCAAGAACCCAGATTGCATCAGCCCAAAGGACGTAGGCGACCTAGTACGGAAAGACTTTGAGGTTCACACGCCGATAGCCGGTTGGCCGGAGGCGCGGAATGTCGGGATGGCGCGCGATCCATTGGATGGTCTCCCGGGCCATTTCCTTGAGGCGGAAGCCCAGGCCGGGCTCGAGTTGTTCGTAATAAATGATGGCCTCGACGAGTTCCTGCTCCGCCTCCTCGAGAATTTCAATCCTCATTGGGTGAACCGGCGGTCAAGATCGGCGAACACGTCTTCGAAACTTCGCGAACGGGCGGTTCCGGCCTGCACAGCTCTCAGTCGCCGACAAAGTTCGGATTCCCACTCGGCCTGCGCCTCCGGGTCAACCGGCGCGTCGGCTTCGGCCAGATCAATGAGGATGCGGGCCAGGGTCAGGCGCTGGGGCGCGGGCAATTCCAAGGCGTCTTTGGTGACCTCTGCAAGCGCTTTCATAACTGGCGGCATTATCTACGGCCCCGCGGTGCCTGGCAAGTCAGGGGACGGAGGCAAGGCTGAGGGCTGAAACTTGAAACCGGAAAGTTGAAAGAGTGGACTATCGGACTATCGGACTATCGGACTATCCGACTATCGGACTATAGGACCATCCGACGATGGGACTGACGGAGGGCTGAAACTTGAAACTTGAAACTTGAAACTTGAAATCTGAAATCTGAAAGGCCCGAGTGAACCACGGAATACGCGGAAGACACGGAAACACTGAAACACTGAAGCACTGGAGCACTGAAGCACTGGAGCACCGGATTACAGACGCACCGGCGCCCGATTATGGGGCGGCCCAGCCTTGTTGGGAACGAACTTTGTCGCCGAATTCGACACACCAGGCAGGCAGCTCGCCGGCGAGGCGCCCCGCCACCGTTACCAGCTCGCGGAGGCGGTCCGGCCGCAAGGTCAGATCGTAGGCGTGGCGCATCACGTGGCGGAAGCCTTTAAGTTCGCGAAGGTCGCTGACCCGGTCGGCGGGAATGAAGGCCGGCCGAATGCCAGGTAAATTCGGTGAGGAGGATGGTCAGGCCGGCAGGGTCCACGGTTCTCCTTCGCGCAGAATTTTGTCACGAAAACGGCATTCGGCCAACAACAGTATGTCCACCCGGCGCCCGAGGCGCTCGGCCAGCAGGCTGGTCAACTGGTAAAGGCTCGGGGTGGCGGGCTCGGCGGCCAAGGCCAGGTCAACGTCGGAGGTCTCGTCGAACTTCCGCGGCGTGGCGAGGGATCCGAAGACGATGACGGTCTGGCCCGGAAGCAGTTGGCAAAGGGCTTCCCACAATTGCCGGCGCACCTCGGCGCGCAGGTCTTCCCGGCGCTGAAGCCGCTCTTGTTCCATCTGCTGCAGCAAGGTCACAGGCTTTGGTTCCAAATTATTATTCCCGACAAGCGGAGGATTGGCAAGGGGAGGAGGGACTATGGGGCTGTGGGACTATAGGACCATAGGACTATCCGACTATCGGACCACCCGACCATGGGAGCGACGGACGGATGAGGGATGAAACTGGAAACCGGAAAGCAGCAAGGTGTGAAGGTGCGAAAGTCCACAGGTGCGAAAGTGTAAAGGTGTGAAAGTCCAAAAGTGCGAAAGTGGGTTCCGTGGTTAGCGATTCGGTATTCGGTGCATTCCGTGATCGGGAAAAAGTTGAAACGCTGCAGCCCGCCGTTGCCCGCGGTTACTTGAGTCGCTGCCGTGTCCAGGCGGGGTCGCGACGGCAGTCCAGGACGGCACTGACGGAGACGAGGTCGCCTTCCACGGTGTAATAGATGGCATAGGGGAACCGGCGGGAGAGGAGCCGGAACCGCCCAAAGACTTTCCGGTGAACCCCGGCATACAATTGGAGCGAGTCAATGTCCGAAAAGAGCGAGTCGAGGAAGTAAGCGCCCAGGCCCTGTCGCTGGTTTTCGTAAAACGCGAAGCCCGCGGCCAGGTCTTCCTTCGCCGAGGGCAGAATCCGAATGGTCATGGAAAGCGGTTGCGCAACTCTCGCTTGGCGGCTTCCCAGTCCTCATATTGCTCCTGGCCGGAGCGCACGCGCTGCTCGCGTTGGTCGAGAACTTGCGCGTGCCAAGGGGGGGACTCGAATTGCTCGGCGTTTCGGCTGAGGTCGGCCCACAGGGCTTCCATCGCCCGGAGTTTCTCCTCCAAGCTCATCCGCTCAATCTCCAACTCAACGGCCATATTCAAAGCCTAGCACACCGCCCCCCCGGAACAAAGGGCAAAGACCAGGGAAGGGAACATAATAAGGCCGTCCAACTATCCGACCATGGGACTATCCGACTATCGGACCATGGGACCGACGGACGGATGAGGGATGAAACTTGAAACCGGAAAGCAGCAAGGTGTGAAGGTCGCCAGGTCCGAAGGTGCGAAAGTCCAAAAGTTTTTCTGTGTATTCCGTGTATTCCGTGGTTAAGGAATCGCTGAAACACCGAAACACTGAAACTACAGTCCGTAATGCACGCCAACGAGCCGGGGGAGGGAGCCGCCCAAGGTGGCGCGGTGAACGCTGAAGCCGGGACTATCATGCCACCCGATTTGGTCGGCGTCGCGGACGAAGGCGACACCGGGTTCGACGCCGGCGGCGGCAGCCTTCTGAATCTCGCGCAGGGCGGTGTCCGCCAGAGCGAGCCAGCGGGTTTTGAGGTCCACCGGGTCGAACGCGGCGCCCATCTCGCGAAGTTCGGCCGGGTTGACGCGGGAGTTGCGTTGCATTTGGTTGAGGAGGAGAAAGGGATTGAAGCCCGGGTCTTTGGCGCACGCCGCCCAGATGACCGCGTAAAGGGGATAGGTTTCCGCGTTGGCCACAAGGTCCACGAGGTCGCGGGTCTCGGCCCGTCCGCCCATGGCAAGGGCTTTGTTGGTAAGCGCATCGAACCGGTGCAGCCGCCAGCCGAGCAAGTCGTCAGGCTGGATCGGAAAGAAGCGCCAGGCGGCGTCCTGACACCATTCGAGCTTGACACCGTCGGCGCCGCGCGAAACCCAGGCGCGGCGAATGGCCGGCGTCCAGAGTTCCGGACGGACGGCATAGCCGTGTTGCTGCAGGGTTTGCAGGTCTTTCTCACTGGACTGGATGACGGCCTGCTCGGCGTCGTGGAAAACGTCCACATCGGCGCTCCAGCGAACGGCTTCGCGGGCATTCAGAGAAATCCCGCCCGCCACGTAGCTTTCGGGCGAACGGTTTGCGGCCAGGAGGCGGAGCAGCTCGGATTGAAACGGGGTTAAAGGCACGCTTCGATTTCGCGCGCGGTTTGCCAGGCGGCCGGGCCGCCGTTCTCGCGCAGACGGCGGACGACCAGTTCGACGTCGGCCCGGTCGGCAAGCGGGAGGGCGGGCTGACGGGTCCAGAAGCATTCCGGATGCCTGACCAGGGCGGCTTGCGCCCGGCGCAGAGCCTCGGCCGAGACGGACAATGCGGTCTTCTGGACGCTCATACGTTCGCTGAGTTCAGGGTCGCACGAAGACACTTCGAGGGCAAGGGGCGGAGGCAAGGCTGAAGGCTGAGGGCTGAAACTTGAAACTTGAAACTTGAAAGACCGGACTATCGGACCATCCGACCATCCGACTATAGGACTGTTCGACCATGGGACTGTCGCGAGGGTGATTTCGAGCCTGAAGGACTGGTCTAGGCTGGGAGTAAAGGCCGGGGCCTGCCGCGGCGGCCAAACACCGGAAGGCCGATGTCGCGGACCATCCAAGGGGGGACTTCCTCGGGGATGGGGTCGCGGCAGCCCAGTTGCTCGCGGAATCGGCGCAGCATGGTCGGGAGCCGATAGAGGCGGGCGGCGGCCTGGTACAGGGCCAGCCGCCGCAGGGCGCGCCCGGAAGCAGCAGGGGCCTCGGGCAATCGCTGGTGCAGGGTGAGCGCCCAGTCAACAGCCTGACGCAGGGCGTCCAAGTCAGTCACCGCGCCTTTTTCCCATTCGTTCCACGCGGCGTTGAGGCGGGCCGGATGGAAGGCCAGTTCGTAGGCGGTTTGGAGTTGGGCGCGCGCGGTCATGACAGCCAGCGTTTAAGGTCGCGTTGCAGATTTTCAAGGTTTTCGCGAACCAGGGCATCATTTCGGAAAGGGGCAGGCAGCCTGTCAACGGCCCGGACGATGTCTTCGAAGCGGAGGCGGCCATGAATGACCAGGAACTGAATGTCCGCCTGGTCGGTCGGGTCGTAGCGGATCAGGCGGCTGGCTACAAGGTCCGCCGGCGACAGGGTAAATACGCGCAGACGACTGCCCTGCCACAACGGCACGCTGTTTTCAGGGGAGGGAGCGGCCAAGCAGAGACGGTCGGGACCGATCCATTCGATGTGGTCGGACGGAAAATCTTCAGCAGGGTTGACGGGCAGGCCAGCCTGCTCGGCTGCGGCAACCAAGGCGCGCTGGTTGGCGACGCTATAGGGTCCGGCGACGTCCACATCAAGGCTAAACCGGTCTTCTTCACCCATGAGCATGACAGCGGCCGACCCGTAAACGCAGAGGCTGGCGGGTTCATTCAGTGCTGCATCGAGGCGGTCCAGATGTTCGCGAAGTGTTTTGGCGTTCATGAACGTGATCCGCTGATTCAACTTTTTGAGGGCAAGCTGCCGCCCTTGGTTGTTTGCGGGGTTTCCCGCAAAAACCTGCTTCGACTGACTCGATTGTCGTGCCGGAACATCCGGCGTTTTGTCCGACGATCCGACTATCCGACTATCCGACCATCGGACTATCCGACTATAGGACCATCCGACTATCGGACCATCCGACCATCAGACTATCGGACGATGCGACTATCCGTCTGCGGCGGCCTCTCGCTCCACAGCGCGAATCAATCCCTGCAAGCATGCCAAGGTCCGTCGGGCCTGGTCCTGGAGCGGCTCAACTTCCGCACGCTTGAAATACCCCAGCCGGGTGGCAAAGTGCAGAAAATAATGGGCTTCGTTCAGCGAACCACGGGCAACGTACAGGAAATGCAAGTAGTCCTTCTGCCTCGAGCGTGAGGCTCCTTCGACAATGTTGGCCGGCACTGAGTATGCCGCGCGTCGGATTTGCGATGTGAGGCCATAAACTTCCTCTTTGGGAAAGGCGGCGGTGGCCGAGTAGATCGCAACCGCCAGGTCGTCAGCCAGTTTCCATGCTTCAATTTTCGTGTAGTCCCGCAGCATGAGGTCCTTCTCAAACTTAACTAATTCGCCGGCACCGAATTCCGGCTGCCGGATTCACCAGCAGTCCGGTTTTCAGAATTCCCAGTCCGATAGTCCCATAGTCCGGTAGTCCCATAGTCCGATAGTCCCATAACACTGCTCCTCGGTCTCTGGTCCATGGCCTTGTCATCCCCGCCTTTTCCATCCGCCCAGAAGATTGGTAACGAATGGGATGACGCGGCGGCTCTGCCTGCCCCAACTGTGGAGCATGGTGACTCGGGCCTGGACTCGGCCGCGCTCGTCAGGCGGCATTTCCCGTACCAAATCGGCAATGCGGTCCATGCGGTCCAGGCCGGCATCCAGCCGCGGCAGGACTTGGTCGCGCAGGAAGCGGGTCGCGAGGTTGCGCAGTTCGGCGACGGCTTCGTAGTGGACGCGGCGGTCGCCGGCGACATAGACGGCGCGGATGGCGCCGGCGTTGCGGAGGAACTTGAGTCCCTGGCTGGCGCTGCCTTTGCTGAGGCGCAGGCGCTCAATAAGGTGGTCCATGGCCAGCGGTTGGGCGGAGATGAACAGCAGGCCGTAGATTTCGGCGTAGGAGCGGGGCTGACCCAGCAGGCGGCCCAGCTCAACGAAGAGATGGATCACCTCGGTCTCGAGGGGGGAGAGAGCTGGGGCGGCGGGGGACATGGGCGGCTGTGGGGTGGCGGATTACGGGGCGGTGCGTTCAGAGTTTGGGATTGTGCGGGAGTTCGGATTTGGCATTTGAAATTTCAAATGTGAGATTTCAGATTTCAAATTTCAGGTTTCAGGTTTCAGCTTTCAGATTTTGTTGGGGCCGGGGGGCATCCGGCGCGTGATCATTATTGACATGGTTTCATCGTATGCAGGTCTTATACCAAGCTGGTTCGAAACGTTCAAGTACAAATGAACAAAATGAACGCGGGGCCTGTGGGGACACGACCGCACAGCCCGACTACGGAACACCAAAACATCAAATGACCGAAATACCGGCCCGAGGTTCAAAGGCCGCTCTTTGGCCCAAATTGAATTCCCGCCGCGTCCGGAGGAACGGCCGAACCGGGGCCTTGGGTTTCCAGCGGCCCGGCGAGGAGGGCGGATTCAACCCGGGCCTGGCCCGAGGGAACCGGGCCGGGTCAGGCAACCAGCCACTGGAGGGCGGCTTTCTGGGCGTGGAGACGGTTTTCGGCCTGGTCGAAGATGGTGTCGGCGTGGGCTTCGAAGGTGGCTTCGTCAATTTCCTTGCCCCGATAGGCGGGAAGGCAGTGCATGACCAGGGCGCCGGGCTTGGCGAGCTTAAGCAGGCCGGCATTGAGCTGATAGCCTTTGAGTTGTTCGATGCGGCTGGCCGACTCGGCTTCCTTGCCCATGGACACCCAGACGTCGGTGTAAAGGACATCGGCGCCCCGGGCGGCTTCCCGCAGGTCTTCGGTGCACAGGACTCTGCCGCCCGCCCGTTTGAGGAGGTCGGGTTGGGGCTGGAAGTTCCGCGGCGCGGCGATTCTCAACTCGAAGCCGAGTTTTGCGGCGGCAAAGACCCAGGAATTGACCACGTTGCAGGCGCCATCGCCTATGAACGTGACGATTTTGCCCTGGATGGGCCCGCGTTTTTCCTGGACGGTGAACACGTCGGCCAGAATCTGGCAAGGGTGCTCCTCATCGGTGAGGGCGTTGATGGTGGGGATTTTGGCGTAACGGGAAAACTCCTCGACATCAGACTGGGCGAAAGTCCGAAAGACCGCGCCATGAACCATGCGTCCCAGAACCCGGGCGGTATCCTTGATGGGTTCGCCGCGTCCGAGTTGTATCTCGCTGGAGGGCAGGAAGATAACCTGTCCGCCCAGCTCGCGGATGCCGACCTCGAACGAAACCCGGGTGCGGGTCGAGGCCTTGGAGAAGATCATCGCCCAGATTTGTCCCGAGAGCGGCTGTCGCGGGTGGTGTCCGCGCTCGCGCTTGAGAACTGTCGTGTCGGAGAGGATTTGGTTGATGTCCGCCGCCGACAAAGACTCAATGCTCAATAGATGTCTCATCTTGGATTGGCTGAAAGGTGACTGTTTAAGGGCGAAACGGGGTTAAGCGTCCAGTCGAGCGGCCACCGTCTCCAGAATGCCGAGGCCCTCCTCGGCTTCGCTCCGCCGCAGGTTGAGCGGGGGCAGGAGCCGGAGGATTTCGGGTCCGGCGGGTATGGTGAGCAAGCCGCTGGCATGCAACAGGTTGGCGAAGCGAGAGGCCTGCGTTTTGGAGGGGTCGCCGGGCAGACTCTGGATGTTGGGCGCCAGCTCGATGCCGAGCATGAAGCCGAGTCCCCGAACCGTTCGAATGACGTTGGGGTATTTCCGGGCCATTCCCTCGAGCCCTTGTTTGAGGAAATCGCCGACCTGCCGGACGTTATCCGCGAGGTTGTCGCGCTGGATGACCTCGAGAATCTTTAGCGCCACAGCACAGGCCATGGGTGACCCTCCGTAGGTGGTTCCGTGGGTGCCGGGGCCCAGCAGGTCGGCGTATGGAGCCCGCACCCAGAATGCGCCCATCGGATAGCCGCCGCCGAGGGACTTGGCCATGGAAATGCCGTCGGGCAGGAACTGTTCTCCACCGGGGGTGCGTTCGAGGATGCGTTGGAAGCTCTGGAACCGTCCGCTGCGGAAGTGGCCGCATTGAACGCCGTCCATGAGCAGGAGCAGTTTCTTCTCGTCGCAGAGCTGTCGGAGGCCGAGCAGGTATTCCGGGGTGGCGGGAGTCACCCCGCCCTCGCCCTGAATGCCTTCGATCATGATCGCGGCGGTGGCGGGTGAGATGGCCTCCCGGGCGGCCTGGAGGTTGTTGTAGGGCACCTGGCGGAAGCCGGGCACCATCGGCTCGAACCCCTTTTTGACCTTGTCCTGGCCCGTGGCGGCGATGCCGGCCAGGGTCCGGCCATGAAAGGAGTTGATGGTGGTGAGGATTTCGAACCGGCCCTCGTCGTGGCCGAATTTGCGGGCAAGTTTGAATAATCCTTCGTTGGCCTCGACGCCGCTGTTGCAGAAGAAGCATTTGCCCGGGCCGATCAACTGGACCAGGGCCTGCGCCAGACGTCCCTGGGGCTCATGGTAATAGAAATTGGAGACATGAATCAGCTTGCGGGACTGCTCGATGAGGGCCTCGGTCAGGGCCGGGTGGGCGTGGCCGAGGGAACTGACGGCAATGCCGCCTCCCAAGTCGAGGTAGCGCCGGCCGGCGACGTCATGGACATAACTGCCCGAGCCGTGGCTCAGGACCAGCTCGAACCGGCCATAGCTGGGCACAACATACTGTTGGAACAGCGCCTGGACCGCCGCCGCCTCATTTCGAACCATGGGCGGCGGGGATGGAACGATCTCTTTCATGTCTAATTCATCCCAACTTAATAAAGAGCAAACTTTAATACGAATGCCGCCGGAATAAAGAGGAAATTTTTTTAAAGATTTTTGAATGAATTCATCCGTGGGCCCGTCTCAGAGATGTTGGGTTTCTCATAGACTGCCGTGGGGCGGTGGTGGGAACACCGCCGCCCCTGGTTTTCATGGTAAACTGGTTCGGGTTGGACGGCCCGGTGTAAAAGCCGGGCCGTTTTTTTGTACGAAGCCGCCGGTTGGGGGATGGGGGACCCGGCGGGGGGGGTGCCGGAGGGGGATTAACGCGCCGCCGGAGCGGCGCGTCCCGGGCGCTGGCGGACGGGGAGACTGCGGCTCAGGCCGCCAGGCTCTCCAACCGGTAGCTCAAGGTGTTGCGATAACGGCGTTTGAGGCCGCGTTTGGACCGCTGCCGTTCCCGCGCTTTGATGAGGTGCTTGAGGCAGCGGGAGCCTTCGGGGGCGGGCTCGCCGCATTCGGTGCAGCGCTTGTCGCGCTGCATGCGCAGTTGATACTTGCGTTGGCGCGATATTTTCAGGTGCGTAAACTCGTCGTTGATCCGTCGTCTCATATCGTTCACTCGAATGTCCGGGGGATTGACCCGGAATAAATTCGGTGACATTAGAGCGGTTTTCAAATTGTGGGACCATCCTGCGCGCCATGATTTTGGCATCATGGTTTCCATGATGGCGATGCGCAAAGGAGTGGGCGGCGGCGGCCGCTCCTGGGCGCCACAGCCAGTGGCCCAAGACCCGGCGGGAAGGAGGGCGAAATTGACAGGGGCGGGTTATTTCTGGCGGTTCACCCACTCGACCGCCCGCCGGACAAGTTCCATTCCATTGGCAAGGCGGAGTTTCTCTTTGAGGTGAGCGCGGTAGGTTTCGACCGTGCTGACGGACAAGTGGAGTTTGGCCGCAATGCGGCGGGTGGTGAGGCCGGCGCCGATCAGTTGGAAGACTTCGAGCTCGCGGTCGCTGAGGTTTTCGAGTTCGGAAGGAGACTTAGGGGAGGAGGTTCCATGCAAGTGCTTGTGGACCAATCGAGTATGCATGGACTCGCTGAGCCAGAGCTGGCCGCCCAGGACCTTGCGGATGGCGCGCATGAGTTCGCTGGTGGGGGCCTGTTTCATCACGTAGCCGCGGGCGCCGGCACGAAGCGCCCGTTCGGCGTAGAGCGATTCGTCGTGGGTCGAGAGAACCAGAATGGGCAGACGCGGGTGGCGCGCTTTGATGTCTTTGATCAGTTCCAACCCGCTGGATTCGGCGAGGGAAAGGTCCACAATGACAAGGTCCGGGCGGGTGGTGTCAATGCCGACGAGGGCCTTGGCTGCGGTGCCTGCCTGACCGCAGACCTCGAGGTCGGGCTGGTAATTCAACAATTGGGCGAACCCTTCGCGGGTGACGGGGTGGTCCTCGACGAGGTAGAGGCGGCTTTTGTTGGATTTTCGCTGGGATTCCGGTTTTGAGGTCATAGCAACCTCCGGTTGGCATTGGAGAGATGAGGGCCGCGCAGCCAGCATTTGACCACGGTCCCCTCGGTCGGTCCCGGCTGGACTTCGAGGTGGGCGCCCACAGTGCGGGCGCGGTAGTTCATGAGGTGCAGGCCCATGCCGGCTTTGCGTTTGGGTTTTGGGGGCAAACCGCTGCCGTTATCCTGAACGCAAAGCTTAAGGAAGTTATCGCTGCAGGTGAGGCGAATCCAGATTTTGGTGGCATGGCCGTGCCGGATGGCGTTGGTCGTAGCCTCCTGCGCGATACGGTAAAGATGAGTGGCCATGGCATGGTCATGGACCAGGACGGGTTTCTTGAACTGGCAAACGCAGGACACGCCAAACACGCTGCTGACGCTGGCGGCCAGCCCTTGCAGGGCGGACATCAAGCCGCGGGCCTCCAGGTCCACGGGGTGAAGTCCCCGGGCGACATTGCGGGCCTGGTGAATGGCGGAATTGATAAGGCCCTCGATCGCGCCGGCGTCCTTGGCCTCGGCCGCGTTTTTGGCGTCGAGTTTCTGTTCGAGGAGGGTGATTTTGTATTTGATGCCGCTGAGCAACTGGCACAGGCCGTCGTGGAGGTCCTGCCCGATGCGCTCGCGCTCTTGATCGGAGATTTCCAGGATTTGTTGTTCGAGCCGTTCCCGCTCGGTGAGGTCGTTGGCGGCCAGAAGAAAGCGTCTGCCGACCACGGTGCCAACGAACTCGACCCGGCGAAGGGAACCATCTTTGCAGGTGACTTCGACTTCGAGGGGCCCGATTTCCTTGCCGGTGCGCAGGCCGCGTTTGAGGCAGGCCTGCCACTGGGTGGCGACCTGGCGGCGGTATTCGGGGTCGGGATAGGCGCGGGCGAACCAGGCGGCGGAAGTGGGCAGTTCTTCGCGGGTGTAGCCGAATTTCTCCACGAATTTGCGGTTCAAATACTCGATGGTGCCCTTCATGTCGTCCACCGACAAGGGTACGGGCGAGGCGTCTATGACCTGGCGAAAATCGGTTTCCACCGCGGGGGACGAACGGGCGGCCCGCAGGGCGCGGTTCTCGGCTTGCAGAGCCCGGAGGCGGCGTTTCAGCTTGCGGACAAGCGAGGACTCCCCGTTATCGCCAGCGGCGAGAGCCGACTTCGCGGACGCTGACTGCTTCGTTTGGCCGCGAAAGCGGGGCATGCCGCGGATTCTTTTTTTGGGCTTTGGCAACATGAGCCTGAGCGCGCTGTCAATTCCAGCAATTCGATCTTACCCTTCCCCTCCCCTGCGCGGCAAGGTCCGCCTGAGGGGTCGCCACGCATCCTTCCCCGGGGCCAAGGTGTCCTGGGCTTCGCTTTTTGTTTGCAGGCTCGCCTCGGCGACAGACCGGATCGGGTTGTTGATTCTGCCGAGGAACCGCTGGTCGGGAGGCTTCAACGCGAAAGCAGATTCTGGACAATGTGGCCGGGCACGGCCAGGGCGGTGCCGTGGCGGGCGCCTCGAGGCATTGAGATGAGGGAGGAAATGTCTTCCCAAGTCTCGAGATCACGGGAACGGAGGGCTTCGTAACGGCGGTCCCGATAGGCGTCGAAATAAACGAGGTGGAACTCCCCGACCTTGAGGGCGGTGGGACCTTCAACCCAACTGCGGGTGAAGGGCGGTTTAAGCGGTTCGAAAGGGCCCTCGGGGGAATTGGCGCTGGCGATGCGCAGGTGTTTGCGGGGCGGCTTGACGGTTTCGTCCTTGATAATGAGATGGAAACGGTCGCCGACGGGTAGCAAAGTGGCATCAATGACGCTGAAGCCGGGATCGTAAAACAAACGGGTGGGGGCGAAGGTTTTGAAGTCGGTGGTCGTCGTGCAATACATTCGATGATTGTAGTTGTTTTCCGACTGGCCCGCCGTTTCGAGAAACCGGTTGGTGACGGTGCTGGCCCAAAAGATGAGGTAACGCTGCTTCCCGGAATCCCAGAAAATCTCAGGCGCCCAGCAGTTCAACACAGCCGGCTCGTGGGCCATGACGGGGACGGCCTGCTGGGGGGACCAGCTCAACAGGTCGGCCGAGGAGGCGTAACCGATGGTTTTTCCGTTCCAGGCCGTGGTCCAGACCATGTGGAATTTAACGTCGGGACCCAGCAAAAGGCACGGATCGCGCATCAGCTTCGACTCGCCGACCTCAGGCTTCAGAAAGCTCCGGTCCCCGTTCAAAGCTTCCCAGCGGTAACCGTCCGGGCTCCAGGCGAGGTGAAGACCGTCCTCACCGTTGCCGACGAAGTACGAGAACAGATAGGCGGTGGCGGGGACCTTTGAGACGGGGACGGGCGGCGTGGTGGACGGGGACAAAGCTCCGGACGCAGGAGCGTTTTTCGGCTCTCGGGGCGGCGTCTGGGCCAAGACCCTTTCGGGCCGCGCCTCAAGGAGCGCGGGTTGAGCCGGGGCCTGGAAAGTGCCCAACAAAGCTGACAGCATCGCGGTAACGGCGAAAGAACCGGATTGAATTCTCATATACAGTGGGAAAAAATACTGGCCCGACAGAAGGGTGTCACGACGGAAGGCGGCAACGGAATAATCTTCCTTTATTCGCGGCCGACGTTCCGTGTATGAGTAACTTATGCGGACGATACTTTGGCTGAGTGCATTCGGCGTCGGGCCATCAGTTGCTTTTCCCAGCCTTTCAATGCTGGCTGCAAGCGTAATTCTTCTGGCCGGCCAATTGGGCGCGAAGGAAGTGCTGGAACCCGCCAGTTCGCTGCCCGTGCTGAAGAAGGTGGATGTGGTGGTGGTTGGGGGAGGTTCCGCGGGAGTGGCGGCAGCGGTGGAAGCGGCGCGAAGTGGCGCCAAGGTTTTTGTGGTCGCCCCGCGGCCCTATTTGGGGGAGGATATCTGCGGGCCGTATCGCCTCTGGCTGGAACGGGGGGAGGAGCCGGCCACCGACGTGGCGAGGGAAGTGTTTAAGCCGACAGCCGCATTTACCCCCGAGCTGATCGGTCGTGGACTGCGTTTCCGATACGCGGCGGACAAGCCTGCCTCGGCGCGGCACCCGGACAGCCAGGCCGAGCCCCGGCTTACCGACGGCAAATGGCAGAACGCCAGCTCACAAAGTGTTCAATTCGACGGGAACGTCACTTTGATTCTGGACTTTGGCAAACCCGCTGCACTTGGCGGAATCCACGTGCTGGCCTACCAGCGGAATGATGATTTTGAGGTCGCCGAGGTCGCGGTTTCGTCAAGCGAGAACCAACAGGACTGGAGCGCGTTGGCGATGATTAAGAACAGCCAACTCGGCGCGGGTGGATTCGAGGAAACCGCGCTGCGTCTATCGGCATTCTTCCAAACCAAGGCCCGGTTTCTGAAGCTTGCCATCCAAAAGGGGCCGAAAGCCGGCCGGGTTTTGCTGGGCGAAATTGTGGTGGAGGGTGTTCCCGAGACCCCGGTCGCAAAACCGCAAACGCCACGGAGACCCCTCGCGACGCCGATGCAGGTCAAGCGCGCGCTGGACGAAGCGCTGATCAAGGCAAAAATCCCATTCCTCTATGCCAGTCATGCCATCGAAGTGTTGCGCGACGCCGCGGGAAAGCCTGCGGGTGTGGTCATTGCGAACCGCTCCGGACGCCAGGCGGTGCTGGCCAAAGTCATTATTGACGTCACGGAGCGAGCCAACATTGCGAGACGGCTCGGGGCGCGATTTTCGCCCTCGCCGAGTGGTCCGCAGGTCTTCAACCGGGTGGTGGTTGGAGGGCCGACCCGGAGCGGGGAGCCGCTCTCGGTGCGGGCGCCCGAGCAGCCGATCACCATCATTGACCGCCGAGGCAATGCCCACCCCGTGCTCGAGTACACCCTCCGGGTCCCAATGACGGACGATTCGTTCGCTTCGTTTGCCGCGGCGGAACAGATCGCCCGCGACTGGACTTGGACGCGGGACGCAGTGGATGCTTCCGAAAGTTTGTTTCAAGTTCCGCCCGACTCTTTTCAAAGCCGCCAGAGCTACAGCGGTTCGTGGCCTGGAGCGGACCGGATTCCGTTTGGATGTTTTCAACCAGCCGGGATTGAGCGCCTGTTCGCCCTGGGCGGGTGCGCGGATGTATCCCGCGAGGCGGCGGCCGAACTTCTGCGGCCCGTCAATTTGATGGCCGTCGGCGCGCGGATTGGCCAAGCCGCGGCGGAGCTGGCGTCGCGGGAGCCCGCGCTGGAAGGGGTTCGTCTGCCGGGCCGCGCGGTCGGGAACGCTGTCGGGGGGGAAATCCGGCAGGCGCACGAGGGCGCCAACCTCCGGCAGGAGGGCGCGCGGACCATTGCAGCGGAAGCCCTTGGGGTTCCGGTCATCGGGGAGTACGACGTAGTTGTGGTGGGCGGGGGCACGGGCGGGGCCCCGGCGGCGATCGGGGCCGGCCGGCGGGGGGCGCGAACGTTGTTGGTCGAGTATCTGCACAGTCTTGGAGGGGTGGGCACGGCCGGGTTTATCGCGAAGTATTACCACGGAAACCGGGTTGGCTTTACGGGCGAGATTGACCGCAAGGTAATGGAGTTCGAGAAGGAAGACTCGCGAAGCGTGGGCTCGGGGTGGAATCCGGATCATAAGAGCGAGGTGTATCGCCGCGAGCTGCGGCAGGCGGGCGTGGATATCTGGTTCGGGGTGATGGGCGGCGGGGCGGTGGTGGAGAATGGGCGCGTCAAGGGCGTCGTGGTCCTCACGCCGCATGGACGGGGTGTGGTCCTGGCCGGGATGGTCATTGACGCCACTGGCAATGCCGACATTGCGGCGGCCGCCGGGGCCCCGTGCCGCTATACGGATGAGACCGACGTTGCGGTTCAAGGCGCGGGGCTTCCGCCCCGTGATTTGGGACAGAAATACCTCAACACGGATTTCACCTTTGTGGATGACACGGATGTTTTTGACCTCTGGCGGGTGCTGGTGGTGGGGCGGCAGAAATATCCCGCGGCTTACGACCTGGGCCAACTGGTGGACACCCGCGAGCGGCGGCAGATTGTGGGAGACTTCTTTTTCACGCCCATGGACATGATGCTGCGGCGGACGTTTCCTGACACGGTCGTGGTTGCGCGGAGCAATTTCGACACGCATGGGTACACCGTTCATCCTTTGTTCATGCTCCGGCCGCCGGACCGGGAGGATTTGGACGTGCGCGTGCCCTATCGCTGCCTGCTGCCGCAGGGGTTGGATCGAATCCTGGTTACGGGGCTGGGGGTCAGCGCGCATCGGGACGCCATTCCCTGCATCCGCATGCAGCCCGACATCCAGAACCAGGGCTACGCGGCAGGAGTGGCTGCGGCGGAAATCGTTCGCCAGAACATCTCCAGCCGCGCCCTGGATATCAAGGCCCTGCAGAAGCACCTGATCGAAATCGGCAATCTGCCGCCGTCGGTTCTCGAAGAGACGGACAACTTTCCACTGCCAAAGGAGCGAATCCTTGCGGCGGTGCAGGCGGTCGCCAAGGATTATGAACAGTTGGAGGTGGTGCTTGCGCAATTTGACGCGGCCCAACCGCTGTTGCGCGAGGCGTACGCGAAGGCTGGGTCCGGCCCGGCGCGGCTGATCTACGCGCACATTTTGGGCATGATGGGGGACGCGACCGGAGTTGACGCGCTGGTTCAGGCGGTTTCCTCGGCCGAGTGGGACAAAGGCTGGCGCTACACGGGCATGGGCCAGTTTGGGGCCTGCATGAGTCCCCTCGACAGCCAGATCATCGCCCTGGGACGAACCCGCTCGCCCGCCGCAGTGCCGGTGATCCGGGAAAAGGCCGAACAACTGGATGCCCATGCGGAGTTTTCTCACATTCGAGCCGTGGCAATGGCGTTGGAAACGCTTGGGGACAGCTCCGCAGCCAAGGCGCTGGCCGACCTCCTGGAAAAACCGGGGATGAGCGGTCATGCGGTGACGGACATCGAGTCCGCGTTGAGGGACATTCCAACAAGCGGAACTGACACCTCAACCCGGAACCGCGCCTTGAGCGAACTTTACCTGGCGCGCGCCCTGTATCGCTGCGGAGATTACCAGGGGCTTGGCGAAAAGATTCTCCGGCAGTACGCCAACGATCTGCACGGCCACTACGCGCGCCACGCCCGTGCCGTGCTCAAACAAGGGCCAAAGCCCGCCCGCGAGCAGCCGGTGATTTAATTGAAATGGAGATGATGGCGCGGCAGAGGCCGGGCGCGGGACTCTTTGGCGAAGGCCGCGCCGGGTTTGCTGCGCCCAAAGGCTGGATCATCCAGTCGGAATCTGCAATACTACTGGCCTAAAATATGAAGTGTTTTCTGGTCCCCCACCTGGTTGTCCTGTCCGGTTTGGTGTTCGGCCCGTTCGCGCCGGCGCAAGCCGGGGCGCCGGTCGCGCGACCGAACGTGTTGTTGATTTGCGTGGATGATCTCAAACCCGTGCTGGGCTGCTACGGCGACCCGCTCGCGAAAACGCCCAACCTGGACCGTCTGGCGGCGCGGGGGATGCGTTTTGACCTCGCCTACTGCAACCAGGCGGTTTGCGCGCCGTCGCGCAACAATCTGATGGTGGGCAGCCGCTCAACGACGTTGGGGGTTTACTCGCTGGGCACGCATTTCCGCAAAGCCGCGCCGGATGCCGTGACCCTCCTCCAATACTTCATGCGGCACGGATACCGCACCGAGGGCATCGGGAAGATTTTTCATATCGGCCACGGAAATCACGACGACCCGGCCTCGTGGTCTGTGCCCTTCCAACCGGACAAGGTGGTCGAGTATGCCCTGCCAGCGAATTCCGCCAATGGGCAACTTACCCGCGAAGAAGCTTATTTTACCAATCAGAAACTCGGACAGAATCGCGAACTGCCGCGGGGGGCCGCCTGGGAAATCGCCGACCTGCCGGACAACACCTATGCGGACGGCCGGATTGCGGATGAAGGCATCCGCCGCCTCCGCGCGGCGGCTGAGCGCCCCGATCAGCCGCTGTTCCTCGCCCTCGGTTTTGTCAAGCCACACCTTCCCTTTTGCGCGCCCAAAAAGTACTGGGAGCTGCACGACCGCAAGGCCTTCAAGCTTGCCGGGCAAACCCAACCACCCGTGGGCGCGCCTCGTTATGCCGGCAAGACTCTGGGAGAATTGAACCAATACACCCCTGTGCCAGAGCAGCCGCCCCTCTCGGAGGACCTGCAACGCACCCTCATCCACGGCTACTACGCCGCCACGTCTTTCATGGACGCCCAAGTGGGCCGGGTGCTTGACGAGTTGGACCGCCTTGGATTGTCCAAGCGCACGATCATTGTGCTCTGGGGCGACAATGGCTGGCACTTCGGCGACCACGGCGCCTGGACGAAGCATACCAACTACGAACACGCCAATCGCATCCCGTTGATGATCGTGGCTCCCGGGATCACCCAGCCGGGATCCTCGACCCGGCAACTGACCGAGACCGTGGACTTGTATCCGACTTTGGTGGAACTGGCGGGGCTGCCCGCGCCCCAAGTTCCCCAGAAACTGGATGGCCTGAGCCTGGTGCCCGTGCTCAGGAATCCAGATGCCCGGGTGCGCGACCACGCGTATCACGCCTTCCCACGACAGCGGGCCGGCCAGCCGATCATTGGCCGGGCCATTCGCACCGAACGCTATCGCCTCGTGGAATGGAAGAAGCCCGGGGCGTCCCGCGACACAGCCGATATTGAACTTTACGATTACCAGTCCGAGCCGCTGGAATCCACCAACCTGGCCCCGCGTCTGCCGGCGGTGGTTGAACAGTTGAGCCAGATTCTGGCGCGTCATCCGGAAGCCAGGGAAGGCATCGAAAACTAATGATCATCAAGAATCAGTGGAGGAGCCGGTCATTCCGCGCCCTTGCGGGTCTGTATGCTGCCGTTTTTCTGGGGTTGTGTCCGGGTGGATTGCCTTCGATGGCGGAACCTGCGCGCCCGAATTTTATTTTCGTTTTGATAGACGACATGGGTTACGGGGACCTTTCCTGTTACGGCGGCCAGGGGGTGAAGACGACGCACATTGACCGGCTCAGCCAGGAGGGTATCCGTTTCACCCAGTTTTATGTTGCCGCGCCAATTTGCTCGCCGTCGCGGACCGCCTTCACCACCGGCCAGCACCCGGCGCGCTGGCGCATTACGTCCTACCTGGCCGCCCGACGGGAGAATGAGCGCCGCGGCATGGCCCAATGGCTGGACCCGAAAGCTCCCACCCTGGCGCGAATTCTGCGCGAAGCCGGCTATATAACCGGGCACTTTGGGAAATGGCACATGGGAGGCCAGCGGGATGTCGGCGAGGCGCCGCTGATTACCGAGTATGGTTTTGACGAGTCGCTGACCCAGTTTGAAGGGTTGGGCGATCGGATTCTGCCGTTGTGTGACGCCTTCGACGGGTCGCCTCCGACCCGGCACGCCCTGGGCAGTGACAATCTCGGGCGAGGAGAGATCACTTGGATGGATCGTTCGAAAATCACCGGGGCATTTGTCGAGCGCGCGCTGAAATTCATCCGCCAGGCGGAGCGGGCCGGACGCCCCTTTTACGTGAATCTCTGGCCTGACGATGTGCATTCCCCCTTCTTTCCACCCAAGGAACTGCGCGGGGATGGAAGCAAACGGCAGCTCTACCTGGGGGTGGTGAAGGCGATGGACGAGCAATTTGCACCGTTGTTCGATTACATCCGCACAAGCCCGACCCTGCGAACCAACACGCTGATCATCGTGAGCAGCGACAATGGACCCGAGCCGGGGGCGGGGGTTGCCGGCCCGTTCCGCGGTCACAAAGGAACGCTGTATGAGGGTGGCGTCCGCGAGCCCTTTATCGTGTGGGGCCCAGGGATTGTTGACGCGGAGGCGGCTGGGACGACGAATGATCGCACAGTGATTTCCGCCCTGGACTTGCTGCCGTCGGTGGCGCGGCTGGCGGGAGCCAAGTTGCCCGAGGGTGTCGTGTTTGATGGGGAAGACCTGAGCCGCACCCTCATCGGCAAGGCGCAGGAAAAACGTTCCAAACCCTTGATGTGGAACCGGCCGCCGGACCGCCCGGGGCAGAACGGCGAGCGCTGGCCGGACCTGGCGATTCGGGAGGGGGATTGGAAACTGTTGCAACAGGAGGACGGCTCGCAGGTGCAGCTTTACAACCTGACGCAGGACCCCGGCGAAAGCCGCAATCTCGCCGCCGACCAGCCGCAGGTGGCGCAACGCCTGAGCAATCAGTTGCAGGCTTGGCGCAAGACTCTGCCGCTCTCGGAGCTGGTCCCCGCGAGGCCAACCAACCGGGTCGCCCCACCGCGCTCCTTCGTCAATCCAATGGCCGAGGGAGCCGATCCTTGGATCGTCCGTCATCAGGGCACTTATGTTTCCTGCCAGTCGGATGGCAACCGGGCAGTTGCCCTTTATTTGTCGGAGCAACTGACGATGCCTGGAAAGAAGCGTATTATCTGGCGCGCTCCCACTCAAGGCATGTGTTCGGCCGAAATCTGGGCGCCGGAACTTCATTTTCTCGACGGCCGCTGGCACGTTTACTTCGCGGGCTCTGACGGCCAAAACCGGAATCACCGGATGTGGGTCCTGCAGTCGGAAGGGGCCGATCCGCTTGGACCTTACACCCTGCATGGGCCCCTTTACACTGGAGATCATCCCGGCACGGGCGCTGACAATCGGTGGGCCATAGACGGGACGATTCTGGAGACAGGCGGCCGACGTTATTTTGTCTGGTCCGGGTGGGAGGACGAACGGGATGAACAATGGCTTTACATCGCGCCGATGAAAGATCCGCTCACCCTTGCGGGAAAACGCGTCAAACTCTGCGACAACGATGACTATCTCTGGGAGCGCGTGGACGAGAACGAACGCGGTCGGGGTTTGCACGAGGCGCCGCAGGTGCTGCAACGCGACGGGCGCGCGTTCATCGTCTATTCGTGCAGCGGTTCCTGGCAGCCCAGTTACAAGCTCGGTCTGCTGGAGTTGCGCGCCAACGGCGACCCCCTGAACCCCACAGACTGGAAGAAGCACCCCGAGCCCGTTTTTCAGTCCTCGCCGACGACTTACGGGGTTGGCCACAACTGTTTTGTGAAATCGCCCGACGGTCGGGAGGACTGGCTGGTTTATCATGCGAAACTCGATCGCGGCAACGGCTGGCGTCGCGCTCTGTTTGCCCAACCGTTTAGCTGGGGTTCGGATGGGCTTCCCCAGTTCGGCACTCCGGTCAGCGCCGGCGTTCCCCTGCCCTGGCCCTCGGGCCAGGTTGCCCCGCGCCCTGTTCGGGGCCGCTGGGTCTGCGCCTTCAATCAACAGACGGACCTTGATTCATTCCACTATTACGGCCATCACCAGTTCATGGCGTGGGCGGACGGCGAACTGCACTTGGGAACGAAGCCCACGCAGCCGGTCAACCCTTGCCGCTCCGGCGAAAAGGTTCTGGTGGCGGGCGGCGATTGGCGGGACTTTTCCGCGTCGGTGCGCGTGCGGGTGGTGGAAGGGACGCGGGATGCCGGCTTGCTCTTTCGCTGCACACTGCCGGCGGTCGGTTACGACGCCCAGCGGGGCTATTTCGCGGGCATCATACCCGGGACTGGCAAAGTCGTGCTGGGCAGCATGGACGGCGTGACATGGCGTGAAATCGCGCTGGTTGACGCTGAGGTCAAAGCGGGCCGCGACCATCTCTTGAGCGTGAGCGCCCGCGGCGATGCAATCACGGTGCGTCTTGACGGGAAAGAGGTTTTGCGCCGGTCCGATCTGGAACACCACGCCGGCAGCATTGGCCTGCGCGTCGTGGAGACACACGCCACTTTTGACGATCTCGAGATCCAATGACTACGTGCCAAACAACTCGAAAAGTCTCGGTCCGGGTCCTGCTGTTGGTGGCTCTGTGGCTGGCCACTCTCCCTTTGGCCGCGGCATCAAAACCCAACCTCCTGCTCATTCTGGCTGACGACCTGGGGTTTTCAGACTTGGGCTGCTACGGGAGCGAAATCGCCACGCCGAACCTGGATGCCCTGGCGGCCAACGGGCTCCGGTTCACTCAATTCTACAACGTCGCGCGTTGTTGTCCCTCGCGGGCGGCGCTGATGACGGGTTTGTATCCTCACCAGGCGCACATCGGCGACATGGTGGACGAATATGCGCGGCGGGTTCGCGAGACCTTGAACAGCCCTGCCTACTCGGATCGCCTTAATCCCAACGCCCCCACCCTCGCCGAGGCCCTGCGGGCGGCCGGTTACCGCACCGGCATGGCCGGAAAATGGCACCTGGGCTATCGCACCAACGAATGGCCCGTCGCGCGAGGCTTTGACCGCTCTTTCACTGTCATTGAAGGGGCCATGAATTATTACGGCTTCGGCATGCAGCACATCGGCGTCATGACCAACCCTCCCATGGCTCTCGATCGTGAACTGTTTATTCCGCCCCGCGACGGCTTTTTTGCCACGGACGCGTTCACCGACTTTGCGGTGGAGTTTATCCGCAACCAGGCTGGCCAAAGCGCTCCGTTTTTCTTTTATCTGGCGTACACCGCGCCGCATTGGCCTTTGCATGCCCGTCCCCAAACCATCGCCAAATACCGCGGCCGCTACCAGGCCGTCGGGTGGGACAGGTTGCGCGCCGAGCGTTATGAGCGGTTGAAACGGGCGGGGATTATCCACGCCCGGTGGCCTCTTGCCCCCCGGCCCGCCACCGTGCCGGCGTGGGACCAGGCACCGCCGGCGCGGCAGGACCAGTGGGACGCAGAGATGGCGGTTTACGCCGCGCAAATCGAGGAAATGGACTGCGGGATTGGGCAGGTGCTCCAGACGCTCAGGGCCTCGGGCCTTGACAACAATACGATCGTTATTTTCCTCTCCGACAACGGTGGCGCTGCCGAAGACCCCAACCGCTCCCTGCCGGGAGCGGTGCTCGGCACGCGCGAGAGCTACAAAGGGTATGGCATCCGGGGCGCTCACGTCAGCAGCGCGCCGTTTCGTAAAACCAAGAAGTTCACTCATGAAGGCGGCATCGCCTCGCCGCTGATTATCGCCTGGCCGGCGGGTATTGCCCCTTCGCGCCGGGGAAGCATGGCGCATGAGGTGTCCCACATTATTGACATCATGCCCACCTGTCTCGCGCTGGCAGGCGCTTCCTGGCCCGGGCAGTGGAACGGCAGTGCCACCTTGCCGCCGGAAGGCGTTTCCCTCGCTCCGCTGTTGCAGGGAGGTTCCTTGAGCCGCCCCAATCCGCTGTGCTGGGAACACGAAGGCCACCGCGCCATTCGCGACGGCAAATGGAAACTGGTCGCCAGTTTCGACGAGCCGTGGGAGCTTTACGATATGAAGGCGGACCGCACCGAATCCAGAGACCTGGCGGCTGCGCGACCGGGCACGGTGCGCAAACTCACGGCGGCGTATGCAGCCTGGGCCAGCCGGATTGGCGTCCAACCCTGGCGTTAAGGTTCCGGTTCTGGGAGGCCACTCATGAAATTTCAATTCATTGCGGGAATCGCCCTTGCGGCAGCGGGCCTGGGCGCCGCGGCCGCATCGCTGCCTTCAAAGCCGGACCTGGTCATTTTCCTAACCGACGACCAGAGCCAATCAGACCTCAGCCCATACGGGGCGAAGGAATTGCGAACGCCGAACATGCAGCGGCTGGCGGATCAAGGCATGAGGTTTACCCGCGCTTACGTCGCCTCCCCAACCTGCGCCCCGAGCCGGGCGGCGCTGCTCACGGGCCTGATGCCCGCCCGCAACGGAGCTGAACCCAACCACAGCAAGCCGCGCCCCGAAATCAAGAAATGGCCGGCTTATTTCCAGGACCTGGGTTACGAGGTGGTCGCTTTCGGCAAGGTTTCCCATTACCGTCACACGGCGGACTACGGGTTCGATTACTTCGCTCACGACACTTTCCATGACCACGCCGCCATTCCCGCCGCGGTTGAATTCCTGAGGAACCGCCCGCGCCAGGGCGCCAAACCGCTTTGCCTTTTTGTCGGGAGCAACTGGCCGCACGTTCCGTGGCCTGAGGATACTCCCGGCTACGATCCCAACCGGCTTCCGCTGCCCGCCGGGTCAGTGGACACGCCCGCAACCCGCGCCTGGCGTGCCCGTTACGCGGCCGCGGTCACCAAAGCGGACGAGGACCTCGGGTTGGTATATGAGGCGGCAGGGGCGGCGCTTGGTCCGCATACGCTCTACCTCTTTTCCGGGGATAACGGCGCTCAGTGGCCGTTTGGCAAGTGGAATTGTTACGAAGCCGGGGTTTGCGTCCCCTTGATCGTCGTCTGGCCCGGCATCGTCAAGGCCGCCTCGACCACGGACGCCATGGTCAGTTGGGTGGATTTTCTGCCCACGCTGCTCGAGGTGGCAGGCGGGAAACCTCCGGATGGCCTGGACGGCCGCTCCTTTCTGCCCGTCCTTCTTGGCAAACGCCGCGAGCATCGCGACCGCATTTTTACCACTCACAGCGGCGACGGGCGTTGGAACATCTATCCCTCGCGGGCAGTTCGCGACGGAAACTGGAAGTATATTCGGAACCTCCACCCGGAATATGCGTTTACGACTCACATAGATCTGCCGGGGAACCTGGGCCAGCGCGCCTACTTCGCCTCGTGGGAGGCTGCCGCCCGAACCAACAGCCAGGCCGCTGCCATTCTCAATCAGTATCATGCCCGTCCGGCCGAGGAATTGTACAACCTGAAGTCAGACCTCTGCGAACAACGCAATCTGGCGGCGGACCCGAAGCAGGCGTCCCGCCTCAAACGCCTGCGCAATCAAGTTGACACATGGATGCGTGACCAGGGCGATCCAGGCCGGACTTATGCCGAACCGCGACTCCTGAGCGACCCCGCCAGTTACGGGCCAAATGCACCGCCGGGAGACGCCGCGGCGACGGCGCGCCCGCAAAACAAGACTCGATGAGGACCTGCATTTCCGCTATTGTGTTCAAATGATGTGTCGGTGTATCGCGTTGAACGCCCCCCGAGGATTCAGGGGCGTCCACCCTGCTCTTCTGGGCGTTTGGTTCACCCTGCTGTTATTGTTGGTTCCTCCGCCTGTCGTCGCCCAAACGCCCCTGGTCTGGTACGGCAATCTGAACAACCAATGGGACCAGAATGTCACGGCGAACTGGCTCGCGGGGGCCGCGCCGTCAGTATTTACCAATGGGGCGGCCGTGTTGTTTTCGGATGCCGCCGTTGGCTCGGGCTCCGTGACAGTGATTGGAACGGTGCAGCCCGCCGGCATCACGGTCAGCAATCTCTCCAAACCCTACCTCTGGACCGGACCCGGCGTGGTGGACGGCTCCGGGACTTTTACCAAGTTCGGCGTCGCACCCTTGACACTTGCAAACACGACCCGGCTCACGACAACCGGGAACTTTGCGGTGGGGGCGGGAACTGTCACCGTATTTGGCGCGCCGGGCCAAACCAACGTCGTCAACGGCCAGCTTTGGGTGGGACACACGCCTGACAGTCCTGCGCACCTCGTCCTGAGCAACACGGCGCTGTCGGTCTCCTCGTGGTTTGCGATCGGGCGCGGCAACGGGACGGTTGGACATTCATCATCGGCCACGCTTTACGATTCGATTCTGTCCTGCAACAACACCGCCCTGGGTTACTGGGCCAACGTACCGGGCAACCGCCAAAATCCTGTGCTGACGCTCAACGGGAATTCCCGGCTGGTGAATGATGGCAGCACCGGGTTCAATTTGGGGGAAAGCTCCGGCTCGTCCGCCACGGTGACGATTAATGATGCCTCCTACGTCACTTCCAATCAGCGCGTTTTGCTCGGCATGGCCTCTGGGGCAACGGGGTCGCTCCTTATCGCGGCTTCGGGGGCGCTGACGAATGGCGGTTATGCCTCGGTCGGCGCGGTTGGCGTCGGTTCAGCAACGCTGAAGGACAACGCTGTCTGGCATGCCCCGGGCGACTTCAATGTTGCCGATACTTCCGGAAGCTTCGGCACACTCGCAGTGCAGGATAACGCCCGGCTTGTTATCAATACCCTTTACGTCGGCAAAGCCGCCAACTCCACAGGCGCGGTCCACCAAACCAGCGGCCGCGTTGCGCGCGGCGCCGGGGGCGGCGAGTGGCGGATTGGTGGCAATGTTTCGGGCGGCGCGAACCAGCTCGGCACTTACAGCCTCGCCAATGGGGTGCTGGATGCGGGGTCGGCAAATGTGCAGATTGGCGCCTATGGCACCGGCCAGTTTAATCAGAGCGGCGGCAGCGTCTTCATCGGCGGCTGGCCTTCCATCGCCCGTTTTACCGGCAGCACGGGCATGCTGAACGTCTCGGGCGGAGCCTTTTACCAGACCGGCGCAAGCACGGCTTTAATCGTGGGGGAACAAGGGACGGGAACGCTGAACCTCAGCCAGATAGGTCTGATTCAACTGGCGAACAACCTCGTGATCGGCCACACCGCAACCGCCTCCGGCACGGTCAATCTCAACGGAGGCACGCTGATCACGCGCCGGGTGCTGAGAACCGATGCTGGCGCCACCGCGACACTCAATTTTAACGGCGGCATCCTACGAGCCGCCTCGGGAGCTGACCCGGCGTTTCTCGAAGGGCTTACCGCGGCAAATGTGCAGGGCAGAGGAGCAATCATTGACTCCGGCACCAACTCAATCACCGTGTCCCAAGACCTTCTGAACGGCGGAGGAAACGGCGGCCTGATCAAGCAGGGAGCGGGTACGTTGACTCTCTCCGGCAGTCTGCAGTATGCGGGCCCAACCCTCGTGAGCAACGGGAGGCTCATCATCACCGCACCCAATATCCCGGCCACCTCCGGCATCACGCTTTCCGAGAATTCGGCCTTTGGCGTCAGGGTCCTCGCGAGCGATGCGCGGGTGCAGGTTTTGCAGCTCGGTTTGGCTGGCGGCTCCCAGACCGCGCTTGACTTCGACTTGGGCGCCTTGGGCACGCCGACGGTTGCCCCCCTGTTTGTTTCCGGGACGTTCTCGCTGAACGGCGTCGCCACCATCAATCTGGCCGGGGCCAACTTCCAACTGGGTCGGCTGCCGCTGTTGAAGTATGGCAATCTTGCGGGAACCGGGCGGTTCGTTCTTGGGACGCTTCCCTACGGCATGGCCGCCCAACTGGTTACCAACCAGGCCACGCAGACCCTCGAGCTGAATGTCACAGCCGAGCCCACCGCGCCGGCCTGGAGCATGAAGCAGGCGCCGTTGATGACCGATTGGGCGCAGCAGGTTGACCCGAACAATCCTTGGCCCGAGTATCCGCGCCCCCAACTGCAGCGTCCGGATTGGATGCACCTCAACGGCGTCTGGCAATGGCAGCCCGGGAATACCGCCGACCCACTGCCCACCAACAACCTAATCGGCTCGATCCTCGTGCCGTTCTGCATGGAATCCGCCATTTCAGGCGTGATGGAGCACCATGAGCGTGCGTGGTATCGCCGGACGTTCACGGTGCCGCCGGCGTGGGCCGGGCAACGAGTTCTACTGCATTTCGAGGCTGTGGATTGGGAATGTGAGCCGTTCCTCAACGGCGTCAGCCTCGGCATCCACCAGGGCGGCTACGATCCGTTCAGTTTCGACATCACCCCCTACCTGACCAACTTGGGTCCCCAAGCCCTCGTGGTTAGAGTCTATGACCCCACCGACTCGACTTCCGGGCCCGTGCTGGCCCCGTCCGGCAAACAGCACCTGAACCCAGGAGGCATCTGGTACACGCCCTGTTCGGGCATCTGGCAAAGCGTGTGGCTCGAACCGGTGCCGGTCACGCGCATCGCCGACCTCCAAATGGTGCCGGACATTGACTCGAGGCAGGTCAGAATCAAAGTGGCGGTTTCCGGACCAACCGCCGGGGTTTCCGTCCAAGCCACGGCGTTTGACGGCACCAACCAGGTCAGCTCCGCCACCGGCTTGCCGGGCGCCGAGTTCCTTTTGCCGGTTCCCACGCCGAAACTCTGGTCGCCGAGCAATCCCTTCCTTTACGACCTGCGGCTGGCGCTGGTCACCCCATCAAACACTCTGGACACCGTCACCAGTTACTTCGGCATGCGCAAGATCAGCCTCGGGAACCACGCGGGCTTCGTCAAAATGTTCCTCAACAACCAGTTTTTATTCCAGTATGGGCCTTTGGATCAGGGTTACTGGCCGGACGGAATTTATACGCCACCGACCGATCTTGCGATGCGCTACGATCTCGAGCAATCCAAGGCGCTTGGCTTCAATCTCATCCGCAAGCATGTGAAGGTGGAGCCCCGGCGCTGGTACTATTACGCGGACAAGCTGGGCCTGCTGGTTTGGCAGGACATGCCTTCCATGGTCGAGGGCAGGACGATTTCCGACGCCAGCAAGGCGAATTTCGAAGCCGAGCTGTCGCGGATGATTACCACTCACTGGAATCATCCCTCGATTATCGTGTGGACGGTATTCAACGAGGGTTGGGGACAGTATGACACCGTGCGGGTCGTTTCCGACGTCATGGCGCTGGACCCTTCGCGGCTGGTCAACTGCGCCAGCGGCTGGACTTTTTACGAGGTCGGGCACTTGGAAGACTCGCACTCGTATCCCAACCCGAGCTGTCCGCAGAACGACACTCGGGCGGTGGTGAACGGCGAATTTGGCGGGGTTGGCCTGGGCATCACCAACCACACTTGGGCCTCCGGCTGGGGATATGTGGGCGCGACCGATCCGGCCGATCTGACCGCCCGATTTGCCGCGTTCTGCGACCAGTTGTCCGGCCTGATCCACAACAACGGTCTCAGTGCCGCCGTCTATACCCAGATCACCGACGTTGAGACCGAGCTGAACGGCCTCTACACCTATGACAGGAAAGTCTTCAAACCGTTCCTGCGGCCCATGCAGGAGGCCATCGCGTCAAACTACGGGTTCTACTCCTACACTCCGGTCGTCCCCACCTCGGAAACGATTGCCCAGACCTGGCGCTACACGATGACCGCCCCGCCTTCAAACTGGGCAACGACGAATTTCTCCGACGCGGGCTGGAATTCCGGTCCCGGCGGATTTGGCACCGCCGGCACGCCGGGCGCCGTGATCGGCACCACCTGGAACACGGCCGACATCTGGCTCCGCCGCGCTTTCGACGCCAGCGGTTTGACGCCTCAGCAAATGTCGAACCTTGTCTTCAGGGTCCATCATGACGAGGCCGTGGAAATCTACCTCAACGGAGTTCTGGCTGCATCCGCAGCCGGATACACCACCGCCTATGGCACCCTGCCAATGTCCGAGGCTGCCCGGGCGGCGATTGTCTCCGGTCCCAACAACGTCCTGGCCGTCCACTGCCATCAAACCGCCGGTGGACAATACATTGACGTGGGCATTGACCTGCGCACCGTGTACGCACCCTTGATGGTGTCACCCGCCATCGTCAACGGCCAGTTCGAGGTTGCGGTCACGGGCCCGGCTGGAGCCGACTACATTGTTTATGCATGTACCAACCTGGTCCAGCCGGACTGGACGCCGATTCTCACCACCAACGCGCCAGCCATCCCCTTCCGCTTCACTGAACCGATTGGCCATGCTCAGCGGTATTACCGGGTCGAACTCGGCCCTTGAGCAGGAACTGCGAACGCCGCCGTCGAAGCTCACCCATCGCGACCACCCGCCAGGCGGCGATAGACTTCTCCGTACTTGGCCGCGGTTCGGTCCCAGGAGAAATCCACCCGCATGGCGTTGGCGCGGTAGCGCTCGAACAAGGGCGGTTCCGCGTAAAGGGCAAGCGCCTTGCGGATCGCTTTGGCCAGCGCCTGCGCCGAGTATTCGTGGAACTTGATGCCGTTCATCCTTTCAGGGTCCTCCCGGATGTCCACGACCGTGTCGTCCAGTCCTCCGACGGCGCGAACCACGGGAATGGTGCCATAGCGCAGGCTGTACATTTGGTTCAGCCCGCACGGTTCGAAGCGGGAGGGCATGAGGAAGAAATCGCATGCGGCTTCGATCCGGTGAGACAAACCTTCGTCGAACTCGATCCTCACCGCCGCCTGCCGCGGGAACCGCCGCGCCAACTCATGATAGGCGCGCTCATACTCGGGGGCCCCCGTGCCCAGCACCACGAACTGCAGGTCCGCGTGCAACATCTCTTCCAGCGCCCCCAGCATGATTTCCACCCCCTTCTGCTCCACCATCCGACCGATATTGCCGAACATCGGCACCTCCGGTCTTTCCGGCAGGCCCAATTCGCGCTGCAAAGCCAGTTTGTTCAGCGTCTTGCCCTCGAGCTCCTCGGCTGAATAGTCGTGCGGGAGATACGGATTTCCGGTGGTGCGCCATTCGCTGTAGTCCACCCCGTTGAGGATTCCCACCAGATGCGAGTTGCGATATCGCAGCAAGCCATCGAGGCCGCAGCCGAACTCCTCGGTGGTGATCTCGCGGGCGTACCTCGGGCTTACAGTGGTCACCAAATCTGCATACGTGAGCCCCGCCTTGAGACAGCTCAGTTGGCCGTAAAACTCGACGCCGTCCGGCCTGAAGTAGTCCCAGGGCAGATTCGTCAGGGCATATTGCGAGGCGGGGAACAAGCCCTGGTAAGCGAGGTTATGCACGGTGTTGCAGACCCGCAAGGAGCGGGCGCCGGTCCGCTGCTGATGCCGGACAAACAAGGCGGCGGGTCCGGTCTGCCAGTCATGCGTATGCACAATCTCAGGTTGCCAGGGTAGCCGCAAAGCCAGGTCGGCCACGGCTTTGGAAAGGAAGAGAAACCGCTCCGCATTATCCGGAAAATCCATGCCGTCTTTCTGGTACAGGCCGCTGCGCTGATAAAAGCCGGGCTGGTCCACGAAATACAACTTAAGGCCCGCCTCGGAATCCGCGGTCCACACTTCACCCTGGACGCGTTTGACGCCGAGCGGGAGGTCGAGCCTCAATTCCTCGCGGCGGAGACCGGCGCAGCGTTCCCGCACGCCGGCATAAAGGGGGCTCACCAGGCCGACCTGGTGCCCGGCCCGGGCCAGCGCCTTGCCCAGGGCGCCGACCATGTCCGCCAGTCCGCCGGTTTTCGAGTAGGGATGAACTTCGCTGCTCGCGAGAAGAATCTTCAAGGGCTGATCCTTTCGGCCTTGAGGTAAGGCTGGAGCGCCGGCGGAATGACCACGCTGCCGTCCGCCTGTTGCATGGTTTCAACGAGCGCGACAAAACACCGCGCCAGGGCGGTACCGCTGCCGTTCAAGAGGTGGGGATGGCGGTTGTCCCCCGCGGCGGTTTTGTAGCGCAGATTCATGCGCCGGCTTTGAAAATCCTCACAATTCGAGACACTCGAAACCTCGAGGTAACTCCCCTGCCCCGGCGCCCAGACTTCGAGGTCGTAGGTTCGGGCGCTGGCAAACCCCAGGTCCCCCGTGCAGAGCAGCACCACCCGGTAATGCAGGCCCAGCAATTGCAGCACCCGCTCGGCGTTGGCCAGCATCTTCTCCTGCTCGGCATACCCGTCCTCGGGCTTCACAATTTTAATCAATTCCACCTTGTCAAACTGGTGCACGCGAATCATGCCCCGGGTTCCCACCCCCGCGGCGCCGGCCTCGCCGCGAAAGCAGGGGGTATAGGCGCAATAATTCAGCGGCAGTTGGGCCTCGGCGAGGATTTCCTCACGGTGAATATTGGCCACGGGCGTCTCCGCCGTGGGAATGAGATACAACCTGCCCAGGGTGGCCGGGTCGAGTCCTTCCTGCGCCGCGTAATACTGGTCGGCGAATTTGGGGAACTGGCCGACGCCCTCAAGGCAATGCGGCCCGACGAGGAAAGGCGGCGACACCTCGGTATAACCATGCTCGAGGGTGTGCAAGTCGAGCATGAACTGGATCAAGGCCCGTTCCAGGCGCGCGCCCCAATGGGTGTAGAGCACAAAACCGCTGCCGGACAGCTTGGTGGCGCGTTCGAAATCCACCAGCTTCAGTTTCTCGCACAGCTCGACGTGCGAGCGGGGCTTGAAATCGAACTGGCGCTTTTCCCCATGCACACGCACCACGGGATTGTCCTCCGCGCTGCGGCCGCGCGGCACGGATTCGTGGGGCAGGTTGGGCATGCGCAACATCACCTGCCGCCGCGCCTCGTCAACCTCGCCAGCCTGCCGGTCCAATGCCGCGATACGGTCGCCAAGATTCCGGGTTTCCTGTTTCCGGGCTTCGGCTTCTGCAAGTTTCTTTTGCCCCATTAACACCCCGATTTCCTTGGAAACGCGGTTGCGCTGCGCTTTGAGAGATTCCACTTCGGCCAGCAGACGCCGGCGCTCCTCGTCCAGCTTCAACACCTCGTCCACGCGCGCCTCGTCGCCCGCCCCGCGGCTGGCCAGCCGTTCGCGCACGAACTCCGGGCGCTCGCGTATCAATCTAATATCCAGCATCCGCGCATTATAAGTGCGTCCTCCAGACTGTCCACCCTTTAGCCCAGGTGGGGCGGTTGGACGGTTGGACAGCATCGCATGCGCCTCAGGTCGGATTTTGCCAAAAGAAAGTCGCGGGCCTGCAAGACAGAATGTGCCGTTTTCGAGTAAATGTATCGTGAAATGTTGCAGAGCAGTTTCAGCGTGCCGAGTGCGGGAAAGTCCGGAAGTTCGGTGTCACGGCTGAACCGGCACTTTCCAGGAAGGCGGTATGCCCCATCGGGCATCCGGATCTGCCAACGTGTTTCGAAATCGTCTTTGCGACATCCCTCGCTTCCGCCATGTGGTGGGTACCGAGAACCCAGTTCAAAATCGCCCAAGAAAAAACCATCCGTCCAACATTACAGCAACCAAAACCATCCCCATCTACTATGAAAATACCAAATTCACAACTCGTCATTGACCTTGCTCTGTGGAGCGCGAGACAGGTTTGTCGCCTGCGCGGGGATCGTCACCGCATTCGCAAACTTTCCGCCTCCTTGTCAGGAGCCGTGTTATTGGCACTCCCCTCAGTGTCCCATGGCATGCTGATCATGGCAGATGACTTCGAGGCGGACACACCCAAGTTCCCTTGGTATATGGATGCAACAGCAGGTGAAACCCGCTTCGTGGAAGTCGTGACCAACGCCCTGTTTCAATCCAAAGCCTTGCGTTACCATATGACCACGCCCACGTCCGGCCAACAGGAGCTGGTGGGCCAGATGAGCCTGCCGGTGGATATGTCGCCAGAGGGTGTCACCAGCCTGACGCTGCAGTTTGACTTCTACTTCAACTACCCAGCCGTTCCCCTCGCGAAAGCCTTCAACTTCGGTATCGGATCCTCGATGGGCACGCCGTTAACGAACCACAATCAGGTTACAACTTTGGGCGCCGATGACAGGAGCTTCAATTCATATATCGGGTGGCTAACGCCATACTGTCGGATTCAATATGAAGGCTCAGTTACAGTGAGTGGTCACGGGCGGGGTGCAACGTTGGCAACCGATTACACGGTGATGATAAGTGCTCCCGACACCATTGGGACGGCAAGAATGACGCTGACCAAGAACGGGGACATGTACGACATCTTGGTCGAGTATCGAGAGGGCACCAACGATTTTGTTCAGGGGTTGAGCACCACGTACGCGCAAACTGTGACGAATTGGGACCAAGTCTTGTTCGGCTGGGGGAGTTTTGGCGCGAACCCTCTGCCACCCGAGGGGGCCGATCTTTACATGGACAATCTGATGATTTTCACCAACAATGATCCCACACCTCCGCCGGAACTTCCGCGGCTGTCTTACGAGATTGTCGGCAGCCAATTTGTTTTAACCTGGCCTACAAATGCCGGCTGGAGGCTGGAGAGCCAGACGAACCCCCTGAATGTGGGATTGCAGCCCGGCTCGGGCAATTGGGGCCCGGTAAGTGGAGCGGGGGACGGTTACCATGCACAACCGCTGAACACGGGAGCCGGCACCGTCTTTTACCGGCTGGTAGCTCCGTAGGCGACCGACCTTGGACCGCCACTCCTGAATTTAGGGCTATGGAGCAGGCGGTCGCTTCCTGGAGCGAGGCGAGGATGGGTGCGGTGGCGGCGGGGGGATCGGGAGGGCGGCCAGCGGCGCTTCGTGGGGGTGCACGGTGCGTCTCTGGCCCCTCGCCGGTTGCTTGCGGGTTCGGATGCCGGGCACAATCAACTGTGGTTCGGGCGGCAGTCGGCGAGGCAGCCGCTTCTGGTCGCGGGGAAAGCAGACCAGTCCGCGCAAGCCGACCCGGCAGAGGAATGTGGAAAGGGGAGCACTCCTTGGCCGTGGCGGCCTCTGGCCGAACCCCGGCCGAGCTCACGTGAAGCGTCGCGTGCGTTCTTGAGGCTCCAGAACGTACCCGCAATCCCGTGTTGCGGATGCGGGCCGAACCGGTGGCCCCCCCGGTCCCGTGCTGGGTTTTGTCCAAGTGCGCCAGTAAGGACGCCGGGGTATGCCCCGTAATTTTCTTCTCGATTCCAGCCGCTGTTATCGCGTCATTCAATACACGAACGATTCTGACCGCACGAACCGAACCATCCGACGCCACTTTCTGGCCGCAACCAGTGTCCCTTTGATGGCCCCAACCTTGGTCCCCGCCTCCGCCCTTGGCCGGGGGGCGGCCAGCCCGTGGAAGGGGTCATGGAAGGGGTCAAGCCTCTAGTTTTCGCCGCTTCCTTCATAGACTTAATCGGCGCTGCGCCGGGTCGGCTGAGGGTTGGTTTCGCATCACCGCCCGCAGACGAAAGCTCGCGCTCTTGGGGGTGCCAATGCGCAGGCGCTGGGCGATCCGCTTAGCCGAAAGCGTCGTCTCCCGCCGCAAGCGCACCGCAATCTGGACTTTGCCTGGGTCGTGCCTCCGCCGGGACATCAGGTCTGTTTCCTGCCAGCCCAGACGGCGCAGTTCCTCCGCGATAATCCGTTCTTTGTAACGCCCGCTTAACACCTGCCCGATCAGTTGGTGCCGGTGATTGAGGCGGAGGGGGTACGGGCTTTGGAGCCAAGCCCTTCCCGCCACCAGATTGGCGTTGGGCGTTTCGACCACCAGAGGATAGGGGTTCGACATCAGGCCGTAGGCATGCACTGGTTCACCCCGTGAGATAACGGGCGCATTGATTGGCGCGCACACCGCCCAGATCTCACGGGGCAAGGCCGCTTTTCAGGCGGGCCTCCACCAGCGGCTTCAGGAAATCCTGCCGATCCACGTCCTCGAGATAAAGGTCAGCGCGCCGGTTCCCACGGCTCATCACGTGATCCAGGGCACCGCTAGACTCATGGCGTACGGGGCGCGGCATGGTCCAACTCTACCAACCTGAAACTGGCGCTGCCAACCGAAAGGCGAACAATAGAGGCTTGACCCCTTTTCCGCCGGGCGGGGCTTGGTGACGCCGGCAATGAAGCGCTCGGCCAGCTTGGTGGCACTCTCGAAGGAATGGCAGGGATAGGAGCGGGTGTCCTTGAAGGTGGTAAGGGTGACCACGAAGGTGAGGACGCCCCGAGCTGGATTGCGGGCAGCGATGGTGACGGACGGCGGGGTGAGGTTCTTGTTGATGTCTGTAGTGTTCATATTTTGTTTCATTTGTTTCGGGCTTCTTTGCCCTTTCACTGAAAAGCGCGGCGACTGCGGGCGGCCAGTGGAGGTTGCCTTCAGGAGGAACCACTTGTCCCGGCCCCCGCCCCAAAGCCGCGCGGTGAAAGGCGAAGGGACTGGAACAAGACACTGAACACGACAAGGACAACAACAGTGCAGCAGCCCCGGGACCATGCGGCAGTGCAATCCTGGGGCGTCTTTTGTGGTTAGCCTCACGGCCAGGGAGTCCGCAGGCTGACGCTCCGGGGGTTGGGGCTTTCCCTGGCTCAGCCAACGCTTCTCCAGCACTCGGCACCTCTAAAACGGACGTCTATTCCTGTCGGTTAGGAACGGGACTTCCGACTCCTCGTCTGCTGGGTAGGGAGCTTGAACTGCAGTTAGGGATTCTTTGTAATGCGGTAAATCCTTCCTGTGTTGCGTTCCGCCAAGTAAAGGGCGTTATCTGGGCCGAACTGGAGGCACGTGACCTGCTGGAAGCCACTGCCCATAATGGTTGCTGATCCGTTGGCATCCACCCGGATCAACTGGTTCGAGCTGTTCACCGCGTAGATGTCCGATCCCCAGAATCGGTCGCCCGGCCCGCGTGCCAAGGGTGAGGATTCCTTTGTCGGAGCGAAATAGCGGGTGAGCGGAGTGCCATCGGGGGCGAACAGCGACGCCCAGTTCGAATAGCGCGCGGTTGCCACAATCCGATTAAGCGAATCCACAGCAATCGGCCCGGCCCAAGCCAAATCGAAGAGCTTCGTCACTGATGTCCCGAGGAAAACAAAGACTGCCTCTTTCCCTTCGTCGGAAATCAGCAAGCGCCGCGGTGTTGAGTCGTCCAGAACCATGAAGTTGGGATTGCTCAAACTCGTGCTGGGGCCTAAAAGGGCATTGGTCGAGCCATCTGGTTTGAGGACCCAGACCGCTCCGCCCTTAAGATAGTAATCCAGCACAACCAAGACCGATCCGGGGCTGCCTGAATAGACCCCGTCTTGATCCACCCAGACCCCATCCGGGTCAGAGATAGGATCGCCGAATTCCGCTGCGGGCGTGCCGCACTGGCCAACTTTCCAGATTTTCATCTCGAGCGAGGGAGTCTGGAAACCGAGGGTGTCGCGCCCAACATAAAGCACTCCATTCGTTGCGAAGGCCAGTCCGTAGGCGTTGGGCAGGAGCGCGTAAAGCTTGGTGACGGCACCGGAAACCTGCGGACAAGTGTCTTGGCCGTCTGTAAGACGATAGAACTTCGCTTCGCCTTGGATCGGAATCGTTGCGCAGTAGTTGTTCCCGATCGGCGCGACGCCGACTGAGGAGTACGACCATGCGGGCGGGTCGAGTCGGTCGGTTTCCTGCAAGACAAAGCCGGTGCAGGTCTGCTCCCAGCAGAGGGTGACGTTGGTTTCGGCCAGCGCGAGGCGCAGCGTCGGTCGCGGCGGGCCACCGACGGTGACCGTAAAGGTGCAGGCGTTGGAGTTACCCGAACTGTCCACCGCCCAGCATGTGACGGTACTGTGGCCGGGACAAAAACGGGTGCCGGCGGCCGGCTGGAAGGTCACCGTAGGGCTGGGATCGCAATTGTCGCGGACCTCCGGGCTGGGGAACGAGACGGCCGTGCCTCCACACCCGTCGAATTCCGCCGCGACGTTTGACGGACAGGTGATTACCGGGGGGGTGGTATCCACCACTGTCACCGCCTGGCTGCAATTCGTGCTATTACTACAGCAATCGGTGGCCTGCCACGTCCGCGTGATGACCGCTGGACAGGTACCGTTGGTAATCGTGCTGAGCACACTGATAGTTACGTTGGTTCCGCAGAAGAAGTCCAAGGCGGTCGGCTCATCGAAGCTCCAACTGCTGCCGCATTCCACGGTCTTGTTGATGGCGCAGGTGATTGCCGGCGGCATGGTGTCCACCACGGTCACCGTCTGGCTGCAAGTATTGGTCGCGCCCTGACAGTCGGTGGCCTGCCAGGTGCGCGTGGCGGTCATCTGACAACCGGCGGTGTTGGTCACGGTGCTCAGGACCGACAATGAGGTATTCGTGCCGCAACAGAAACTGTGCAGGACAGGGGAATCGAAGTCCCACGGCGCGTTCGAATCAACGGCCTTGTCGGAAGCGCAGGTCAGACTCAACCCGTGGCCAACAGGAATGATAATGATGGAGGATTCCCCGATGGCATTGGTTGGCTCGCTGGGATGCCAGGCACCTCCGGCAAAGAAATTCGTTACCCAAGCGTTGCCGACCCACTTCAGCCACTGTGCACCCTCCAAGGGTGGCGCGCCCATGATGTTTTCGAATGTCCCCACGCCCATATCTTGTCGGCTCACGAAGTTCACCGCCCCGCAACCACAGGGCAACGCCAGCGGCAACGCGACTGACGGGGACGCACCACTGAAAATCAACTGGGCGGCGCCTGACAGCTGGATCAATGCTCCTTCGCCTGGTCTGAGGGTGCCCCCGGTTGGAGTCCAGGCGAGTTCCATGTCATCGAAGGCATATAGTATCCATCCGGAACAGGTCCACTTCCAGAGTCGCGTCAGTGGGGGCACGTTTGGCAGGACCTCATCCAAGGTGTTGTTGCCGTTATCCAAGTGATTTGCAATGGCGCTAAAGCCCGCAGGCAGAGCATTGGTGTACGAATCGGCCAGACTGCTCACTGCCAGCGCGCACAAGCAGACGGGGAGCAGAAGACATGTTTTCATCGGTTTTGTTTCCTTTCTATGGCGCGGTTTGTTTGGGGAGTGTTCGGTAGGGGGCGGCAAACTGGTAAACTGGTAAGAAATTGGTTTTTTGGCGCTGGATGTACTAAGCGCTCCGCGGGTAAGGGAGAATTGGTTTTGCGGCTCACCAATCATAGTCCCATGCTACCACCCGGCGGTCCGGCCTGTCAAGGGGATTTTCTTGGCGCTACACAGCGGCTTGGGAGCGGGGCTGCTGGCCAGGGCGGCGGGTGGCGGCAGGGCAAAGGGGAGACGAGGAGAAGAGTTGGAAGGTGAGAAGGTGGGAAGGCGAAACGGGACCTTTCGACCATGGGACTATCGGACTATGGGACTAAAGTGAGGGGCGAAGGGGCGAAGGTGGGAAGGTGCGAGAGCACGGGGCGTTTTGGCAAGCTGGTGTGCGGCAGACTGGGGCGGATGTCGAACTCTGGACCGAATGGGGCGGTCGGGCCGCGGATGGGGAGGTCACCGTCAGTGTCCATATCGCCACAAGTCCGAGGGACCCGCGCGTCACCGAAGACACCCATTCGATCGCCGTCACCTTACTGACTGAAGGGTTTGGCAACGATCTTGGAATCCACTTCGATGCTTTGGCCGCGGAGGCCATCGAGAATGCCGCAACCTCGAATCAGCTTGCCTGTTAAATCCTGCGTTCAGGCGTCATTTTCGAGCACGCCGACCAATACCTCTACTTCAACCAGCACGCGCTCTTGGTTCAGACTCAGGAACCGATAGCTGTGCCTGCGAACGGCGCTCGCAAAAGGCTTTCATTTTGTTCTCGAATTTTTGCCGGCTTTATGGCGTCATTCCCCCCTATGAAGAACTCTGTTCACGTTAACGGCATCACACGCCGTCACTTTCTTGCCACCAGCACCCTTGCGCTTGCCGCTCCAACACTCATTCCCGCATTCGCCCTTGGGCGGGGCGGCCAGCCCGCGCCGTCCGAGCGCATCACGATGGGGGTGGTGGGCTGGGGGATGATGGGTCCCGGCAACACCGATGCCTTCCTCGGCATGAAGGACTGCCAGGTTCTGGCCGCGTGTGACCTGGATCAAAAACATCTCGAGGCGGCCGTCAACCGCATCAACAAGCAGTACGAAAACAAGGACTGCAAAGCCTACAAAGACTATCGCGAGATGATGGCCCGAAAGGACATTGACACGGTGATGCTGGCCGTCCCGGACCATTGGCACGCCCTCACTGCGGTGGAAGCCGCCCGGCAGAAAAAGGATATTTACGGCGAGAAGCCGCTGGCACGCACCATCGCCGAGCAACAGGCCATTGTGAAAGCGGTGCAGGCCAACCAGCGGATTTGGCAGACTGGCTCGTGGCAGCGCTCTCAAGCACCGTTCCGCAAGGCCGCCGAGATTGTCCGCAACGGCCTGATCGGCAAAGTCACCCGCGTCGAAGTCGGACTCCCCGCCGGCCACCATGATTTCGCCGGCACCAAGAATTTCATGACCCCTTCGGATCCGCCGCCCGAGTTGGATTACGACTTTTGGATCGGCCCGTCGCAGATGGAACCCTACATCAAAGGCCGGGTCCACATGAACTGGCGCTGGAACTACAATACCGGCGGCGGCCAACTCCTGGATTGGATTGGCCACCACTGCGACATCGCCCATTGGGGCCTTGACGCCGACAACTCCGGTCCCTCCGAAGTTGAGGGAACAGGCGAGTTTCCTCCCAAGGACGCGGTCTGGAACACTTGCACCAAATACCGGATCACTTGCAAATACCCGGGCGGTGTCGAGCTGGTGATCGCGGGAGGTCACTCGGACATCCGCGGCGGAACAAAATGGATCGGCACCGACGGGTGGGTCTGGGTTGACCGCGGTGGCTTTGATGCCTCCAACACGGATTGGTTTGCTCAAATCCCGCCTGAAAAATATCAGGTCAAGCTCTACCGTTCCGACAGCCACCACCGCAATTTCCTGGACTGCGTCAAGACCCGCAAACCGACCATCACCCCGGTCGAGACCGCTCATCATTCCGCCATTCCGGGACACCTGGGGCTCATTGCGATGCTTGTCGGCCGCAAAATCAAGTGGGACACGGCGACCGAAACCATCGCCAACGACCCCGAGGCTTCCAAGCTCCTCACACGACCTTACCGTTCGCCGTGGAGAATCTAAAGTAACTTGGGCGGTTTGGTTGGTTTCAACGCAAAAAAAACCCATTGGATGGGCATTAGACTTGCGCAGTGGGCTGTTCTTGCAATAAAGTATGGTGAAGTCAGTTAAACCATGCGTTCAGGAACCATGAATTGCAAGTACGGCAGCAGCCGTGCTGAAGTTGGATACACCCCATGAGAGCCTTGCCTTTTCCCCCCGTGGCGCCGCTGCGGCGGGCCTTCACCCTCATTGAGTTGCTGGTCGTCATAGCAATTATAGCGATCCTCGCGGCCATGCTGTTGCCCGCCCTGGCGAATGCGAAGCGGAAGGCCCAGCAAACCGGCTGTCTGAACAACCTGAGGCAGACCGGGATGGCCCTCCACATGTGGGTGGATGATAACAACGGCTGGCTGCCGCCTGGGGAAGGCTCCAGCTTCGGCCTCTGGCACGGTCAACAAACCAGTTACAACCAGAATACCAAGTCCGAGCTCATCTACTACCTGGCCACCTATATGGGTTACAAGGCCCCGGATAACGTGACCCGTTTGGCTCCCGCCATGTTCTGCCCCGGCTACCAGCGTTACAACGAAAACCGGGCGAGCACTTTGATGTCCAACGTGACGGTTTATGTTCGCACCGTTCCGCGGCAGGCGGGGTTGACCAATGCGGACGGGAGCGTGGTGTTCGATCCGTTCGGCTATCCTGTTTACCAAGGCAACCCACCGTTGCCGCCCCATCGCCTAAGCGAAATCGCCGGGGTGCGTCCCTTTACCGATGTTTTCCTCATGATGGATGCGGACCAAATTGCCTTCCCCACGGCCGGCTGGGTTGACCAGTTACCCAAGCAGCCCGTGCACGGGCGGGTCCGCAATTACATTTTCTTCGACAACCACGTGGCAACCCGCAGGATCGGCCCCAAGGGCTCGCTTCAGTAGTTGTTACCAGCCCGAGTGCGGCCCCGGAGGACTTCGGGGTTAGACGTTCACCCCTCGATGTCCGGCGCCAGGTTCACTTTAGCTTGTGAGGAAGCGCCGTGCGCATCTCCGGGCCAGCCCCTAACCCGATTCGAGCCGGGCAAAGGGGGTTTGCCGTTGTGGCGTTTCGCCTTCGAGGTTCGAGATCCCATTCCCAAGGTTCAATCATGCGCTTCACCCTCTGTTCACCACATCTCTTCTTGACGGGGGCTCTCGCCTTCCTGCTCGCGACGCTGGGCCCCCTGCCTGCCATTGCCCTGGGCACCGGCCTGACGGGTGAGTATTTTGACAACAGCGACTTCACCACCCTGCGCGCGACCCGGATTGACCCGACTGTGGACTTCAATTGGGGCGCCGGCGCCCCGACCAACACCATGGGCACCGACACGTTCTCGGTCCGCTGGTCTGGCCAGGTCGAACCCGAGTTTTCCGAGACCTACTCTTTCCATGTCACCGCGGACGACGGCGCCCGGCTTTGGGTCAACAACCGGCTGTTGTTTGCTCGCACAACTTATTCGGCGGCCGCCCTGGAGATGTCCGGCCGGATCAATCTGGTCGCCGGCCAACGCTATAATATTGTCCTCGAATTCATCGAAGGGGCGGGCAACGCGCAGGTTCAGCTTGCGTGGTCCAGCCCCAGCCGGCCCAAAGAAATCATTCCACAAGGGCGGCTTTATCCGGCGGTGGCCGCTCCAGAAAGCGGGTCAATTCTCGCTGAGACCTGGCTCAATCTGCCGGGCACCAATGTCGCCACCCTGACTTCCGCCCCGAACTATCCTTCCCGGCCGGACGGCCGCGAGTTTCTGACCTCCATGGAAACACTCCAGCCGGATTGGACCGATGATTACGGTACGCGGGTTTCCGGTTTCCTGCTGCCGCCCCGTGACGGAACTTACACCTTCGCGGTCGCCGGCGCCGACGCGGTCCAGCTCTTCCTGAGCCCCGATGCCAGCCCTGCCTCGAAACAACTCATTGCCTCGAACAACACCCCCACCGGCCTCCGTCAGTTCAACCTGCTGCCAGGCCAGGTTTCCGCTCCCGTTGCCCTCAACGCCCACACGAAGTATTACGTCGAACTGGTTCATAAAGCCGGCACGGGCGCGGACCACTTTGCCGCCGCGTGGATCGAGCCGGGCGGTTCGAACTTCACGATAATCCCCGCCAGCGCTCTCATTCCAGCGGGTCTTGACCGCGCCGCTCCCGCCCAAAACAACTACCTCGACACCCTCACCGGATCGCACCCCCGGTTGCTTGCCTCGAGCCAGCGTTTCGAGTGGCTCAAACGAACCCTCGCCTCGAACTCGGTTCCCCAGCTCAACTCGTGGTGGGCCACGGTCAGTAATTCGGCCTCTGCGATGCTCTCCCAGCCGGTCAATGTTTACAACCAGGACGTGCGCGGCACCATCCTTGCCGTCAGCCGGAGCGTGGTGGATCGCATGTACAAGCTGGGCCTGGCCTGGCGCATGACGGGCAACAACATTTTCGCCGAGCGCGCCTGGGCCGAACTCGAGCAGGTTGCTTCCACCAACTTCCCCGATTGGCACCCGGCGCACTTCCTGGATACGGCGGAAATGACCCACGCGTGCGCCATCGGCTACGACTGGCTTTACGATTACTGGACTCAGCCGCGGCGCGACACCATCCGCACTGCGATCATCAACAAGGGGCTGAACCCTTCGCTCACGCTCTACACCAATAATTCGAGTTGGGTGGCCTCCTCCGCCAACAACTGGAACCTGGTCTGCAACGGGGGCATGATCCTGGGCGCCCTGGCGATCGGCGCCGAGAACGAACCCCTCGCCGAATACGTTCTCTCGAAAGCGGTCGCCTCCGCCAGGCTGGTCATGCGCCATTACACAACGGACAACGGCGGCTGGTATGAGGGCCCCGGTTACTGGGATTACACCACCGATTACAACATGCGCCTCATGGCCGGCCTGGAATCGGCTCTTGGCTCGGATTTCGGCCTTAGTGCCGTCTCTTCGGTCTGGGAGACGGGGCTGAACCCGATCTACATGGTGGGTCCGTTGAAGCTCTCCTTTAATTACGCCGATGCAGGAGCCGGGAACATGCGCGGACCACAACTCTTTTGGCTCGCGCGCCGCCATAACCGTCCCGAATTCAGTTGGCATGAGCGCAACAACGCTTCGGTCGAACCGCTCGATCTTCTGTGGTACGATGGCCGCGGCTTTGATCCACAAACCACCGGTCTTCAGCCCGACAATTACTTTCGCGGCCCCACCGGCACGACGCCGTACGCCACCGCCGATGCGGTAACGTTGCGTTCGCGCTGGCAGGACACCGATGCCACTTTCGTTGGGACCAAGGGCGGCGAACTGGGCGCCAGCCACGGCAACTTGGATGCGGGCAGTTTTGTGCTCGACGCCCTCGGCGTGCGCTGGGCGCATGATCTCGGCGGGGATGATTACGCGCTGCCCGGCTATTTCGGCTCGCAGCGCTGGACCTATTACCGCCTGCGCGCCGAGGGCCACAACACCCTGGTCATCAATCCCAGTTCTGCCGCTGACCAGACCGTAGGGGCCAAACCGCCGGTCATCCTCCATACCTCGGAACCGAACGCCGAGCGCAGCGCGGTCGTTCTGGACCTGACCAGCGCCTACTCCGTCTCGAAGGTCTGGCGCGGGATTCAGCTTTTGCGCAATCGCCGGTGGGTGCTGGTCCAGGACGAAATCCGTGCCGGCTCGCCCGCCAACGTCTGGTGGTTCATGCACATTCATACCAACAGCGCCGTCACGCTTGATCCCTCCGGGACCTCCGCCATGCTGACTCAAGGTTCCGATCGTCTGTGGGTGCGCATCCTCGAAGGTGGGGGCACGATCACGGTAAGTAATGCGGTCCCGTTGCCCACCTCTCCGAACCCGGCCGGGCAAAATCCGAATGCGAGCTATCGCAAACTGGCGGTCAACCTCGCAAACGTCACCAACACGACCTTCGCCGTTCTTTTTGTGCCGCTGTACCCTGCTGAAACCCCGCCGACCAACTTTCCGCCCATTGTGCCGTTGGCTGATTGGGGCGCGGCGGACACCAACGCCTTCGGCATCGTCTCAAACCAACCGCCGGTGGCGGTTTCCGCCCAAGTGGCCGTCGGCGCGGGTACTCCCCTCGATCTGGACCTTCGCACCCTTGCCTCGGACCTCGAGACGCCAGCCGATCAGCTCTTGTTTGCTGTGCTGCAGCCCACCAACGGGACAGTCTCCCTGTTGTCCGATGGTCACACCGCCCGGTTCATTCCCTCACCCGGTTTCACGGGTCCGGCCTCGTTCCAATTCAGCGTGGTGGACACCTGGCCGGATCCCCGCCTGATGGCGCACTTCGACTTTGAACCGCCGGAGGACACCCTGGACGGCGCCATCACCGACCGTTCGAGTCGGGCGGTGCCAGGTATTCTCACCACCGTCGGTTCCGGAACCAATTACCTTTCGCCGGACACCCCGCCGCAGCTTGGCCTGCGCTCTTCTCAATCCTTGCTCCTGCGCGAAGCCGGAGACTTCAACGGCTCCCGACTGGTGGCCTCTGTTAACCCCGCAGACCTTGACTTTAACAAAGACGACTGGACGTTCACCGCCTGGTTTAAGCGACTCTCCAGCACCAACGACGATTTTCTGTTCTATATCGGCAGCAGTGATGGATTCGGGTCGCCCGACGAGTTCCAGGTTTATGGCCCCTCGGGGCAGAACTCGCTGACCCTGCGCCACTACATCGCCACGACCACCACCGATGCCGACCTGTCGGTCGGGGGTGTGGTTCCCGGCCAGTGGTATCACGCTGCGGTCTCCTTTCGCTCCACGGCAGGGAATACGGGTGAAATCGCCTTTTACCTGAATGGCAACCTTGTGGGTTCCGACTCTTCTGTAACGTTGAACATGGCCTCGGGCTCCTCGGCAGTGTTCGGCGGTCACATGTCCTCCAGCTTTGCCATCACCCGCTGGTTCAACGGGGTGATTGACGACGCCACGATTTTCCGCGGTGTCCTCTCCCCGCAGGAAATCTCGCGTCTGATTTCCCTGCCCGCGGCCTATCGGGGCGGCGCCCGCGCCACCAACACCGTTTTGCTGACCGTGCTGCCGCCCAACCAACCTCCGACCATGACGGCCCTGTCCAACCTCTCGGTGATCGCAGGCGCCCAGCTTTTACTGCCGGTGCCCGCGGCAGACCCCGACTCTCCGCCCCAGCGGCTCGTTTTCTCGCTGCTGAGCGCCCCCCCGGGCGCCGCCATTGACCCTGGGTGGGGTGTGATTTCCTGGCGGCCGACAGTCGCCCAAGCCGGCACGACCGGCCTGTTCCAAGTCGTCGCCACCGAAGCGGGCTGGCTGACCAACCTGGCTCCGGAAGCCGATGCCTATGTCCGGGATGGAAGCTACGCCTCCCTGAACTTCGGCTCGGATCCGCTGCTAACGGTTAAACTGGGCGCCAGCGGTCTGGCCCGGGAATCCTACCTGCGCTTTCCAGCTCCCGTCATGCCCGGGTCGCTCGCCGACGCGGTGCTTCAACTGACCCCTGTGGCGACCAACGTGCCCGCCCCTCACCTGCTGGGCATGGTTACCAACGACAACTGGAGTGAATCCGCCCTGACGTGGAACAACCGCCCGACGTCGTCCGCCGTTCTGGCCAGTTGGACAGCGCAGGCCGGTGTTCCGATTCAAGTGCCGCTGGCTCCGTTGTATGCGCAGGAGCAGGTCGGTGATGGCCTGATCTCGTTGCGGATTTACGCTACCAACACGACCAGTGACGGAAGAGTGGACTACGCGTCGCGGGAAAACTCCCCTGACCTGGCGCCCCGCATCATGGTTTTCAGCACCAATTGGTCCGCGCTGAGTGTCACGCAGACTTTCCTGGTATCCGTCGTTGCCCCTCAACCGCCCCGTCTTGCCCCGCTGGGCATCCACCATGGCGCGTTCGAGTTTCGGGTCAGCGGCGACCCCGGCCCGGATTACACGGTGCAGGTTTCCACGAACCTGCTGCAGTGGACCACCCTGCTAACCACCAACTCAGCAACGGTTCCTTTTACCCTCGCCGATCCCGTTTCGACAAATTGGCCCGTGCGGTTCTACCGGGCCTTGCTCGGGCCCTGACACGGTTCAGACGCGGGGAGGCCGTGCGCAAAGCCCCGGCTCAGCAGGCTTGCCGCAACTGGCGGACCAGGGTGCGGTCGCGATCGTAGATGTTGACGCAGAGGGGCACATGCCCGGGCAGCGCGTGGGTCGCGCAGCCGAAGCAGGGATCGTAGGCGCGAAAGGCCATTTCCACCATGTTCAGCAGGCCATCGTCCACCTTGCCCTTCTTGATGAGCCCCTTGGCGGCTTTGTCCACGCTCATGGCGATGCGGGCGGCATTGTTCTGCGTGGCGACGATCAGGTTTGCCATTTGGATCAGGCCGCGTTCGTCGGTTTCGAAATGGTGGAACAGGGTGCCGCGCGGGGCTTCCACGACGCCAATGCCCACCTTGGGTTTGGCCTGCGGGATTTCGCGCAGGTTGGTGCTGGTGATTTCGTGGTCGTTCAACAACTCGACGATCCGCTCCGCCGCGTAAATCATTTCAACGATCCGCGCCCAGTGATTCGCAAGCGTGTGATGAACCGGCTTGCCGCCGAGGGTCTGGAAAAACTCCTCGTAGGCTTTTTGGGCGTGGGGCGTGGCCATGCCGTCCGCGACGTTGAGGCGTGCCAGGGGCGCGACCGCATACACACTGCTCTGGGGAAACTCTTCAAAGCCGTGCCAGCCGAGCGGCTTGAGGTAACAGAACTTGATGTAACTCCAGGGTTCGACGTGTTCGGCGATAAACTCGCGGTAACGCTGGGCGGGGAACTTGGCATACTCCTTGCCGGTGGAGTTTACGACGCGGAGCTGGCCGTCATAGAAGTTGATCCAATTCTGGGCGTCCACCAGACCGAGATAGTAGGTTCGGTGCGTATAGCTTTCCGACTTGATGAGGTTGACGTATTGCGGGTTGCGCAAGACGATATCCTTGAACACCTGCAAGGTGAACAAGGCGAACTCGACGGCATCCTTGCCCAGTTCTTTGAACCGGGGCAGGTCCTCGGGTTTGAGGCCTTTGGACACGCCGCCGGGCAGGCCCATGACCGGATGGATCACCTTGCCGCCGAAGTAGGCAATCAGCTCGCGCACGCGCCGGCGCATGGAGATGACCTTTTTGCCGGTCTCCAGCCCCACCTTCTGCACGACGCCCACCACGTTGCGCTGCTCCTTCGGTGCGTCGGGTCCCACAATGAAATCCGGGCCGCCCAGCAAATAAACATGCAGGGCGTGGTCCTCGAGCATGAAGGCGTTATAGACCAGCTCGCGAATTTTCCGCGCCGCCGGCGGAGGTTCGACCTGATAAAGGTCATCCAGCGCCTTGGTCGCCGCCATGTGATGAGCGGTCGGGCACACGCCGCAGATGCGGCTGGTGATCTGGGGCATTTCCTCCGCGGGCCGGCCGATGCTGAAGACCTCGAAGCCCCGGAGTTCGGGGATTTGCAGGTAGGCATGCTCGACGTCGCCCTGGTCGTTCAAAAAGATATCAATCTTGCCGTGGCCTTCCAGCCGGGTGATTGGGTCAATCGTAACGCGGCGGCGCTGGGCTTGAGCGGCGGCGCCCGCGCGGGCCTGGGCTTCGTTCCAAACAGATGTTGCAGCGGGGTTCATGATTCCTTTCCGTTGCCGTTGTCAGTCGGGAGATTCACTTTTCGACGCAACAGACTCTTGGGCAATCCATAGCGGTAAAAGGTGCCGACCGGGTCGGGAATGCCAGCCAGGACCTCGGCGATTTCCTTGCCCTGTTTGGGCGCCAGGTTGGCGCACAAGGATGACAAAATCTTGGCGCCTTGGTCCCGCACGCGGGAGGTGGGGCCGAAGCAACCGGTACAAGGCATGTTTCCACAGGTGCAGGCAGCCTCGCACCCGCCGCGCGTGGCCGGCCCCATGCATACGATTCCCTGCGCCAGGAAGCACTCCTCGGGGTCGCTGTGGGTCAGGTGAGTGCGGCGAAACTCGGCAAAACTGAGGTCGGCCGGTTTGGTCGCTTTCCGCGGGCATTGCTCGCAAAGCGCAATGTCCGGCGCCAGCACCGTGCCCCGGGGCGGCAGGTTCCCAGCCAGCAAGGCCTGCAGGGCTGCCTGGGTAATCTTGGGGGTCGGCGGGCAGCCGGGGATGTAGAAGTCCACCTCCACCACCTGGTCGAGCGCGCGGACCACGTGCCGCAGTTCCGGCAGTGTGAGGTGATGGCCTTTAATATCCGTATTCACGGCGGGCCGCACCTTGTTCGGGTTGACGACCGAGGGAGCCTCTTCGAAGACAAAACGCAGCAGGTGCTCCCGGGAAAACTGGTTCGCCAGGCCCGGGATGCCGCCCAGGTGGGCGCAGGCGCCGTAGGCAATCAGGTACTGGCTCTTGCGCCGGAGCATCCGCGCCATTTCCTCCTGTTCACTCGAACGGATGGCGCCATTGACCAGGGTCGCCAGGATGGACTGGTCCGGCAGGGCTTCGACATCTTCCTTCTTGAAGTCCATTGCGCAGGGCCAGAAGACAATATCCACGGCTTCCACCACGCCGAGGATGTCCTCCGCAAAGTCCACCACCGCCTCCTCGCATCCGCCGCACGAGGCGCACCAGTAAAAGCCGATTTTGGGTTTAGCGGGCATGGGTCATCTCCGGTTGGGCGGCGGGCGCCGCCGCTTCGTGTTGCTTGATTTCGTGGGCCAGTTCGGCCATTTCCTGGTCCCAAGCCTTAAACCGGCCGGGCAGGTCCAACGGCCCCAACTGCCGCAATCGGGCCACCATGTCGTTGACCACTGTTCGGACTTTTTCGCCTTCGCTGGCCGAAATCCACTCGAGACGCAACCGCGGTTCTTCGATGCCCAGGTCGGTGAGCATTCGCTTGAGCATTTCAAACCGGCGGAGAGTCTTGTAGTTCCCCTCCACATAATGACAGTCCCCGGGATGACAGCCGCCGATGAGCACGCCGTCGGCTCCCCGCGCGAAGGCTTCGACAATAAACTGCGGGTCCACGCGCCCGGAACACATCAGGCGGATCACGCGGATATTCGGCTCGTATTTGAGCCGCGATACGCCCGCCAGGTCCGCCGCCGTGTAGGTGCACCAGTTGCAGAAGAAAGCCGCGATGCGCGGCTCCCACCCCGCCGCTCCAGGTTTTTGGTCACTCATGCGATCCATGTGTTAAAGGTTTGACCGGCTCAGGAGGCCAGGACACCGGCGATTTCATTGAAGATTTGCTCGTCCTCGAACAGGTGCTGCCGGATGGAGCCGGACGGGCAGGAAGCGACGCAGGTGCCGCAGCCTTTGCACAAGGCTTCGTTGATGCGCGCCTTGCGCGTGGGTTCATCAAAGCTGATGGCAGTGTAGGGGCAGAGGGGCACGCAACTCTTGCACCCCGAGCAGTCGGCTTCGACGATGTAGGCCGTGTTGGGCTCCTGTTCGATGTAACCTTTATCAATCAACGCCAGAGCCTCGGCGGCGGCCGCCCCGGCCTGCGCGATGCTGTCGGGGATGTCCTTGGGCCCCTGGCAGCAACCGGCGATAAAAACGCCGTCCGTGAAGGTGTTCACGGGCGCCAGTTTGGGATGCTTCTCAAGGAACCACCCTTCCGTGCTGCAGCTTAAATTGAACAGGCGGCGCACATCCTGCGAGTCGGCGTTGGGCTCCATGCCCACCGCCAGCACGATCATGTCCACCGGAATGCGGCGCACAAAACCCGCCAGGGTATCCTCGACGCGGATGACCAGCTTGCCCTCCTCCTCGGGGGCCAGGGCCCAGTCGGTGACTTCGGCCACGCGCCCGCGGACGAAGCGGATCCCCTCGCGGAGCGACTTGTCGTAGAACTCCTCGCATCCTTTGCCTGGCGCCCGGATGTCCATGTAGAAAATGGTAACATCCGCGCCGGTGTGCTCCTTGAACAACTGCGCCAGCTTCATCGAGTGCATGCAGCAGGTGCGCGAGCACCAGCGATTGGTTTTCACATCGCGCGATCCCACGCACAGGATGAACCCCGCCGTGAGGGGCTTGCTCCCGTCCCGCAAAATAATCTCGCCGCCCGTCGGCCCCGAGCTGTTCACCAGCCGCTCCAGCTCCAGCGAGGTGACCACGTTTGGATACAAGCCGTAGCCGTACTGCGGAATCCGGGTCGCATCAAACAGCTTGAAGCCGGTCGCCAGAATCATCGTGCCCACCTGGATTTCGACCAACTGCTCCTTCATCGAGAAGTCTATCGCCTTGCGGTCGGCACAGGCTTCCAGGCAGCTTTTCTTGCACTTGCCGGTTTTCACCTGAAGACAGCGCTCGGGATCAATCACCACCGCCTGGGGCACCGCCTGCGGGAAGGGAAGGTAAACGGGCTTGCGCTTGCTGAGGCCCACATTGAACTCGTCGGGAAACCGCGAATCCTTGTACACGCAGGCGGTGATGCATTCCTGGCAGCCCACGCACAAATCCTCGTGCACATACCGGGGCTTGCGCTTCACCGTGACTTTGTAGTTGCCTACATAGCCCTCGACCTTGACGACCTCCGAGTAGGTCCAAAGCGTGATGTTTTCGTGTGCTCGAACCGCCGACATTTTGGGGGTCAGAATGCAGGCCGCGCAGTCCAGCGTGGGGAAGGTCTTGTCGAATTTGGCCATGTGGCCGCCAATACTCGGCTCCCGCTCGACCAAGGTGACCTTCTTTCCGGCGTTGGCGAGGGTCAGGGCGGCGTGAATGCCCGCAATCCCGCCCCCGACAACCAACACATCCGGGTTGATCGGCACCCGCGTGGTCTCCAGCGGGCGGTGGAAGCGCACGCGCTCGATCGCGGCCCGCGCCAGCGCCTTGGCCTTCGCGGTGGCAGCGGCGCTGTCGGCATGGACCCACGAGTTGTGCTCGCGGATGTTGACCATCTGGAAGTAGAAGGGGTTGAGGCCGCCGCGCTCGACGGCGCCACGGAAGGTATGCTCGTGCAGCAGCGGGGAGCAGGAGGCCACCACCACGCGGTTGAGCTTGTGCTCGCGAATGTCCTGCTGGATCAGTTCCTGGCCGGGATCCGAGCACATGTACTTGTAATGACGCGACAGCACCACGCCCGGCAGTTTCGAGGCATATTCCGCCACCGCCGGACAATCCACCACGGCCCCGATGTTGTGCCCGCACTGGCAGACATAAAACCCGATTCGGATCTCGCCATTTCCATTCTTGGAGGAAGCGCTCATAATCTCTGGCTGGTTACGCAATTCACCGGCTGGCTTTTTCCGCAGGCTTGGGCGGCGCCCCGGCCTGGCTCGCGCCGTTGCCCCACTTCAGCGGCAGCGGAACGAAGTTCCGATGCAACCCCAGTTGGCGGGGTTCGAGGCCAAAGGCCAACCCCATCAATTGGGTGAAATAAACCGTCGCAATCCGCGCCTCGCCCCAGCGCCGGACAATTTGATCGTGATAGGCGTCGAGATTAAACTGGCACAAGGGACAGATGGTCGCGATTACATCGGCGCCCCGGCGGACAGCCTCCTTGAGCAGGATGTAGCTCATCCGCAAACCCGCCTCCGGCAGCGTGCCGGTCAGGCTGCCGCCGCAACACTTGGTCTTCAAGGGGTAGTGTAACACCTCCGCGCCCAGGGCCGCCAATATCTTGTCCATCGTTACCGGGTTCCAGGCTTCATCGAAAGTGGCGTAAGGCCGGACGACCTGGCAGCCGTAATAGGGAGCCACCTTGAGGCCGGTCAGCGGCCGCACCACTTTTTGCTTGATCGCCTCGACGCCCACGTCGTGGAACAACACATCCAGCGGGTGCCGCACCACTGTGGTGCCCTTGTAGGCCAGTTTGGCGCAATCCAGCGCCCGCTGAACATTTTCCGCAATCTCGGGGAAATCGTTGATGTTGTGCTTGGCCTTGTTCAAAACCAGGTAGCAGGCGCTGCATGGGGCCAGCAAATCCTGCGGGCCGGACTTTTCGGCGATTGCCAGGTTTCGCGCGGCGAGCACCGTTGCTTCATGCTCGTCCACAGACATGTAAGCCGTTGCTCCGCAGCAATTCCAATCATCCAGTTCCATCAATTCGACGCCAAGATGCCGCATGACCGGCAGCAGCGATTCCTCGTAAGCGCGACCCAGGCCTTTGAGCGAACAACCCGGAAAATAGAGGTATTTCATGACTTAGCCTTTCCATTGCCGTTGCCGTTGACGGTCGCCAGCATCGCCGCCAGTTCCGCCTGCCGCTGGATCCGCTCGGGCTTGAGGACAAAGCGTCCCGTCCGAATCAGCCCCAACCCCAGGCGCCAGGAGCTCAACACCGCCCGCCAGTTGGCGCGCAGGAACAACTGCATCACCAGCAGGGTCTCGGTGATCCGCCCCTTGCTCAGCACCATCTTGGCAAATTCCTTGGCCAGAATCGGGATGGGCATGTGCCGCGGATAGACATGCTCCTTGATCGCCCGCTGCTTGAGCGCATACATGATGTCCGTGATCCGAATCTGCCGCGGGCACTCGACCGTGCAGGCGTAACAGGAAGCGCACAGCCAGACGGTGTTGCTGGACAACACCTCGTTCTTGAAATCCGCCCGCACCAGCGCCATGACCTGCCGGGGGGAAAAGTCCATGTAAATGCTGAGCGGACAGGCGCCGGAACAGGTGCCGCATTGGATGCAACTGGGGAGTTGCTCGCAACCGGTCACTCCCATGATCTCCCGGCCGAAGCCTTGAACTCGATCGGCGTCGTATTTAATCGTGCGCTTTATTTTTATCATAAGCTCACCCGATTCTTTTTGGGTATCTTGTCACGCAGCCCTAATTCTAGCTGCCAACAATACGCCTACTGCCGCTTAAGGTAGCTCATGGCAAATTAAACCCTCTAAACATCACTTGCCTATTCCTTGTCATTTCTTGGCATGCTTATGTTTGTTGCAACTCTGCGGGCAACACCCGGTTTCCGATCGTTGGCAGGATGCGCCCCGCTTTTGCGCCCGGTCCGCCGCACCACCACCCCGTTCGCAGGAGAGGCTTCGGGCGCTTGATCAGCGCTCCGTCCCGAACGCAATCTCGTGCGCGGCTCGGCGGAGGTATGTATCACCTTCGAGGCCACTGTCATCGCGTCCGTCGAGGCGAAGGCCAGGAATGACGAATCTCCGTTCGAGGGGGCGCTGGCAACGGACAGGTTGGCTACCAAGGCATGCCCTGAGCCAACCTTCCCAGTCTGCGCGTGCTCGACAATCCTCCCCGGGGGATTACATTGAACCGCGACATGTTTGTTGAGCAGCAACCGCTTGTGATCGCCGGGCGAGCCTTCAGCTCGCGGCTGGTGATGGGCACCGGAAAGTTTGCGTCGCCCGAGACGATGCGGGACGCGTTGGCAGCCAGCGGAACCGAAATGGTGACGGTGGCCCTGCGGCGGGCGGATTTGACGGGCAAAAAAGACCCCTTCGCCAATATCCTCGAGTTCATTGACCCGAGGCGCTACCTGTTGTTGCCCAATACCAGCGGCGCGCAGAACGCGGAGGAAGCCGTGCGTCTGGCGCGGTTGGCCGCCGCGGCGGGGCTGCCGCGCTGGATTAAACTCGAGATTCACCCCGATCCTCGTTATCTGCTGCCCGATCCGATGGAAACCTTCAAAGCGGCAGAACAACTTGTCAAAGAGGGATTTACGGTCCTTCCGTATATCAACGCGGATCCGGTTCTGGCCAAGCGGTTGCAGGACGTCGGCACGGCCACGGTGATGCCCTTGGGTTCGCCTATCGGGTCGAACCGCGGAATGCAAACACGCGACCAGATTCGCATCATTATTGAGCAGGCCACAGTGCCGGTGGTGGTGGACGCCGGATTGGGCGCGCCCAGCCATGCGGCCGAGGCCATGGAACTGGGAGCCGATGCCGTTTTGGTCAACACGGCGGTTGCGGTGGCCAGCGACCCCGTCCGGATGGCTGCCGCTTTCAAGCTGGCGGTTGAAGCTGGACGCGCCGCTTATGAATGCGGCCTCGCCCAGCCGCAACTCGCCGCCAGCGCCACCAGTCCGCTCACCGCCTTCCTGGATGAACCGGAATCCGAACCCGCGCGCTCGCCATGAACCGCCGCACCACCACCACCCCCTTGCCCCAGACTCTGCTGCGGCGGTCCCGCGTTCGGCAATTGCTTCGTGGCGCCTCTCGGGCCCGCGTGCTCGTCATCGGCGACGTAATGCTTGACCAGTTCATTTGGGGCACGGTGGCCCGCATCTCGCCCGAGGCGCCGGTGCCGGTGGTGGAGTTTCAGCGCGAGAGCTGCATGCCTGGCGGCGCGGCCAACGTCGCCCGCAACCTCACCGCGCTTGGGATTCCAACCGAGCTTTTTGGGATCGTCGGCCACGATGCCTCGGGCCAGCAGCTCAAGAACCTCCTGGTGAACCACCGCATTGGGTGCCAGGGGCTGATTACAAGCCGATCCCGGCCCACCAGCGTCAAAACGCGCATTGTCGCCCACCAACAACAGGTGGTCAGGATTGATCGCGAAAGCCGCGACGGCGTCGAGCCGGCTCTGGCCCGGCGGCTGGGCCGTTCCCTGGCATCGCGCATCGGCCATGCCCAGGCAGTGATTGTGGGAGATTACGGCAAGGGCGTTGTGACGCAGGGCTTGCTCGATGAACTCAAGCGCCTGTGCCGCAGCCACGCGGTCTGGCTCAGCCTGGATCCCAAACCCGTGCATTCCCTTGATCTCGCCGGCCTCTCGCTCATCACCCCCAACCGCAAGGAAGCCTTCGAACTGGCCCGCATCCCGGACGAAACACGGGCAGCCGACCCGCTGAAAGATCGGAACCTGATGGCGGCCGCCCACCGCTTGCTTTCCGAACTCCGCCCCGCCGCGCTTTTGGTCACTCTGGGCGAGTTCGGCATGCTGCTCTGCCAACATCAGCAACCGCCCGTCCATATCCCAACCGTGGCGCAGGAAGTCTTCGACGTCTCCGGCGCCGGCGACACGGTCATTGCCACTTTTACGGTGGCGATCGCCGCGGGGGCCTCGCCACTTGAAGCTGCGATCCTCTCCAATCACGCCGCCGGTCTGGTCGTCGGCAAGATCGGCACGGCCACCGTCTCGCCGGAGGAGTTGCTGGCCAGCTTCCCAAACTAGCGGCTGGCCGCGCGCCTGACTGAGGAACCGTTTGCCATGAGTTCCGTCAAAACCACTCCCGAATCCATTACCGCCGCCAAAGGCAGGACACGAATTGCCGCCCTGACGGCTTACGATTTTCCCATGACCCGGCTGTTGGATCAGGCGGGGATTCCCTTGATCCTGGTGGGTGATTCGCTTGGGATGGTGGTGCTGGGCTACCCGGACACGACCCATGTCACCATCGAGGAAATGGAGCATCACACCCGCGCTGCCGCCCGGGCCAAACCGCGGGCCTTGCTGGCAGCAGACCTTCCCTTTCACAGTTACGAAACCCCCGAGACCGCCGTGGCCAACGCCCGGCGACTGGTTGCGGCGGGGGCGGAGGCCGTCAAGGCCGAGGGCGGTCTTGAGATCATCGAACAGGTTCGCGCCATCCGAAACGCCGGCATCCCCTTTCTCGGCCACTTGGGCATGCTTCCGCAACATGTGCTGGAAGAAGGGGGCTACCACGTGAAAGGCAGGCAGGAAGCCGAACGACAGCGATTGCTGGCCGATGCGGACGCCCTGGCCGAAGCGGGCGCGTTTGCGGTGGTGCTCGAGTTGGTTGCCGCCCCTCTCGCCGCCGAGTTGACCCGGCGTCTGCCCATTCCCACCATCGGCATCGGGTCCGGCCCTGATTGCGACGGGCAGATTCTGGTCACGCCCGATTTGCTGGGCTTGCTTCCCTGGTTTAGCCTCAAGCACGTCAAACCGCGGCTTAATGCCGCCGAGCAAATGCGCGCCGTCGTTGAGGAATGGAAAAAGTCAGTTGAGCAGGGCTCTACCGCAAAACCCGGTTAAGTCTTCTTCAGGACCTTTGCTCGCGCTTAAGAAGCCTTTGCTTGGACGGCTGTTTATCCTTATCATGGGTGGTCATTATGGATTTGGCAGCATTAGTCCGGTTGGCCGAAAGCAGCGGGGCCAGCGACCTCCATCTGGAACCGGGTTTGCCGGCGGCATTGCGAGTGCGTGGCGCCCTGCGGCTCGCAGGCGAACCGCTGCCAGCCCGGGCCCTGCTGGAAGCCGCGCACCATCTGCTGCCGCCCGAACTTTGGGCCGACTTCCAGCAACGACGGTCCGCCGACTTGTCCCGCACCATTGCCGGGGTCCGGTGCCGGATCAACATGCTGCACAGCGCCCGAGGGGTCGGTTTTGCCATTCGCCTGCTTGCCTCCTTCCAGGCGACGGTCGAAAAACTCAACCTCCATCCCAGCCTCAAGAAACTGGTCCAGAATCCGCATGGACTGGTCCTGGTCAGCGGGCCCACCGGCTCGGGCAAATCCTCGACCCTGGCCGCGTTGATCCAGGAAATCAACCTGACGGAAACCCGTCACATTCTGACCATCGAAAGCCCCATCGAATATACCTTCCGCCCCCGCCGCTCCTACATTCGCCAGCGGGAGGTCGGCCGGGACACGCCCAGCTTCGAGCAGGCGCTGCTGGATGCCTTGCGGGAAGATCCCGACGTCATTATGGTCGGCGAAATGCGCGAGCCGGAAACCATGCGCCTGACCCTGAGCGCGTCGGAGACCGGCCACCTGGTCCTTGGCACCCTGCATTCCGCCACCTGCGCCGAGGCGCTCAATCGAATCGTTTCCGCCTTCCCCGCGGAGATCCAGAACAGTGTCTCCGCTCAACTGGCGGATTGTTTGGTTGCCGTCATTTCCCAACGCCTCCGCTTTCGCGCGGACCTGAATATCCGCGTGCCCGAATGCGAGATTCTGATGGCCACCCACGCCGTGCGGAACTTCATTCGGAACCGCGATTTTTTCAAGCTGGCAACCGCGCTGGAGACGGGAGCGGATCAGGGCATGTGGACCTACCAACGATACCAAAACTGGTTGGAAAAACGCACCAACTGGGCCTTTCCGACGCAGGAAAGCGAGCCGCCGGATACGGAACCCGCCGAAGCGGAAGTCAGTGCTGCCGCCGGCGCCACGGCTGCCACGCCGCCGCGGCCGGCCCCGGCGTCGGCACCAGCAGGCGGCCCCAAACGCATCGAAATCGAGGTTGGCGAGAGTGAGTTTGGAAAAATCCTGAAGCCGCCGGGAGTATGAAGCTGGTGAGTTGTGTATCCGTCCTGCTGGTGACCTGCTGGCTGAGCGGGGCTCTGGGATGCGTCTCCCGCGCCCGGGCCAGAGCGGATGCAGCCGCGGCCTACGCGGCGGGCCTTCGGGAAGGGATGTCCCGCGCGGGGCCGGTGGTGCAAGGGCCCACCGTCATTTTCTCGGGCCACGTGCGCAACCCTTATGTCCCCTGGACACCAAAGCTGACGCTGGCGCAGGCGATTCTGGCCGCGGGCTACTACGCGCCGACTGATCCCGTCCGCATCACCATTACCCGGCATGGGACGGAAATTCCGGTGGACGTGGAGCAACTGCTCGCCGGCGGCGATGTACCGCTGGAGGCGGGAGACCTGGTGAAAATGGAATAAAAGGACGCTCATGCAGGAAGCCGAGCCGCTGCAACAAGTCAATCGCACCTATGTGCGGGTTCGAGGGCGTCAGCTCACCTACTTCTCCGGCTGCGATTATTTTCGCCTGGCAAGCCATCCCCGGCTTCTCGCGGCGGCCAGCCGCGGGCTGCGCCATCTCGGTCTCAACGTCGCAGCGTCCCGGGTCACAACGGGCAACCATTCGGTCTATGTCGAGCTGGAAAGCGCACTGGCCCGTTTCTTCGAGGCCGAGGCCGCGCTTTTGGTGCCCACCGGCTATCTCACGGGGATGATTGTTGCCCAGGTGCTGGCAGGGTCGGTTTCCCATGCACTGGTTGACGACCAGGCTCACGCCGCGCTGCACGACGCGGCACGCTTTCTGGATTGTCCCGTCCTGCAGTTCGAGTCCTGCAATGTGCAGGCGCTCGCACTCAAGGCGCACCGTTGCGGCCCCGGCGCCAGGATTCTTTTGCTGACCGACGGGATGTTCGCTCGTGACGGCGTGGCGGCGCCGCTGGGCCGTTACCTCGAAGTACTGCCGAAGGATGCATGGCTGCTGGTGGATGATGCGCATGGCGCGGGCGTCCTTGGCCCCAACGGCCGAGGCACCCTCGAGCACACGGGGGTAAATCGCAGCCGCATTATCCAGACGATCACACTGAGCAAGGCATTCGGCGCCTACGGTGGGGCCATCCTGGGGACTTCCGCCCTCCGCCGCCGGATGATACAAGACAGCCGGCTGTTCATCGGCAGCACCCCCCTGCCGCCGCCTCTCGCCAACGCTGGCCTTGAGGCCGTCCGCCTGATGTCCACGCACGGACCAGGACTGCGCGCCGCCCTGATCCGCAACGCCAGTTTTGTGAAGGACGGCTTGCGGCGGGCCGGCGTGCCGGTCCCGGAGTTCCCCGGTCCCATCCTTCGCGTGGTCCCGCGTAACAAGACGGAAACGGAGCGGCTCTCCAAGATGCTGCTGCGGGCAAACATCTACCCGCCGCTGACCCGGTACCTGCGAAAATCGGGCAACGGCTATTACCGCTTTGTCATCTCGAGCGAACACTCCCCCCGGCAACTGGAATCTCTGTTGCGGGTGTTGGTCCGATTCTACCAAGACAGAACCTGACCTGAACGGCGCGGGGTAGGAGTCGCGCGTTCGGACCTGCCAGGGGGCTTGGAACGACGCACACGGTCCGAATTTGGACACTGCCGCACCGGATTGTTGACGGATGCGGCGCACAATCTCACTTGGTATTCCGCCTGGAACCGGCCGGAACAAATCAGGCCGATCCGAGGAAGACTCGGCCCGCCAAGGAAGAGAACTGCGGTTTCAAGACATCGGAAGGGGCACGGCCGAAGCGCAAGCCGAACCACGTGATTCCAATAGCGCATTTGCCTTGGAAACCAACTCAGCAGGACTGACCGGTTTGGTCAGGAAATCCGTCCCGCCGGATTCGAAGCCTGCGAGGCGCGCGAGCTGGCTGCACAAGCCGGTGAGCATAATCACCGGCACGGAAGCAGTTTGGCTTCCACGCCGGAGCGCCTCACAAACCGCAAAACCGTCCAGCTCAGGCAACACCAGGTCCAGGACGATCAAGTCCGGCCCCAGCGTCTTTGCTTTTCTTAGCGCCTCAATCCCGTTGCGGGCGGTGGCGACCGAATAGCCGGCCGACCGGAAAGCCAGCCGAAGCAACTTCACCAACCCGGCGTTGTCGTCAACAATGAGGATTTTCCTGCGCATTTTTGCTTCCAATCAATGCCCGTGAGCACACCCATGGACCACCGGCCTTCCACGGCGCAAAACCGGCGTCCCTGCTGCTAAAGGCACAGCACAACTCGTGCCTAATCCCCCCCCCGCTTGCCCTCGGGGTGCTTTTCCGGTATCCTTCCGGTCATGGAAGAAAACACGCCAGCATCGTCAGCCTCGCCGACCCCGACACCGGCTCCGCCCCAGCCGCCGGCGCCACCCGCGCTTCCTTCGCCTTCGGCCTCTCCCCCCCCTCCCCCGAGGTTGCCCTCCGCCACTGCCCCGCCCGCGCGGCGCGGCCGGGGCTGGATGATCTTTGCTTTTATTCTGCTGGGTTTGCTTGTCATCAGCCTGCTCTTTAACTTGCAGCAATTCCTCGGCGCCCTGGTGGATGGGGGGCGAGGATACGCTCGGTCGGGCGGGCCCACGCTCGAAGAAATTGTGCGCGAGGATAACCAAGCCGCCAACAAGGTGGCCCTGATCGAACTGACGGGGATTATCAGCAGCGACGCCTACGACGGCGGAGCATACAGCATGGTGGACATTATACAGGCGCAGTTGGACCGGGCCGCCGATGACAGCAAAGTCAAAGCCGTGTTGCTCAAGGTGGATTCCCCCGGCGGCGAGGTGCTGGCCTCCGACGAGCTCTACCGGGCCATCTCCCGGTTTCAACAGGAAACGGGAAAACCCGTTGTCGCCTCGATGGGCAGCGTGGCCGCTTCGGGCGGTTATTATGTCTCGGCGGCCTGCCGGTGGATCGTGGCCAATGAATTGACGCTGACCGGCAGCATCGGCGTCATCATGCAGAGCTACAATTACCGCGGGCTGATGAACAAGGTGGGGCTGCAGCCCCAGACCTACAAAAGCGGCAGATTCAAGGATATGCTAAGCGGGTCGCGAGAGCCTTCGGAAATACCGGCAGAGGAACGGCAGATGTTGCAGTCCTTGATTGATCAGGTGTATCTCAAATTCAAGGAAGTGGTCGCCTCGGGACGCGAACGGGCCCGGCAAAAGAATCGGAATAGCGAGGCCAAAGGGCGCGAACTGCGAGCCGACTGGGCCGAGTTCGCCGATGGCCGGGTCTTTTCGGGGCTGGAAGCCTATACCCTCGGCTTCGTGGACGAACTGGGTAATTTCCAGGACGCGTTCGACCGCGCTCTGAAAATCGCCGGCTTGGAAGAAGCCAACCTGGTCGAGTACCAGCTCCACCTGAGCTTTTCAGACCTCTTCCGCCTGTTCGGCAAGAGCGAAGCGCGGACGTTGAAGGTGGATGTGGGGGTGGATCTGCCGAAGCTGCGGGCGGGGCAGCTCTATTATTTATCCTCCAGCCTGGTGCAATAGCATGAAGGGCGTGACCGTTATCAGCCACCCCCTGGTGCAACACAACTTGACGCGCCTGCGGGACGCGCAAACCGCGCCGCAGGAATTCCGCCAGGTGCTTGGACAGGTGGCGGCCCTGATGCTTTACGAGGCGACCCGAGCTTTCCAGGTGGGACGGACGGCGGTGACAACTCCCCTGGCCACCGCCCGCGGCTGGCGCCTCAAGC